>JBJMGP010000001.1:0-9118 GCA_045807865.1 Pyrinomonadaceae bacterium
GCCTGAACGTGTCGGTGCGGTTCAGGCGTCGCTGACGCGACGCGGCGTCTTGTTAATCGTTCGTGTTCCCGGCCTTAAAAGGCCGGGCTAAACTCACCCCGCCGCTAACGCGGCGATGTAATGCTCAACTCTTCACTCCGCGGCGGTGGCGATGACCTCGGCTTGCAGACTGTTGCCGAGCGAGTCGCGCCAGAGGGGTTCGAGTTCGGACACGTCCTGTGAGAGCTGCTCCGCGCCCGCGAGACTGACGCGGAGGCGCGGGCCGCCGACGCGGCCGATGACCTTGAGCGGGGCGCCGGCCTGCGCGGCGATGCGCTCAAGGCGCGTGCGCTGCGCCTCCTCGAAGCTGACGAGAACGCGCGAGGGCGTCTCGCCGAAGAGCGAGTTGGTTGCGGATAACTCTCCGTCGAGTTTGATCTCGGCGCCTAAAGCCGCGCGGCCGAGTGAGGAGAAGCAGCACTCCGCGAGCGCGACGGCGAGCCCGCCGTCCGAGCAGTCGTGCGCGGACTGAAGCAGTCCCTCCTCGGCGGCGAGCAGCACGGCGCGTTGCACGGCCAGCTCGCGCTCAAGGTCGAGCGAGGGGACGCGCGCGCCCGAGGCGATCAGCTCTTCGACCGTGCGCCCGAGCACCGTCACTTCATACTCGCTCGCCGAGAGGTCTTCGCCGCTCTGGCCGACGAGCGCGACGAGGTGCCCCTCGCGCTTGAACCCCTGCGTGACGACGCGGCGGACATCTTCGACGAGGCCGACCATGCCGATGACGGGCGTGGGGTGGATGCCGCGCCCCTCGGTCTCGTTGTAGAAGGAGACGTTGCCGGAGACGACCGGCGTGCCCAAAGCTTCACAAGCTTCGGCCATGCCGTCGATGACCTCTGAGAAAGACCACATCACCTCGGCGCGCTCGGGCGAGGCGAAGTTGAGGCAGTTGGTGATGGCGAGCGGCCGCGCGCCGACGCAGACGACGTTGCGCGCCGACTCGGCCACGATCAGCCTCGCGCCCTCGCGCGGAGCGACGGCGCAGTAACGGCTGTTGCCGTCGAGCGACATGGCGAGCGCGCGGCGCGTCTCCTTGATGCGCACGACGGCCGCGTCCGCGCCGGGCAGTACCGCCGTGTTCGTCCGCACCATGTGGTCGTACTGCCTGTAGACCCACGACTTCGACGCGAGGTTCGGCGAGGCGAGCAGCCGGCCGAGCGCTTCGTTGAAATCGGTCGCGGGTGTCGGATGCTGTGTGTGGGGTGCTGTGTTTAAGGCAGGCGCTGTCGCGGGCGCGGGCGAGACAATGTCCGATCCTCCGCCGACGGCGTAGCCTTCGTCCTTCACCCTCGGCTTCATCGGGCGGTCGTAGCGCGGCGCCTCGTCGGTGAGGTACTTCGAGGGGATGTCGGCGAGCTTCTCGCCTTCGTGGATGACGACGACGCTGCCGGTGTTTGTGACGCGGCCGATGACGACGGCATCCAGGTCCCACTTGCGAAAGATGTCGATGACCTGCCGCTCGCGGCCACTGTGCGCGACGATCAACATGCGCTCCTGCGACTCGGAGAGCATGATCTCGTAGGCCGTCATCCCCGCCTCGCGCTGCGGGACGAGCGAGAGGTCCAGCTCGATGCCGTTGCCCGCGCGCGCGGCCATCTCGCACGAGGACGAGGTGAGCCCCGCCGCGCCCATGTCCTGAATCCCCGCCACCGCGCCCGCGCGCATCGCTTCGAGGCAGGCTTCGAGCAAAAGCTTCTCAAGGAAAGGGTCGCCGACCTGCACGGTCGGACGCTTCTCCAAAGCCTCCTCGTCGAACTCGGCCGAGGCCATCGTCGCGCCGTGGATGCCGTCGCGGCCGGTCTTGGCGCCGACGTAGAGCACGGGGTTCCCCACGCCCGCGGCCTTCCCGAAAAATATCTGGTCGTGCCGGACCAAGCCCAACGCAAAGGCGTTGACGAGCGGGTTGAAACCGTAGGCGTCGTCGAAGACCACTTCGCCGCCCACGGTCGGGACGCCGAAGGCGTTGCCGTAATGCGCGATGCCGGCGACGACGCCGGCGAGCAGCGCGCGGTTGCGGCGGCCGTGCTCGGGGTGTGAGAGCGTGCCGAAGCGCAGAGAGTTCATCGCGGCGACGGGGCGCGCGCCCATCGTAAAGATGTCGCGCAGGATGCCGCCGACGCCGGTGGCCGCGCCCTGGAAGGGCTCGATGAAGGAGGGGTGGTTGTGCGACTCGACCTTGAAGGCCGCGCACCAGCCGTCGCCCACGTCCACGATGCCGGCGTTCTCGCCGGGCGGGACGATGACGCGCTCGCCTTTGGTCGGGAGCCGCTTGAGGTGTGTGCGCGAAGACTTGTACGAGCAGTGCTCCGACCACATGACGGAGAAGACACCCAGCTCGACGAAGGTGGGCTCGCGCCCGAGCAGTTCGCGGATGCGTTCGAACTCTTCCGAGGTGAGGTTGTGTGCGGCGACGACTTCCGGGGTGATGGTCTCAGGGTTCATGACGGGAAACGGCGGCGACCTTGTTCGGCTGACCAATAGGACAGCACAGGATAAAGGCTCGCGCCGGTTTCTTCAAACACAGTGCTGCTTATTTATTTCAGCGCGGCGTCGAGCGCGGCACGCAGCTCGTCGGGCTTGACGCGCCCCTTGTGCTTGTAGACGACGTTGCCCGCACGGTCGTAGATGAAGGTGGCGGGCAGCTCGCCGCTCCACGTCGGGTCTACGAGGTTGATGGCGATGCTGTCGTCGGTGGCGTGGAGGAGGTAGGCGGGCAGGGCCGTGGCGCGCTGCTCCGAGAGGAACTCGGGCACGGCCTTGCCGATGTCCGAGGGGTCGTCGAGCGAGACGAGGATGAAGTCGAGCTTCTCTTCGGCGTACTGGCCGCGAAGCTTGACGAGGTCGGGGAACTCCTCGCGGCATGGCCCGCACCACGTCGCCCAGAAGTTGACAAGCAACGGGCGCGCACGCCCCGCCTCCATCCCGAGCAGGGACTTGAGCGCGGCCTCGTCGATCTCGGTCACCTTCGGCGGCGCGACGGGTTTCGACTCGGCCGGCGCGGGGCGTTTGGCCTGACCACGCTTCTGCGGGCCGACGCCGGCCGCGCCGCCCGCAAGCATGAAGGCCGCGACGACGGCCGGCAGCAGTCCCTTGTACATCACTCGATCCGAACCGCCTTCTAGCTGGCGCGCTTGATGGAGCAGCCGAAGCCCTTGACCTCGACGTTGGCGACCGGCTTGCCCGCGAGCGTCGCGTCGATGGCGTCGCGCAGGTCGTTGGTGGTCACGCCGTCGGCGTTGCGCGAGTTGTCGATGCGGCCGTGGTAGACGAGCTTGCCGGAGGCGTCAAGTAAAAAAGCCTCGGGCGTGTACTGCGCGTCGAAGCGGTCGGCGACGACGTTCCCGGTGTCCTTCAGGATGCTGAAGGACAGACCCTTCTCGGCCGCGTGCGACTTGACCTCGGCGGCCGGCTCGGTCGAGTTCGAGTTGATGCCGATGACGTTGACGCCCTTGGCGCGGTAGTCGGCCGCGAGCTTCGCCATGCGCTCGTTGTAGCCGTTCGAGACCGGGCAGCGCGTCGCGATGAAGAGAATGACGGTGCCCGACTTGCCCTTGAGCGAGGCGAGCGTGTGCTCGTTGCCGTCGGCGTCGGGCAGCTTGAAGTCCGGGACGACCGCGCCGATGGCGACCGCCGCCTTGGCGTCGGGCGCGGCCTTCGTCGAGCGCGCCGCCTGCGCGGCGAACGCGAACGAGAGCGCGAGGAGGAGTGCGACCGCGGAGAGCTTCTTCATAACCTTGCCTGAACTCCTTTTCTGGAAGTGGACGGGGAGCGCCGACAGCTTAACGAATCTGAGTTTAAAGTTCAAAGCTTGAACCTCGGCCGGCGGGCCGTGGCCCGTGGAAAGAATTCACATGGATGGACAGGATGAGCAGGATGAGAGAAATACGGGTTTGAAATCTGTCATTGCCTTATCCTGTCAATCCTGTCTGTCCATGTGAATTCTTCTTCCCGCCGGCTCTTTTCAGTGTGAAGCGCCAGAGCATGCGTTGCTCCGTCTCGTCGTAGCGGTGTTCGGCGGAGCCGACGCGCCAGTGGCCGGTGAGCTGCCAGCGGCCGACCCCGAGCTTGTTGAAGAGTGGGACGGCGTGGCCGCTCTCGACCGCCGAGAGCAGCGCGCGGTTGCCGGGCGAGAGGTGCTGGTCTCCGTGGCGCCCCTCGCCGGTGTAGACGATTGTTTCGCCGTCCGCGGAGAGCGCGTCCGGGTAGCAGGGGTTGATGCGGCCGAAGTCTGTGAGCAGAGAGACGAGCCGCCCACCCCTCTGGTAGACGCCGTTGCGGACGCGATGCGTGCGGCTCACCTCTTCCCACGTGAGGACGTCCGAAGGGTCTGCCGCCGCAAGCTCCGGCTCACGCGTGTGCCGCTTCGTCAACGCGGCTGGTTCCGTTTGCCGCCGACGAGGATGAGAACGAGCCCCGCGACCACGCCGGCGGGGCCGACGAGGATGGCAAAGACGAGCAGAAGGTGGACGAGACCGCCGAAGGTGAAACCAGTGAGGAGCCCGAGCACCCAGATGATGAGCGACAGACCGGCCAGCACGACCGAGCCGACGAGGAGAGCGATGCCGACGTTACGCATACGAGGGATTCCTTGCAGAGATTAAACGCGGACGGCCAGCGTCGCCGCGAGCGAGCGGAAGAGGCCGCTGCCGTCCGAGGAGCCGAGCAGGTCTTCGCACGCGCGCTCGGGGTGCGGCATCAATCCGAGCACGTTGCGTTCGCGCGAGCAGATGCCCGCGATGTGGTCGCGCGAGCCGTTGATGTTCGACAACTCACCTGACAAGCCCGCCGGGTCGCAGTAGCGGAAGACGACGCGGTCTTCGCGAATCAACTCTTCGTACGTCTCGTCGTCGCAGACGTAGTTGCCCTCGGCGTGCGCGACCGGCAGGGTCAAGACCTGCCCGCCGCGCAGCTCGTGCGTGAAGGGCGTCTCGGTCGTCTCGACGCGCACGTTGACGTGCTGGCAGATGAAGTGCAGCTCGCGGTTGCGAATCAGCGCGCCGGGCAAAAGCCCCGTCTCGCAGAGGATTTGGAAGCCGTTGCAGATCCCCAGGACGAAGCCGCCGCGGCCGGCGAACTCCTTGACCGAGGTCATCACCGGCGAGAACGACGCGAGCGCGCCCGCGCGCAGGTAGTCTCCGTAGGAGAAGCCGCCCGGGATGATGACCGCGTCGTAGGTCGAGAGGTCGGTCTCGCGGTGCCAGATGAAGTCGACGGGCTGCCCGACGTGCTTCGAGATGACATGGTAGGCATCGTGGTCGCAGTTCGAGCCGGGGAAGACGATCACTCCGAATTTCAACTTCTCACCTCCGTCAATGCGCTTGAAGAGATCCGTGTTGGAAATAGTAGCACGCGGCGACGGGGAGGCTTTAGCCTACATTGATGCCGGTGGGACGGGGCGCGCCTCGAAGCTGGACGGGTAACCGCGGGGCGCAGCAGACCTTCACTAACTGCTCCCGGTCACGCTGCATCTCCCTGTCCTGGGTCAACCATTCCAGCACTTCACCGAGCAGGCGGGCCGCGTGCGGGTCATTCGGTTCGGCCACCTTGTAGTGCATCCACTTGCCCTCACGCCTCGCGGCGACGATGCCGGCCTTCCGCAGATAAGCCAGGTGCCGCGAAATCTTCGGCTGGTTCGTCCGCAGGATTTCCACGAAGAAGCAGACGCAGACCTCCCCCCCTGCCATCAGGTTGAGCAGGCGCAGGCGTGTCCCGTCCGCCAGAGCCTGAAAGAACAACTCCATGTCGAACCCCTTGCCCATCCAAGTGCCCTCCGAAAAATTTTCATATATGCCTTGACGGATATGTTCTGCGGGTGTATGCTCCGCATCACATTCGCTTAGGCGAATATAACATGTAAGTAAGGAGACGGACAATGGAGACGCAGGGAGCAAACGCGGTGCAGGCGCTGAAGGCGCATCTGGCACTCAACGTGAGAGACGTTGAGCAGAGCATCCATTTTTACCGCCGGCTGTTCGGCATCGAGCCGAGCAAGGTGCGGACGGGCTACGCCAAGTTCGACGTGCAGAACCCGCCGCTTAACTTCACGCTCAACCAGGTGCCTTTCGGGGAGCGCGGCGCACTCTCACACCTGGGAATTCAGGTCGGCTCGACCGGGGACGTGCTGGCCGTGCGCGGCAAGTGGCAGGAGGCCGGGCTCGCCCCCCGCGACGAAATGAAGACCGACTGCTGCTACGCCGTGCAGGACAAGGCTTGGGTGAGCGACCCCGACGGCAACTCCTGGGAGGTCTTCGTCGTGCTCGAAGACAACTTGCCGGAGAAGGAGACGGGCGGCGTCTGCTGTGCCTCCGTCGCCACGGAGAAGGCCGAAAGCGCGGCCGCATCCTGCGGCTGCTCCACCACGGTCGGAATCACGCGATGAACGATCAGGACGCGATCATCACCGGCGCCACCCGTTCAGACCTCGAAGAGATTCTCGCGCGGCCCATCGCTCCAAGTCGGTGGACGAGTTCGCGGGGCAGGAGTTCGACTACGTGACCACGGTCTGCGACAAGGCGAACGAACGCTGCCCGATCTTTCCCGGCAAGACCGAACGCATCCACTGGGGGTTGACGACCCCGCCGCTGCCGTAGGGGATGATGAAGCGAAGTTGGCCGTCTTCCGCCGTGTTCGGGATGAGATACGGGAGCGGTTGAAGGGCTTCGTCACTGAAAACTAACCACCCCCCACTCCGAATGTCATCCCTCGACCTCCACGCGGTAGTCCTCGATGACGGGGTTCGAGAGCACGTCGCGGGCGAGCGCCTCGGCGGTCTCGCGGGCGCCCGCTGCGTCCAGGCCCGCGTCGAGCGCGATCTCGAAGTATTTGCCCTGGCGCACGTCGGCGACGCCTTCGTACCCGAGCAGGCCGACCGAGTGCTGGATGGCCTTGCCCTGCGGGTCGAGCACGCCCGGCTTGAGTGTGACGTAGACTTTTGCTTTCAAGGGTCTCTCCCGGAAGTCAGAGTGCGAAGCGCCAAGTTAAACGAAGTCTCGCCCGGCGTTCAAGCGCGGGCCGGGCCGGCGGCTCAAAGCTCCATCGACATCTCGTGCTGCCGCAAGACCTCCGTAAAGCCGTGGGCGAGGAGCGGCGCGGCGAAAGGGCGGCGCTCCGGCTCGTTGACGACTCTCACCTGGCCGACCACACGGTCGAGCGCGGCGCATAGCGCTTCGGCGTCTACGGCGCGGGCGGCCGTGAGGTCGGAGACGTATGTGTCGCCGTCGCTGCGGCCGTGGCCGAGCAGCCCGTAGGCGCGCGGGCGTCGGCGCGGTGAAGGCGATCTGGACGGGGTAGCCCTCAAAGGAGGCAGTGATGGCCGCGGCGTACGCTTCGAGCGACACCGTCGCGGCGGAGACGAATCTCACCCCGTCGTCGTTCAAAGCCCTCAATCCCCCGGCTCGTTGAAGACGCGCGCGTAGACCTTCCCGACGTTGCGCAGGTAGGGCTCCGGCGAGAGCAGGCGCGCCACCTCCTCGGCCGTGAGAAGTTTGGAGATGTCCGGGTCGGCGAGGACGTGCGTGCGGAACTCGCCGCCCTCGTCCCAGGTCTTCATCGCGTTGCGCTGCACCCACTCGTAAGCCTGCTCGCGGGAGACGCCCGCGCGCGTGAGCGCGAGCAGCAGTTGGCCGCTGTAGACGAGCCCGCGCGTCGCCGCAAGGTTCGAGAGCATCCGCTCGGGGTAGACGAGGAGCGTGTCGAGCAGCGAAGCGCACTTGTGCAGCATGTAGTCGAGCGCGATAGAGGCGTCGGGCAGGACGACGCGCTCGGCCGACGAGTGCGAGATGTCGCGCTCGTGCCAGAGCGCGACGTTCTCAAGGCCGACCAGGGCGTAGCCGCGCACGACCCGCGCCATCCCGCACAGGCGTTCGGAGAGAATCGGGTTGCGCTTGTGCGGCATCGCGCTCGAACCCTTCTGGCCCTTCTTGAAACGCTCCTCCGCCTCGCGCACTTCGGTGCGCTGCCAGTGGCGGACTTGCAGGGCGAACTTCTCGATGGAGGCGGCGCAGATGGCGAGCGTCGTCAGGTACTCCGCGTACACGTCGCGCTGGACGACCTGCGTCGAGACGGGCGCGGGCCTGAGCCCGAGACGCGCGCAGACTCTCTCTTCCACCTCGGGGTCGAGATGCGCGAAGGCCCCGACCGCGCCGCTGATCTTGCCGACCGCGACCGCGTCCCTCGCTCTTTCCAACCTCAAGCGGTTGCGCCGCGTCTCGTCGTACCAGAGCGCGAAGGTCAGTCCGAAGGAGGTCGGCTCGGCGTGGACGCCGTGCGTGCGCCCGACCTGCGGCGTCTCTTTGAACTCGAAGGCGCGGCGCTTTAAGACTTCGAGCAGCGCGTCCGTCTTCGACAGGAGCAGGTCGCACGAGTCGCGCAGCAGCAGCGCGTTGGCCGTGTCCACCACGTCCGAAGAGGTGAGGCCGTAGTGGACGAAACGCGCGGCCTCGCCGATCTGCTCGGCGAGCGCGGTGGTGAAGGCGATCACGTCGTGGTCGGTCGTCTGCTCGATCTCGCGGATGCGCTCGACGGTGAAGGCGGCCCTGTGCTTGATCTCCTCGACGGCCGCGGCGGGGATCGTCCCCATCTCCGCGTGCACCTCGCAGACGGCGACCTCCACGTCCAGCCACTTCTGAAACTTGCTCTGCTCCGACCAGAGCGCGCCCATCTCGGGCAGCGTGTAGCGTTCAATCATCGCTTGTCCGTCGTCCCTCCCGGCATCGGCCTGCCGAGCGCTCCCTTTATCAACTCATCCACCCCCCCGTCCGAGCCGCCGTGGCGTTGCTTGTACAGTCCGGTCAGCTTGCCAGTCCATCGCGCCTTCCGTTCCTGGCAACCCGCGTCGGCGCCACACGCGGCAACGGCGCGGGCGTAGGCGTCCATCTCAAGGTCGAGGGCTGCGTCTCTTGCCTCCGCCATCCCCTTAATCGCGTCGAGGGTGTCCATAGCCCCCGTGTGTTGCATCAGGCTCAGTAACTGGACTTCGTAGGCGGCGGCGATGGAGGCGTAGGCGTCCGGGTCTTTGGACTCCGGGCTGCCGGGCCTACGCACGGCCGGGAGGAGGCGCTCAAGTGTCCACGCGGCCTCGTAC
>JBJMGP010000002.1:0-7196 GCA_045807865.1 Pyrinomonadaceae bacterium
AGCGATGGCCGAAGATGAGGGCCGTCGGGTGCGCGGTCGGGTGCAGGCCATTGTTCGGGTGCGCGATGGAGACGACACGCACCTGCCGCGACCGATGATACTCGGAGCCGCGCACCTGCCGCGACTCAACGTGAAAGATAATCCGAAGCGCGGCCCCCGGGTGAAAGTAGAGCGCCTGATGGTGAAAGAGCCGCGCGCCGTTGCCACCGGCAAGTCTCCGTCATAGCTTTCAAAGTACCCGAGCAGCCGAACGCCCGGCATCACCCGCCGCCCCTCAAGATTGAGGATACATGACAGGCAGCGTGTCGGCGGTCGGGTGCATGCCGTTGTTGGGCTGCGCACTACGCATATCCATTTACTTCTTCTCGTCAGGCGTATCAGTGCCAGGTGAATTTTGGTACTGAAGGAGGCGCGCGTCATCGCCTTGCGTGTTCCAGATGAACCATTCCTGACCGTCACCATTCTCATACTTCACGTTATAAATCATCCTGACCTGCAAAGGGCTGGGAAATACTTTCGCTTGGCTGAGACTTGCGCTCTGGACTTCGCCCCATTTCTCATAGGTCTGTTTTGCCAGCGACATGAATTCATCTTTATTTATGGTTTGGCGGGCCTGTGCGTCTAGCAGATTATAAAGCCCCTCATAATTCTGCGCATTATGCAGCTTGTGGAATTCTGCCACGGCACGCTCGGCTTTCGCTTGCTCCTTGTCGTTATAAATCGGCTTTACTGATACACAGCCGACGCCAAGACACAACAGGATGATGAATCCTGCATCGAGTAACACTGTCTTTGTGAACAATTTTTTCACGCCCCTTATCTCTCCAATCGAAGCAGCCCAACGCCGCGCATCACGCGCCCGCCCATGCCAATGCCGAAGATGACATCATTCGTGTCGCGGGTCGCGTGCATGCGCTTGTTAGACAGCGCCTGCCGAAGAAACTCGTATTCGTCCGTCCTACGGCGTGCACAAGACATACAGCACCGCCCCCGCCAGGAGCGCACCCACATAAGCACCTGCGAATGCCAGGATTGCTAAGAACCCCTTCGCGCCCCGGGTCTTGAGCAGATAATAAGGCATGAAGAGCGGCCACGCGATGTAGAGGAACAGCCCCAGGTCGAAGACCCACCCGACGCCGCGCAACCTGCTATCCCGGCGCAGCCACCACCCGACCGCCCACAGCAGGCCGAGCGGGTACAGCAGGGAGAAGGCCGGCGGCAACTCCGCCCCGCGCGCCAAATAAGCGCCCGTGATGACCTGCGCGGTGATGAGATATAGGTAGAGCAAGGCGGTCGGTGAGGAAAGCCAAGGGAAGAGTTTTCGCATGCGTAATCCACTGCTCTCTCTGAGAATGAAGCTGTCTAACGCCCGGCATCACCCGCCGCCCCAAGCCTCTGAACGAGGATGAGAAGCAGCGTGTCGGCGGTCGGGTGCAGGCCGTTGTTAGCCCGTGCCCTCCCAAGTAAAAGCGCCTCCCCCGCCTCCCGCATCCGACCCGTAGTAAGCCTCCGCCCACATCAACGTGTGCCTCGGATTCGCCGGGTCTATGCTGAGCCGAAACCTTTTCTTCAGCACTGGAGCACCCGGCGGCTCCATCCGCCACTCGTCACCAACCTGGTAATAAATCACCTCGCACCCGCGCGGCTGTGGGAGGTCAACTGGCCCTATGATTTGCCGCTGCGCCACAATCAGGGCTCTGGCTTTAAAAGGCCCGACGCCGGAAGTCCCATAGCCGGTCACCAGCAGCCTCCCCCTCAACCCAAGCGCACGCAAACGGTCGAAGTCCTCATCGGTAAGGTGGCAATGCCCCCAGCGAAAGCCTTCTTCCAGGCGCAGGTCGTCGGAGTCGGGCATGTGCTGGATGGTGGCGTGAAAGGACGGCTGTTTTTCTTCCTCGGGTACTTCCAGCATCTGCTTCAGCCTCGGGTCGTCCTTCTGAATCTCTTCAAATGTAAAGGCACTTTCCAGCCGTGAGTCACTGCTCATAGCGCTCCACCTCCTTGCAGCGGGCTAACGCCCGGCATCACCCGCCCGCCCGCATGATTGCGTTTGATGACAGGCGGCGTGTCGCGGGTCGGGTGCAGGCCGTTGTTGGGCGGCAGCCCCGGCTGAAAGCTTCCATTATGAATGTGGTCGGCAGAGCCCTACAGCGTGAACAAAAGCCTCCTTGATCTGTGCGGCCGAGTTCACGTCGCGAAGGTAGATGATGGCGCCCGCCTTCCAAGTTTCGTCCAGCGTCCTTCCGGCCATCCCGCTGTTGTTAGCCCTGCTGATGACCTTGATCTTCTGCTCCTGATTGACGGTGTTGAAGGTGAGCATCGAAAAGTCCTTCAAGTCTGCCGCGCGCACGGTCTCGGGGTTGATGTCCGCCAGGTCGAACTGATATTCAATGACGGCGTAAACCAGGCCGGGCGAAACGGGAGAGTTCCTGAAGCGCGGGATGACCCTGTAGCTGATCTGACAGCCGTTGAAATCCCCCACCTCAATCTGCCCCGGGATGCCTATTCCTACCTTCGCGCCGGCGCGCGGCAGCTCCTTCTTCAGCCACCTCAGCGTCGAATCGAGCGGCGCGTTATTCGCGTTCGAGGGGACGTCGGGAGGGACGTTCAGCGCGTCCGCCTTTGGTGCGACATCCGCCGCGCCAGCCCCTCCGGCCGGCGTGACGGCCGCCACGAACTCGCGCAGGACGCCGAGTTGATTGGGCGTCAAGGCGAACACGGTGTCGCCTATCTTCATCAGCACCTGGCTGGCCCGCGCGAGTTTTGTTAACCGGCTCAGCGGCACGTCCGTGGCGGACATCGACTCGAGCGTCAGCGGCTGACCCTTGTTCGCCGCCCTGACCAGCGCGACGGGGGGGAGCGGGGAGCTGATGCCGAGCCTGGCTTTCTCGTCGGCCGTGTACGTGTCCCTGCCGTTCTCACGCAGCCCCGTGTAACTCATCAGCCCGAAGTCCAGCACCTCCGCGTCCGCCTTGACGGCGAGGCGGTGAGACTCGTCCTTCTGGTACAGAGGGGCCGTCGCGTAAGACTGGAACGCGAGCGTGACCTTATCCGGCGCCTGGGTCGGCGGCCCCTGGCTCGGGTAGCGGGCCGCGAGTTCTAGCTGCATGAACTGCGCCGGCATGTTTATGACGTAGAGGCTGTCGGAGTTGACCAGCGTCAGGTTGGTGCTCTTCACGTACCGCCGCTGGACGTGGGACCCCTGTCGGTAAACGGCTGCCGCGTCTGCCGGATGGGAAGGTGTTTGAAGAAGGCACGCTATCACGGCCGGGGCAATTGCAGGTGAAAATAGATGTACGCGTAAGGGATAGGGAAGTCTCCTCATCTGCCACCTCAAAGGGAGTAGGTATTTCACGGATAAGTTAGCAAGTCTTTGTTTCGTGGCTAAAGCGTGTCCAACCACTTTTGAAACTTGTCGCGCTCCACACACGGGGCCGCATCCGCGACTTCAAGCGCTGCCTAACAAAGCAGGCAATGTGTTTTACACATCCCGACGTGCCGTAGCGAGTGCGCCCAACGCCCGGCATCACCCGCCGCCCCGCATCTCTGCCGGAAGATGGGAGGCATCGTGTCGGCGGTCGGGTGCATGCCGTTGTTAGATTGCGCCGCTGAGGGCGGGCGGGGTGAGGGTTACTTCAGGATGTTCTCGATCTCTCGCTCAAGGGCAGTAAGCTCGACCCTCTTTTTCTTCACCTCGGGATGGTCGGACGTGAAGTTACTGAGCAATCCGTTCAATTCGACCTCAAGGGCAACTTTGTTCAAGATGAGGTTGCCGTAGGCGCTCGACAACTTAGAGACATTGTCCCGCCCGACTGTTTGCATGGCCCCCATCTCTCGCTTGAGCGAGGTTAATTCAAATCGCTTGGCCCGGACAACCCGGCTCCCGTCCGTGAACTTCGAGGACAGGTCTGCCAATTCCCCCTCGACGGCCGCCTTCTGAAGCACTAACACCGCGTAAGCAGGGGACGCCTTCGGGTCGGCAGGGAAATCTCCGGCGGATTGAGGCACGGCACCAGCGGCGACGAAAGAGGCGGCGAGTGTCAGCGTCAGCACGGCAAAGAGTCTCTTCATGATTGTCTCCTCCCCATTGCTTGAGATTGGCGGGTAAGGTATTACTAACCCAACCCAAGCGGTGAGTCAACGTATTTTCCCAACTCGAAGCCATCTAACGCCCGGCATCACCCGCCGCCCCGCATCTTTATCTGAGCATGACAGGCAGCGTGTCGGCGGTCGGGTGCAGGCCGTTGTTAGGCGGCGCGGTGAAGACAAGAGCAGTGTCAGCTACTTGATGCGATTCCACTGGGCGGCGACACATTGCCAGGTGCCTTTTCGTTTCACCCACGTCGTGGTGAAGCGGTCTTGGTGCACCCACTCGACGCCGTCTTTGTTCCCGACGGTTGTATCCATCCCCGTCACGACCGCCACGTTATCCGTATACACATGAACTTTAACATCACTGCTGGTCGCGCTCTTAACCCCCTCGTCCTTCCAGGCGGCAAATAACTCCTGCCGATTCCGCACCCTGCCACTACGTGACGTGCTGACGAAATCATCGGCCATGAAGCGCTCGAGGACCGACTTGTCATGAGTAACATCGACCTGCGTCCATTCATCTGTCATCCTCAGCAGCGTCCGCTCAATCTCATCTTTGTGCTTCTGCTCCCGATCCTTCTTACTTTTCGCCTCCGCTAAGGTTAAGGAACAAGTAGCAACTAGCAGCACAGCGACAAATAGGCGCTTCATAAGGGCCTCCTTTTCATCTACGCTGAAGGTTAGCCGCCTAACGCCCGACATCACCCGCCGCCCCGAGCCTCTGAAGGAAGATGAGAGCCGTCGTGCCGGCGGTCGGGTGCATGCCGTTGTTAGGCGGCGGGTCTGAGCCGCAGGACCAGGCAGGCATGCATCACTCGTTCTCCTTTGTGACTGCCGCTACTTCCACAGTGTACGGTGGCCGGAACACCGGCGTCAGGTCCTCAGGCTGAATGTCCCGCGTTGTCGGCCTGACGAGACGAAACTCGAAGACAAGATTCACAACCGGGTGAGCGTCCGGGCTGTTGTCCGGCCGGTGAAACTCCCAGCGTTTCGCGGCGGCCGTAGCAGCCGGTATGAGTTGCTCCGGCCCGGAGACGCTGTGTACCTCGCACACCAAGCTGCCGCAAATGGTCGAGGCGATTACCACCGTACCGCTGACGCCACCGCGCACCGCAGCAGCAGGATAGGCAGGTGCCACGGCAAGTCTCGCCACTGGCCTGTTAACCTCAACCCCGTGCGTATGCGACAGGCCGCGGAGCTTAACAGGCCCGGAGGGCCAAACGAGACAGGTCGCGATAAGTAAGGCTTTCCACATGACGCTCCAGATAGTACCTCAACTTCGGAGCCGCCTAACGCCCGGCATCACCCGCCCGCCCAACCCTCTGAAGGTAGATGAAAGCCGCCGTGTCGCGGGTCGGGTGCATGCCGTTGTTAGGCGGCGCCGGCCCGGCCATGGACGAACACATGAAGTCGGCGCCTCATTCCGGCGCAACGATTCTGTGCTCGTAGCCGGCGGCACGATTCCCCTGATTGTCGTCGGCGACAGCGGAGACTACGGGCGTCTGCGCCGCGTCCACCTCGAAAGGGCCAGTGTAGAGCCGGTAGTGGCGTTTGACCGTGGCGCCGAAGGGTAACGGTTCATCGGTCGCGGGCGGCGGGTCGAGAGAATAGTAGACGGCCTTGACCCCGGAGCGGTCAACAGCCGTAATCGTGACCAGCGTCTTCCCGCCTCGGCTGCTCTCCCCGAAGCACAGCGTCGGCCCGTACGTATCGTCAGCCGCCTCACCGGCGGCGTACGCCGTCGGCTTGACCTCGGCCTCGAATGTGCCGTCGCCGTCCTTATCCACACGTAGCGGCCCGAAGCTCTCCGGCGTTACCTCGATCATTCCGGTCGCCCCGACGGGCAGCAGCAGATCATTGTATCTGGCCACCATATCAGGGTGCTCGTTCCCGACACCCCTGACCAAGTCAACATTGCCGCTCTCCCCCTCTAACGACTGGAATTTGAAAGTGAAAGCATCCGCCGCGGGTGTCGTAACCAACACCGAAAACTCTCCCTCTTTATCGTAATGGACATGTTCTATTCCCGGCCCAGGGATGCCCTCGACGTGTACGCCTTCATAAGGTGGGGATTCGGAATGGCCGTGGCTGTCTGTGACGAGAACCGACTTGAAATGCCACAGGTTGAGATAGTTTGAGGGAAGTTGCCCTGCCGAGTGGGGCACTTCGCGGGACTGGCGGGGCGGCTCCTCGCATGGCACGTCAGTCTGGCGGACGCGTTGCGTCGCGGGCCGGCGTGCGCCGAGCGGAGATAGGACGAGTAGGATGCCTGCCAGCACAGGAAGTGAAATTAGGCTCTGTTGACATTTGAGCTAAGCTCTTTGAATGCTGACGGTCACACTTTCCGATGAGCAGTGGCAGAAGACACTGCCATTCCTACGCTCGCATCCGAACGCCTATGTCGGGTGCGAGCAAGATTGCCGCAAGTTCCTCGAAGCCGTGCTGTGGATTACTCGCAGCGGCGCACAATGGCGACTCCTGCCACCAGAGTATGGCGACTGGAACACCGTCTATAAGCGGTTCTCGCGTTGGAGTCATCAAGGCGTCTTCGAGCAACTCCATCAGTCGTTTGCCGCTGATGCGGATATGGAACACTTGATGATTGACTCGACCATTATTCGCGCCCATCCGTGCGCGGCGGGGGCCTCAAAAAAAGCGGCGGGCAAGAGCAACAAGCGTTAGGGAGGAGTCGGGGCGGATTCTCCACCAAGATTCACATCGCCGTCGATGCTCTAGGCAATCCGCTACGCTTGCTCTTAACGGCGGGTCAGCGCCATGACAGCCCGCAGGCTCCGGCGCTCATTGAAGGATACGAGCCGCAAGCCTTGATCGCCGATAAAGGCTATGACTCAGACCCGTTGATCGCATCAGTCACAGTCAGAGGCATCGAGGCGGTGATTCCGCCGAAGAAGAATCGGCTCGTGCAGCGTGAATATGACCGGCATCTGTATCGGGAGAGGCACTTGATTGAATGCTTCATCGGTAAGATCAAGCACTACCGCAGGGTCTTCTCACGATTCGAGAAGCTGTCAAAGAACTACTTGGGATTCTTGAGTTTCGTCAGCGCGCTTGTGTGGCTACGCTAACAATGTCAACAGAACCTA
>JBJMGP010000003.1:0-46523 GCA_045807865.1 Pyrinomonadaceae bacterium
ACCGGCGGCCGCGTGACGGGTGACGGCCCGAACGCCACGCTCGATTTGGCGGGCGTCGCGCCCGGCACCTACACCGTGACGGTGGAAGTGGACGACGGCTGCGGCTGTATCGCCTTCACCTCGACGACCGTGACGGTTGATCGTTGCAACTGCATCCCGGCGCCGCCGCCGGCCTGCCCGACGGTTACCGTGAGCTGCCCGTCCGAGGTAGTGAGGCCGGGCACGCCGATCACGTTCACCGCGAACGTATCCAACGGCGACCCGAACGTGACGCCGACCTTTAACTGGACTGTCTCGGCCGGCACGATCAGCAGCGGCCAAGGCACCAGCTCCATCACGGTGGACACCACGGGTCTGCCGCTCAACTCGTCGGTGACGGCGACCGTTGATGTCGGCGGCTACGACCGTAACTGCTCGACTTCAGCGAGCTGCACGACCCCGATTGGCGGTGTGCAGCCGGCGCGCAAGGTTGACGAGTACGGGAACATCAAGTTCAACGACGAGAAGGCTCGCCTCGACAACTACGCCATCGAGTTGCAGAACGACCCGACGGCGCAGGGCTACCTGGTCTGCTACGGCGGCCGCACGGGCCGGACGGGCGAGGCGCAGCGTCGTTGCGACCGCGCCAAGAACTACCTGGTCAACACCCGCGGCATCTCCGCCGACCGCATCGTGACGGTTGACGGCGGCTTCCGCGAGGAGCTGACGGTCGAACTGTGGGTCGTGCCCTCGGGGGCCAACCCGCCGGCCGCCAGCCCGACGGTTGACCCTTCGGAAGTCAAGCCGGCCCGCGCCCCGCGCCGCGGCCGTCGCGACGACGACGAGGAGGAGGAGTAGTCCTTTAACCTGACCCGTGAGGCCCCTTAAAGGGCCACGCGGCTGAAAAGAGAGCGGGCGGCGCTTCAACTTAAGAAGCGCCGCCCGCTCTCTTTTGACCGTCAAGCGGTTCGTGCAGGCAGAGACTGCACAATTCGTACAACGGCCAAAATTGCCCGGGCATCCTACATTTCCGGGCGCAGACAACGCGCGGGCTTTGCAAAGTCGCAGTCGATAAGGATAATAGCCACGCAGTTCCAGCAGGCCCCCCGCCGCGCAGCTCGCAGAATTTGAAGACCGTGGTGTTAAAAATGAAGAATCGCATGCTCCATAAGTTCACCCCCGCGCTCGTGCTCCTGTCCTTCGTTCTCTCCTGGTCGGGCGCTGCCCCTTCGGCGCGCGCCGCAGGCAACGACGCAGACTCTTCCGGCGAGAGGCTTCTGAGCTGGGAAGCGACCGGCCCCTTAGGCGGCGACGTGCGCTCGCTGGTCATCGACCCGCAGGACGCACGCCGGCTCTACTTCGGCACCATCGACGGGCAGATCTACACCTCGGCCGACGGCGGCGACAACTGGTCGCGCGTCGCGGGCTTCAACCGGCCGGGGCTCCTCATCGATAACCTCATCGTCGACCCGCGCGACTCAAACGTCATCTACGCGGCCGCGCACCGGCACAAGGAGTCGGGCGGCTTCTTCAAGACGACCGACGGGGGCCGCACCTGGCGCGAGGCGGAGCAGTTGAAGGGCGACGGCATCCACTCGCTCACGCAATCCTCGAAGAACCCCGACCTGCTCTTCGCCGGCACGAACCGCGGCGTCTGGCGCTCGACCGACGCGGGCGAACACTGGGAGCAGCTCAACACTTCGGCCACGCCCGGCCTCATCAACGTCGAGTCGCTGGCCGTAGACCCGCGCGACACGAACGTCGTCTACGCCGGCACGTGGTACCTGCCCTACAAGTCTACGGACGGCGGGCAGTCCTGGAGCATCACCAAGACGGGCATCATCGACGACTCGGACATCTTCGCCATCGAGATTGATGACCGGAACCCGAACCACATCATCGCCTCCGCGTGCAGCGGCATCTACGAGACGCGCGACGCGGGCGGCAACTGGAAAAAGGTCAACGGCATCCCGTCGCAGTCGCGCCGCACGCGCTCCATCCTCCAGAACCCCGGACGCCCCGACACCATCTACGCCGGCACGACCGAGGGTTTCTGGATGAGCACCAACGGCGGTGCCGACTGGAAGGTGACGACCAGCCGTCAAATTTTCGAAGTCAACACCATCGCCGTCCACCCTTCGAATCCGGACGTGGTCTACATCGGGACGAACAACTACGGCGTGATGGTCTCGCGCGACGGCGGGCGCAACTTCGTGCCGTCGAACGGTGGCTACTCGGGGCGCCGGGCCTACGCGGTCGTGCCCGACCGGGAGAAGCCCGGGCGCGTCTACGCGGCGACCATCAACACGGCGACGGGCGGCGGTTACTTCTACGTCTCGAACGACGCGGGCGAGACCTGGCAGCTCTCGGCGCGCAACATGCCGGCGCGCCTCATCGCCTACACCATTCTCCAAGACCCGCGCGACGGCAACGTCATCTATCTCGGGACGAACTACGGCCTCTATCGGTCGGCCGACCGCGGCGCCTCCTGGTCACCGCTCGGCGCGCCGAAGCCTAAAGCCCCGGTGAGGAAGGGAAGGAAGGGCGCGGCCGCTTCAAGTACTACTGCTGCCTCTTCGAGTGCGGCATCGCGCGACGGGGCCTCCGTGGCCGCGCCGACGGTCGCCGCGCGGCCGAAGCCGAACGACGTGGTGAAGCGCGCGCAGGAGGCTCTGAACCTCGCGGGCTACGACGTGGGCCAGCCCGACGGCGTGGCCGGGACGCGCACCGTGGCGGCGCTGAGGAGGTACCAGACCGACAAGTCCATCCCCGTGACGGGGCAGTTCGACGAGGCGACGCTCGGGGCGCTCGGACTCGCGGGCGGCATGCAGTCGGCGGGGGCTTTGGCGGTCGCGGTGCAGACGTCGCCGGTCTTTCTCGTGGACACGATCAACGCGCTCTCCTACACGGGCGATGAGCGCGACGGGCACCCGGGGATGCTCGCGGCGACGAACGCGGGCCTCTTCCGCACTTACGACGTGGAGAAGGGCTGGGAGGCCATCCCGTACGGCCCGCGTCTCGACGTGCGCACGCTCTGCGTCTCGACCAGCACGCAGGAGCCTGAGACCATCTTCGTCGGCACGTCGAACTCGGGCGTGCTCGTCTCGCGCGACAACGGCAAGTCGTGGGAGCTGACGCGGGGGGTCCCCGCGGAGGGGCCCGTCAACGTCATCGAGCGCGACCCGAAGCACCCCGAGAACGTCTACGTCGGCACGACGCAGACGCTCTACGTCTCGCACGACGGCGGCCAGCACTGGCAGCGCCGCGGCGGCAACCTGCCGCTGGGCAGCTTCACCAGCATTCTCATCAACCCCGAGAACTCGGACGAACTCTTCGTCGGCAACGCCTACGAGCGCGGCGGGAAGGTCTTCAACACGGCCGAGGGCGGCGGCGTCTTCCGCTCGGCCGACAAGGGGATGACGTGGCAGCGGCTCGACCCGCAGCTCCCGAGCCGGCGCGTCTGGGCGCTCGCCTTCGACCCGCGTGACAACACGCGCATTTTCGTCGGCACGCACTCGGCCGGCGTCTACGTCGCGCGGCGCGGCGGCGACGCGGCGGCGACGAGCAAGTAGTTAAGGCCGTGAACCGTGAACCATAAACCGTGACAAGATGAAGAACTCTTCTTCTCTTACCACGGTTTATGGTTCACGGTTCACGGCCTTTTTGCCTTGTGCCTTGCTTTCCGCCTTGACACGGCGTCGCCCGGCTGTGTAAATTGCTCCCCTACCTGGCAGAATAGCGAGGTGATTTGGCGGATCACGCGGGTGGTCCACGGGCGTGTGGAAAATTGAAACTCTGGAAACTCCTTTTCTTTTTCAACTGCTCGCAACTCCCGCCTCAATCCTCTATTTAAGTCGAATCGCCCCAAGCTACTCTCGGCAGAACAGAGGCGCACGCCCGCGGCTGACACCAGACATGTCGCGCGCCAAGTTTTGTCGCCGGGCAGGCGCGGGAGGGAGCCCGACGTTCGCGCCAGACTAATCCAGCAGGAGTCCGACAGGAGTTCATGTCAACCGAAAACGAAACGCCCACCAACGGCGATAACACCAACGAACAGAGCGCGCCCGGCGGCGCCTCCTCGAACGAGGCCGGTGAGACGGCAGCGGCGGCGAGCGCCGCTGCCGCCACCACTGCTTCGGCGGAACAGTCAGCAGCGACCGCGAGTCCGGCGGCCGGCGAGCCTGCTGCGGGCGAACAGCCCACAGCCTCCGCCGCAGCCGCGACACCCGCCGAGAGCGCGTCGGCCCCCGCGCCGGCCCCGCAGTCTTCAGCGGCGAGCACGGACGCCGACGAGGACGACGAGGAGCCACGCGGCGGCGGCTTCGACTTCGGCGCGCTGCTCGACCAGTACGAGCAGGAGCAGGCCCAGTATCAGGAGGGCTCCGTCGTCAAGGGCACCGTGGTCGGCGTCACCGAGCGCTCGGTCGTCATCGACTTCGGCTTCAAGTCTGAAGGCGCCGTCCCGATCGAGGAGTTCCAGGAGGCGGGCGAGCTGACGGTCAAGCGCGGCGACGAGGTCGAAGTGCTCATCAAGAGCATGGAGTCCTCCGAAGGCGTGCCGATCCTCTCGCGCGCCGACGCGGTACGCATGCGCGCCTGGGACGTGCTGGAGCAGGCCTACCGCGACGGCACGCCCGTCAAGGGCAAGATCGCCGAGCGCGTCAAGGGCGGACTGCGTGTGGACGTGGACGGCGTCGCCGCCTTCCTGCCGGGCTCGCAGGTGGACGTGCGACCCATCCGCAACCTCGAATCCTTGCGCGGCCAGGAGATCGAGGCCAAGGTCATCAAGCTCAACCGCAAGCGCTCGAACGTCGTGCTCTCGCGCAAGGCGATTCTCGAATCCGAGAACGAGGGCAAGAAGGGCGAGACGCTCAACAACCTTGAAGAGGGCATCATCGTCGAAGGCCAGATTAAGAACCTGACCGACTACGGCGCCTTCGTCGACCTCGGCGGCATCGACGGCCTGCTACACGTCACTGATATGAGCTGGGGCCGGCTGCTCAACCCCGGCGAGATGTTCCGTGTCGGCGAGACCGTCCAGGTCAAGGTGCTCAAGTTCGACAAGGAGCGCGAGCGCGTCAGCCTCGGCTACAAGCAACTTCTGCCCGACCCCTGGGAGTCGGTCGCCGAGCGTTTCCCGACGGGGCAGCGCATGTCGGGCAAGATCGCTTCCGTCACCGACTACGGCGCCTTCATCGAGCTTGAGCCGGGCGTCGAGGGGCTCGTCCACGTCTCGGAGATGACCTGGTCGAAGCGGATGAAGCACCCTTCGAAGCTGGTCAACGTCGGCGACCCGGTTGACGTGGAAGTTCTCGGCGTCGACCCGAAGAACCGGCGCATCAGCCTCGGCATGAAGCAGACGCAGCCGAACCCCTGGGAGACTCTGCCCGAGCGCTTCCACATCGGCGACCGCGTCCGCGGCCGCGTCCGCAACCTGACGGACTTCGGCGCCTTCGTCGAGGTCGAGGACGGCGTGGACGGCCTCGTGCACGTCTCGGACATCTCCTGGAACAAGCGCATCAAGCACCCGGGCGAAGTCCTCAAGAAGGGGCAGGAGATCGAGGCGGTCATCACCAACATCGACATCGACAACCGCCGGCTCTCGCTCTCGATCAAGGACACCGAGCCGAGCGCCTGGGAGAAGTTCATCAACGAGCATCACCCGGGCGACATCGTGCGCGGCAAGGTGACGCGCTTCGCCAACTTCGGCGCCTTCGTCGAGTTGGCCGAGGGGCTCGAAGGCCTGTGCCACGTCTCGGAGCTTTCGGACGACCGCGTCGAGCGTCCCGAGGACGCGGCGCAGATCGGGCAGGAGTTGGACTTCCGCATCCTGCGCATCGAGCCGGAGTCGAAGAAGATCGGGCTCTCGCACCGCGCGGCCAAGCACGACGAGCCGATCACGGACGTGAAGAGCTATACGACCGACGCGGGCGGCGGCATGGCCTCGCTGGGTGAGTTGGGCGGCCTGGCCGACTTCTTCAACAAGCGCCGCAGCGGCGACGAGCCCGAAGAGGAAGAGAACCGCTAGTCCCGCAGCGTACCTATCACAGAAGCCCCGCGAGGATTGACGAGAGTCCTCGCGGGGCTTCTCCTTTTCCCGAGTGGTGTGTGCGGGGGCGCTAACTTGTTGGCTGCGCGACGTTTTCCCCTTGTCAGGCGTTCCCCGTATCTGCTAAGTTACAGCCCGGTTCTTGTACCCCATACTCAATTCCCCTGCGCTTGTTTTGCGGCGGCAGCTTTCACCGAGAGGCCGGAGAGGTGGAAACCATGACGAAAGCAGAACTGGTTGAAGACGTGGCCCGCGCGGCCGAGCTGACCAAGAAGGACGCCGAGCGGCTCGTCGAGATTGTCTTCGAGAGCATCATCGACACGCTCAATCAGGGTGAGAAGATCGAGCTGCGCGGCTTCGGCTCCTTCCGCGTGCGCGAGCGCGGCGCCCGCCGCGGCCGCAACCCCAAGACCGGCGACCCCGTGGACATCCCCGCCAAGCGCGTCCCCTACTTCAAGCCCGGCAAGGAGCTGAAGGAACTGATCAACGAGGACGAGAACGGCGCGGGCGATGCAGTTGAGGCGCGACCCATAGAGCCAACGGAGCCCGACGCGCAGCCCGTAGAGCCAACGGAGCCCGACGTGCGTGCCGAGAGCAACGGCGAAGCCGCACCGTTCGAGTCGGGCGAGGCCGAGGGAGAGAAGACGCCGCCCCTCATGTGAAGAACGTTTGTGGCCTCACGCACGGTGGAGACGGACGACAAGGGGAGAAAGTTTGGACAGGCTCTACACGCCCTGGCGCTTCGACTACATCAAGGGGGCGAGCGGCGAGAAGACCGGCTTCGGCGACTCATGCGTCTTCTGCGCGCTGCCCGCGCGCGGCGACGACGAGGCGGCCTTCATCCTCCACCGCGCGCGTCTGAACTTCGTCATCCTCAACATCTACCCCTACACCAGCGGCCACCTCATGATCGTTCCCTTCGAGCACACGGCCGGCTTCGCCGCGCTCGCCAAGGAGACCTCCGACGAGATGATGGACCTGGCCAAGCGCGCCCAGAGCATCCTGGCCGAGACCTACCGCCCGCACGGCTTTAACTTCGGCATGAATCTGGGCCAGGCTGCGGGCGCGGGCGTCTCCGACCACCTCCACCTGCACATCCTCCCGCGCTGGTCAGGCGACGCCAACTTCATGACCACCGTCGGCGAGACCCGCGTCATCCCCGAAGACCTCCGCGCCACCTTCGACAAACTCCGCGGGCAGTTCTAATCCTTGGGCGCCCTTTCGTCTTTCACTACCTTTCCGCCTTTCATCACAAACGACACGCGCTCGACGACGTTGATCTCTTTGGTCGGGTCGCCGGGGACCGCGACGAGGTCGGCGAAGGCGCCGGCTTTGATCTCACCGACCTTGCCCTCCAGCCCCAGCAGACGGGCAGCATCGACGGTCGCGGCGCGGAGGGCCTCGGCGGGCGTGAGACCGGCTTTGACGAGCCAGATGATCTCGCGCGGGTTGTTGCCGTGGAGGCCGGCGACGGCGTCCGAGCCCGAGACGAGCCACACGCCCCCCTTCTTCGCGCGCGCGGCGTTGGCGAGGTTGTTAGCACGCAGCCGCTCGAAGAACGACCAAGTGAAGGGGTCGAAGGCGACGAAGCGCTCCCTGTGTTCGAGGTAGTGAGTCGGCAGGTAGAGCGTCGGGACGAGCGCCGTGTGGCGTTTGGCCAGCTCGCGCACGGCCTCGTCGTCGAGGAACGAGCCGTGCTCGACGGAGGCGCAGCCGCCGCGGGCCGCCGCTTTGACCGCCGCCGCTTCGTGCGCGTGGACGGCGACGCGCAGCCCCGCGCGCGCCGCCTCTTCGACCGCGGCGTTGATCTCCTGCGCGCTAAAGAAGGGCGCCCCGGTCTCATCCACGCTCTCGAAAATCTTGATCACGTCCACGCCCTCGGCCACCCGCGCGCGGACGAACTCGCGGATGCGTTGGACGCGCTCGCCGCGGTCTTCGCCGGTGCCGCGCAGCACGTTGGGTGTGAGCGGGTCGCCTGAGACGATGAGCCGCGGGCCTTCCGTCTCGCCGCGGTTGATCTGGTCGCGCAGGCGCGTGACGACGCGCGAGTCGCCGCCGAGGTCGCGCGCGGTCGTGATGCCGGCCAGCAGCGTCGCGCGCGCGTTCTCTTTCGCGAAAGTAAGCGTCTCGTCCGGCCCGGAGTCCCAGGAGATGCCGAAGCGCCCCGTGCGGTCGAAGTGGTATGTGATGTGTGTGTGTGCGTCGATGAGGCCAGGCAACAACGTCACGTCGCCGAGGTCGATGACCTTCGCGCCCGCAGGGACGGTCAGACCCGCGCCGGCCGCCGTGATATGGTCGCCCTCAACGACGACGACGGCGTCAGAAAGGATTCTACCGTCGCGCGGGTCGAGCATCCGCGCGGCGCGGACGACGAGGCGCGTGTCAGGCGTCGGCGCGGGGTGGTTCTGCGTCCGCGCGCAGTTCGGCAGGGAGAGCGTGACGAGGAGGGCGAGTAGAAGGTTGAAGAGACGCCCGGCCTGCATAGCGAAGAGAACCCCCTTGCTCTTAAGTTTGAACTCACGTCCGGAGGGGGAGGGGGAACTCGGGCCCCGGCTCAGTAAGTATCAGAGTCGTCGGGCGGCGGCAACTGCGGGAGCTTGCGTTGCATGTCGCGGAGCGCCTCGATCTGTTCGATGGACAGCTCGACCCAGTCCGGCCCGAGCCGGACGAGAACCCTCTTCGCGCTGATGATGTCGTTGAACTGCTGGTACGAAATCCTCGCGCTCACCCAGTCGAGAAACATCGTCTCGGCGGGCTGTTCACCCGGCAAGCTGGGAGATAGGCTCGGTGTGCGCGGCGTGGCTTCGGAGCGCGTGTACGCCGGCGAGAGCATGAGGTCGTCGGCGACGATGGTGAGCGGGCAATCGTGAGGACAGCCTGTCTCGTTCGTGTAGAGGTGAAAGGTGAAGTAGACGAACTCCGGCACCCTGGGCGGCCGGGTGGGCGCGCTGAAGTTTACCGAAAGCAGCAGCGCGTGGCCGGGGCGCGTAATCAGCTTTAGGTCGTTGTCGAGGGAGACGTGGAGCAGGCTGCCCGACTCGTAGGACTTCGCGCGGCTCCGGGGTGCGGGCGGCGCAAACGGGACGTCGGCGGGCGGCGCGGCCGTTGGCGGCGGATCCGTCTCACGATTAGAGATCGGCTCGCGCGTGTGCGCGAAGAGGCGCGGCCGCGTGTGCGGCATCGTCGGCGTGAAGAGGCTGATGAAGTAGAGGCCGTTGACGATCAGCCCCAGTCTCACCTTCGGACTCGAAAGACATCTCATCGGTTTACGCCCCCGGGCGGTGTCAGCATAAACGCGCGGACGCCCGCGACACAACCCCTAACCTTTGAACTTTGAAGAGAGCGCTTCGTCCTCGACCTCGCCGCCGCGGCTGATGGGCACTTCGATGGGGCGCGTGTAGCCGTGGCCGCGCTCCTCGCTGTCGATGTCGGCGTGCGGGAGGGGCGGCGGCTGCGCGGGGTCGAGCGAGGGAGGGTTGAAGCCCGGGTAGTCGATGCGCGCGTGGTAGATGGCGACGAGCGAGGCCGAGATCGACTCGCGCACCTTCGTCAGCTCGCGCAGGGAGAGGTCGCACTCGTCGAGCTGGCCGTCGCTGACGATGGCGTCGAAGATTTTGCTGACGATGGTGTTGATGTTCTCGGGGTCGGGCCGCGCAAGGCTGCGCGCGGCGGCCTCGCAGGAGTCGGCGAGCATCATGATGGCCGCCTCTTTGAATTGCGGCTTGGGGCCGGGGTAGCGGAACTGCTGCTCGTCGATGGTCTCGCCGTCGGGCGCCTCGGCCTGTGCCTTGCGCAGGAAGAAGTGGAGCGTGCGCGTGCCGTGGTGCTGCGGGATGAAGTCGGCAATCTGCTTCGGCAGTCCTATCTCGCGCGCGAGGCGGAGGCCGTAGGTGACGTGGGTCGTGATGATGCGCGCACTCTGCGAGGGGCGCAGGCGGTCGTGAGGGTTGTCGCCCGTCTGGTTCTCGACGAAGTACTCGGGCGAGGCCAGCTTGCCGATGTCATGGTAGAGCGCGCCGATGCGCGTGAGCAGGGAGTTGGCGTCGATGGCGCGCGCGGCGTCCTCGGCCAGACGGCCGACGGCGTGCGAGTGCTGGTTCGTCCCCGGCGCCCGCAGGGCCAACTGCCCGAGCACCGGCAGGTCTGCGTTCGACAGCTCAAGCAGGCGCACGTCCGTCAGAATCCCGAACAGAGACTCGCCGACCGGGAGGAGTCCCGCCGTGAAGATGGCCGTCAGCAAGCCCCCGCCGAGTCCACACGCCGCCGCGAGCAGGATGGCGTTCAAGGTCAGAGGCTTCTGCGAAGAGAGCATCACGGCGATGGCGAGCACGACGTTGGCGAGACCCACCAGCAGCCCCGCCTTCGTCACCGACTGCCGCTCGCGGTAGCGCCCGCTGACGCCGTAGATGGCCGACGAGGCCGAGACGAGCGCGAAGCAGCTCGTCAGCATCCCGCCCGGCGCGAGCAGCCCCGCGAAGACGGCGGTGAGGACGGCCGTGATGAGCGCGAGCTGCGTGTCCACGAGCAGCATGACGAGCAGCGCCGCCGCGGCGTAGGGGATGGCGAACGTCCAGAGGCTCACGTCGTTCGTCGGCGCGTGCGTGGACTGCGAGGCGATGGATTCGGCGAGCGCGAAGCCGGCGCGCATCAGCGCGAGTCCCGCGAGCACGGAGAGCCCGACGAGGGCGAAGCCGCGCGCGGCCGAGAGCGGAAGCGTCGTGATGGTCGCGCGGTACTCCGTGAAGCGCCACGCGCCCCAGTAGAGCGCGCAGGCGAAGATGAAGAGGCCGACGTAGAGCTGCGGGCGCCGCTCCGTGCGGCCGTAGCCGCGGATGGCCTCGAACTGCCCGAGCATCTGCGGCGTGACGGTGTCGCCCTCGCGCGCGACCGTCTGGTTACGCTTGAGCACGACGAGGGTGCGCGGGACTGCGGCCGCGGACGCCTCGCGCGCCGCCTCGGTCGCCGCGCGGTTGTAAGAGACGCTGGCGCCTATCAGCGGCAGCATCGCCGAGGCGAGCAGGTCGCGCTCCGCCGGCCTCCACCCTGAAAGCTCCGCGATGCGTCCGCGCAACTGTTCGCGCGCCTCGTCCACGCTCACGAAGCGCGCGCGCTCGGCGCTCGCGACCTCTGCCCCGCCCGCGCGCACGTCGGCCACGCGCACCTCGGGCCGCAAATCTCCCGCGTCGCGCTCGTCGTAGACGTAGCCGTCGCCGGCGTCGCGCATCACGTGCGTGAGCGTTTCGAGCGCGCCCGCGTCGAAGTTGTGCGCGGCGACGGCATGGGCCACGGCCTGCTTGTCGGGCGCCTGCCCGGGCCACGCAAGCTCGCGCTGGGAGTTGGCGTTGGCGGCGTTGTTGTTGGCGGAGCCGCGCGCTTCCGCCTGCTGCCTGAGCATCATCCAGGACGTGCGGAAAGCCTGCACGGCGGCCTCGATGCGCGCCGGGTCGTAGTCCCAGACCGGCGGCGTGTTCGTGCGGGCGGCGGCGCGGCGCGCTTCGGTCTGGCGCGCGTCCTCGGCGGTGATGTCGGCCGGCGCGACGATGTCGGCGCGCACCACGTCTCCCTCCTGATAGACCTCCGCCGAGGTGAGCGCCGTGTGCGTGCGTGCCAGGAGCAGTGTCGTCAACGTGGCGAGCGCGAAGAAGCCGACGAGGAAGCGCGTCGTGGGAGGGAGCTTGCGGAAGGGGAGCGTGACGGCGCGGAGTGCGCGGTCTCGTGCTTCCGAGAAGGAGGACTTGAAGCGGGGGCGGCGTCCGTGTCTCTTCATCGGTTTCGGGTCTAGCTCGCGAGGGCCTCCGACGCGCGCTCGGCGTCGTCGCCATCCACGCCTCCGTCGGGCGTGCTTTCGGTCTCTGCGACGGCGTAGGCGTTGCCCGCGGCCCGCCGGTGCCCTTCTTCATGCGTCAGGTCGCGCGCGAGGATCGCGCCGGCGCGTTCGAGCAGCGGGCGCAACGTCTCGGGCTTGAGGGCCGAGACGGCGATGCACTCGCGGCCGCCGACCGCACACGCCTGACGGAGCAGGGAGTCGAGGTCTTCGGCCGAGAGGAGGTCCGACTTGTTGAAGACGACGAGGCGCGGGATGTCCGTGTGCCCGAGGTCGTTCAGAATCCTCTCGACCGATTCGAGGTGCTGCGGCGAGCGCGGGTTCGAGGCGTCGATGAGATGGATGAGGAGGTCGCTGTCGTCAATCTCTTCGAGCGTGGCGCGGAAGGCGGCGATGAGGTCGGGCGGCAGGTCGCGGATGAAGCCGACCGTGTCGTTGACGATCACCTCCTGCTCGCGCGGCAGGCGCAGGCGGCGCGAGGTCGGGTCGAGCGTGGCGAACATGCGCTGCTCGGCCAGCACCTCTGACGAGGTGAGCTTGTTCAGGAGCGTGGACTTGCCGGCGTTGGTGTAGCCGACGATGGAGATGATCGGGAGGCCGCGGCGCGTGCGCTCCTTGCGTCTCTGTTGACGGCGGAGGCGCTGGTGCTCGATCTCTTTCTCAAGCCGGTTGATGCGGTCGCGGACGCGGCGGCGGTCGGTCTCAAGTTTCGTCTCGCCGGGGCCGCGGCCGCCGATGCCGCCCGCCAGGCGCGAGAAGGCCGAGTCGTGGCCGGCGATGAGTCGCGGCAGCATGTAGCGGAGCTGCGCCAGCTCGACCTGAATCTTGCCCTCGGAGGTCTGCGCCCGCTGGGCGAAGATGTCGAGGATGAGCTGCGCGCGGTCGATGACCTTGAGGTCTGTGGCCTCCGTGACGGCGCGCACCTGCGCCGGCGAAAGCTCGCGGTCGAAGACGAGGAGGTCTGCGCCGAGCCGGAGCGCGCGCACGATCAATTCATCCAACTTGCCGCGGCCGAGCACCGTGCGCGGGTCGATGGCCTGCCGCCGCTGGATGGTCTCGTTCATTACGACCAGCCCGGCCGACGCCGCCAGCTCTCTCAGCTCCGCCATCGACTCTTCGGCCTCGCTCAGAGCGCCCGTCGTCACGCCGACGAGGATGGCGCGGTCGCGGGCGGTCGCACGTCTGCCGGCGCTGCGGTTGCGGGCGATCTCCTCTTCGAGCGAGCCGATGAGTTCGAGGAAGTCAACGTCGAGCTGCGAGGCGGCCGACGCCTCGAAGAAGGTGTAGGCGGCGTCGTGAACGTCCGCCGCGTCGTCCTCGCTGACCTGCTCGGCGGTGGTCGGGAGCAGGTGGGCGCCGCGCACACGGCCGGGCAGACCCGTGCGGTCGTCCACGTCCACGGCGACCATCAGGTCGAGCCGGAGGAGCGCGAGGTCGTTCAGGTCGTCCTGCGTCAGCTCCTCGCCGCGCAGGTGCGTGTGGACGGCGCGCAGGCCGCGGAAGCGACCCTCGCCGACGCGCGTGCGCTTGAGGTCGGGCCACTCGATGCGGCGTGCGTCGCCGACGACGATAGACTCGACGTAGCCCTTGCGGTCGATGAGCGCGCCGATCTGCCGGCGGGTCTCGTGCGAAAGCTCGGAGAGCTGGCGCGCGAACTCGGGCGTGACGACCTGTTGCGGCGGGATGCGGCGCGAATAGAGCTTCTCGATGCGCCGGAGCTGGTTGGGCTTCAAACCCTGCGTGTTCCCCTGTACGTTGCTGATGATTCCTCCTCGCGCGCGCCCCAAAGCCGAAACGCACCGCGCGGGACTGCCGCGGGTGCGCTGATGCTGTGCTCAAGTTAGAGAGATAGTGAAGCGAGCGGGAACTAACGGACGCTGCCTAAGGACTCGGTTTTTTGACCCTCGCGCAGACACTTCGGTGTGAGCGCACGCGGCCCCGGAAAACATCACGACAAAAAAACATGCCGCGATTTTGAGGCCGCAGCAGATGTCTCCTTTAACTGCGGCGGAGTATAGCACAACCCACAGCAAAGCAACCACGAAACCGCGTGCCGTTCCGGGCCATTGATAGACAGTCCCGGCGCGGGCGTCGTATGATGAAATCAATTTTTTAGGAGCTTAGATGTCGAGCGAACAGAGCGTGAGTGTGGTGCCGTCGGCCGCGATACCGGGCGGGGAGGTGTCGGTCGAGTGCACGGGGTACGACACGAGCAGCCCGCGCGAGTGTCGCGTGACTTTCGGCGGCGAGCAGGGGCAGATGGTCGGCGCCGCGCCGTGGCGCGTGTTGGCCGTCGTGCCCGAGTCGCTCGAAGGGGGCGAGGTCGAACTCGTCCTCGAAAGCCGCGACGGGGGGCGCACCGCCCCCGCGCGCGTCGTCGTCGGCCGGAAGCTCGCCGAAGACCTGCACCTGGTTGCCAACCCGGCCGTAGACCCCGACGACGGCTCGGTCTACGTGACGCGCTCGGGCACGCGCGGCCAGCGGATGCCGGTCTCGCTCTTCCGCATCGACCCGGGCGGCGAGTTGACCTCCGTCACGGGCGAGATCACCAACCCGACCGGCATCGCCTTCGACAGTCTGGGGCAGATGTACGTCACGTCGCGCATGGACGGGACGGTCTACCGCGTCACGCCCTTTCACGAGGTCGTGCCCTTCGCGCGCGACCTGGGAGTCGCGACGGGGCTCGCCTTCGACCGCGCGGGGCGGATGTACATCGGCGACCGCACGGGCACCATCCACCGCGTCGACGGCAAGGGCGAGTCGGAGGTCTGGGCGCTGTTGGAGCAGTCGGTGGCGGCTTATCACCTCGCCTTCGGGCCGGACGAGCAGTTGTACGTGACCGGCCCGACCGTGTCGAGTAGCGAGTCCGTCCAGCGCATCGACCGCGACGGCCGCGCGTCGGTCTTCTTCAAAGGGCTCGGCCGCCCGAACGGTCTCGCGTTCGACCGGGAAGGGAACCTCTACGTTGCCGCTTCCTACCGCGGGCGGCGCGGCATCGTGCGCATCTCCCCGGACGGGAGTGAGGCGGAACTGGTCGTCGCCGGCCCGAACGTCGTGGGCCTCTGCTTCGACTCGGCCGGCGCCATGCTCGTCGCCACCGGCGAGGCCGTCTACAGCCTCCCGCTCGGGGTGAAGGGGACTTTGGTGAAGTGAGCCGTCTGCTCACCGCTCACTCTTTTGACTCTCCCCACCTCGCGTGCTACTTTTTCTGACTTCGCGCGGGAGCGCCTTTTCGCCGGTGTGTGCCAATGCCAACTGATCTCGTCGGACAGCTCATCATCTACATCGTCGTCCTGCTGCTGGCCATCTCCGCGCACGAGGCCGCGCACGCCTGGATGTCGCACAAGTTCGGCGACGACACGGCCTACCTGCTCGGGCGCGTGACGCTCAACCCCGTCGCGCACACCGACCCCATCGGGACGCTGCTCATCCCCATCGTCAACTTCATCGGCGCGGTCGGGATGGGCGTCTTCGTGCCGCTCATCGGGTGGGGCAAGCCGACGCCGGTCAACCCGCTGCGCTGGCGCAACAAGGATTTGGCGAACGTGATGGTTTCGCTCGCCGGCATCATGGCGAACCTGCTGCTGGCCACCATCGGCTTCGTTATCCTCAAGGTCTGCCTCCACACGGGCATGATCGGGCTCGGCTACACGGGCCGCTTCGGCTCCTTCGAGGACGCGGCCTTCATGCTGCTGACCAGGGTGCTGACGATGAACCTCTCGCTCGCGGTCTTCAACCTGCTGCCGGTGCCGCCGCTCGACGGCAGCAAGGTGCTCTACAGCCTCCTGCCGGCCAGCGCGGGGCCGACGCTGGAGGCGATGGAGCGGTTCAGCTTCATCATCCTCATCGGGCTGATGTACTTCGGCGTCATCGGCGCGATCATGTCCCCCATCATGCGGGTCGTCGAGTTCCTGCTGCTCGTGGGGCTGCGTTGAGTAAGGGGTAAGGCTTTCAGAGATGGCGAAACGGATCTTCAGCGGCGCACAGCCGACCGGCAACCTTCACCTCGGGAACTACCTCGGCGCGCTGCGCAACTGGGTCGCGCTCCAGCACGAGTACGAGAGCTTCTTCTGCGTCGTAGACCTGCACGCCGTCACCATCCCGCAGGACCCGGCCGCGCTCGCGGCCAAGACGCGCGAGGTCGCGCGCCTCTACCTCGCCGCGGGCATCGACCCCGCGGTCTCGACCATCTTCGTCCAGTCGGACGTGAAGGAGCACGCGGAACTCTCCTGGGTGCTCAACTGCGTCGTGCGCATCGGCGAGCTGGAACGCATGACCCAGTTCAAGGACAAGGCGAAGAAGCAGCGCGAGAACGTCTCGGCCGGCCTGTTGACCTACCCGGCGCTGATGGCGGCCGACATCCTGCTCTACCAGACCGACCTCGTCCCCGTCGGGCAGGATCAGAAGCAGCACCTGGAACTGACGCGCGACCTCGCCGAGCGCTTCAACCGCGACTACGGCGAGACCTTCCGCGTGCCCGACGCTTACATCCCGAAGGTCGGCGCGAAGATTATGGCGCTCGACGACCCCGCGAAGAAGATGTCGAAGTCGGACGAGAACGCGAACGGCCGCATCTCGCTGCTGGACGACGCCGACACCATCCGACGTAAGTTCAAGCGCGCCGTCACGGACTCCGGCAGCGAGGTGCGCTTCGACGAGACGCGACCGGCCGTCACGAACCTGCTCTCGATGTATCAACTGCTCACCGGCCAGTCGCCCGTGGAGATCGAGGCGCACTTCGCGGGCAAGGGCTACGCCCGGTTGAAGGGTGACCTGGCAGATGCGACCATCGCCTTCCTCCAGCCCTACCAGGAGCGCGTGCGCGCCATCTCCGACGGTGAGCTGAGCCGCATCCTGCGCGACGGTGCCGACAAGGCGCGCGCCATCGCGGCCGAGACGATGCGGCAGGTGAAAGAGCGGATGGGGATTGTGGGGGCTTAGAAGAACTTGGCGAACGAGCACACAGAGGCGCCGCAGGCCACCGAGGAGGCGACGGTCGCCAGCGCGGCCGACGGGCAGTCGATCAACGTCGCGGGCGCGACGCCCGAGATTTCGGCGGGCCGAGACGGCGACACCCTCAAGCTCGTCCTCGGCGAGTTCGCCGGGCCGCTCGACCTCCTGCTCTACCTCATCCGGCAGGAGCAGGTCAGCATCTATGACATCCCCATCGCGCGCATCACGGACGAGTACCTGCGCTACCTGCGCCTGATGCAGGGCATGGACATCACGATGGCCAGCGACTTCCTCGTCATGGCCGCGCAACTCATCGAGATCAAGTCCCGGATGCTGCTCCCGCGCGACCCCGCAGTCAGCGAGGAGGAGTTGCAGTCGGACGACCCGCGCCGCGAGCTGGTCGAGCGCCTGCTCGAACACCAGAAGTACAAGGCCGCGGCCGAGATGCTCTGGTCGCGGGCGACGGTCGAGCACGCCGTCTACACGCGGGCGCCGCTTGAGACCGACAAGGAGAACCCGGAGGTCTCGGCCGGCGCGTTCGACCTGCTGCGCGTCTTCCAGCAGATACTCGCGCGCCGCAAGGAAGAGGTCTTGATGGAGATCGAGCGCGATGAGGTCACGATGGCCGAGATGCTCGAACGCCTCCGCAACATGATCTACTCGGCCGGCGAGCTGAACATGCGCGACTTCTTCGAGCGCGCCGGGACGCGCCGCGAGCTGGTGCTCGCCTTCCTCTCCGTCCTCGAACTCGTCCGCACCACCGAGATCAAACTCATCCAGCGCCAGACCTTCGGCGACATCATCGCGCGCGTCGGCGCGTGAGGTTTTCGACTTCAGACATGAGCAAACGTAGAAGCAGGAAGAGCACGGAAGAGACGGCCGAAGTCGTCGGCGCGGCCGAGGCCGTCGAGCCCGACGAGGCCGAGGTGACGAACGGCGACGGCGAGCCGGAGCTTGCGGACGAGGGCTTCGCGGCCGCGGCCGTCGAGGAGGACTCGCGCGGAGAGGCCGTCGAGGAGTTGGATGAGGCGCTCGCAGGGCTCTCTGGCGGCGACGAAGTGCCCTTCGACGAAGAGGCGCATCCGAACCCCCTCGCACAGATCGACGTGAGCGGCGAGACCTCCTTCGACTCGACCGAGTTCGAGGAGGAGGACGACGAGGCTGACGAAGAAGACGAAGAAGACGAAGACGACGGCGACGTATCTGACGACGAAGCTTCGGACGACGAGAAGGCCGAGTTCGCCGTCTTCGACGCCGACGCCGAAGACCGCGCCGAGGAGTTCGAGCGGATGCGCGCCGAACTGGCCACGTCGCAGCCGGCGGAAGCCGCGGACGACGAGATCGCTCCGGGCGGTCAGCCGCGCGAGCTGGCCGAGTTGGTCTCCATCTGCGAGGCGCTCATCTTCGTCTCGGAAGACCCCCTGCCCGTCAAGGCTCTGGCCGACATTCTCAAGGAGGACAAGGGCTGGGTGCAGGTCGCGGTCGAGGAGCTGGCGAAAGAGTTCAACGACCGCAACGGCGGCCTGATGCTGCGCGAGGTCGCCGGCGGCTGGCAGTTCGCCACGCGCCCCGAGTACCACGAGCACGTCCGCGCCTACCTCAAGTCGAAGCCGAGCGCCAAGCTCTCGCTCGCCGCCCTTGAGACGCTCGCCGTCATCGCCTACAAGCAGCCGGTCACCGTCCCCGAGATTCTCGAAATCCGCGGCGTGCAATCGTCCTCGGCCATCAAGACGCTTCTGGACAAACGCCTCATCGTCGCCAAGGGGCGCAAGGAGACGGTCGGCCGCCCGATGATGTACGGCACGTCGAAAGACTTCCTCCTCCAGTTCGGTCTGAAGGACTTGAGCGAGCTGCCGAACGTCGAGGACTTCGAAGACCTGGCCGGCGGCGGCGAACTCTGACGCCGCCAACCTTCAAGGAGGCAGACTTGGGACTCGCACTGTGTGTCGGCGTGCCGTCGGAGATACGCGAGAGCGACCCGGAGTACGTCGCGTACTTCGAGGAGCAGGTCGAGCTGATTAACGGCGTGCTTGAGGCCTTCGGCCTGCCGCCATACCGCGAGCCGTTCGACGTTGAGGACGAGCGCACTTTCGAGTGCGAGATGTACGGCTCCTGGGGCCTCCACTACCTCCGCCGTGTCGCCGCGCACCTCGCGCTCGGGAAGGAACTGCCGCCGCCCGGCGCCGAGGATGCCGCGAGTGACCCCGTGCTCCGCGACTACTATCGAATCTTCGACGCGAGCATCGCGCGCGGGGAGGCGGCGGGGATGCCCTACCAGCACCTCATCGTCCACGGCGATGCCGAAGGCTACTACCTGCCCGTCGAGTTCGACGACGTGATTATCCCCGACCCCTCGCTCGAAATCGACGGCGGCATGCTCGGCTCGTCGCACGCGCTCCTGCGCGAGTGCCGCGAGCTGGCCGGCGTGCTTGAACTGCCCGAAGACTTCTCGGTCGAAGACGAGGCGGTCTGGCAGGCCGCCGAGGCACAGGGCGAGGGCGTGGAGAAGTGGGAGCGTTACGGCATCGAGTCGTACACCTGCCTCGCCCTGTTAAAAGCCTGCGAGGCGTCCGTCGAGACCGGCGCGGCCGTCGTCTTCGCCTGAGTTCGTTAAAGGGAGAGACCTTGGAAGAGCGTCTGCAAAAGTTAATCGCGGCGGCCGGGCTCGCTTCACGCCGCCACGCGGAGGAGTTGATCGCGGCCGGCGAGGTGACGGTCAACGGCGAGGTCGTGCGCGAGCCGGGCACGAAGGCCGACCCCGCGCGCGACCACATCAAGGTGCGTGGGAAGTTAATCAACCCGCTGCTTGAGAAGCAGGAGCAGACCTACGTCCTGCTCAACAAGCCGCGCGGTTACCTCTCGGCGCTCTCCGACCCGGAGGGGCGGCCGCTCGTCTCCGAGCTGGTGCCGCAGTCGCTCGGGCGCCTGCACCCGGTCGGCCGGCTCGACTTCAACACCGAGGGCCTGCTCATCCTGACCAACGACGGCCACCTGACCAACTACGTCACGGCGGCGCGCAATCACGTCGAGAAGGTCTACGAAGTGAAGGTCAAGGGCGTGCCGCCCGAGGAGCAGGTGGCGCGCCTGCGCCGCGGCATCCGTCTCGACGACGGCGTGAAGACCGCGCCCGCGCAGATTACGAAGACCGACGAGACGAAGACGAACGCCTGGTACGAGGTAAAACTGCGCGAGGGGCGCAACCAGCAGATACGCCGCATGTTCGACGCCATCGGCCACTCCGTCATCAAGCTGCGCCGTGTCCGGATCGGCCCCGTCAACGCCGAAGGCATCCTCGTCGGCCAGTGGCGCCATCTCACGCCCGCCGAGGTCAAGCGGCTCAAAGGCGAAACCGGTACGAAGGGCGGCGGGAAGAAAGGCCGGCCCGCGGGCGGCGGGCGTAACGCCGCACAAGGCCCGGCGCCCGGAGACAGGAAGCAGGAACGCGGCAGCGCCGAACCGCGCGCGAGCCGGCCGCCGCGCGCCGGCTCGAAGTCACGCACCGGCGGTCACGGTGGGCGCCGCGGATAGGCTAAAATCTGTAGACAGGAGACAGTAGTCAGTAGCCAGTAGGCCCCGCTTACAAGCGTTGTTGATGACAGCCGTCGGGTTCGAGCGACAAAGGGTTTTCTACTGTCTCCTGTCTACTCTTTCTTCTGAGGTCGTAATGGATTTCGAGCTTAACGAAGAGCAGCTCCAGGTGAAGATGAGCGTGCGCGAGTTCGCCGAGGGCGAGATCGCGCCGCACGTGCGCGAGTGGGACGAGGCACAGCACTTCCCCTCGGAGCTGGTGCCGAAGCTGGCCGCGCAGGGGTTCATGGGCGTCATCTTCCCCGAGGAGTACGGCGGGGCCGGGATGGGCTACGTCGAGTACGTCGCCATCATCGAGGAGTTGTCGCGCGTGGACGGCTCGGTCGGCATCTCGGTGGCGGCGCACAATTCGCTCTGCACGAACCACCTCTACATGTTCGGCACCGAGGAGCAGAAGCGTAAGTACGTCACGCCGCTCGCCTCGGGCGAGAAGCTGGGCGCGTGGGGGCTGACCGAACCGCAGGCCGGCTCCGATGCCTCGGGCACGCGTACGACCGCGGTCAGGCGCGGGGACGGCTGGGTCGTCAACGGCTCGAAGAACTTCATCACGCACGCCATCCACGGCGACGTGTGCGTCGCGATGGCCTCGACCGACCGCGCCATGCGCTCGAAGGGCATCACGGCCTTCATCTTCGAGAAGGGGATGAAGGGCTTCGGCCCCGGCAAGAAGGAGGACAAACTCGGCCTGCGCGCCTCCGAGACGGCGAGCGTCATCTTCGAGGACTGCGTCGTGCCCGACGAGAACCGCCTCGGGGCCGAGGGGCTCGGGTTCATCCATTCGATGCAGGTCCTCGACGGCGGCCGCATCTCAATCGCCGCGCTCGCGCTCGGCATCGCGCAGGGCGCGTACGAGTCGGCCGTGAAGTACTCGAAGGAGCGGCAGCAGTTCGGCCAGCCCATCTCGAACTTTCAGGCCATCCAGTTCAAGCTCGCCGACATGGCGACGCAGATCGAGGCCGCGCGCCTGCTGACCTACCGCGCCGCCGCGCTGAAGGACGCGGGCCGCAAGACGACGAAGGAGTCCTCGATGGCGAAACTCTACTCCTCCGAGGTCGCGGTCAAAGTCAGCGAGGAGGCCATCCAGATTCACGGCGGCTACGGCTACACCAAGGACTATCCGCCCGAGAAGTTCTGGCGCGACTCCAAGCTCTGCACCATCGGCGAGGGCACCAGCGAAATCCAGCGCCTGGTCATCGCGAAACATATACTCAGCAACACCTGACAACTGTAAGAGGAGCCCTCGTCACCTTTGAAAGTCAAAATTCTGTTCGCGGTTCTTTGCACCTGCTTTTTAACTCTCCCCGCGCTCGCGCAGGACAGCGCGACGCCCAACTTCAAAGACTACGCCGAACCGTTGTTCAAAGGGCGTGCGGCCGCTTTGAAGTTGACGACGCCGCAGGCCAGGGGGTACCGCACGCGGCTGCGCGAGGGGGCGCGCCGCGCCTTGAACTTCGCGGGGCACTACAAGCTCCACACTTGGAGCTGCGGGACGGGCTGCCTCCAGACGGCCTTCATCGACGCGAAGACCGGCGAAGTCTTCTTCCCCGCGGAGCTGAACGGATTCATCGTCTGCTTCTACGACCCGAAGCCGGTCGATGACCTCGAAGAGGCTTTGAAGTTCCAGCCCGGGAGCCGCCTGATCGTCATGTCGGGCTACCCCACGAGCGAGCGCGACAAGGCCGAGCCGAAGAAGGGGCTCTACTACTACGAGTGGACGGGCAGGGAGCTGAAGTTCCTCAAGTTCGAAGCTAAGAGCGAAGGGTGTTAGCACGGCGGGCGATGAGCGGCGCGCAGACCATCGACAGGATTCTCGCGGGCGACCCGCGCGCCGTGGCGCGCGCCATCTCGAAGGTCGAGGACGGCGCGGACGACGCGTCCGTGCTGATGAAGGCCGTCTTCCCGCACACGGGGCGCGGGCTGGTCGTCGGCATCACGGGCTCGCCCGGGGCGGGGAAGTCTTCGCTCGTGGACAAACTCGCCGGCCTCTACCGCGCGCGGGGCGAGCGCGTCGGCATCGTCGCCGTAGACCCTTCGAGCCCCTTCTCGGGCGGCGCCATCCTCGGCGACCGCATACGCATGCAGGCTCTGGGGCTCGACCCCGGCGTCTTCATCCGCTCGATGGCGACGCGCGGCAATCTGGGCGGCCTCGCCCGCGCCACCGTGGACGCCGTGGCCATCCTCGACGCCGCGGGTTACCAGAAGGTCGTGGTCGAGACGGTCGGCGTCGGTCAGGACGAGGTCGAGATCGTGAAGACGGCCGACGTCTCGGTCGTCGTGCTCGTCCCCGGCATGGGCGACGACATCCAGGCCATCAAGGCCGGCATCATGGAGATCGGCGACATCTTCGTCATCAACAAGGCCGACCGCGACGGCGTGCTGAGAACCGAGAAGGAGCTGGAGGCGCTACTGTCACTCGCACACCGCCCCGACATGTGGTCGCCGCCGATAGTCAAGACGGTCGCCACAGAGAACCGGGGCATCGAGGAGCTGGCCGCGGCCATCGAAAGTTACCGCGAGTTCCAGCAGTCGTCTCCCGGAACGCACGACCGTCGCGGCGCGGTCGCGCGCTGGCGCATCCTGGAACTGCTGCGCGAGCGCCTGCTCGCGCGCGCGCTTGAGCGGGACGGGGCGCGCGAGCGCTTGGAGTCGCTCGCGCTCGAAGTGGCCGACAAACGCCGCGACCCTTACTCCGCGGTCGAGGAGCTGCTGGCCGGCGACGACGGTTAAGAGTTATGAAGATAGACCACATCGGCATCGCCACGCGCGACATCGAAGAGTCGCTCGGGTTCTGGCGCGACGCGCTCGGGCTCGAAGTCAAACACGCGGAGACGGTCGCGGAGCAGGGCGTCCGCGTCGTCATGCTGCCCGTGGGCGAGCCGCGCGTCGAGCTGCTTGAGCCGACCGGCCCCGACACGCCCGTCGCGAAATTCCTTGAGAAGCGCGGGCCCGGCATCCACCACGTCGCCGTCCGCGTCGGAGACATCCGCGCGGCACTCGCGCGCCTCAAAGCTGTGGGTGCACGTCTGATCGATGAAGAACCTCGGGTCGGAGCGGGCGGCTGTCTCGTCGCCTTCGTCCACCCGGCCGCATCGGGCGGCGTGCTGCTCGAACTCGTCCAACCCGCGAACGAACCCGCGGGACAGTCAACCGAAGAAAGGTAGTTGCTTTGCTCTTCAGAAAGATCGTTCTCACAACACTCGCTGCCGTCACACTCCCGTTCACGACCCAAGCACAGACCCGAACGACCCGACGCGCAAAGGCGCGGCTCGCGGCCAACGCACCGCGCGCGACCACCGCGGCGGGGGGCATCAACATCACTGCGGCCGATATGTCGCTCCTCATCGAAGGTCTGGGCTTTCCGCCCGAGGCGCGCGACCAACTCACCGAGAGCGCCAAAGAGCGCAAGTCTTTTGCGACCGACATCCGTCGGATGCTCGCCGCGGCCGAAGAGGCGAAGGCCGCCGGCTATCTGGCACGCCCCGAGCTGAAGCTCCAGACGGAGCTGGCGCGCGCCTTCGTCATCGCGCAGGCCTACTTCAAACAGCAGCAGGCGGCCGGCGCCGCCGGCCCCGAGCAGGTCGTCACCGCGGCAGAGATCGACGCCTACTTCAAAGAGCCGGCGACGGCCCCGCAGTTCGAGGCGTTTCTCCAAGACTACTCGAAGAACAGCCAGCTGCGGGGCGCGCCCGTCCCCGAGGAGACGCGCAGGGGGCTGCGCGAGCACTACGGCCGCGTGATGGTCGCCATGCGCAAGGGCGTCGCGGCCGGGCTCGAACGCGACCGCAAGACGAAGCTCGTCGTCCTGCTCCAACAGTCGAAGCTGCTGGCGGGCGCTTACACGAAGGAGACGGCGTCGCGTTTCAAGCCGACCGCCGCCGAGCTCGACGCCTACATCGCCGCGCACCCCGAATTCGACTCGAAGGCCCAGCGCGCGAAGATCGAGGGCATCCTGGCGCGCGCCCGCGCGGGCGAGGACTTCGCCAGGCTCGCCGACGAGTTTACCGAAGACCCGAGCGGCAAAGGCAAGGGCGGCGACCTCGGTTGGTTCGGCCGCGGCATGATGGTCAAGCCGTTCGAGGACACGGCCTTTGCGCTCAAGCCGGGCGAGGTGAGCGGCATCATCGAGACGCAGTTCGGCTACCACATCGTCAAGCTCGACGAGCGGCGGGCGCAGGGCGGGGGCGAAGAGGTGCACGCGCGACACATTCTCATCCAGTGGCCGAAGGCGAGCCGCCGTCCGAGTTCGCCGGCGTCGCCGCGCGACCAGGCGGCCGCCGCGGTCGAGGAGGAGAAGCGGGATCGCGCGCTCGACGAGGCCGCCGCCCGCCGCCACGTACAGGTCGCGGAGGAGTTCGACCTCGTCCAGATCGTACCCACCCCGCCGGCCCTGAGTTCCGCGAACGGCCCCGCCGCCGCGCAGCAGCCCGCGGCGTCGAAGTCTGCCGCCGGCAGTAAGAGCGCCGCGCCGCGGCTGACTCCCGCGCATAAGGCGCCCGCGCGGCGCAAGCCTTGAGGCACATGGAGGCCGACGAAAGCCGCGCCGCGGCGACATGCGCCCGGCGCCTTTTTCGTGTATCTTGAACGGTCGGCGCCCCCCGTCTTTCGCGGACATGACGCACGGCAGTGCCTTTTACAAGTCTAGTAAAGAGAGAGGATCAGTTTTGAAGGCAACCACAAAAGCAATTATCGCCGTGCTCGTGGCGGTGCTCGCCTCGGTCGGGCTCATCGTCTGGCAGGCCAAACGCAGCCGCGCCGCCGTCTTGACCAGCCTCACCCCCGAGGACATGTCAATGATCGCCGAGTCGCTCGGGCCGGCCGACCGCGCGCGCCTCGCCTCCAGCCCCGATGAGCGCAAGAAGCTCTCCGAGGACATCAAGCAGATTCTGGCCGTCGCCGCCGAGGCCCGCGCGAAGGGCATCGCCGACAAGCCCGAGGTCAAGCGCCAGCTCGACGCCATGCGCATGCTCGTCATCGCGCAGATGTACGTCAAGAAGCAGCGCGAGAATCCGAACGCCAAGCCTGAAGACTACAAGCCGAAGCAGGAAGAGATCGAGGCCTACCTCAAAGACCCCAAGAACACACAGTTGGCCGACCAGTACCTCGAAGACCTCAAGAAGGTCGGGCTCGTGCCCGCGGAGCAGGCCATCACCGATGAGGTCAAGGAGCAGTTCCGCCAGCAGTGGGCGCCGATGGCGCTCATGGCCGAGAAGGGGCGCGCCATCGGCGTCGAGTCCGACCGCTCCGCACAGCTCCAGATACAGTTCCAGCAGGCCGTCGCGCTCAGCCGCATCTACTCCAGCGAGCTGACGAAGAAGCTTGAGCCGACCGACGCGGAGATACAGGCCTACTTCACCGCGCACCCCGAGCTTGACCCGAAGGTCGCGCGCCAGAAGGCCGAAGACCTCCTGGCGCGCGCCCGCGCGGGCGAGGACTTCGACAAGCTGGCCAAGGAGAACTCCGACGAGCCGGGCGCGAAGGAGAGCGGCGGCGACCTCGGCTGGTTCGGCCGCGGGCGCATGGTCAAGGCGTTCGAGGACGCGGCCTTCAACCTGAAGGATAACGAGATCAGCGACATCGTCGAGAGCCAGTTCGGCTACCACATCATCCAGGTGCTCGGCCACCGCCAGGGCAAGAGTGAGCCGAACCCGATGGGCGAAGGCGACGCGGCCAAGGGCGGTCAGCCCGAGGAGCAGATCCACGCGCGCCACATCCTGATTAAGCCGAACGCGGCCCCGAGCCAGAACCCGTTCGCCCCGCCGAAGTCGCCGCACGACACGGCCAAGGAGGCGATCATCGAGGAGAAGACGAAGAAGGAAGTCGAGGAGATCGCCAAGCGCGCCAACATCAAGGTGCCCGAGGACTTCCCCGTCAAGGCGCCCGAGACGCCGCCGATGCCGACGGGCGCCTCGCCGCAAGGCGACATGGGTGGCGGCGACGAGGGCGAAGCCGCACCCCCGCCGGGCCCTCCCGCCGGCGGCGGCGCCAAGCCGTCCGACAACGCGAAGCCGAAGCCCGCCGCACCCGGCAAGAAGAAGTAAGCGGCCGGGAGCGCGGGTGAACCGCCCGCGCTCCCGGCTTAAAGACTTAAATGAATTTCGGCGACTACCGCGTTGAGGTGGTGCCCGGCGGCGAGTTCCGGCTGGACGGGGGAGCGATGTTCGGCGTCGTGCCCCGCGCCCTCTGGCAGCGCGTCGCCCCGCCCGACGAGGAGAACCGCGTCACGCTCAACGCCAACTGCCTCTTCGTCGAGGCCGCGGGCGAGCGCGTCCTCGTCGAGACGGGGATGGGCGACAAGTGGACGCAGCGCCAGCGCGCGATATACGGCGTGAGCCCCGGCCCGACCCTCGCCGAGTCTCTCTACCGACAGACGGGCTTCCGGCCCGAGGACGTGTCGATAGTCGTCAACACGCACCTGCACTTCGACCACGCGGGCGGCAACACCACGCTCGATTCTTCGGGGCACGCCGTGCCCTCGTTCCCCAACGCGCGCTACTTCGTCTCCCGTTCGGAGTACGAGCACGCCGAGGCGCCACACGAGCGCGACCGCGCGAGCTACCTGCACGAGAACTGGCGGCCGCTCGCGGAGGCGGGGCAGTTGGAGCTTAAAGAGGGCGACTACGAGGTCGTGCCCGGTCTGACGTTGGAGACCGTGCCCGGCCACTCGCGGACGATGCAGTGCGTGCGCCTCGAACGCGGGGGGCGCACACTCTACGGCTTCGCCGACCTTGTGCCGACGCGCGCGCACGTGCCGCTCGCGTGGGTGATGGGCTATGACCTCTACCCGGTCGAGACGGTCGAGGCCAAGCGCCGCCTCCTCCCGCGGGCCGCGCGCGAGGGCTGGCTCTGCCTCTTCTACCACGACCCCGAACAGCCGCTCGCGCGCGTCGTCGAAGAGGGCGAGAAGTTTTCTACGTCAGCATCTCACGATGAAGGATGAACCGATGATGAAAAAGTCCCTGACCTTAACCGCCGTGCTCTTCGCCCTTGCGCTGTGCGCGGGCGCGGCGCGGGCGCAGGATAATAAGCGCGGGCCCTCTACCCCCGAGGAGCGCCGGCGCGCCGTCGAGATCGCCACGCTGCTCGAAAACGAGCCGCTCCACAAGGACGCGAAGAAGCTGAGCGAGGCGCTCCTCTTCTTCCTCATCCAGGCCCCCGACATCACCGTCCCCATCTGCACGGACGTGCTCGGCGACTACAAGAAGATCAAGGGCGACTACGCCCCGACCATCACGGCGCAACTCACCTTCTCGACCGCGAAGTTCATCATCGAGCACCCGGAGCAGGCGGAAGACAAAGACCACGTCTACCTCGCGGGCGTCGAGGGCGTGCTGCGCGCTTACCAGAACATCAAGCAGGCGAAACCGAAGGTGGAGATAAAGCCGCTCGAAGAACTGCTCGCGAAGCAGCAGGCGGGCCAGCTCGCCGACTTCGTTAAGCAGGCCGCCGCGGCCGGTTGCAAGAAGTGAGGGTGGCACGCGCCGGCGCGATGAGTGAACAACTTGAAACAGTCTAAGGTGAAACGTACATGACGACCGCGAAGATTGGCATCATCGGGGGCAGCGGCCTCTACCAGATGCCGGAGTTGAAGGACGTGGAGGAGGTATCTGTCGAGACGCCTTTCGGCCCGCCCTCGGACGCCTTCATCGTCGGCACGCTCGAAGGCGAGCGCGTGGCCTTTCTGCCGCGCCACGGGCGTGGACATAAGCTTCTGCCGACGGAGCTGCCGTTCCGCGCCAACATCTACGCCATGAAGACGCTCGGCGTCGAGCGCATCCTCTCGGCCTCGGCCGTCGGGTCTTTACAGGAGCAGTACGCGCCGCTCGACATGGTCATCCCCGACCAGTTCTTCGACCGCACGCGCGCACGCGCGCACGAGTCCACCTTCTTCGGCGAGGGCATCGTCGGCCACATCACCTTCGCCCACCCGGTCTGCGGAGAACTCGGCGACGTGCTGGAAGAGTCCTGCCGCGCGGCCGGGGTGAACGCCCACCGCGGCGGGACGTACCTCTGCATGGAGGGGCCCGCGTTTTCGACGAAGGCCGAGTCGCACGTCTACCGCTCGTGGGGGATGGACATCATCGGGATGACGAACCTGCAGGAGGCGAAGCTGGCGCGCGAGGCCGAAATCTGTTACGCCACGCTGGCGCTCGTCACGGACTACGACTGCTGGCACGAGGCGCACGACGCCGTCTCGGTCGGAACGGTCGTCGAGTACCTCAACAAGAACGTCCGCAACGCTCAGGTCATCATGCGCGAGGCCGTCCAGCGGCTCTCCGCGGCCGGGCGCGCCTGCGCCTGCGGCTCCGCCCTCAAGAGCGCCATCTTCACGCCGCCCGAACTCTGGCCCGAGGCGACAACGAAGAAGCTCGATGCCATCATCAAAAAATACCGAAAGCAGTAAGCCGTCGGCATTGAAAGAGGACTTTTATGAGGAGATTTACGCTGACGATTTGCGGCGTCGCGTTGACGCTCGGGCTCGCGGCCGGGGCGCGGGCACAGACGGGGTCTGTGTCGGCCGGGCCTGACCCTTCGGCCGTGAGGGACGTGGAGTCCGAGAAGGCCGCGAAGCACGAGCTGGAGGTCGCGCGCCACTACTTCAAGAACAAGAAGGCATACTACGCGGCCTTCAAGCGCTGCGAGGAGTTGGCCGCGGGCTACCCCGAGTTCTACAAGATCGACGAGGTGCTCTACATCGCCGGGATGAGCAGCCTCTACCTCTCCGAGGGCAAGGGCAAGCAGAGGCCGCCCGACTCGACGCCCGAGAAGAAGGAGGAGTTCTCGCCCGAGAACATGCGCGAGACGGCGCGCGACTACCTGACCCGCCTCGTCAACGACCACCCCAAGAGCGACTTCCGCAAGGAGGCGCAGGAGGCCCTCGCCAGCCTCGGCGGGGAGAAGCCGAAGGTGGAGAAGCAGCAGTAACCACAGACGGGCGCGTGCCGGAAGGGCGCGCCCTTTCACTTCAAGCCTTTTCCATTTCACAGAAGCAGGAGAACTCTTCAAGGTGTCATTGCTCGTGGTTGGTTCGGTGGCGTTCGACGCGGTCGAGACGCCCTTCGGTAAGCGCGAGAGGATGTTGGGCGGGTCGGCGACGCACTTCGGTCTGTCGGCCAGCTTCTTCACGGACGTGCGCGTCGTCGGCGTCGTCGGCGGCGACTTCGGCGCCGACGAGATGCAGGTCTTCGCGGAGCGCGGCATCAACACGGACGACCTCGAACGCGTCGAGGAGGGCAAGACCTTCTTCTGGTCGGGGCGCTACGACTTCGACCTCAACACCGCGCACACGCTCGACACGCAGCTCAACGTCTTCGCGGACTTCAAGCCGAAGCTCTCCGAGGAGTCGAAGCGCGCGCGGATGGTCTTCCTCGGCAACATCCAGCCGGAGTTGCAGAGCGAGGTGCGCGAGCAGGTGCGCGGGGCCGAGCTGGTCGCGCTCGACACGATGAACTACTGGATCACGACCGTCCCCGAGCAGGTCGAGGCCGCCATCCGCGGGGTCGATGTCGTCATCATCAACGACGCGGAGGCGCGGATGCTCTCGAAGGAGCCGAATCTCATCAAGGCGGCGCGCACGATCCTCTCGTGGGGGCCGCGCGCGCTCGTCGTCAAACGCGGCGAGTACGGCGCGGCGATGTTCACACGGGACTCCTACTTCGCCATCCCGGCCTACCCTCTGGAGTCGGTCTTCGACCCGACGGGCGCGGGCGACACCTTCGCCGGCGGCTTCATGGGCTACCTCTCAAGCCACGAGCGGGTTGACGACGACACGCTCCGGCGCGCCATCATCTTCGGCTCGGTCATGGCCTCCTTCAACGTCGAGGAGTTCGGCACCGAACGCGTCCGCCGCCTCACCCAGGAGGAGATCAACCAGCGCTTCCGCGACTTCAAGCGCATGACCCACTTCGAAGAGATACCCTTCGAGCGCGCCGCTGGCGCCTAAAAGCCATGAACCGTGAACCGTGACCAGATGAAGAACCCGTCTTCTCTGGTCACGGTTTACGGTTGACGGTTCACGGCCTTATAATTCCCACGTCCTGCGATTTCCCATTCAACTTCATCCCGGGGGGCTTTCGGATGTTCTGTCCTGTTTGCGAGTCGGAGTACGAAGCGGGGGTGACGAGCTGTCCGGACGACGGCTCGGAGCTGGTCGAGCGGCTGACGCCCGAGAACACCGTCCGCGACCACAGCGAGGCGCGCTTCGTGCCGCTGCACAACATCGGGTCGCCGGCCGAGGCCGAGATGGTGGCCGACATTCTTCAGCAGAACGAGGTGCGCGTGGCCGTCCAGTCGGGCGGCGCGGACGCCCTCTCGCCGCTGCTCTCGGCTGCCTCGCCCGGCGCGCTGGTGCTGGTTGACGAGCGCGACCTCGACCGCGCGCGCGAACTCTATGACTCCTTCTTCGGCGGCGACATCACGCCGCTGACCGGCTCGACCGGAGAGGAAGAAGATGATGAGGGCGTGAACCGTGAACCGTGAACCGTGACAAGTGAAAGGCTGTTTTCATCTTGTCACGGTTCACGGTTCACGCCCTTACAAGGAGGTTCATCGTGGCTGAGGCGAGTTCGGCGGCGATTGTGGTGCTGATGACGGCGGGGAGTCAGGAGGAGGCTTCGCGGCTGGCCGAGATGCTGGTCGGGGCGCACCTGGCGGCGTGCGTGCAGATCATGCCGCAGATGGAGTCGATCTACCGCTGGAAGGGCGAGGTGCACCGCGCGCCCGAGTTCCTCCTCCTGGCGAAGACGACCGCCGCCTGCTTCGACGAGCTTGAGCGCGAGGTGCGCTCGCTCCATACCTACGACACGCCCGAGATCATCGCCGTCCCCGCCGCGCGCGTCTCCGCGCCCTACTTCGACTGGCTCACCTCCAACGCCTTCCCGCCCCTCGTCTCGCGCCGCACGTCTGCCGAGCGCGTCATCCCTGCGCTGGAACAGTAGGCCGTAGGCAGATGGCAGTGGGCAGTTGAAGGCAAGAAGACTTTAAAGGAACAGGTCTTAAAGAACCGGAGGCGGCGAGTTGTAACCTCGCTGCCTCCGGTTCTTTTGCGCGGGTTGAAGTATTTTGTCCGAACCGCCTACTGCCATCTGCTTACTGCCTACTGACCTCAAATGTCGTACACGTCCTGATTGACTTTGCTCAGCGTGTCCATGCTGCGGTGGATGATCTCGACGACCTCGGAAGGCGAGTCGGTCAGGTGGAGGAGGCCGCGGTCTGGCTCGCCGATGTATTTGGACTTGAGCATCGTGCCTTCGATCCATTCGAGCATCCCGCGCCAGTACTCCGAGCTGTAGAGGATGACGGGGAAGTTGTTGATCTTGCGCGTCTGGATGAGCGTGAGCGCCTCGAACAACTCGTCGAGCGTGCCGAAGCCGCCGGGGAAGATGACGAAGGCGTTGCTGTACTTGACGAACATCGTCTTGCGCACGAAGAAGTATTTGAACTTGAGCGAGCGCGTCTGGTAAGGGTTCGGCTGCTGCTCGAAGGGCAGTTCGATGTTGCAACCGATGGAGGCGCCCGACGCCTCGAACGCGCCGCGGTTGGCGGCCTCCATGATGCCGGGGCCGCCGCCCGTGATGACCGTGAAGCCGGCCTCCGCCAGCAGCGCCGCTGTCTCCTGCGCGGCGGCGTAGAAGGGACTCTCGGCCGGCGTCCGCGCCGACCCGAAGATGGCGACGCCCCGCGTCACCGTCGCCAGGTCGTCGAACCCTTCGACGAACTCGCCCATGATGCGGAAGACGCGCCACGTGTCGGTGTGCGTGAAAGCGTCCGCGTGCGGCGTTTCGAGCAGCTGCTCGTCCTGCGTGACCTGCCGCCCCTGCGCGACCTCTTCGTCCTTGTTCGTCTTCTCTTCCATAGTTAGAGGGCCATGATGTTGAAGCCGCAGTCCACGTGGAGGACTTCGCCGGTGATGCCGGAGGAGAGCGGGCTGAGGAGGAAGAGGGCGGCGTTGCCGACCTCGCGCGCCTCGACGTTGCGGCGCAGGGGGGCGCGCTCGGCGTGGTGGCGCAGCATCGCGTTCATGTTGCCGACCCCGCGCGCGGCGAGCGTGTTGATTGGGCCGGCGCTGACCGTGTTGACGCGGATCTTCTGCTTGCCGAGGTCGGAGGCCAGGTAGCGCGTGCTCGCTTCGAGCGCGGCCTTCGCCACGCCCATCACGTTGTAGTTGGCGACGACCTTCTCCGCGCCGTAGTAGGTCATCGAGACGATGCTCCCGCCCTCCGTCATCAAGGGCGCCGCGGCGCGCGCCAGCTCCGCGAGCGAGTAGGCCGACACGTCCAGAGCCGTCAGGAAAGCCTCGCGCGTGGTGGCGACGTACTCGCCTTCCAGCGCCTCGCGCGGGGCGAAGGCGAGACTGTGGACGAGGAAGTCGAGCCGGCCGAACTTCTCCTGGACGGTGTTGAAAGCGGCCTCGACCTCGGCCGGGTTCGACACGTCGCACTGCACGAGCGGCGAGCCCGTCCCGGAGGTCAGCCCCTCGACGTTCTCGCGCAGCCGCTCGTTCTGGTACGAGAAGGCGAGGTTCGCGCCCGCCCCCAGACAGGCCTGCGCCGTCGCCCAGGCGATGGAGCGCTTGTTGGCCACCCCGAAGATGATTCCGTTCTTGTTCTCAAGCAGCATTGGAGAGACCTCGTTAAGTCGTGAGCCGTAAACCGTAAAACGTGACCAGAGAAGAATGGACTTTATCTCGTCACGGTTGACGGTTCACGGTTCACGCTCTCATTTGCGGAGTTCGTACTGTTCCTTCAGCTCAGCGGTGCGCGCTCTGGTGACGCGGGCCAGGCAGAAGGACTCGATCATGGGGCGCATGGTGCCGCCGGCGTACTGCGAGGATTCGAACGTGCAGTTCGAGTCGCGGTACTTGATCCAGGCCAGTTCCGACTCTTTGAGCAGCGCCTTCTCGTCCGCGTCGAGGACGCCGGCCAAGCGGTTGTAAGTCTTGTTCAGCTCGGCGTCGGCCGCGAGGTATTCGCGGTGCGCGCAGCCGCTCGCCTCGGCCTGCGAGCCGTTCCCCTCGCAGGGCTGAATCTCCCGCTGCTTCTGTGTCTTCGCGCCCGCCGCCGTCAGGAGTAAGTGCGTGAGCAGGGCGCAGGCGATGATTCGATTAGTCCTCATTTTCGTTGGTGCCGCTGAGCGTTTGAGATTGTGCCTTCAACTCGGCCGCGCGCTCGCGCGTGACGCGCGCCATGCAGCGCAGCTCGACGAGCGGCTGAATCGTGCCGCCCTCGTAGATGGAAGCCTCCGCCTCGCAGTTCGACTTCCGGTATCTGAGCCACAGGCGCTCGGCCGCGCGCAGCCTCACGCGCGAGCGCGGCTCAAGGTCTGTGTAGAGGTCGGCGCGCGCCTGCTTCAATTGACCGGAAGCCAACCTGAACTCGCGCTCGGCGCATGTCATCTGCTGCGGCGAAGTCCCGTCGACACAGGGGTCGTTGGCCGACTGGCCGCGTGCGCGCGGCCACGGCGCGAGGAGGAAGATGACGAAAGCTGTCGTGACTAACGTCTTCATCCGTCCGGTCAGGCGGCGGCGCTCGCGGGCTCGCCGCTAATGAGGCGCGCGTACTCGCCGCTCTCGACCCAGCTCATGATTTCGGCCACGCGCCAGACGGGGAAGGGGTGCGTCAGCCCCGCGTTGATGATGTCGGCCCAGAAGCGGTCGAGCGCCTTCTCGTCGTAGTTCTTCTGGAAGTCGCGCGCCTGCGCGAGGAACTGTTCGTAGTCCACCTTCGACGCGAACGTCCCGCCGCAGAGCTTCATCATCGTCCGCCCGATCACGTCCGCGTCCTGCGTCACGAGGAGCGCCGCGCGGTCGCACGAAAGCTCCGCCCGGCGCGCCCACGCGAGCAGCGCCGAGCGCATCGTCCAGGTCAGCAGCTCGGTGATCAGACCGGCGATGGGCGCGGCCTTGAGGCCGTACGTGGCGGCCAGTTCGAGCAGCCTCGCCGCCGTGATGTAGAGCACGTGCTCGGCGTGGATGTGGCCGACCTCGTGCGCGATGACGGCGAGGACTTCTTCGTCGTTCAGGCGTTCGATGAGCTGCGAGTGCAGCACGATGACGGGCTTTTTCACGCCGCCGGTGAAGGCGTTGACGATGGGGTTCTGCTGGACGAAGAGCTCGGGCATGTCAACGCCGAGCGTGGTGCAGGCGACCTGGAGCTTGTAGTAGAGGTCGGGGCACTGCTTGGGCGTGACCTTGACGGCGCTCGCGGTGAAGATGACGCGGATGGCCGACTCGCCGGTGACTTCCAGCAGCTTCTTGAGCGCGGTGTCGATGCCGGGGATGTTCCGCAGGGCGGCGAGCGCGCGACTATCGAGCGGGTGGATGTAAGAGTACTTGTCGAGGTTGGCAAACTTCTTGTGCGGGTCGCCCGAGAGCAGCAGGCGGCAGCGGCCGCAGCGCACCTGCCCGGTCTGCGTGCGCAGGTTGTTCAACTGCCCGCAGTAGCGACAGCGGATGGTCTCGCCGCCCTCGCCGCCCAATGGTTCCAGATCAGCCATCTTTACTCCCCTTCGGAAAACGATAATGACAGGCCGCGGGAAGACTCTCTCTCCGCGTCGGGTGCCTGTGTCAGTGCCGCAAGTATCAACGATTGCGCGCCGCGAGGGCAAGTCTGGAAGCCGACAGGCTCAATGTCTAAAGTGCCTGATGCCGGTGAAGACCATCGCGAGGTTGTGTTCGTCGGCGGCGGCGATGACTTCGGCGTCGCGGACGGAGCCGCCGGGCTGGATGACGGCGGTGATGCCGTGTTTGGCCGCCTCGTCGAGCCCGTCGCGGAAAGGGAAGAAGGCGTCGGAGGCGAGCACCGAGCCCTCGACGGGAAGCTGCGCGCGCATCGCGCCGATGCGGACGGAATCGACGCGCGACATCTGGCCGGCGCCGACGCCGACGGTCTGGCCGGCGCGCGCGTAGACGATGGCGTTCGACTTCGTGTGCTTGCAGACCGTCCAGGCGAAGACGAGCGCCTCGAACTCTTCGGCGGTCGGCTCGCGGCGGGTGACGACCTTGAGGTCTTCGCGGCGGAGGCGGTGCGCGTCGCGGGTCTGGACGAGCAGGCCGCCCGTCACACGTTTGAAGTCCAAGCCCTCCGGCTCTCTTGCAACGCCTGCGCGGAGGATGCGCAGGTTCTTCTTCGACTTCAAGACTTCGACCGCTGCCTCTTCGAAGTCGGGCGCGACGACGACCTCCGTGAAAATCTCCGTGAGGGCGCGCGCCGCCGGTTCGTCCACCGTGCGGTTGAAGGCGACGATGCCGCCGAAGGCGGAGACCGGGTCGGTGGCGAGCGCGCGCCGGTACGCCTCTTCGAGCGTCGCGGCCGTGCCGACGCCCGAGGGGTTCATGTGCTTGATGATGGCGCACGCCGTCTCGTTGAAGTCGCACACGAGCTGCCAGGCCGCGTCGGCGTCCACGTAGTTGTTAAAGGACATCTCCTTGCCGCCGAGCACCTCGGCCTGGGCGATGCCTTTCTGCTCTTGAAAGACCTTGAACAGCGCGGCCTTCTGGTGCGGGTTCTCACCGTAGCGCAGGTCGGCCTCTTTGCTCAGGAGAAGGCTCACGCCCTCCGGGAAGGGGCCGCCCGCGGCAATCCACTTGTCGGCCGCGTTAACCTTGATGAATTCAGTGATGGTGAAGGCGCTGCGGATGTCGGCGCCTCCGACATGAAGCGCCTCAGCCAAGTAAGAGTGAATGGCTTGGTCGTAGTTCCCTGTGTGGGAGAAGGCTGCGAGCGCGAGTCGCGAGCGCGTTTTGAGAGAAAGGCTGCCGCCGTTCGCGGTCAGCAACTGCACGATGCGTGGGTATTTTTCGGGCGAGGTGACGACGGCCACGTCCTTAAAATTCTTGGCGGCGGAGCGAACCATCGCGGGGCCGCCGATGTCGATCTGCTCGACGGCCTCTGCGAGCGTGACGCCCTCGCGGGCGATGGTCTGCTCGAAGGGGTAGAGGTTGACGACGACCATGTCGATGGGGCCGATCTCGTGCTCTGCAAGAGCGCGCGCGTGCTCGGGGTTGTCGCGGACGGCGAGGATGCCACCGTGGATGCGCGGGTGGAGCGTCTTGACGCGGCCGTCCAACATCTCCGGGAAGCCGGTCACGTCCGACACGTCGCGCACTTCGAGCCCGGCCTCGCGCAGAGCCTGCGCCGTCCCGCCGGTGCTGAGCAGTTCGACGCCGAACTCGCGCAGCGCCCGCGCGAAATCGACGAGACCCGTCTTATCCGAAACGCTCAGGAGCGCCCGGCGGATGTGCCTCAGACCGTCCGTGTTCTGTTCGCCCATATGTCCTTGGAAAGAAGATTTGGTTGTCAGAGCGGAAGGCAGATTGTAGAGCAACGTGGCGCCGGTGTCATTCAGGCCGGGCCGGGTCAGCGCTTCATTTCGTAAGCCTCTCGAAGCTGGCGGACGCGGAGCTTGCGTTCGCGCGGGGTGTTGAGACGCACCTCGACGCGGTGCGTACCCGGCTCCGCGATAGCAGGGCCGGCGTGATAGGCAAGGACGTACTGGCTCTGTAGGTCTTCGGCGATGGCTCGGAAGACGGGGCCGAGGTCGTACTCGGCATGCGGGTCGAGCGAGGAGCGCGCGTCGCCGACGACGAAGAACTTCCCGCCGGTCTTCTCGGCCAGCTCGCGGAAGCCCTTCGAGGCCCTGCGCGCGGCGAGACGGTCGCCGGCCGGCGCGTAGAGCGGGAGGTGTATGACGTAGAAGGAGACGCCCGCGGCGTTCGCCTCCGCGATGACATTGTCGGGGGCGGTGTCGCTCGCCGTGTCGAGGCCGTCGCTGACGAGGACGACGATGCGTCGCTCGACGGTGCTGCGGCCGGGGGCGCGGAAGGCACGGACGGCGTCGCGTGCGGCGTCGAAGATGGCTGTGCGGCGGTCGGGCAGCGAGGCGATTTGAAAAGCTTTGCGGGCGGCGCGCAGGTCGCGGGTGAAACCCTGAGTCAACTCGGCGCGCTCGCGGAACTGCATCACGGCGACGTGGGAGCGCGCACCGAAGTGTGAGAAGAGGGCGAGCGCCGTCTCGCTCTGCGCGGTCACGATCTCGCGCGTGCTCCCGGAGGCGTCGAGGAGAAAGAGTAGGCCGACGCTCTCGGCGCCCGCTACGAGGAAGCTCGTCTCGACAACTCGGCCGTTGTCGCGCGCCTGAAAGTCGCGCTCCGAGAGGCCGGAGACGCGGCGACCTTTTCCGTCCGTGACGTAGAAGGGGACGAGAATCAGGTCGGTCTCTATCTTGTAAACGTCTTCTACCGAAGGGTCTTTTTCTTGATCCTGTGCGCGTGCGACGTGCTGGCACAGGAGAGTGTGGAGGGCGAAGGTCAGGAGTGCGAGGAGGGCTGTGCGGCGTCGGTGGGTTCCGTCGGGCCGACGTGCGCGGGCCGGTCTGTGGGGCTTCATCCGGGCGTCTAGAAGAGGAAGCGCCCGAAGAAGAGGATGCCGATGATGAGAGCGAGCGTGATGAGTATGATCTTGATGAAAGTCAAAGTCACGGCTGATTCCTCCAGAGGTTTGCGCGCCCATCCCTTGTGTAGGGCAGACATTCTATCGGCGCTTCAACTGGCGTGTCAACGTTCGAGCCTTTCGTCATCGAGCGGCTCGGCCTGCCATTTTCCTCTAAAAATACGCAAAAAAGGCGAGGCAAGTTCCCCCGCCCAGGGGCCAGGCAAAGTGTGCGGGGTCGAGTTTCATCAAAGCAGACCTCGGTGTTATAGTTCACTGTCAAGACTCTTCAACAAAGGGCAAGTCTAGAGGGTTTGGGCGAAAAGCTGAGCAGCCAGGTGCAGAAGTTGATGCGGTCGCGGTCGGCGGCGGGTCTGCTGCTGCTCGCCCTGACGGCGCACGCTTTCGTCGCCAGCGCCACGCACTTCCACCGCCTCCCGCAACTCGGCCCGACTCCCGCGCCGACCATCCTGCAAAACGGGGAAGGTCGCGCCGGCGGCGCGCCACTGGGCGGCGACGAGAAGCAGTGTCTCCTGTGCAGGCTCCAGCGCAACTTCGTCTCAGACCTACAGCAGGCGGCCATCGTCATCGCCCCGCTGCCCGCCCGTGCGCCAGTTCACGAACCCCTTCAGAAAACCGCCACCCGCGCCGGCACCGTGCTGCTCCGGCAGGGGCGCGCGCCTCCCACGACCCAGTCCTGATCTTCAATCCGCATTCATAAAAGAGCACGTCTGTGTCCGGGTGAGGCCCGGGCGCGGCCTGCATCGCCGTTGGAACCGCGCGAAGGCTTAAAGCCTCGTGCCTGTGTCGCCTTGAAAGGCGGCCTGCGGGCGCGAGCCCTTTCCGGTTCACGCGACGGCCCTGGGAAGTTTGGGGAAGGGAAAGGTTATGCGCAGTTATAGATTCGTCATCGTCTCGATACTTACACTCACGACATTCTTCGCGCCTGCGCGGGCACACGCCGAAGGAGGGTTCGCCGGCGGGCTCTACGGTCAAGCGCAGGCAACGGGCGGCGGTTCAATCCGCGGCAAGATCATCCTCGCCGACGGCGGCACGCCGCTTCACAACGTGATCGTCAATCTCGTCCAGTTGAAGCGCTCGACCGAGACGAACGACGACGGCACGTACGAGTTCCAGAACGTCCCGCCCGGCACCTACACCATCCTCGCGCACATGGAGGGCTTCCCCGACCAGACGCAGCCGGTGAGCGTCACCGCGGGCGGCTCCGCCACGCTCGACTTCACGATGCGACTGACCGGCCTCAAGGAGGAGGTCACAGTCACGGCGACGGGCAGCGAGCAGTCCGTCTTCGAGTCTTTTCAGTCCGTCAACACAGTGGACGCGCTCAGTCTCGCGCAGAAGGCGCACACCTCCATCGGCGAAGTGCTCGACAAGGAGCCCGGCATCGCCAAGCGCGGCTTCGGCCCGGGCTCGGCGCGCCCCGTCGTGCGCGGCTTGAGCGGCGACCGCGTGCTCGTCACGCAGGACGGCGCCTCGACCGGCTCGCTCGGCTCGCAGTCGGCCGACCACGCGGAACCCATTGACGTGCTCTCGCTCGAACGGCTCGAAGTCGTCAAAGGCCCTGCGACACTGCTCTACGGCAGCAGCGCGACGGGCGGCGTGGTCAACGCCGTCACGGGACATGACTACGCGCACGAGGGCTGGCGCGGCTACTTCACGGGCGTCGGCAGCACGACGAACAACCAGGGCGGCGGGAGCGGCGGGCTCGAATACGGGACGGGCAAGTGGATGTTCTGGGGCAACGGGACGTTGCAGCGCACGGGCGACTACAACACGCCCATCGGCCGCATCGAGCAGTCCTTCACGCGCGAGGGGAACGGCACCCTCGGCGTCGGCCACTACGATGACAAGAACTTCTTCAGCTTCACCTACGGCCGCGACCAGCGCCGTTACGGCATCCCCTTCGCCTCCTTCTTCGAGACGGGCGGCGAGGAGTTGGGGTCGGACGTGTCCATCAAGGCGCGACGCAATGACTTCAAGTTCAACGGCGGCTGGCGCGACCTCGGCGGGTTCGTTAACGGCTTCAAACTGACGCTCGACTACAGCGACTACGCGCACGACGAGCTGGAAGGCGCGGAGGTCGGCACGCACTTCAGCAACAAGAACTTGATGTACCGCGGCGTCTTCGACCAGCGTAAGACCGGCCGCTTCTCGGGCAGTTGGGGCTTCTCGGGCTTCCACCGCGATTTCAACACGGTCGGCGCGGAGGCGCTCGCGCCGCCGACCCTTCAGGACAACTTCGCCGTCTTCGGACTTGAAGAGATCGAGTTCGAGCGCGTCAAGTTCCAGCTCGGCGGGCGCGTCGAGCACAACGGTTACAACCCCGACGGCGCGCTCGAACGCTCGTTCACGGGCTTCTCCGGCGCGGCCGGCGTGCGCGTGGGTCTGTGGCAGGACGGCGCTTTCGTCGCCAACTACACGCACTCGTACCGCGCGCCCGCGCTCGAAGAGCTTTACAACAACGGGCCGCACGTCGGGAACCTGACCTTCGAGATCGGCAACCCTCTGCTCCGGCGCGAGAGCAACGACGGGCTCGACCTCTCCCTGCGCCACGACTCGAAGCGCGTGCGCGGCGTGGCGAACTTCTACTACTACAACATCAAGGACTTCGTCTTCCTCGCGCCGACGGGCGAGATCAACGAGAACCTCATCGAGGCCGTCTACGACCAGGCGGACAGCCGCTTCGTCGGCACGGAGTTGGGTTTCGACTTCGCCGCGCACGAGAACCTCTGGGTCAACCTCGGGTACGACTACGTCAACGCGGAGTTGAAGGAGACGGGGACGCCTCTGCCACGCATCCCGCCGATGCGCGCGCGCGTCGGTGTAGACTGGCGCTACAAGGCTTTCGACGTGAAGCCGGAGGCGACCTTCGTCAAAGACCAGGATCGCATCTTCCCGACCGAGACGCGGACGGCCGGCTATGCGCTCTTCGACCTCTCGGGCTCCTACACCATCGCGCACCCGCACTACGCGCAGGTCTTCTCGGTCAGCGCCTTCAACCTCGGCGACCGCCTCTACCGCAACCACCTCTCGTTCATCAAAGACCTCGCGCCCGAGATCGGACGCGGCGTGCGTTTCAGCTACACCATCCGCTACTTCTGATGAGCGGGTCGGTCATCGCTCCGGGCGGGGCTGATGTGCTTTAATGCTCCCGCCGATGTTCAACCAACAGGTCATCAGACGGAGGAGGGCAGCCGCATCGACGGCTGCCCTCCTTCTTTTTTGTGCCCTCCTACTTTTGTCAGCGCGCGAAGCCTCGGCGCAGGCGTTGGACGTGAAGATAAAGGTCTTGCCCGGGAGTCCGGCGCGCGTGCGTATTGAGGGGCGCAGGGCCGAGGCGGCGACGGCGTGGTCAATTCGCAACTTCTACGGGAGCGCGGCCGGACTCGCCGAGCGCGTCGAGAACTTTCAACTGTTCGGCGAAGAGGGCGCCGCGGTCGTCGTAAAGAAGCTCGCGCCGGGAGAGTTCTCCGCCGCGAGTCCGGCCTCGCGCTTCGCATACGACTTCAAACTCGACCCGCCGGCCTTCGTCTCAGACTCCTCGCACGTCTCCTGGCTGACGGCCGACCGCGGCCTGCTCATGCTCGCCGACCTGCTGCCCGTGCCGCTCCAGACGGCGAAGGTCGAACTCTCCATCCCCGACGGCTGGAAGGCTGCCACGAGTGAAGTTCGTAATGCGGCGGGCGTGTTCGAAGTGGCCGACGCGGAGCGGGCTGTCTTCGCCGTCGGCCGAGACTTAAAAGTTTTACAGGGGCGCGCGGGCGCTTTGAGGTACGCGCTCGTGACGGCGGGCGACTGGGCTTTCACCGAAGGGGAGGCCGCCGACTCCGCCGCAGAGATTCTCAAACTTCACCAGGAGACCGTGGGCGGCGTGCCGCGTCAGAGTCCGACCGTGCTGCTGCTGCCGCTGCCACAGGCGGGCGCGGGGGGTAACCTCTGGAGCGCCGAGACGAGGGGCTCGATGGTCGTGCTCGTCTCCGGCCGCCTGCCCTCCAAGCTCGCCGCCAGGGCGCAGCTCGACGGTGCGCTGACGCACGAGCTGTTTCACCTCTGGGTGCCGAACGGGCTCGCGCTCGAAGGCGAGTACGACTGGTTTTATGAAGGCTTCACCAACTACGTGGCGTTGCGCGCGGGGATGAGGCGTGGGCAGTTGACCTTTAACGACTACCTGAACGCGATAGGGAGTGCCTACGACTCTTACGTGCGCACACGCGGCCAGCGCGAGGTGTCGCTCCCGGAGGCTTCGCAGCGGCGATTCGCCGCCGGCAGCGGCGCGCTCGTCTACCACAAGGGACTTCTCGTCGCGTTCCTCTACGACCTCACGCTCATGCTGGAGACGCGCGGCAAGAACTCGCTCGCGGATGTCTATCGCGAGCTGTTCCGCCGCCACGCGCGCGGCAACCCGCCGGCGGACGGCAACACCGCGGTCGTTCAAATACTTGGCTCGACGCCGGGCACGCGCGCTTTAGTCGAGCGCTATGTCGAGGGGAGCGCGCAGTTGACGCTGCCGCCGCTGATCGAGCCCTTCGGCCTGAGGGTCGAGCCGGGCGGCGCGCGCACGCACGTCGGCGTCTCCGAGTCTCTCGGCACGGCGCAGCGGGAATTACTCCGCAAGTTGGGTTACAATGAGCGCCCGGACGCGGAGTCGCGCAGGCTCCACGAGCGTTTGCGAAAAAGCTCGTCGCAGTAGACAACAGACAGGCGGCCGTCTCCCGCGCCCTTTCGACGGCGTTTCTGCTCCGCCGGTTCCAGACCTTGAAACACTTCGACCCAGAATGAAGTCCATAAAGTTTCTCGCGACCCTCCTGCTCTTATTCATCTCTTGTGCTTGCAGCACGCTCGCCGGCAAAGAGGAGGTCGGCGCCGTCATCGCCCGCCGGGCGCAGGTGAGGAGTTCGTCCGCGGTCGTCGCCGCGGACTTGAAGGAGGTCGTGCGCGGCGACGAGCTCGACATCATGGACTCGGTCACGGTGCCCGACACGGGCGAGCGCTGGCTCCACGTCCGCACGCGCGACGCCGAGCCCGTCGAGGGCTGGATCGAGGCGCGCAACGTCATCTCGCACGAGATGATCGAGCGCTCGCGGCGCCTGGCGCGCGAGGACGGGGACATCCCCCCGCAGGCCGCCGGCCAGCTCCGCGCCAGCACCAACATCCGTTTCTCGCCCGACCGCACCGGCAACGACAATATCCTCTTCAAGCTCGAAACCGGCTCGCGCTTCGACATCATGGGCTGGAAGCGCGTGCCGCGCCCGAAGTCGCAGGAGGCGACCGAGAGCGACGACGTGCCCAAGGCCGGCACGGCACAGCCCGGCGGCTCCCGGCGCGGCAAGAAGGAGGAGGAGAAGGAGCCCGAGGATACTGACGAGCTCTGGTATAAGGTGCGGCTCCCGCCCTCTGTCTCGCCCGCGCCGGCCGGCTGGGTCTTCGGCAAACAGGTCGAGCTGACCGTCCCGAGCGACATCATCTTCTACCGGACGGGCCGCGAGTTCGTCGCCTGGCAGAGGCTCGACGGCGACGAGTCGGCCGCGCAACAGCCGAGCACGAAGGACAAGGACGCGGCCAAGGAGACGCGCGAGACGCGCCCCGGCGCGTGGGTCATTCTTGAGAAGAGCAGCGTGAACAACCCTGCGGGCACCGACACTTCCGACTTCGACCGCGTCTATGTCCTCGGCTACGACAAGGACAGGCAGGAGCACTACACGGCCTACCGCAGCCCCGACGTTAACGGCTTCCTGCCGCTGCGCGTCGAGGGGAAGGGCGACACGAAGACCTTCACGATTCGCGTGCAGGGCGCGGGCGAACCGCAAGACGTGAAGTTCAAGACCTACATCAACGAGCGCGGGCTGCTGAAGGTCGAAGCGCTCGGCGAAATACCCAGGGCGAACAAGCCCAAGTAGCCCGATAAGTAAATCTTCCTCGCGCAATGGGCAGGCGGAGCACCCGCCTGCGCAGACGGCACAAACGGTCTTACCTAATCTTCCCGAAGGAGACTCTTCATGGCCGCGAAGTTCGACTACTCACGCATCGAAGGCGTGCAAGGCAACGCCAGCGTCACCACCGAATTCATCGACGCCGTCGAGCAGATGGCAGAGCGTCTGGGAACGAAGCCCGAATACGTCCTCGCCGCGATGAGCTTCGAAACAGGCGGCCGCTTCGATCCCTCTATCCAGAACGGCATCGGCGCGACCGGCCTGATTCAGTTTCTCAAGAGCACCGCTCTGAACCTCGGCACGACGACCGACAAGCTGGCCAGGATGTCCGCGGTGGCGCAGCTCGCGTTCGTGGAAAAATACTTCGAGCCTTTCAAGGGCCGGCTTGGCACGCTCGAAGCCGTCTACACCTCGATCCTCTCCGGCTCGCCGAAGAAGCCCGACGCGATTCTCTTCAAGGCCGGCACGGCCGCCTACAAACTCAACCCGCTCGACTGGAACGACGACGGTATCATCACCGCCCGCGAGGCGGCGACCCCCGTCGCGGCGCGCATGTTCGGCGGCGTGAAGGCCGTCCAGCGGCGTCTGCTTGAGGTCGGAGTCGTTCCCGCAGCCGCCAAGAACGGCTTCGCCGACGGGAGGTGGGGTGGCAACACTTCCAAGGCCCTCGCGGCCTTCCAGAAGAAGAACAAACTCGAAGAGACCGGCCTGATGGACGAGGCAACCGGCCTCGCACTCTTCCCCGCCGCTCCGGCCACGCCCCCCACCTCCCCCACGGTCGCCACCTTGCCCATTACGGCCGAGGGTGTCCCCGTCAGCATCGCGCTGGAGAAGGGAAGCCTGAGCGAGGCCGTCGGGCTTTTACAGGACGCCCTCGTGACACTCGGGTACATGACTCTGGATCAGATAGGTAATTTCCACGGAACCTTCGGCCCGAAAACCGAGGCGGCCGTCAGCGCTTTTCAGCAACACCTGGGCTTGACGGCGACCGGGAAGTTCGGGGATGTGGAGCGGAAGGCGCTCGAAGATATTCAGAGCGGCATCGCCAAGGGGAATACCAATACGCAGCTCGTGAAGGCGATCCAGACCCGCCTGGTCGAGCTGGGTTTTATGACGCAGAAGCAGGTCAACACCGGCTCCGGCATCTTCGGCGGGCAGACTGAGGCCGCGGTCAAGCAGTTCCAGGCGGACAACAAGTTGTCCGCGAGCGGGGTCGTCGAGGCCAAGACATACAGGGCCCTGTTCAATCAGATCGCGACCAGCACGCCGACGAGCGCCTCCGGCGTCTTCACCGCGCGCGACGGCGAGCATTTTACAGTGGCGAGCAGCATCCTCATGACCGCCGGCTTACAGGAGAAGGTCGCTAACCTCGCGAACCATTATTTCGCGATCACCGGCAACGGCCTGATTATCACCAGCGGTTACCGCCCGCCCGACCGCCAGTCCAAGGCGATGTTCGACAAGATAGTCACCGAGGGCGAGACCAGCGTCAGGAACCTCTACAAGAACAAGACCCTCATCGACGAGCTGCTGAACGTCTACCGGGCGAACAAAGGCAATCCTACGGTCGCCGTGGCGGAGTTGCAAAAGACCATCGAGGCGCAGATGAAGCGCGGGAGGTTCATCTCGAACCATCTGCTCAGCAACGCCATCGACGTGAGGAAGCGGACGACGAATCTGGCCTCTTTGAGAACGGCCGTCTCGCAAGTAGGCGGGCGGGTCGTCGTCGAGGGCAACCACTATCATATCGAACTGCGCTGAGGCGGGCGGCAGCCGACGTCCAGCTGAATTGGCCCTTTTTCAGGGCAAATTCGACGGAAATATGGCCGCCGGCTGCCTCGGCCGCTCGGGCTCTTAAAATAATCCCGGGGGCCGGTTGACAAACAAAATGAAATATCTATAATGCCTCCTTGCCTTGAGACAAGGCGGTTGACATCCAGGTCACAAAGAGCGCGTTTGACGAGCCGCTTCTCTTTCAGGACTGTCGAAAGAGAGCGGCTGTTTCATCGGCTGAGATAAGCCGGCACTCCTGCTCATAACCTTAAAAGCGTTGGGCAACTGCGTCGTAACTGACGCATCTAACTCCTTCGCCTTTGAGAATTGAGCTTGCGTGAGACGCTGCGGCCGGGCGGAAAAGCCCACGCCGCAATCGCAATTGAAAAAGTTGCGGGGCTCGCTTGACAAGGTTCGTGACTTACGGTAAAGTCACCGTTTCCTTGAGACGACAAAACGTCGGCTGAGGGCAACCGGAACGAATCCTGAGCATCTAAGTCAGGCTTCGGTTGAAGCAAGAAGCGATCTTTGAAAACTAGATAGAGCGTGTCCCAAGAGATGACCTTTGAGAGCGATGCGGAGCGATAAAGCTCTGCTTCAAAACTCGAAAGAGTCATTATCGGATACATTAACCAGTTTCGATAATGTTCCAGAGATACAAACGAGAGTTTGATCCTGGCTCAGAATCAACGCTGGCGGCGTGCCTCAGACATGCAAGTCGAACGCGAAAGGCCCCTTCGGGGGCCGAGTAGAGTGGCGCACGGGTGAGTAACACGTAGGTAATCTACCTCTGGGTGGGGAATAACAGTCGGAAACGGCTGCTAATACCGCATAATGCAGCGGCACCACATGGTGACAGTTGTTAAAGCGGGGGATCGTAAGACCTCGCGCCTAGAGAGGAGCCTGCGGCAGATTAGCTAGTTGGCAGGGTAACGGCCTACCAAGGCTTCGATCTGTAGCCGGCCTGAGAGGGCGGACGGCCA
>JBJMGP010000004.1:0-7964 GCA_045807865.1 Pyrinomonadaceae bacterium
CCTGCAAGTGCCACTCGGTTCGCGCGATCTCGGCGCCGTTCAAGCGGCCCGCGACCCTGACCTTGATGCCCTGCCCGCCGAAGCGCAGCGTCTCTTCCACGGTCTTGCGCATGGCGCGTCGGAAGGCGATGCGCTTCTCAAGCTGCGCGGCCATCTTCTCGGCCTGGAGCTGCGCGTTCAGCTCGGGCTTGTGTATCTCCTGGATGGAGACGAGCACTTCCTTGCCCGTGCGCGCGGAGATGTCGGCCTTGAGCTTGTCGATCTCGGCGCCCTTGCGGCCGATGATGATGCCCGGGCGCGAGGTGTAGATGATGAGCTTGAGGCGGTTGGCCGCGCGCTCCACGTCCACGTGCGAGACGCCCGCGCCCTGGAAGCGACCCTTCATCTGCGCCTTGAGCTTGAGGTCTTCAAGGAGGTGGTCGCCGTACTGCTTCTTCGCGAACCAGTGCGAGTGCCAATCCTTGTTGTAGCCGAGGCGAAAGCCGTACGGATGAACTTTCTGACCCACAATCTTCTCCTAAGCTTCTATTCCTGAGTCGCGGACTCTTCCGCCTGTGCCGTCTCGGCCGGAGCCGCTTCGGCCTTCTGCGAGGCGCGCTTCGGCGCGGCCTTCTTCTCCGCACCGGCGCCCGCGGCCTTCTGCGCGCCGCCCTTGCCCGCGGCCTTGCCCTTCGGCGCGGCCTCGGCGGCGGCCTTCGCGTTCTTGCCCTTGCCCTTGGCGGGCGCCTCTTCCTGCCCGGTCGAGACCTGCACGGTCACGTGACAGAAGTGGCGCTGCTCGCGGTAGGCGCGACCCTGCGGGGCGGGGCGGACGCGGCGGCGGTGCTTGGTCGGCCCCATGTCCACGAAGGCCGTCTTGACGATGAGCTCGTCCGGGTCCACGGCGACGTTCTGCCGCTCGGCCTTCTCGGTCGCGTTGGCGATGGCCGAGCGCAGGCACTTCTCGATGTGGCCGGCGGCGCGCTTGTTGGTGAACTGAAGGATCGCCAACGCCTCGCCCACGCGCTTGCCGCGAATCATGTCAACCACGAGTCGCGCCTTCTGCGCCGACCCGCGGAGGTATTTTGCACTCGCTATCGCTTCCATCTCTCAACCTCAGTACTTAACTTCAAGTACTTATCTACCCGCCGGCTTCGAAGACTTCTCCGCCTTCGTGCCCGCGTGCCCCTTGAAGGTGCGCGTCGGGGCGAACTCGCCGAGCTTGTGGCCGACCATGTTCTCCGTCACGTAGACGGGGATGTGGCGCTTGCCGTTGTGGACGCCGAAGGTCAGGCCGACGAAGTCGGGCGTGATGGTCGAGCGGCGCGACCACGTCTTGATCGCGGGCGGGCGGGACGCGCCCGAGCGCACCTCCTCGACCTTCTTCTCCAGGTGCCTGTCGATGAACGGCCCTTTTTTGACTGAACGTGCCATCTCTTCCCTCTATCCTTAAAAGTCCTACTTCACGCGGCGGTCGCGGACGATCATGTGCGACGTGCGCTTGTTCTTGCGCGTCTTGTAGCCGCGCGTCGGCTGGCCCCAGGGCGTCACCGGGTGACGGCCGCCCGAGGTCTTGCCCTCGCCGCCGCCGTGCGGGTGATCCACGGGGTTCATCGCGACGCCGCGCACCGACGGGCGGATGCCCTTCCAGCGCGAGCGGCCGGCCTTGCCGTACGAGACGTTCTCGTGCTCGACGTTCCCGACCTGCCCGACGGTCGCGTAGCAGACGACCGGCACGCGGCGCACTTCACCCGAGGGCATGCGCACCTGCGCGTGGTCGCCCTCCTTGGCGACGAGCTGCGCGAAGCCGCCGGCCGAGCGGACGAGCTGGCCGCCCTTGCCGGGGCGCAGCTCGATGTTGTGAATCTGCGTGCCGAGCGGAATGTTCCGGATCGGCAGGGCGTTCCCGGGCAGGATGTCCGCCTCGGGGCCGCTCATCACGGTCTTGCCCACTTCCAGACCCGCGGGCGAGATGATGTAGCGCTTCTCGCCGTCGAGGTAGGTGATGAGCGCGATGTGCGCCGAGCGGTTCGGGTCGTACTCGATCTGCGTGACGCGGCCGGGCACGCCCGACTTGTCGCGCTTGAAGTCCACGATCCGGTAGTGGCGCTTGTGGCCGCCGCCGCGCCGGCGCACCGTGATGTGGCCGTCGTTGTTGCGGCCAGAGATGCGCGTCTTCTTCTCAAGCAGCGACTTCTCGGGCTCGGCGCCCGGCGTCAACTCGTCGCGCGTCAGGTACGTCTGGTACCGGCGCGACGGCGATGTCGGTGTCAGTTTCTTGATGCCCATAATCTTATTTACCCATTGTCCGATCTGTTCCTTGACTCAATGAGCAGACCGAGCAATGAATCAATCCTAGATGTTCTCGCCGTAGTCGAACGGCGCCTGGCCCGACTTGAGCGTGACGTAGGCCTTCTTCCAGGAGGGCTTGCGCCCCTCGAAGCGGCCGCGCCGCGCCTTCTTGCCCATGTAGTTGATCGTGCGCACCGTGTCCACCTGGACGTTGAAGATGCGCTCGACGGCCGACTTGATCTCCGGCTTGGTCGCCTTCACGTCCACGCGGAAGGTCAGGAGCTGGCGGCCGTCCTGCGACTCTTCCTTGGCGACGAGCGCCTTCTCGGTGATGACCGGCGCCTTGATGATGTCCCAGATCGTTCTCATCGTTCTACGCCGCCTCCTCTTCCTGCGTGTTCTCTACGGCCTCGCCCGCGGCGGCCTTCTTGTCGGGGCCGAGCTGCGCCTGGAGGGCCTCGACGGCCGAGCGCGTCATCACGAGCTTCTCGTGGTAGAGCACGTCGTAGATGTTGACGCCGTAGGGGCCGACGACCTTCGCCGCCTTGACGTTGCGCGAGGCGAGCACGAGGTTGTCGTTGTCGATGCTGTCCACGATCAGGGTCTTCCCGTCGAGCCCGAGCGCCGACAGCGCGCCGATAAACTCTTTCGTCTTCGGCTGGCCGAAGACCAGCTCGTCGACGACGACGAGGTTGCCCTCGCGCAAACGTTCGGAGAGGGCCGAGCGCAGGGCGCCGCGGCGCATCTTCTTCGGCAGGGGCTGCGACCAGTCGCGCGCCTGCGGCCCGTGGACGTTGCCGCCGCCCTTCCACAGCGGCGAGCGGATCGACGCGATGCGCGCGCGGCCCGTCCCCTTCTGCTTCCAGAGCTTCTTGCCCGACCCCGAAACGTCGCCGCGGGTCTTCGTCCCCACGGTGCCCTGGCGGGCACCAGCGAGGTGGGCCTTGACGGCCGAGTGGATCAGCGCCTCGTTCAGCTCGGCGCCGAAGACGGCGTCCGACAGTTCGAGGTCGCCGACCTCTTCGTTCTTCAGGTTGCGCACCTTAACGGTAGGCATTTCACTCACTCCGTTCGCGTGAACCGTGAACGGTAAACCGTGACAAGTTAATAAGCCGTGCTTTCTCGTCACCGTTTACGGTTTACGGTCTACTTCTTAATCGCCTTCTTGACGACGACGACGCTGCCGTTGGCGCCGGGCACCGAGCCGCGCACCATGAGCAGGTTGTTCTCCACGTCCACGCGCGCGACCGTCAGGCCCTTGAGCGTGACCCGTGCGTCGCCCATGTGGCCCGACGAGCGCGTGCCCTTGATGACGCGCGAAGGATACGCCGACTGGCCGATGGAGCCGGGGCGGCGCACGTTCATCGAGCCGTGGCTCTCGGGGCCGCGGTTGAAGTGGTGGCGCTTGATGGTGCCCTGGAAGCCCCGCCCCTTCGACTTGCCGACCAGCTCAACCGAGTCGCCCTCGGCGAACTGATCGACGAGCACCTTGTCGCCGACGTTGACCTCCGAGCCGTCCGTGAGACGAATCTCTTTGAGGACGCGCGTCGGGGGCACGCCCGCGCCGGTCTTCTCGAAGTGACCCTGCATCGGCTTGGTCACGTTCTTGAGCTTGACGGGGCGGTCTTCCACCAACCCGAGCTGGACGGCGTCGTAGCCGTCGCGACCCGCGGCCGACTTCTTCTGCACGACGACGCAGGGGCCGGCCTTAATCACGGTGACGGGCGTGACCGTCCCGTCGGCGGCGAAGAGCTGCGTCATCCCGACCTTCTTACCGATGATTCCGTTAATCATCACAACAACCTCTCGTGAACCGTAAACCGTGAACCGTGACAGGCGAAAGCCTGTTCTTACTCGTCACGATTTACCGTTTACCGTTTACGGTCTTTAGCTACGGCCGAAAGCCTTGATCTCGACGTCGACGCCCGCGGGGAGGTCGAGCTTCATCAGCGCGTCCACGGTCTGCGGCGTCGGGTCGAGGATGTCCATCAGACGCTTGTGCGTGCGAATCTCGAACTGCTCGCGCGACTTCTTATCGACGTGGGGCGAGCGCAGCACCGTCCACTTGTTCTTCGAAGTGGGGAGCGGGATCGGCCCCGCCACACGCGCGCCCGTGCGCTTGGCCGTCTCGACGATCTCCGACGTGGACTGGTCGAGCACGCGGTGGTCGTACGCCTTGAGTCTGATTCTGATCTTCTCGTTCAACATGTCTTTCTTTCAGCCTTCAGCGGCCAGCTTTCAGCATTCAAACTGCGGCCCCCGGCTTTTGTCTTCGGCCGGGGGCCGTTTGACTTCGACTACTCGACGATGTCGGAGACGGTGCCGGCGCCGACCGTCCGGCCCCCCTCGCGGATGGCGAAGCGCAGCCCCTTCTCCAACGCAATCGGCGTGATCAGCTCGATCTCCATCGCCACGTTGTCCCCGGGCATCACCATCTCCACCCCCTCCGGCAGGTGCGCCACACCCGTCACGTCCGTCGTCCGGAAGTAGAACTGCGGCCGGTAGCCCGTAAAAAACGGCGTGTGCCTGCCCCCCTCCTCCTTCGTCAGGACGTAGGCCTCCGCCTTGAACTTCGTGTGCGGCGTGATGCTCCCGGGCTTCGCGATGACCTGCCCCCGCTCCACGTCCTTGCGCTCGACGCCTCTCAGCAGCAGCCCCACGTTATCGCCCGCCGTCCCCTCGTCCAGCAGCTTCTTGAACATCTCCACGCCCGTCACCACCGTCGTCCGCGTGTCCCGGATGCCGATGATCTCCACCTGCTCGTTGACCTTCACCTTCCCGCGCTCGATACGGCCAGTGGCCACCGTGCCCCGGCCCTGAATCGTGAAGATGTCCTCGACCGGCATCAGGAAGGGCTTCTCCGTGTCCCTGGCCGGCGTCGGGATGTAGCGGTCAACCTCTTCCATCAGCTTATCGACCGTCTTCTCCCACTCCGCCTCGCCGTTCAAGGCCCCCAGGGCCGACCCGCGCACCACCGGGATGTCGTCGCCCGGGAACTCGTAGGCCGACAAAAGCTCCCTCACCTCCAACTCGACCAGGTCTAAGAGCTCCTCGTCGTCGACGGCGTCCACCTTGTTCATGAAGACGACCATCGCGGGCACCCCCACCTGGCGGGCCAGGAGGATGTGCTCGCGGGTCTGCGGCATCGGCCCGTCGGTCGCGGCCACGACCAGGATCGCCCCGTCCATCTGGGCCGCCCCCGTAATCATGTTCTTGACGTAGTCGGCGTGGCCGGGGCAGTCGACGTGCGCGTAGTGGCGGTTCGGCGTCTCGTACTCGACGTGCGCCGTCGCGATGGTGATGCCTCGGGCCTTCTCCTCCGGCGCGTTGTCGATGGAGTCGAACGCCCGGACCGTGATCTTCGGGTTGTGCTTGGCCAGCACCTTCGTGATCGCCGCCGTCAAGGTCGTCTTCCCGTGATCCACGTGCCCGATCGTCCCGATGTTGACGTGCGGCTTCGACCGGTCAAACTTCTCCTTCGCCATGTTTCTCTCTCGCTCCTAACGAATGTGTTTGTCTATCTCTTGTTCGTCTGGGTCGCCGCAGCCTGCAAGCGAGAGAGGCGACCCGCCTTGTACTTCCGTCACTACTTCGTGACGCCCTGCACCTTCGCGATCACCTCTTCGGCGATGTTCCGGGGCGCCGCTTCATAGCGCTCGAAGTGCATCGTCGAGGTGGCGCGGCCCTGCGTCATCGAGCGCAGGTCGGTGGTGTAGCCGAACATCTCGGAGAGCGGGACGTAGGCCGTGACGACCTGCGCGCCGCCGGGGCGCGGCTCCATCTTCTCGATCTGGCCGCGGCGCCGGTTCAGGTCGCCGTTGACCGAGCCCATGTACTCCTCGGGCGTGACGACCTCGACGCGCATGATCGGCTCCAGCAGCACCGGCTTCGCCTTCTTGACCGCGTCCTGGAACGCGAGCGAGCCGGCGATGTGGAACGAGCGCTCGTCCGAGTCAACCTCGTGGTACGAGCCGAAGACCAGCTCGACCTTGATGTCGACCAGCTCGTAGCCGGCGAGGAAGCCGCGCTCCATCGCGTCGCGGACGCCCTCCTCGATGGGCTTGATGAACTCGCGCGGGATGGCGCCGCCGGTGATCTTGTTCTCGAAGACGAAGCCCTCGCCCGGCGCGGGCGCGATCTCCAGCTCGGCGTGGCCGTACTGGCCGCGGCCGCCGGTCTGGCGCTTGTAGCGCTCGACGCCCTTCGCGGGGATCGTGATGGTCTCGCGGTAGGCGACCTGCGGCTTGCCGACGTTCGCCTCGACGCCGAACTCGCGCTTCATGCGGTCGACGATGATCTCCAGGTGCAGCTCGCCCATGCCGGCGATGATGGTCTGGCCGGTCTCCTGGTCGGTCGAGACGTTGAAGCTGGGGTCTTCCTGCGCGAGCCTGCTCAAGGCCGTGCCGAGCTTGTCCTGGTCGGCGCGGGTCTTGGGCTCGACGGCGACGCGGATGACGGGCGCCGGGAACTCCATCGCCTCTAACACGATGGGCTTGTTCTCGTCGCAGACGGTGTCGCCGGTCGTGACCTGCTTCATGCCGCCGATGGCGATGATCTCGCCAGCCGACGCCTCTTCGATGTCCTCGCGCTTGTTGGCGTGCATCCGCAGCAGACGGCCCACGCGCTCCTTCGTCCCCTTGACCGAGTTGTAGGCGTAGGAGCCGCCCTTGACCGTGCCCGAGTAGATGCGCACGAACGAGAGCTGGCCGAGGTGCTTGTCGGCCATGATCTTGAAGACGAGGCCGGAGAAGGGCTCCGACGCGTCGGGGGGCCGCGCCTCGGTCTCGCCCGTCCTCGGGTTGACGCCCTCGATCGGCGGGATGTCGAGCGGGCTGGGCAGGTAGTCAACGACCGCGTCGAGCAGCGTCTGCACGCCCTTGTTCTTGAAGGCGGAGCCGGTGACGACGGGGACGAGCTTGATGGCGATGGTGCCCTTGCGCAGCGCCGCGCGAATCTGCGCCTCGGTGAACGAGGCGCCCTCGTCTTCGAGGTACTGCTCCATCAACTCCTCGTCGGCCTCGGCGGCCGCTTCGAGCAGCTTGTGGCGCATCTCCTGCGCGCGCTCTTTGAGGTCTTCGGGAATCTCCGTCGTGTCGTACTGCGCGCCCTTCGACTCGTCGTTCCAGATGAGCGCCTTCATCGTGATGAGATCGACGACGCCCTTGAACTGGTCTTCGAGGCCGATGGGAATCTGCAAGGCGACGGGGTTCGCGCCGAGGCGGTCGATGATCGACTGGAACGAGCGGTCGAAGGAGGCGCCGGCGCGGTCGAGCTTGTTGATGAAGCAGATGCGCGGGACGCCGTACTTGTCGGCCTGGCGCCAGACGGTCTCGGACTGCGGCTCGACGCCGGCGACGCCGTCGAAGACGGCGACCGCGCCGTCGAGGACGCGCAGGCTGCGCTCGACCTCCATCGTGAAGTCCACGTGGCCGGGCGTGTCGATGATGTTGATGCGGTGCTCGACGCCGGAGCGCTTCCAGAAGCAGGTGGTGGCGGCCGACGTGATCGTGATGCCGCGCTCCTGCTCCTGCTCCATCCAGTCCATCGTGGCGGTGCCCTCGTGCACCTCGCCGATCTTGTGCGAGACGCCCGTGTAGAAGAGCACGCGCTCGGTGGTCGTGGTCTTGCCGGCATCGATGTGGGCCATGATGCCGATGTTCCGGAACTTGTTCAGGTCTTGCTTAGCCATAACG
>JBJMGP010000005.1:0-13968 GCA_045807865.1 Pyrinomonadaceae bacterium
CTAGGATTTTCTGCACCCGCCGCGCGAGGTCGAGCGTCAGGTTTTTTTCGAGCAGCTTGTTCGGCCCCGTGGCGTTGTTCGGCGACGAGCCGCCGACCGCCGTCTCGCCGCCGTGGCCGGGGTCGAGGACGACGACCGGGGGAATAACTCTGGCTGCCATGGAGCACCTTCTTTCGCTTTCGAGATTCTTGACCTCTTAACCCGCCGCCGGTCTCTCTTCCGGCAACGTCTGTCGCGTCGGCGGCAGCGCGGCCGTTGCGGTCTATCCCCTGTGTGTGTCCGTCACTTCCGTTCAACGCCCCGCGCCCGCGCCGGCCGGCGACGCCGGCATCCCTCTGCACGTCGAGGGTGCAGCGCAGTCCTTCGGCCAACCCTTGCAGCAGGCCGGCGGCGAAGTCGGGATGCTGACGGCCTGCGCCGGCTCAAGCCCGGCCCCGGCGCGGCCGAGAAGCTGTGAGCCGAACGCGGCCGGGATATTCATGTGCTGAATGCCGGAGACCTGTTCGACCCTGTACCAGTCGCGCAGGAACGGAGGGGCCGGGATGCGGTCGAGCGCCAACTGGATGTTGCGGCTATGCGTCTCCGTCTCGCCGTGCTTCACGCATTGCCCCTTCTCCTTGTCGAAGCTCCAGACGCCCGCCGAACAGGGTAGGTAGAGCACGCGCAGAGCGCCGCCGCGCGCGGGCATCTGTCCTGCCGAGAGGTTCGCGTCTTCGTCCGCCTTCATGCGTTCGAGCGCCCAGTCGGCGAAGGTCTTCTCCTGACCGTAGACGGCGTCGAAGAGGTGAACCTGATGGACGGTGTAGCGCCGCCGCGGGTCGGTGCTGCTCACGCGGTGGTCGAGCACGCTCGCGACCGCCGCGCCGCCCCCCGAATGCGCCGTGAGGATGAGACGGCGCTGGCTGAACGTCACGCCGTAACGCTTGGCGAGGAGGCCGAGCGAGTAGTCGATGACCTGCTGCAGACCGCCCGGATTATTCCCCGAGGTGAAGAACGGGAAGTCAAACCGGTCGGGCCTTCCCGCGACCGGGGCGTTGCGCCCGAGCGGCAGGATGCAGAGCGTCGGGCGACCCTGGCGCACGGGCGCCGCGTCGGGCGTCGCGCGGTTGACGAAGTCCAACCCGCTGATGGGCACAATCTCTCCGACGTTCATCTCCGCCGGCTTCGGGACTCCGAGGGCGTAGCCGTGGAAGTGGACGACGATGTCCATCTGGCACGCCCCCGCGGGGATGAAATTCCAGCGCAAGAAAAGGTTCGGGGTGACTTTGCCGTGCGACAGGGTGGGGTGATTAACCAAGAGCTTGCAGTCGTCGTAAATCTCGCCCGCCGTAATGCTCGCGTTGTTCCCGCAGGCGGGCGGCGAGCCGTTCTGTAGCACGCGGGCGGCGGGCGATTCCCACGAAGAGAAACTCGCGAGGCCGGCGGCGTCCGCGCCGGGGCGCACGTCGATCAACTCGACGCCGCCCTGCTCCGGCGGCTTGATGGCGAAGTGAATGTGGTCGTCGTGCACGTGGTCAGTCGGACTCGGCTTGTGACAGAGGCCCTCGCCGACGAGCACGGGGTCGTTGAAGAAGATGTGCGAGTGGAGCGGCTGCGCGCGCAGGGCTTGCAGCATCGCGCGCGCGGCCGCCTGATCGTATTTGGGGTGGTTGAATTTGGTCGCGCCGGGCGCGGTGCCGTCGGTGCGCGGCAGGCGCAGGTCGCAGGCCATGCCCCGCTCGTGGCCGTGGTGGTCGGGCGTGTCGCCGCCGCGCGGCAGGCTCACGTCGTTGATGGTCATGAGCGTTGACTTCGGGTGCGTGTTCAGAAAGTTGTCGCGGTAATGTGCGGCGGCGGCCTTGAGCGAATCGGCCATCCACTTCGTCCCGAAGTCGTGGTTATCGCCCGTGTCGGTCAACTCCACGTTATCGAAGCCCTCGGCGGGCGAGCCGGCCGGCATCAGTTGCCAGCGCGGGGCGTTCGAAGCTTGCAGCCAGCGGTAGGTCTGGCCGGGCACGCTGACCAGCCCGTCGCCCGTGACGCGTTCGTCCGCGTGGCCGCCGACGACGGATTGGATGAGATTGATCGCGTCGATGGTGTCGGCGTCAACGCTGCGGTCGGGCTTCAGCCAGTTGAGGCCGAGTTCGACGAGGCGCTCCTTGAGCGCCCCTATGTCGTCGCCTTTGTTCTTGCCGCCGCGCCCGACGCTGTCGCCGAGCACGAAGCGTATGCGGCTGTCGAGCGCGCCCGCTGGCGCGCCGGTGTAACTCTGCGCGCCTACCCAATAGGCGTGCGGCAAGGTCGCGAGGCCGAGGGTGACGGGCGGCGGGATGCGCCTGTCGGGGCGCGCGGCGTCCTGGTGCAGGTAATGCTCTTCGGGCAGGTATTGACTGACGGCGTCAACGAGCGCGCCCGCGATGGCCTGCCGGTACTCTTCGCCTTCGAGCCGCCGCGCCTGCGCGGGGTTCGTCAGAAACGCCACTTCGGCCAGACAGACCGCCGTGCCCTTCGCGTGGCGCGCGGGCAGCAGCACGCCGAAGTCCTGCCCCTTCACGCCGCGGTTCGAGACCTGCGTCACGGCGAGCAGACGGCTCAACACGCGTTGCGCGAAGCCGCGACTCACGTCGCTCGCCGCGCGCGCGACGTAGACCTCTGTGCCGTCCACCTGCGCGCTCGGCCAGCCGTTCAAGTGAATCGAGAGGAACAGGAGCGCGCTGTTCGTGCGCGCCACCGCCGCGCGGTCGGCGAGCGACAGGTTCGTGTCGTCCGCGCGCGTAAGGATGACCTGAGCGCGGCCCGCGAGCGAGCGTGCGACGCGCTGCGCGAGGTCGAGCGTCAGGTTCTTCTCAAGCAGGCCGTTGGGGCCGGTCGCGTTGTTCGACGAAGAGCCGCCGAGCTTCTGCGTGCCGCCGTGGCCGGGGTCGAGGACGACGATTGGGATTTTCGTTGCCATGATTCACCATCCCGCGTGATAGAGATGCTCGTCAGGCCGTGCCGCCGCCGCCGCCCTGCTTCTGGCCGTCGCCGCCCGCCGAGCTGACGGGCGTGTTGGCGGCCGGGTTGGGCGTGTTGCCCATGATGAGCGACATCAGTTGCGGGTTGGCGAAGCGCTCCATCGGGAAGTAGTCGCTCTTGAACTTCAAGTCCACCTCACCGGTCAGATCGGCGTTGACGTTAATCTCGTCGGAGCTGTTCTTCTTCGTCGAGGTGACGTAGGCGATGGAGTGGCGCGTCTCGATGCTGCCGCTCGGCCCGCCGAGAAAGCCCGCGAGGCCGCCGCCGAAACTCCCGCTCGTCTTGACCTCGTGCGCCGTGTCGAACTGGCTCGCCGTCGCCACGTCGCCGTGGTCGCGCGCGTCGATGTGGAAGCCCATCGTCGCGCGGATGCGCCCACTGGTGACGACGATGCGGTTGATGCCCATCAGCATCATCGTCGAGAGCAACTGGTGGCGCTGCTGCGCGAGGCTTCGCCGGGCGGCCGGGACGAGCTTCTCTTCGGCCGAGTCGTCGTCGAGGCTCACGTCTTCCGCCACGCCGAGGTCCGTCTTGAAGTCGGGCTTCGCCTTGTCGTCGGCGCCGTCGAGCACGCGCACGCGGGCCGACTTGTCGTCCGCCTCGATGCGGAAGTGGTTGGGGTAGCGCGCCACGAGGTTGTCGCGCGCCTGATTGTCGGTGATGTTGTCGGCCATGAACTGATCGACCGTCTTGGCGACGTTCGCCAGCAGATTGCCGTAGGCTTCCATCTGCTGAATCGAGGCGTTGACGATGGCCTGAAACGTCCCCTTGATGAGGTCTGCGACGAAGGTCGGGAAGGCGATGGCGTTGATGGTGTCGCGCGTGATGGTCGCGACCTGGCTGGCGGCGCGCGGGCTGAACTCGTTCGAGGCGGTCTTCTCTTCCGCGGCCGCTCGCGCGAGCGGCCCGCCCGCACCCCTGCCGCCCGCCATGTCGTCGCCGAGCGCCGCGGCCCCCGCCGACTGAGCCAAGGGGGCGAGGAAGGTCTGCTCGCGCAGCACGGGCGTCTGGCCGAGATGCTTGGAAATTTTCCAGTCGTCGCGGACGAGCGCCGCCGTGTAGGAAGCGATCTTGACGAGGTCTTGATACATCCGTTGCTTGTGCGCCGGCTCAAGCTCATGGAAGTTCGGACTGGATTCGAGCAGCGCGCGCACCTGCCCCTGCACGAGACTCAGCACGGCGGAGTTGGGGCGCACGCCGTCGGCCGCCGGTGCGTGGTCGAAGGGCGGAGGCAGCACGTCGTAGGGCGCATCTCTGAATGGGTTTCTCATAAGCTTTTCCTCGCGCGTGTCACTCGACCGAGCCCGGGCGGCATTCATCAACGTTCCCTCAAGCCATCAACGCCCTACCAGGCGACCGCCTCGGCCTCCCCCACGGGTTCGTCTCTACTCTCCTTCGTCGCGGCTTCCTTGCCGTCTGCCGCGGGCTTCTTCACGGCCTCACCGTCCTTCTTCTCAGCGCCTTGCTCGACGGCCGGCTGCTGCTTCTTCTCTTCCGCCGCAGGCTTCTCTTTCGTGCCCTCCTCTTTCGCCCCGCCCTCCTTCTTTGCGCCTCCCTCCTGCTTCGCGCCCGGCTTCTTAAACTTCGCCCACTCCTTTTCGGCCGTCCAGTCCATGTCCGTGCGCTGCTTGACCTCCGGCTCGGCGGGCTTGACGGGGAGCTTCGCGTCGGGGGGCGGCGTGCCGATCTTCGGCAACGAAGGCGCGCGCGGGGCGGTGCGCCGTGTGCGCGCGGACTTGTAAGCCCCGACCTCGCCGCCGACCGAGGGGGGCCGATCAAAAGGGCCGGGCGGCGGCGGGTTATTCTCCGGCACGGCCGTGTTCGACTGGATGCGCCCGACGGCCGCCGTGTTCGCGAAGCGTTCGAGCGGGAAGTAGTCGCTCTTGAAATGAATCTCGACCTCGCCCGTCAGGTCTGCGTCCACGTGCAGTTCCGAGTCGCTGTCCTTGCGCGTCGAACTGACGTAAGTCACGGAAGTCGAGAGCGACGCTGACCAGGGGCCGAAGCCGAAGCTGCCCGCGGCGGCGACGCGCGTGTCGAGGTCTGTGGCCTCTTCGGCGTGGGCGCGGTCGGTGGTGTCGATGTGAAAGCCCATCGTCGCGCGAATCTTGCCGCCGGTGACGACGATGCGGTTGATGCCCATCAGCACCAGCGTCGAGAGTTGTTGCAGGCGCGTCTGCGCGAGTTTGCGCCGCGCCGCCGGCACGAGCTTCTCCTCAATCGAACTCTCGTCGAGGCTCACGTCTTCGCCGAGGTTGAGGTCGGCCTTGAAATTCGGCGGCGGGTGGTCGTCGGCGCCGTCGGCCGGGACGGCCCTGACCGTCGCGGCCTTGCCGGCCGAGCCGCCCTTCTTCCTGCCAGGCGCCGCGCCGCCGTCGTCCTTCTCGATCTTGATGTGGTCGGGGTACGACTGTGCGAGCCAGCCCACCGCCTGCAAGTCCGAGATGTTGTCGGACATGAACTGGTCTACGGTCTTGCCGACGTTCTCAAGCAGTTTCGTGTAAGCCTCCATCTGCTGAATCGAAGACTGCGTGATGGCGTTGAAGGTGCCCTTGATGAGGTCGGCGACGAAGGTCGGGAAGGCAATCGCGCGCAGCGTATCTTTCGTCACGCGCGCGACCTGATTCGCCGCCGCCGGCTTGAAGTCGTCGCCCGCGGCCTGCGCCCGCACGACGGGGCCTTCCGCCACCTCTCTGCTGCGCACGACCGGTCGCTGGTCGAGGCGCTGCACCGACTGACACCAGTCGTCGCGTATCAACTCGGCGCAGTAGGCGGAGACTTTGGTAAGGTTGTCGGCGAGCTTGCGCTGCTCGCCCGACGGCATCGAGTGGAAGGCCGAGCTGGATGTGAGCAGCGCGTTGATCTGCGTCCTGACGAGATTCATCGTGGCCGGCGTTGGGCGCAACGCCTCGGCCGCCGGGGGCGTGTCGTAGGGCCTCGGCAGCGGGTGCGTGCCCGCCTGTGCTGTGGCAATCGCCGTCAATCAGGCCACCCTCTTCTTCACCTCGCCCCGCGCCACCTGGAAGCCGGAAGCCTCCAGCCACGAGGCCGCGAGCGTAAAGACCGTCGCGTCGGCCGGGAGCAGCAGCCGACCGGGCGTCGTCTCGTTTATCTGCGGCAGGGCGGAGGCGAGCCAGTCGAGTATGTGCAGGCCGCTCTGGCCGCGCGTGATGAGCCGGCCGAGGTCGGGCGTTTCGGGGCCGAGTATCTTGCGCAAGACATCCCACATGCCCCGCGCCCCGAAGAGCGAGGCGACGCCTTCGTCGTTCAACAACTCGATTGCGCGCCGCAACTGTTCCTGAAGCTGCCCGGCGGCGGCGTTGGTGTTGCCGTACTGCCGCGCCCCCAGATTCGTCAGCAGGTCGAGCGCCACCTCTCGCACGAGCGCCTCCTGGCTCGCCGTCGGGCGCTGCCCGAAACGGTACTGCTCCGAGTAGCCCACGAGGACGCCGCAGAGGTTTGCCAGCCGCTGCTGGAATTCGCGGTTGACGGCCTGCCCTTCGTCGCGCCGCGCCGACTGCCCCGACCCGAAGAGGCGCGCGTAGATGCGGTTGCGACTCTCGCGGTCGTACCACTGGCGCGAGCGCCGCCAGAACTCTTCGAGCAGACGCGCCGCCTTCTCGCTCGTCACCTTCAGATCGTAACGCTGCCCGGCCAGCAACTCCGCCACGGGAATGATTCCGGCCTGTTCGAGTTCCGCGTGCAGGTAGAGCGACGCCATGACGCGGAGCACTACGGCGTCGGGGACGAGTCCGCCTGCGCCCGACACGGGCGGCAGGTCGAGGCGCAAAGGGTCGTCCGCCGCGAAGCCGAACGCCTGCGCGGAAGAGCGGGCCGCACGCAGGCTGGCGTCAACCAGCGCGAGCGATTGCGGCAAGTTGAGATGTACGTTCCCGTCCATCGGCCTACTTCGGCGCGGGTTGCCCGCTGCCCGCGGCAGACGGGGCCTTCGCGGCGACCTTCTCCTGAATGTTGCCGCCGCCGATGAGGTCGCCCATCTTCTCAAGCGGGAAGGTCTCGCTCTTGAAGTTGATGTTGACCTTGCCGGCCAGATCGACGTGCATCTTGGAGGTCGCCTCGGAATCCTCGTCCTGCGCGGTCGAGACCTTGAAGTTGCCCCACTGGCTCTCCCGCTCGACCGAGGACGAGAACCAGCCCCAGAAGCCGGGCCGCGACGATTTGGAGCCGCCGCCCGACTGCTCGGCGGTCTGGTGGACGCCGCGCTTGACCCGGTCGGTCGTGTCGAGGCGGAAGAGCACCGAGGCGTTGATCGAGCCGTTGGTGACGACGAGCCGGTTGATGCCCATCAGCACCATCGTCGCGAGCAGTTGTTGGCGATCCATCGCGATGCGTTGGCGCGCCGCCGGGACGAGCGTCGCCTCGACCGACTCCTCGTCGAACGAGTCCATCGGGACTTTCATGCCGAGGTCGCTGAAGAAGTCGGGCATGTTGTCCTCGTCGTGCCCCTCCTTCGGCTTGAGCTTCGGCTGCTCGCCCGCGAGGTCGAGTTCGAGGTGGTCGGGGTATCGGTCGGCCAGGTAGTCGCGCGACTGATTCTCCGTCACGTTGTCCTTCATGTACTGGTCAACGGACTTGGCGACGTTCTTCAACAGCTCGGCGTAGGCGTTCATCTGCTTGATGGACGCGTCCACGATGGCGTTGAAGACGCCGTCGATCAGCCCGGCGACGAACTTCGGGAAGTCCACCTCCTTGATCGTGTCGGTCAGGGCCTTGCCGCCCTGCTGCGCGGCGGCCGCCTTGAAGTCCTCGCCGGCCACCTTCTCCTTGATGAACTGGTTCTGCGGCAGCTTGGCGAAGTCCTGACTTGCGCCCGCCTGCTGTTGGGCGAGCGTCGCCTCCGAGGGCGTGTTGCTCCCGTCGGGGCCGCCGACGATGTAGTGCGCGACGTTGACCATGTCGCGCGCCAGCTCGTCACGCCTGTGCTTCGGCAGCTCGCGGAAGGCTTGACTGCGCGTCAGTAAATCTTTCACGCGCGAGCGCACGATGGGAAGGGTTTCGCTCTGTCGCAATGCTTCAGTCATAAGCCCCTCCCTCGTGGCGCCCCCAGCCCGACCAGTCGTCGTCGTAGCCGGCGGCGGCGGCGACCGACGCCTGCGGCCGCGCCGCGTCTGCGCGCGCGGACTCGCCCGGCGCTTCGAGGATCGCCGGGCGCAGGTACAACGCGACCCGCGCCGGCACGTCCGCACGCACCCAGACGGAGAGGACGGAGAATTGGCCCGGCCCCGGATAGCCGTCGGGCGTCATGGCGGCGACCCAGCGTTGGAGCGCGCGCAGGCTGCGCGGGCGCTCGCCGAGTTGCAGCCGCAGCAGCGAGAGCAACTGCGAAGGCGTGTCGGGCAGCGCGTCGAGCATCACGTCGAGCCGCAGCTCGACGCCGCTCCGGGTGGGGCGCAGGGTGACGGTCGCGGTGTTCGGCGGGAGGGTGAACCGCGCGCCGAGGATCAGAGCGCAGGCGCTCATCAGACCGGCGTGCTGGTGCCCGAGGCCGAGGTTTTGCATCAGGGGTTGCAGGTTGGCGAGCGGCAGGGCCTGATCCACCTCGAAGGTGATCTGCTGGCTGCCGCCCGTGCGTCCGCAGCGGATGGTGCTGAAGGACGGGCGCATCCCGGGCAGCGACTCCGACGCGACGCGGGCGATCTTGTAGAGCGTCGAGGGCAGCGAGTCCATCAACCCCGGCCCCCACTCGTAGCTGGCCGACGCCTCGGCGACGCCGTTGTGGTCGAGTCCCGTCCCGAACCAGGCGCCCCAGTTGACGGCGTGCGAGCCGTTGCCGGTCACGGGCTCGCTGCGCCCCCTGTACCAGTTGAGCGCCTGCGGCCCGAAGTGGTTGCCGACGAGCCGCGACATCGCCCGCGTCGAGGTCTCGATGCGATCCGCGGGCGTCGCCCCCGGCCCCCCGGTGTCCATCAGGAAGGAGAGGTTGTCCGACATGGTCTCCTCGAAGCGCGGGCGCAGGACGGGGCCGCCGTTGCGGTACCCGCTGTCGCCGACGGGGAGATACATGGCCGCATCCATCACCCGACTGATGTCGTCCACGGCCGCCGGGCTGGCGGTGTTCAGTTGGCGGGAGGCACGGTCAAGAAGGAGCTTGGCCTGCGCGGCTGCCGTTAGGAGCTGTCTCATTTGGTACCTCCTCCGCGCCGCGGTTAAGCGCCCACCTTGCCGGCGCCCGTGATGATCTGTTGCAACTGGTCGAGCGACGGCACCTGGCCCTGCGAGACCATCTGCCTGATGCGCTCCATGCCGTCGCCGCCCGAGCCGTTGCCCGCCGCGCCGGTCGCGCCGCCGCGGTTGATGGACGGGATGCTCGGCAGGTAGGGGCCGACCTCCGGCTCGGAGAGCTTATCGACCTGATCGTCCTTGATGCCGTTGACGGCCAGCCAGTACTGCGTCTGGAGGATGAGCGCGTCGCGGTCGGTCTGCGGGATGTCGAACCGCGTCGAGGGTGCCGACCCGCTGCCGTCGGACGGCTCCTCGAAGAGCGACCGGCCGTTCGTACTGCTCCACGCCGAAGCGTACTTGGCGACGATGTCCATGATCTTCTTCCCGGAGTCGGCCATCGTCCGGTTCTTGACGACGTTGGGCGTGAAGTTGAACTCGGTGGCGCACACGCGTTCGATGAGCTGGTACGGGTTGTTGACGCCGTAAGCCTTCTGGATCGAGGGCTGCTTCAGGATGTCGAGCGCCGTGCCGATGTGGCTGTTCAGCCGCCGCGCGGCGAAGTGTGCGCCGCCCCAGCCGTAGAGCGAGAGGTTCGCGGCCAGGATGCGCCCGGCCTCGCGCACGTACTCCGCCGTCAGGTTTTGCGGCCGCCGCCGCTCGATGATGTCGGAGATGCGCTGCTGGCGGTCGTACTCGGCGAGGCTGCCGAGGAAGCGCATGAAGAGGCTCTCGAATTGGGTGTTCGGCTGCACCTCCTTCGACACGTCGCCGCCGGGCGCGCCGAGCAGGCGGCTGTAGACCATCCGCCGCTACGACTCCTTCATGCGGTCTTCGCGATCCCAGTAGTAGGAGTCGATGGCGCGGCCGCCCGCGTCGAAGCCGATGGGCAGCAGCCCGTTGTAGAACAACTCGGTGATGCGATCCACGACGCCGAAGAGCCGCATCTCTTCGAGTTGGTGCCCGGCGTAGACCAGCGCCACGGCGCGGATGTTATCCGGCTCGATCTCGACGTCCGTCCCGCCCTCGCCCGTCAGCGGCGGCAGGTCGAGCGAGTCGGAGGTGGGCGTCCCGGCGACGTAGCTATTGAGGCCGAGCCGCACCTGCGTGATGAAGTTCGGGTGGTGGAACGGCACCTCGTTCGCGCCCCTGACGACGAAGCGCCCGACCGAGCCGATCTCCTGGAAGAAGACGACGGGGCTTCCGCCGTTGGAGTCCCGTAACTTCGGGATGGCGTCGCTGACGAACGCGAAGAGGTCTTTGTTCAGAACGTCGGCGTTGGTGTTGTACTCCTTCGTCGTCTGGAGCAGCTCAAGCCACGCCTGCGTGACGGCGTTGTTGAAGTCCGACGCGTTCGGGTCGAAGTGCTCGCCGAGCAGGAGCAGCCCCGTCACCGAGCGCTGCGTGGGTGCGTCCGCCACGCTGAACCTGCTCTGGAGCGCCCCGTTCACGGCATCGGCGTAAGCTTTCGGCCCGATGAAATTCGCCGGCAGCCCCCGTGGGTCAACTAAGAAATCCACCATTGCTACCTCCTTGTCGGACAGTAGTTGTCCGAGCGTTTTTGTGATGAGCGCTTCGCCGGCAGTTTTCACGACGCCGACGCCATAGCGAACACCTGCCTTGAGCAGGGCCGATTGAACTGCCGGTTTTTGTTTGACCGTCCAATCCGAGATCAGCCGTAATAGAGCGTCCGCGCCTAGCCATCCGGTCACTTTCGGGTGGAGGGCTTCGGCCCAGACGGCCAGCCCCCGCGTGCCCAGTTCGAAGCTCAGCCAGTTGACGAGCGGCGGCGGCGCGCGCGGGATTTTCTTCGTCTCCAAATCTTCGACGGCGTTGAGGACTATTTTCTTCTGCCCGTCGTCCGCGAGGCTGTAGCTGACACCGACGGTTTGCAGCATCTTCGGCCGCGCCCGGTCACGCACGGCCGCCGGCTCCCCGACCAGAAAGAGCCGCAGGGCGACCTCGGTCAGGAGATCGATAGGCGATTCGCCGTTAGATGAACTCATTGGTAGGGCCTCCCCAAAGACTGCGAGCTTGCAAGGTATTGTTCCAGCAGCCGCAGCGCCGCCAGCGCGTCGAGAAAGCCGTAGCCCGTCTCGGCGCTGAAGCCGCCGCCGCCCAGCGGCGCGGCGCTCTCCACCAGCAGACGCTTCACGTCGGCGCCGGCCAACTCGCGCCCCGCGCGCCGCGCGCGGCTGACGAGCAGCGCCGAGATGCCCGTGACGAAGGGCGCGGCGTGCGACGTGCCGGTGCTGACGAAGTAGCCGCGCCGGCCCGTGCTGACGATCTGCTCGCCCGGCGCGCAGACGGCGATGTGGTCGCCGTAGGTGCTGAAGCGCGAGCGGCGGCCCTGCCCGTCCACCGAGCCGATGGCGATCACTTCGGGCAGCGCCGCGGGGTAATACTCCTCGCGCAGCCCGCTGTTGCCCGCCGCCGCGACGAGAACGCAGCCGTAGCGGCTCGCGTAATCCACGACGCGCGCGTGCGGCAGCGGGTCGCCGGGCTTGAGCGCCGACGCGGCGGTGCCGAAACTCATGTTGATGACCTTCGCGCCCAAGTCCACGCAGCACTTCAGCCCAGCGTTGATGTCGCTCAAGCCTCCGACCCCGACGGGCTTGCCCCGGCCCCCGCTGAGGGCCGCCGCCAGCACCCTGATCGGCAGGACGAGCGAGCGCCCGCCCACCCCGCGCGGCAGGTTCCAGCCTTGGGCGGCGATGACCCCCGCGACGTGGCAGCCGTGGCCGACCTCGTCCTTTGGGTTGAAGTCCGTGCCGCGGCTGTCGCCGATGAGCTTGACTTGGCTGTTAACGCTCCCCATGCCGAGGTCAACCGTGTCGTAGCCTGCGAGCAGTTTCCGCTGCAACTCCCTGTGGCCGAGGCTGACGCCCGTGTCCACGACGCCCACGGTGACGCGCTCGTCGCCCTCTTCGAGCCGTAAAGCTTCGGGCGCGTGGATGCGGTCGCGCGGCTCCTGCGCGTCGCGTCGCGTCAGTTTGCGCTTCGGCCCCGCCTCGCCCGCGAGGCTGACGGCGCGCGGCGTCATCGCCAGACACTGTTCGACGGCCGTCTCGACATTCGCCAGCTCGCGCAGGGCCTTGACCACGTCGCCCGCCTGCTCGGTTTCGGCCAGCTCGACCTTGTAAGTCCGCGAGAGGCCAATCTGCTCTTCGAGGTCGTCGAAGCCGACGTGCTTCTCGCCGACGCGTTCGAGCGATTTGCGCGAGGCGTAGACGCCGAGCGCGCGGAAGCCGCCGCCGTATCTGTTCAGCACGCCGTCGATGGGGCCGCCGCGATCCATCTGGCCGGCGGGTCGCGCCGCGCCGAGCAGGTGGTCGAGGTGGTTCGGCACGTGCGACAGCGCCTCGCCGCTCCGAAGAGTCACTTGTAGGTGTCCCGACAGCCGCATCGCTTACGAGTCCCCTCCTTCCGGTTCCCACCAGTCGCGCTGGTTCGCGTAAAGCTGATCGTCCTGGCCCTGCGCGCGGCCGTTCCCTTCGCCGTCATAACCGTGAGCCTCGAACGTATGTTCGCCCGCGTCTTCGTCGGGCGTGACGCTCAGGTTGTAAGTCAACGTCTGCCCGTCCGGCAGGGTCACTTCGAGCGCGCCGCCCTCGATATCTTTCGGCATCTCGACGACGAGCCGGTCGTCTTCAGCCTCCGACACGCCGAGAATCCGATTGTTAAGGCGGACTTCCGGCACGCCGCCCTCGCCGATCAGGTTCTGCCCGAACAGGTGGAGATGACTCGTGCCCGGCGCGACCGCGACCATGGGTCTTTGCAAAGGGGGCTGGTGCACCGGGGGGCTGATCGCGGGCGGAGTCGGAGGTCTTTGCGGCACGCCGACGGGGAGGTGCGTCGCTGGCGGCGGCGCCTTGAACGGTGACGGCATCTGCTTGACCGGCCGCTGCGGCGGCGCTTCCTGCGCGGGCCGCGGCGCCGGGCGCGGGGGCTGCGTCAGGGGCGGCGTCTGCGCCGGATTACCACCCGGCCTGATGACGTTGACCTGCGGGCGGCCCGCGCGCAGGGCCTGGTGCAGACGCTCGATGGGGATGTCCGTGAGGCGAGAGACGGCGCTCGCACCGGTCGAGTTGCCGAGGCGCTGCAACTGCGCGGCGTTGCGCACGCCGAGTTGCTCAAGCCGCTTCTGCTGCTCCGCGTCGAGTCCGAGTTCGTTGAGCAGAGGGCTGCGCGACATCGCCAGAGACACTGTGTTCTCCTCAATCATCGGTTTGGTGATGGTCGTGAATCCGAGCTGCACTTTGCTGGCCCCGGTCTCGTTCGGCCCGCTCGTGCGAAAGCGGACGTTGCCTTGCGCGTCCAGTTCGACGAAAACCTGTAGTTCGAGCGCGAGGTCTTTCAGCGCGTATGTCAGCGGGCGGTTGACCGCCTTGAGGCGTAACGCGTCCTGCACCCGATCAAGCTGTGACGTGATCGAGTTGATGAACTCTTCGAAGAGGAAGCTGCCGTCACTGCTCACGATGCGCCTCTGGTTCCGACCGCTCCTCCTCCGGCTCCTCCAGCAACCCGACGTGAATACGACCTATGCTGACGGGGGGCAACACGCCCGACTTCCAGCGCGTGTGCGGCGGGCTGCCGTAAAAGATCAGTCGGCCGTTCTGCACCGCCCCCATGACTTCGAGCGGCATCTCCACGTCGGCCTCCGTCACGAGGAGGCCGCTGCCCGGCGGCGCCTGCACGCTCTCGACCACCGCGATCAAAGTGTCCGCCAGTTCGTACCACATAAGCATCAGTAGCCCTGCGTGGGACTCCAGGGGTCGAGGTCGGCGCCGAGGC
>JBJMGP010000006.1:0-14465 GCA_045807865.1 Pyrinomonadaceae bacterium
AAGGTAACGGGGACGGTGGCCATGTCGCCTTTGAGGGCCGAGGCGCCGACGCGGAAGTTACTGATCTTCATGTCCTGCGCGCTGAAGAGCGGGTCGAAGTCGAGGTTGCCGACCTCGCCCTCGGGCGTCTGGGTCAGGTCTTTCCAGATGAGCGCGGCCAGCTTCTGGTCGAAGAACTTCTGCTGCAACTTCCGCCCCTGCTTCTCGAAGACGTGGCCGTAGCCGTTGCGGTGGACGCGGTACAACTCCTTGACGACCGCCTCGGGGAAACTGATGACCGGGCCTTCGAGCTTCTCCTTCGGGAGCGGGGTGATGCCGGTCTGCGCCCTGGCGGCGGGGACGGCCGCGGCGGCGCACGAGATGATGACGAGGGAAAGGATGACCTTCCGCATGCTCTTAAGCTTCTCCTTGCTGTTCGGGGTTTAGATTGTGTCGAGGATCGAGGCGAAGAACTCTTTGTCCTTCGCGTGGGTCAGCAGCCCCGCGACGCGCCCGCGCTCGACCCAGAGGGCCTCCGGGTTGTCCGCGTCGAGCGGGGCGAGCTCCGTCTCGTCGGTCTTGAAGAGAAAGAGGTGGATCGTCTTCAGCTCCGAGCGGTCTTCGCCGCCGTCGGGGCCGAGGCGGTGGCGGCTGTAGCTGCCGAGCGGCCTGACCAACTCCAGGCGGCTGACGCCCGACTCCTCTCGAATCTCCCTCCGCGCGGCCTCCAGAGGCGTCTCGCCCTCCTCGATATGACCCTTCGGCAGAGACCAGCTCGTCCCGTGCTGGCTGACCAGCAGGACGCGCCCCTCCGTGTTGACGACCACGCCGCCCGCGCTCTCCGTGTGCATCATCTCTCGCCGCCTCGACAAACGCGGCCAGCTAAACACAACTCGGCGGAGATGACAAGGACGCCCGCGGGCGTCCTTTCAAGAACGTGCGGCACGCCCTCACGGACGCGCCGCCGTCGGGAAGAAGATGTCAGGGGCGGACAGTTTCAGAAGCGGAGGCCGGCGCCCGCGTTGAACTGGAAGTTGTGCCTCGTCACGCCCTCGAAGGGGATCTGCGCGCCGGGGAAATTCTCCTCGCCGTAGTGGACGATGGTGTCGCCCGCGTCCAGCCTGAGCACGACCCTGCGCGAAGGGTAGACCTCGAAGACGCCGCCCACGTCGAGGTTGAAGTGTGTCCTGCGCCCGAGGTCGGGGGCGATGAGCAGGCTGCCGTCGCGCCCGTTAATGATGGTGCCGCCGAAGCTGATGACGCCGGGTCGGACTTTGCCGAAGAGGCCGACGCGCCCGAACCGCCGGCCGGCCTTCACGCCGAAGAGCGCCTGCACGGGCTTGCCTCCGACGCGGCGGCTGATGTACGCGCGGTTCTCGTCGAGGAAGAAGTTGACTTCCGTCTCGACCGCGAAGTGGTCGTTGACGTTGTAAGTGAAGCGCCCGCCGACGCCCTTGTAGACGAACTCGTCGCAGGCGTTGCAGATCGAATTGTTCGAAGGGTCGTCGTCCACCGCGATGGACGAGAACTGCGCCCCGACCTCGAACTTCGGCGCGTCTTCCTGCGCCCGCGCCGTGCGGCCCAGGACGCAGAGGAAGAGTAACGCGGCTACCATCTTGAACGTCGATTTAAAATCCATCATTCCACACCTCCGTTGCTGACCTGCCCGGGAGAGAAGTTCGACGCTTACACGCAGCCCCGCACCGCCGGTTCCGCAACGACTCGGCACAACCGCGCGACGTACAGCGCGACTGCAAACAGTTAAGTTGTTTTGGACGTGAGGGTGTCGGAAGAGGTGTTCGTCGGACTCTTTCAGGCGGGCACGCGCTCAAGCTCCGCGACATCATTCCAGTAGCGCGGCTGCAAGAGCAGCCGGCGCAGCAGCGGGCGCAGGCCCGGCAGCGGAAGCGAGGCGTACACGTCCACCGCCGCCGAGAAGAGCGCACGCCGCCTGAGCCGGAGCAGGCGTCGCACCTGCTCCGGCGCGAGCAGCGCTTGCACCTGGAGCAACAACTGGTACCGCCACTCGCCGAGGTGCCGGCGGTATGCGTCGTACAGCAAGGCCGTGTGCCGGCCGTGAGCCAGGTCGCGCTCCATGTGTGATTGCCGATCCTCCCGCCAGCGTTCGTAATCGTCGGGCAGCTCCTTGACGTTCAGCCCGAGCCCGACGCGCCTGAAGACCGCGTACAGCTCCTCGCGCTCGCCCCGCGACAGCGCGCCGTAGAGAAGGCGGTGCGCGCGCTCGGAGTAGTCAACGAGCATGTAGAGCACGTCGCGGAACGCCCACTCGGGGATGGCCTGCCCGCGCATCCCCTCCACGCCCGCGTGCGCCGCGTTGATGCCCCGGAGCGTGCGCCCGGCCGTCTCCTCGTCCGCGAAGACTATCGCGCGCGCGTAGCGCACGGTCGAGAAGAGGCGGCCGACGGGGTCGCTCGGAATCCGGCCGGTGTAGAAGAGCCAGTCCACCGCCCTGTTCAAAGCGAACTCCGCGGCCGAGCCGGCGAAGATGAGCAGGACGACCTCGGGGTCGCCCCAAATCTTCCTCACGACCGAGCCGCGCGCGACGAACTCGCGCGTCTCGTCGGGCTGCTCGAAACGTTTCAGGATGACTTCGTCCATCAGAGGTCTCTATTCTTCTCGCGGATGCCGAACGGCGCGGATTATACAGCGGCCGGACGGCGCCGGAAACTTGCGGCGTTGCGGCCCGCCACGCTGATCCTTTTCCCGCGGGCCTTGCGCGTTACCCGTGGGGCGCGCCGAATCTGCGCCCCGTTGTGCGCGCGTATCTTAAACGCGGATTCGATAAAACGACCATTCCCCGGAGGGCAACACAGAGCATGAGCACGCAGATCAATCCCGAGACTTCCCCCGTCATCGCCGTCGAGCTTCCAAACGTCCACGCGGGCGCCGAGGCGCCGCCGCCCGCGGCCGTGCTGACGCAGATGGCCTTCGGCGCGTTGTTGACGCAGGCGCTCTACGTCGCCGCGCGGCTCGGCATCGCCGACCTGCTCGCCGCGGGGCCGCGCCCCGTCGCCGAATTGGCCGCGGAGACCGAGACGCACGAGCGCTCGCTCTACCGCGTCCTGCGCTCGCTCGCGGGCGCGGGCGTCTTCGCCGAGGTCGCGCCGCAGACCTTCGGCCTGACGCCCCTGGCCGAGCCTCTGCGCGCCGACGCGCCCGGCTCTTTGCGTAGCGGAATTATCTTCATGGGCGAGGAGTGGCACTTCAACGTCTGGGCGAACATGCTGCACAGCGTGCGCACGGGCAAGCCCGCCTGGGGTCAGACGCACGGCGCGGAGGTCTTCGAGTACTTCGCCGCCCACCCCGACCACGCCGAAATCTTCAACGGCGCCATGACCGACATGAGCGTGGGCACCGCGCCCGCGGTGGTCGAGGCTTACGACTTCTCCGGCATCCGTCGGCTCGCAGATATCGCGGGCGGCCACGGCTACCTGCTCGCGCAGATACTCAAGGCCAACCCGAACCTGTCGGGCGTCCTCTTCGACGTGGCGCCCGTCGTCGAGGGCGCGGCCGCACTGCTCGGGCGCGAGGGCGTCTCGTCGCGCGTCGAGCGCGTCGCCGGGGACTTCTTCGCGAGCGTGCCGCGCGCCGACGCCTACATCATGAAGCACATCATCCACGACTGGGACGACGAGCGGGCGAGCCTCATTCTCAAGACCATCAACGCGGCGATGGGCGCGGACGGCCGCGTCCTCATCGTCGAGTCCGTCGTCCCGGAGGGGGACGGGCCGCACTACAGCAAGGTGCTCGACCTGGAGATGCTCACGTCGCCCGGCGGCATCGAGCGCACGGCCGAAGAGTACGCCGCGCTGCTCGCCTCCGCCGGCCTCCAGCTCTCGCGCATCATCCAGACCCGCTCGCCCTTCAGCATCATCGAGGCGGTGAAGGTTTAAGGAGACCACGCCGAGGGCGCGGGCAGGGATGCCCGCGCCCCCGGCGACGCACGGCCGCCCTTCCTCCGACTCTCATCCACGAGCAAAAAAGTAGTTGCGCGCCGCGCGAAAGCTGCTATATTGCACGGCACTCACGAGTAGATTTCAGCCACCTGCCAGGGCGGACGTTTCTACTTTTCCCGACTCTTGCCCGCAAACAGACAGTCTGTTCCCCTTTGTTGTAGGGCGACCACAAGTCTGCCCTTTCCCCCTTTGCCGCTGACCTCACGGCGGGCCGCGCGCCCGCCGTCCGGCCTCAGACATTCGACAGACACCTTTGGAGGGAAAATGAGAAAGACGCTCCTACTGCTCGCCACGCTCGCCCTGTCGCTCACCGCTTTGACCTCTGCCGGCTCGCGCTCTTCGGCCAGCCCCGCCCCCGCCACCGCCCCCGCGCCGCGCAGGGGGCAGAAGCTCCATAAGAAGGAGAAGGCCATCAAAGGCAGCTACGTCGTCGTCCTCGACGACATAGCCGCGGGCGACCCCGGCCCCTACTCGCAGGCCGACCAGATCACGGACGTGCTCGTCGCGGCCTACGATGTCAAGCAGGTCAAGGCGCGCTACAAGCACGCGCTCAACGGCTTCGCCGCCGAGATGAGCGAGGACGAGGCTCTGGCCTTGAGTGAAGACCCGCGCGTCCAGTTCGTCGAGGAGGATCAGGTCTACACCGCCGACACCACGCAGTCGGGCGCGACCTGGGGCTTAGACCGCATCGACCAGCGTAACCGCCCGCTCTCGGGCACCTACACATACAACTGGACGGGCTCGGGCGTCCGCGCCTACGTCATCGACACCGGCATCCGCACGACCCACACGCAGTTCGGCGGCCGCGCCGCCGTCTCGGCCGACTTCGTCGGCGACGGCCGCAACGGGCAGGACTGCAACGGCCACGGGACGCACGTCGCCGGCACCATCGGCGGCTCGACCTACGGCGTCGCCAAGAGTGTCTCGCTCCGCGCCGTGCGCGTGCTCAACTGCCAGGGGTCCGGCTCGACCTCGGGCGTCATCTCGGGCGTCAACTGGGTCGCCTCGAACCGCGTGCTCCCGGCCGTCGCCAACATGAGCCTCGGCGGCGGGGCGTCTTCGGCGCTCGACACGGCCGTCAACAACGCCATCAACGCGGGCGTCGTCTTCGCCGTCGCCGCCGGCAACGAGAACCAGAACGCCTGCAACGTCTCGCCGGCGCGCACGGCCGCGGCCATCACGGTCGGCTCGACGACCTCGACGGACGCGCGCTCGTCCTTCTCCAACTTCGGGACGTGCGTGGACATCTTCGCGCCCGGCTCCTCGATCACTTCGGCGTGGGCCACGTCCGACACGGCGACGAACACCATCTCGGGCACCTCGATGGCGACGCCGCACATCGCGGGCGCGTCGGCGCTCTACCTGCAAGGGCACACCACCGCTTCGCCCGCGACCGTCCGCAACGCGCTCGTCAACAACGCGACGACGAACGTGCTCACGGGCGTCGGCACGGGCTCGCCCAACCGTCTGCTCTACACGCTCTTCTTCTGAGGCTTCGGCCGTCTCCCAACCAACCCGGAGGGCAGGACTTCACCCGCCGCCCTCCGGCCGAAAGCCTGCGCGGACGCTCGGACGCCCACGCAGGCTTTTTTTGCGCCCGGCGCCATGTGACGTAGAATGCACGACACGCGGAGAGGTGAAACGGATGTCAACACAGACAGATAAGCGGGCGCTCATCGTCGTGGACGTGCAGAACGACTTCTGCCCGGGCGGCGCGCTCGCCGTCGAGCGCGGCGACGAGGTGGTCGGGCCGCTCAACCGGCTCATCGAACAGTTCCTCGAACGCGGCGAGCCCGTCTACAAGAGCCGCGACTGGCACCCCCCGCAGACCAGGCACTTCGCCGAATACGGCGGGACGTGGCCCGTCCACTGCGTGCAGGGCACGCGCGGCGCGGAGTTTCATCGAGACCTGCTCGACGACCCGCGCGTCCACGTCGTCTCGAAGGGACTGGGCGACGAGGACAACTACTCGGCCTTCGACGGGACGACGCTCGCCGCAGACCTGCGCCGCGAGCACGTCGGAGAGGTCTGGGTCGGCGGACTCGCCACCGACTACTGCGTCAAGCAGACCGTCCTCGACGCGCTGCGCGCCGGCTTCCGCGTCCGCGCCCTCGCCGACGCCATGCGCGCCGTCAACCTCCAACCCGGCGACGACCAGCGCGCCCTCGCGGAGATGCGCGCGGCCGGGGCCGAAGTTGTTTAGGAGCAGTAGACAGTTGAAGCCGCCGCGGAGCGGCATTTGAATTTAGCCCGGCCTTTGAAGGCCGGGAGAGATAATGACGGATGTGTTGCGTCGCGTCAGCGACGCCTGAGCCGACGCTGCACGTCAGGCGTCGCTGACGCGACGCACGTTGTTCGATACGACGCCACCCCGGCCTTGAAAGGCCGGGCTAAACTCATCTGCCGCTGACGCGGCGACTGTCTGCTGCCATCTGACATCCGCCTACTGACCACCCATGCTCAACATCGACCGCTACCACGCCACGATGGGCGACGCCTCTTACAAGGAGGTGACGCGCCTGCACGATGCTCTTCTGAGCGACACGGAGGCGACCTTCTACGTCTCGCAGCGGAAGCTCCCCTATGCGCCGTGCCTGGGGCACGAACGCCTGCTGCGCTCGCTGCTGGACTTGAGAATCGACCGCCCACGCCTGCGCACGCTCGAACAGGATCGCGGCGGCCTGAGCCTCTTCGCCAAGGCCGTCGAGGACATCAGCTTCGCCGGCACCGTCAGGGCGGTGCGCCCCGGCACGATCACGTTCGCCGGCCAGCCCTTCGCGGACATCACCGGCGCCTTCGGCCTCGCGCAGGCGCAGGAGATCAAGTTCGAGCACGCCTTCGACCTCCCGATGACGACCGCCGCCATCGCCATGCAGATTCGCATGGCCGCGGGGCGGCGCTGGCTCTCGGACTTCTCTCTGCGCCGCAACGGCGACATCGAGCGCGCCGTGGACGTGGCGACCTACGCCTTCATCGGCGGCTTCAACGACACCTCGAACATGGAGGCCGCGCACCGGCTCGACATCCCCGCGGTCGGCACCGAGGCGCACTACTGGCAGCAGTCCTACGTCGAGTTCATGGACGAGCCCGAGTTCGAGCCGCGCACCGGGCGCCCCAAGCACTTCGAGCAGGTCTCCTTCGAGCGCTGGCTCGACGCCAACCCGCAGGGGACGACGCTGCTGCTCGACACCATCGACGTGCACATGGGCGCGGTGCACGCCGCCCTGGCCGCGACCTCCACGCCGGAGCGCCGCCGCGCCTTCAAAGGGTTCCGCGTGGACTCGGGCGACCTCGCGCAGCTCGGCAAGTGGTGTCTCGAATTCTTCGAGGCGAACGGGCTGCACGACCTGATGCCGGTGCTCACGGGCGACCTGGACGTTGAAGGCGTGCGCCGCATCGTCGAGGAGTTCCCGCAGGCCGCGGGCTTCGGCATCGGCACCAAGCTCTCGGGCGAAGTCCGCCGCGTCGCGGGCGTCATCTTCAAGGAGTGCGTCATCGACGGCCGCCCCACGCTCAAGGCCTCCAACACCCCGGAGAAGTCCACGCTGCCCGGCCGCCTGCAAGTCTTCCGCGGCTCGGACGCGGAGGGGCGCTACGTCGGCGACGTGACGGGGCTCGACGAAGAGGAGGTCTTGATTCCCGGCGCCACGCGCGTCGAGCGACTGCTGCAACCCTTCTGGGAGGGCGGCCGCCACGAGTCGATTCCCTCCATCATCAAGCAGAAGTCTCTGGTCGAAGAGCAGCTCCGACGCTTCCCCGCCCTCGACACATACCCGCACACGCTGAGCAACAGGTTAAGAAGCCTCCGCGACGGGCTGACCGCGCGCATGCGCACGGACGAGTCGGGCTGGCGCCAGGTTCTCAACGTGCCGGAGTCTCTGGCGGCTGACCTTCCCGCCGAAAAGGAGCACGCATGAGGGACTTCATCCTCGCCCCATTGCTCCTCCTGAGCTTCTGCGTCGCGGGCCACGCGCGGCAACAACAGCCCCCGGCGGGCGGTGCGCGTCTCATCGACCAGTTTGGTGAGATACAGATTTCAGACCTCATGGCGCGGCTCGACAACTTCGCCATCGAATTGCAGAACGAGCCCGCGTCCGCGGGAGTCATCGTCGCCTACGGTGCCGCGCACAAGTTCCCCGGCTGGCCTCTGCGGCGCGCACAGACCTCGCGCACCTACCTCGTGAACACGCGCGGCGTTGACGCCTCACGCCTCTCGGTCATCTTCGCCGGGATGCGCGACGAAGCGACCTTCGAGCTGTGGGTCGTCCCACCGGGCGCGGAACCGCCCGCAAAGCCCTCCGACCTCGCGCTGCTGATGTCTGTTGAGAAGACGCCGCTGCCCTTCGACAGATACACCGTCATCGAACGCGGCGACCGGTCGGAATCCGAATACGGCGACAATTACCCTGACGAGCCCGCCCTTTACAAATACTTCGTGGAGCTACTGAAGAGCGACCCGGCGCTACGCGGCTGCGTCATCGGCTACACCTCACGCCGCGGAAGCCTCGCGGCCGGGCGCCGCATCGCCGCGCGCGCCAAGCTGACGATGGCGAAGAACTTCGTGATCGACGTGAGCCGCGTCACCGCCCTCGGCGGCGGCCGGCGCGAATACAAGATGCTCGAACTCTGGCTCGTCCCGCCCGGCGCCGCGCTGCCGTCGCCCGACCCGCGCCCTGCGACCCGCCCGAAGCAGCAGCGGCGGCGCTCCCGCTGAGCGCCGCCGTCACACAGCGAGCCGTTGACGTGTGCCTCTACCTGACGAAGTAGCCGGAGACGCGCCACACCCCGTCCGCGTCCAGCATCGGCACCAACGTCTCCGTCCCGTTCCTCTTCCTCTCGAAGGCGGTCTCGTACTCGATGACGTAGTACTTGCCGTCGGGCGCCCCCGGCAACTCCTCTGCGTAGGTGCTCGACTTGAGCGACCTGTTGAGCGGCCTGCCCAGAGGGGCCTGCGCCGCGTTCAGCGAACTCTGCCACTGCTCCGGAGAGACCGCCGCTTTGAACAGGCTCGCGGCCCGCTCGTAACTCTCCAAAGAGTCGCCCCGGTCGATCAGTTCGAGCCACTCCTGCGCCGCGGCCAACGCATCCGCCGAGCCTTCAACGTTCTGCATACTCACTCCTTCCTGTCATGTGGCGTGCTGAGATTCAAATGAGAAGAGGTGCCAACCCCTCCCGTCTCCGGCAGACAGGGTCGGCTCGACCGCATCGCCGAGGAACTCTTCGACGGCCCGCTGCCAGAACTGCTTCGCCTTCCGATTCCGGTCTACGACACGCACCTCCCAACGCCCCGGGAACCTCCTCCAAATCTCCTGCGCCGCTCTCATCCCGACGCCGCGCCTGCGGAAGCCGCGGGCGACGAAGAACTCGGTCATGTCCCACACCTCCGCGTCGTCGGAAAGTTCCGAGCCCTTCCTGACGAAGGCGAAGCCGGCCAGTTGGCCGTCGGCCTTGATGATGAAGGGGTGGCGGCCGGGCTCCTCCCAGTACAGGCGGAGGCGCTCGTAGCCGAAGCGGCCGTCCGGGCCGAGCTTCAGCTCGACGAACTCGCTGAAGTCGTGCGCGTACAGCTCCAGCAGGTTGGCCAACAACGGCTCCTGCTCCGGCAGCGCCGGAATCACCTCGACCTCCGCGGCCGTCTGCGCGAGAGAGTTCATAGTCATTTGCGATTGCATGCCGCCGGGAGCGCGGGCATCCCTGCCCGCCAAGGCGTGCGCCGGCGCGCTTAGCCGTCAAGCTTAACCCCTCGACGTTGAGAGTTGAAGTCTCTAGGCTTTCGCGCCTGCGGCGCTCACGGCGGGCAGGGATGCCCGCGCTCCCGGCGATGCTGTCTGTCAGCCGCCGTTGTTGTTCGGCGGCGCGTTGTTGCCTTCGTCTTTATGCTGCGGGTCGCTCTCGACGCGGCGCGCGCGCTCCCAGGAGGCGAGCGTAGTCGGGTCGTCGTGGTACTTGTTACGGACGACGGTGTCGAGCCGCTTGACGAGCCCCGTGATGAGACGGAGCGTCGCCGCGGCCGACGCGTTCGAGTCGGCGCGCCCGGCCAACCCTTCCGTCTGGAGCGAGATGTAGTTTTCGAGGCTGTCGGCCTTCGAGCGCAGGTCGAGGACGAAGGTCGGGGGCAGGCCGAGATCGACGAAGAGGCCGACGAGCGGCGCCGCGGTGTCGGCGGCGGAACGCGCCACCGCGACGAGGGACAGGTCACTGCGGTCGGCGTCCGCGAACGCGTCGAAGATGCCGGCCACGTCCGGGTGTTCGACGGCGATGGTGCGCCCCGTATCGACGACGGCCTTCAACAGCGCGCGCAAAGCGGCGCGCGCCGCGCGGCGGCCGGCGGAGCCCTGCTCGTGCTTGCTGGCGCCGGACGCGCGCGCCACGTCGAGCGCGGCGAGGGCGGCGAGCGCCTCCTTGAGCTGTTCGAGCAACACCGCGCCCTTGCTGCCGGCGGGGAATGCCTCGGCGTGAGCCTCCATGAACAGGACTACGCGCTGCACGCGCTCGTAGAGTCTACGCTGTTTTGCGTTCATCTTTTTGCTCTCCATTGGGTGAAGGAAGGAGCGCGAGGGTGAGCCCTTCCGGTGAGTAGAAAGTCGATGAGGTTAACCGTCAGGGGCAAGCCGTCCACCTTGAAGGACGCGCATTATGCTGCCGAATACGCCGCGCGCAACCAAAAAGTTTCGCCGCGTGGCCGGACGCCGCGACACGCCATCGGCGGGCGCCGCGCGGGACTTTTCCGCTCCGACACGGCGCCTGTCAGCGCAAATACGTACACGGCAGGCTCCGACACGGCACCGGACTGCACCGTTACGTATACGGGAAGCTCCGACACGGCACCGGCAGGCGTCGCGCTGGACATTTCCGCTCTGACACGGCACCTGTCAGTGCAAACACGGAGCCTGTCAGTGCAAATACGTACACGGAAGGCGCCGACACGGAGTCTGTCAGTGCAGATACGTATGCGGAAGGCGCCGCGCCCGAACCGGCGGCGCCGACAGGGCGTCTGACACCTCCCCCCTTGAGCGCGCCATCCTCCCGCCAGAGCGTGCGCAGGCCACCGGGTCAGAACCGCCCGCGGTAGCGGGTGGGTCGGTGTTACTTCACAAGTGCCCGTCGAGTCGCCCACACACACCCGTCACCGCGGGCGGTTCTGAACGCTACTCAGGGCCAGGGGTATGTGTCGCGGCGGGCGGATTCGTAATTCTCGTCGAGGGCGGGTTCGAGCAGGAGGAGGGCGGCGATGCGGCGGAACATGTCGCGGACTTCGTTGACCTCGGCGGCCGAGAGGTCGCGGCCGAGCACTTCGCGCTCGCGGTAACTGAGCCACTTCTTGACGACCTGATAGCCGCCGACGTGGTAGCCCCAGACGCGCGCGGGCACGTTGCGCCAGTAAGCGACCCCGTTGAGGTACACGTCGAAGCTCTTTTCGCCCAGCCGCCGCAGTGCCTCCTCTTCCGAGAGCCCGAGCGTCGCCGCGCCCTCGGCCAGTGCCGCGCGCTCTTCGTCCGAGTACTTGCGCTCTTCGGGCTTGCCCTTTTTAGGCACAATTCCGTTGGGCGCGGAATATCCCGGGTTGGCCTCAAGTGCGCACTTACCCTCGCTCGGCAACAACATGAAGCTGTAAGAGCCATCGCGGACGCCGGCAGCGTACACCTCATCACGCTGTTCGATTTCAATTATCTTTAATGTGATTGTGGGCCTTTTTTAATGCTTACCCATTCTTTGACCAATTCAGGTAATCGTTCGACAACTTCATGCCCGAAAAGAGCTTCGTCGATATAACCCATGTGAAGTATGTCAATAATACGGCAGAGATAAGATCGACCCATGTTCCACCACGTATTATAGTCATCAATCATTAAATAATGTTTCACTTCAATCTGCTCGTGCTCACGTAACTCTTCTAACTCCATCCCGTCGAGAAGAGTTTCGTACACCCCATCGGCCACGCGACTTCCGAAGGTAGTTGTGTAGTAATACTCTTTAATCTCCCAAACGGCTATCGGATTCACCGTGTCGGTGAAGGCGCCATCGACTCGTCGCGCCAGTGTGCGTAGAGGTATTCCGTTAAGAGTGAATGAAGTTAATTCTCGCGGATCATAATTGCACGGAAAGTCTTCAGCATTAGCTTCGATTAGCATGTTAATGATGCCCGTGAAATATGCTGCCGCTTTTTTTTCACCTGTTTGTTTATTCAACGGGAGTGGACACGATGGGCAGAGCTTATCCTTCAATCCTTCAAATACTTCTTTAGCTTGTGCCACATTCATCAGCCGCGCTTTCACATAATTATTCAGAACATCCGCACGAAATTCAAAGTAATCTAACAGCGTCTTCCCTAATTCGGTAAGTTGTCCCGAATTATCGACTATGTGCGCTGTACTAAGCCCAAGCCCCGTCATCGCATGACATATTTCCTCAAGCGCAGGGACTTTTATCTGACCCGTGCCACGTAGCGTGTAGCCCAACCGCTGGCTAATGCCTCGCACGTTTGCCCAAAAGGACTTTTCTTGATTTAGAAATAGATGGTTGGCTTTCATTTGTCGATCTTTCAAACTTGCGGACAAACGCCGCGAGCGATATGCCTACTGCCTCACAAATTTGCCGCAGCTCTAGAAGGTCTAAACGCCTCTCACCACTCTCGTACTTACTGACAAATGATTGCGATTGTCCGAGCCTCTCTGCCAGATCGGTCTGCTTCAGTTCTGCGTCTACGCGGATTTGCCGGAGCAATTCCTGAAGCCGCTGTTGTTCCGCCGTGCCGGTAAACTTGGACATGTAAATGGAACATAAAGGTTCTTGACATATATCCCAAAACAGAATATGCTCCCCGCTCTGATAAACTGCTATTATGCGAACGCAGCCGTCACAATCATCATCCTTCTCCGAAAGAGCCTCAGACTCGGAAAAGGGGAAACCTTTTAAGACTCAACTACTCAAATGGGTTGGCAATAAACAGCGAGTTGCCCATGAGATCGTCTCGCATTTCACTAAGCAGTTTAAGACTTATCACGAACCCTTTTTAGGGAGCGGGGCAGTACTTGGAACTCTCATGCCTGAGAAGGCGATTGCATCTGACAGTTTCAGACCTTTGATTGAAATCTGGCAAACCCTCCACGACAGCCCTGACACTCTCAAAAAATGGTACAGAGAGCGGTGGGAAGCCGTGAAAAACGGCGATAAAGTAAATGAATACGAGCGTGTAAAAGCCAACTATAACGCGCACCCAAACGCGGCCGACCTTCTGTTTTTAAGTAGGTCTTGTTATGGCGGAGTTGTGAGATTTCGACAGATTGACGGTCACATGTCTACCCCCTGCGGCATTCACGAGCCTATTTCACCTGAATCCTTTTCGCAACGGGTTGATGAGTGGCGTCGGCGCACGACCGGAACTAATTTTTTTCACCGGGAGTACGAGGAGACGATGAATCTCGCAGAAGAAGGCGATTTGGTTTACTGTGATCCGCCTTATACCTTCTCACAATCTATTCTGTACGGGGCACAGTCATTTGATCTGGCAAATCTCTTTGAAGTCATCCTCCGATGCAAGCAACGCGGCGTCTACGTAGCGTTGAGTATTGACGGCACTAAAAAGTCTGGCAGCTTTGTGTGTAATATTCAGATTCCAGACGGACTATTTGAACGGGAGCTTTCAGTTAACTGTGGGAGATCAATGTTGAGACGATTTCAGATGAATGGTAAGACTTTAGAGAGTGAAGTTGTTTCTGATCGTCTGTTCCTTACATATTAACTTCCTCTACTTACTGCAACAAACTAATACCGAAAGCTAATGACATGGCGTAAGAGGCCAGGAACCGCGCCACGTCCTCCGGCCGGCTCAGAGGCGCCGCGTGCAGCATCACCCGCCGCAGGTACTCCGTGAAGCGCTCGCCGTGCTCCGCGTCCGTCTCCCGCGCGTGCTCGGCCCTCTGCCAGAACTCCGCCTCGGACGCCGCCAGCGTGTAGCGTTCGAGGTTGACGCGCCCCCCGCCCTCTACTCTTCCGACGAGGAGGAAGTCGCGGTAGTTCGTGACCAGCACCAGCCCGTAGCGTTCGAGGTAGCGCCCCACCTGCTCGGACTCCGCCACCTTCAGGATATCTTCCCGCAGCCCCTTGACCTCGACGCACCCACGCTCGGGCAGCGTCGTCTCGGGGCTCGCGTCCACGTTACGGCGCAACTGCGTCGCCGCGTAGAGCCCGCCGTCCGGAATCCCCGCCCCACGCCCCTGCGGCGTGATGACATACCTGATCTTCGGCTTGAGCGTCTCGCCGACCGCGTTGCACAGGTTCGCCAGCGCCCCGTAATAAGAGGTCTTCCTCACCGCCACCGGCCGCTCCTGCCGCATCTGTTTGAGATAGGTTTCGAGTGAGGTCATCCGCTCGATAAGTCCGTCCGCACAGTCTATGAATCGACGACCGCGCAAATTATATCATCGGCCCCGCCGCGGAGCGGCGCTTGAACTTAGCCCGGCCTTTCAAGGCCGGGTCACGGCGGAACATAATACCGCCGCGTCGCGT
>JBJMGP010000007.1:0-8008 GCA_045807865.1 Pyrinomonadaceae bacterium
GCCCCGCGGCGAGCCCGGCGGCCGCGACCGCGAGCCCCGCGGCCGCGCCGAAGGCTGCCGCCACGCCGCGGCCGGCGGCCACCACTACGGCGGCGACGCCCGCGGCTTCGCCGAAGCGTTAGGTCAGAGGCGCCCCGCTCGGGCGGCGCTCGGGCAGTACAAACTGAAGCGGGCGCGGTCACCCAAACGCCGACGCCCGCTTCAGTCGCGTGAGAGCGCAATCAGTCGTTTATGCTTTTCCGACTCACAGACGTTTACAAGTCTTACGGCGCGCAGGACGTTCTGCGGGGCGCGTCCTTGCAGGTCAACCCGGGCGAGCACGTCGGGCTCGTGGGCCGGAACGGCGCGGGCAAGACGACGCTCTTCCGGCTCGTCACCGCCGAGGAGACGGCCGACCGCGGCGACGTGGTGCGCGCGCGCGGCGTCAAGCTCGGCCTGCTCGAACAGCACGTGGACTTTGAGCCGGGCACGACCGTCCACGAGGCCGCGCTCGCCGCCTTCGGCCAGCTTCAATCCATCGAGCACGAGATGCACGAGCTTGAGCACCGGATGGCCGAGGTCTCCGACGACCTCGACGCGGTGCTCGAACGCTACAGCGACCTCCAGCATGAGTTCGAGCGGCAGGGCGGCTTCGAGTACGCCGCGCGCGCCGAGGCGATCCTGCAAGGTCTCGGCTTCGAGCGCGACACGTGGGCGATGCCGTGCGAGATTCTGTCGGGCGGGCAGAAGAACCGGCTCGGGCTCGCCCGCCTGCTGCTCGCGGAGCCCGACGTGCTGCTGCTCGACGAGCCGACGAATCACCTCGACGTGGCCGCGGTCGAGTGGCTCGAAGAGTTCCTGGCCGCGTACAAGTCGGCCTACGTCATCATCAGCCACGACCGCTACTTCCTCGACCGCGCCTGCACACGCATCGTCGAAGTCGAGCTGGGGAAGGCCGTCAGCTACAACGGCAACTACTCGCACTTCCTCGTCGAGCGCGAGGAGCGGCGTGAGATACAGCTGCGCGCCTACGAGAATCAGCGACACCTCATCGCCAAGACCGAGGAGTTCATCCGCCGCAACCTCGCCGGCCAGAAGACCAAGCAGGCCAAGTCGCGCCGCACGATGCTCGCCAAGCTCGAACGGGTCGAGGCCGTCCGCCCCGACGCGCCGCAGGGCAACTTCCAACTGCAAAAGGTCGAGCGCGCCGGCGCCTACGTCCTGACCGTGAACGAGGCGTCGGTCGGCTACCCCGGCAAGCTCCTGGCCGACGACATCAACTTCGTCCTCAAGCGCGGGGAGTGTCTCGGCATCATCGGGCCGAACGGCTCGGGCAAGACGACTTTCCTGAAGACCGTGCTCGGCAAATTGCCGCAGCTCGCGGGCGATATACGCTGGGGCACGAACGTGACGGTCGGCTACTACGCGCAGCAACTCGACGACCTCGACGACCGCAACGAGATCATTATGGAGCTGCGGCGGGTCGCGCCCAGTTCGGCGACGGCGGGCGAGCTGCGCGGCTTCCTCGCGCGCTTCCTCTTCACCGGCGACGACGTGTACAAGCATGTCCGAGACCTCTCGGGCGGGGAGAAGGGAAGACTCGCCTTAGCGAAACTCATCTACTCGAACGTCAACGTGCTGGTGCTCGACGAGCCGACGAACCACCTCGACATCCCCTCGCGCGAGGCTCTGGAAGAGGCGCTCGACGCCTACGACGGCACCATCCTCACCATCAGCCACGACCGCTACTTCCTCGACCGCGTCGCCACGCAGATACTCGCGCTCGACGGCGAGGGCGGGGCCGAGCACTACGACGGCGACTACACCGAGTACCACGACTGGAAGGCCGCGCGGCGCGTCGCCGAGGTCGCGGCGAAGGCGGTCGCCGAGAAGCCCGCCGAAGCCGCCCCTGTGCGCAAAGCGGAGTCGCGCGCGGCGCAGTCACAGCCCAAACAGCGTGGCGGGAAGGAGTCGAAGAAGAAGGGCGCGGCGCGCGACCCACGGGCGGTGGAGGACGACATCGCCGCGGCCGAGCAGCGCGTGGCCTCGCTCGCGGAGGATTTGGCGCAGCCGGAGACCGCGCGCGACCCTTCGCGCCTCGCACGCCTCAACGAAGATTACCAGAAGGCCGAGGCCCGCCTGCGCGAACTCTACGAAGAGTGGGAGCGCGCCGCCGAGGGCGCGAGCGCCTAAAGCATTAACGGCAGAGACAGAGAGGCACGGCTTGAAGCAATAAGACTTCAAAGCTGTGCCTCTCTGTCTCTGCCGTTAATGCTTTAAGGCAAGGTGAAGACGTAGTTGATCGTGCCTTTGACTTTGATGGGCTGGCCCGAGAGCAGCGCGGGCGTGAAGCGCGCCTGGCGCGCGGCCTGCACCGCCGCCTGTAGGAGGAAGTTGTGGCCGGAGACGGCGCGCGCCTCGACGACCTTGCCGTGCTCGTCGATGAGCACCTCGACGACGACGCGGCCCTGCGCGCCGGAGTTCCTCGCGGCGGTCGGGTACGTGGGGACGGGCAGGCGGAGCGCCCTGCCGTTGAGCACGCCGGCCGAGAGCGGCGCCCTCGTCGCCTCGCCGTCTGCGGGCTTCGACGCTGCGACGGGAGCCTTCTCGTCGCGCGTCTCGGCAGCAGCCGGCGCGGGCGTCGGTTGGGGCGAAGTGTTGTTTGCCGGCTCGGCGGACTTGTTCGCGGCTACCTCGAACAGACTGTTACCCGTCACGCGCTCGGACGCCGCGGGCGGCTGAGGCTCTGCGACAGGCGTAGACGCGGTCGGCGTCTGCGCGGCGGACGCGGGCACCGAGACCGTCACCGTGAACGTCGGCACGGACTCGGCCACGGCGGCCCTCTGCCTTGCGGCCTCCTCGGTGTCGGGGCCGTCCGGCCCGAGTCTGCCGCGCGCGGGATTTGATGTCGGAGGCGCGGGCTGCGCCGCGTTCTCGACGGCCGCGCGTTTGTAAGAGGCCGCGGTGTCGGCGGCACGAGTGGTGTTGTTCAGATTCGGCCGTGGGTTGTTTGTGCGCGTGGCCGCCGACTGCTCGCGACCCTCGGGTGTCTGCGCCTGCGCCTGCGCGCCGTCGGGGTAGAAGCCTTTGCGCGCACGCACGCGGGCGGTCGGGCGCGTCTTGACGCGGAGGCTGATGAAACGGAAGTACTTGTCCTTGCGCTCGTCCTGCGGGTAGTAGCTCAGGAGGTACTGCTGCGAGAGGTCGAGCGAAATCTGCGTGAAGACCGCGTCCAACTCTTCAATCGCCCTCGGCACGTAGACCGCCCCGCCCGTCTGCTCCGTGATGCGGTACATGCGCTGCTCGGAGACCGGGTCGTGCAGGTTCGGGTCTTCGACCTGTCGCGTCTGCACGACGTAGACCTGGCACTCGGCGCGAAGCGCCTTGTTGACGGCGTCGTCGAAGCTCGTGTCGCTCACGGTGTCCGTGCCGTCGGAGACGAGAACGAGCACCTTACGCCCCGCGAGCGGGCGCATGTATTCGGCCGCCTGCGCGACCGTGTCGAAGAGCGCCGTCGCGCCGTCGGGCGTGCCGAAGCGCTCGATGGTGCGCACGAGGCGGGGCACGTCGTTGGTCAACCCCTGCGAGAGGGTCGGCGTCGTGGAGATGGAGTAGACGGCGGCGCGGTCGATGGGGCGCACGACGCGCTGGAAGAAGCGGACGGCCGCCTGCTTCTCGAACTCGCGCGCGGCCGAGAGCGAGGCACTGTTGTCGAAGAGCAGCGCGACGTGGACGGGCGTCTCCGAGCGCGTCAACTCGGAGACGGGCTTGACCTCGCCGTCGATCTTCAGCTCGAAGTCTTCAACCTTGAGGTCGGTGATGGCGCGCCCGAAGCCGTCCACCACCGTCGCCGGGATGATGACGAGGTTCGAGTCCACGCGGACGACCTCGTCCTCGCCAACCTCCTCTGCCGCCTGCGACGCCGCCGACGGCGGCTGTGCGCCTTCGGCCCTCTGCGTCTGTGGGGGGGCGGCCGGCGCCGGCGCCGACTGAGGTTGCGTCGAGGGCGTCGGCCGGGGATTCGGCTCGGAAGGCTCCTTCGGCGCGACCTTGCGCGGGCGGACGTGGGGCGTCGGCGTGGGCTGCGGCTGCTTCTGCTCTTGTGCGGGCCGCGGCGAGCCTGAAGCGTCGGGGGAAAGTATGAATCCGAGCGAGGCGCAGACGACGAGTGTGAGGAGCAGCGCACACCTCGGCGGATCACTGAGGTTCGTCTGTGAAGGCTCTGTCGGTCGAGGATGCTTCGGAGGCAAGGCTTTCTGGTTCTCCCGGTTCAAAAGCTCTCGGGGTCGCCGAAGTCTCGAAGGCGGCGCGGCGCTCGAAAGGACTTCGGTTGAAATGGTTGACGGGGATGGTCTGCTCGGCGGCGCGCCCGTGCGCCCGCCCCTTCTGGAAAGGGGCAATCGGCACGTAGTTCCGAACCCGGCACCCGAGGCCCGGACGCCGCCTATGCTAACACTTCCCGGCTGCTTCCTCTAGTTTTACTCCCGGCGGATTTCGCGCGGGTTGGCACCCGGACGCGCTTGACAGGCATCTAAGCCGCTTGTTAACTTAGCCTTCCGCTTTTTGGAAGCGCTGTTTGTAAGGCTTTGTAGGCACGTAGCTCAGGGGTAGAGCACTACCTTGACACGGTAGGGGTCCGCGGTTCAAATCCGCGCGTGCCTACCATTCAAACTTTCGACAGGGAGCCCCGTAAGTCCCTTGCCCATTGAAACGATGACGCGAACGCGAACTACGTTTCGATTTTAGTTGACGCTGGCCGGCCCGCCATGGGCCTCAAGGCCGCGCGGCGAGGGCGCTTCTGTCGAATCCGATCTCGGTTGGTTAATTCCCTAACGGGGACGACACATACGTTTTTTCCCTTCTCCGCGCAGCCGGGCGCCGGCGCGTAGGGCTTGACGCCCGCGTGACTTGAGGCGGCCCGGCCGGCCGCCCGAAGTCTTAGACGCTCCGGCCGGAGCGGAAAGGGGTTGTGAGTGATGAGCGAGATAAGCGTACAGCTTGAGGGCGGACGTTCGGCGCAGGTGCCGGCGGGCGCGACCGTCGCCGAGGCCCTGAAGGCCGCCGACCGCGACGCCGCGAAGCAGGCGCTCGCGGCGAAGGTCAACGGCCGCGAGGTTGACCTGTCGGCCAGACTCGACGAGACGGCCGCGAACGGCGAGCCCGTGCGGGTCGAGCCCGTACTGCCCGGCACTTTAGAGGGCCTCGACGTGATCCGCCACTCGACCGCGCACCTTCTGGCGGCGGCCGTGCTCGACCTCTTCCCCGGCGCCAAGCTCGGCATCGGCCCGGCGCTGCTGGAAGACCCGCGCTACGGCTTCTTCTACGACATCATCGCGCCGCGGCAGTTGACGGAAGACGACCTGCCGGTCATCGAGAAGCGCATGCGCGAGCTGGCCAAGCGCAACCTCTCGTACCGCCGCGACGAGATTCCCAAAGGTGAGGCCCTGCGCGTCTTCGGCGAGCGCGACGAGCCGCTCAAGTGCGAGCTGATCGAGGAGAAGGCCGGCGACGTGGTGAGCGTCTACTACATCGACGGCTCGCCCTTCATCGACTTCTGTCTCGGCCCGCACGTGCCCAACACGAACAAGCTCAAGGCGTTCAAGCTGCTCTCCCTCTCCGGCGCCTACTGGAAGGGCGACGCCGGGCGCGAGCAGATGCAGCGCATCTACGGCACGGCCTTCGCCACGCAGGAAGAGCTTGAGGCGTGGGTCAGGCAGCGCGAAGAGGCCGAGAAGCGCGACCACCGCCGTCTGGGCAGAGAGCTCGACCTCTTCTCCATCCAGGATGCGTACGGCCAGGGGCTCGTCTTCTGGCACCCGAAGGGCGCGGTCATCCGCAAGGCGATGGAGGACTACCTCTACGACGAGCTGAACAGCCGCGGCTACACCTTCGTCTACACGCCGCACATCGCCAAGCGCGACCTCTGGGTCACGAGCGGCCACGACCAGAGCTACGGCGACTCGATGTTCTCGCCCGTCAAGCTCGAAGACGTGGAGTTCCGTCTGAAGCCGATGAACTGCCCGTTCCACATCGGCATCTACAAGTCGCAGCAGCGCTCTTACAGAGATTTGCCGCAGCGCTACGCCGAGATGGGCACGGTCTACCGCGCCGAGCTGTCGGGCACGCTCCACGGCCTGATGCGCGTGCGCGGCTTCACCGTGGACGACGCGCACCTCTTCTGCACGCCCGAACAGGTGCCGAAGGAGATCGACGACTGCCTCGACTTCGTCGTGGACGTGTTCAAGACCTTCGGCTTCGAGAAGGTGAAATTCGAGCTGTCGGTGAAGGGGAGCGACACCTCTAAACAGTGGCTCGGCACCGACGAAGACTGGGCGTACGCCGAAGGCCAGCTCGCCGCGGCGCTCGACAAACGCGCCATCGCTTACGAGCGCATCGAGGGCGAGGCGGCCTTCTACGGCCCGAAGATCGACCTCAAGATCGAGGACGCCATCGGGCGCCTCTGGCAGCTCGGCACCGTGCAGTGGGACTTCAACCTGCCGGAGCGCTTCGGCCTCGAATACGTCGGCGAGGACAACAAGGCGCACCGGCCCGTGATGGTGCACCGCGCGCTGTTCGGCTCCATCGAGCGCTTCTTCGGCATCCTCATCGAGCAGTACACGGGCGCGTTCCCCCTTTGGCTCGCGCCGGTGCAGGTGGCGGTGCTCCCGATCACCGACCGCGTCAACGACTACGTCGAAGGCGTGGCCCGTCAGCTCCGCCAGGCCGGCCTGAGGGTCGAGACCAACACGCGCGGCGAGAAGATCGGCGCGAAGATACGCAACGCGCAATTGCAGAAGATTCCTTTCATGCTCGTCTGCGGCGACCGCGAGATGGAAGAGGGTAAGGTCGCCGTCCGCGAGCGCTCGCGGGGCGACATCGGCGCGATGTCGCTCGAAGAGTTCAGGGAGTTGGCGTTGCGGCTCGCCCGCACGCGCGCCCTGGTGAACGAATAGTTCAAGGCCCGAAAGTGCAAGGTTCGCAGTTATAAGGACTCAACTCACGACTGCGAACCCTGCACACGGGACTTTGGACTTCTGACTGAGGAGGTGTAGGTATTCCTTCATTTCGAGGCCGCGGGCAGCGCCCGGACAATCGCCGCGCCCCCGCCACGCGCATCAACGACCGGATACGCGTCCCCCAGGTGCGCGTCATCGCGGAGAACGGCGACCAGCTCGGTATCATGAACACGCGCGAGGCCGTCCAACTCGCGCGCGGGCAGGGACTCGACCTGGTCGAGGTCGCGGCGACGGCCGACCCGCCCGTCTGCCGCATCATCGACTTCGGCAAGTTCACCTACGAGGCGAAGAAGAAGGCGAGCGAGGCCAAGAAGAAGCAGGTCATCATCACGGTGAAGGAGGTCAAGTTCCGACCCGGCACCGACGACCATGACTACAACTTCAAGGCGAAGCACGCGCGCGACTGGCTCAGCGAGGGGGACAAGGTCAAGGCCACTATCTTCTTCCGCGGCCGCGAGATCACGCACCGCGAGCTGGGCGCCGAGCTTTTGCAGCGCCTCGAACAGGACCTCGCCGAGGTGGGCGAGGTCGAGCAGCGCCCGAAGATGGAGGGCAACCAGATGTTTTTGATCTTCGCCCCGAAGCGACACAAGTCGCCGAAGCAGCAGCAGGAGGCGAAGACCGACGGCGGCGCCAAACAGGGGCCGCCAGTCCCGCCCGGCACCGGCGGGATGGTGCAGTCATAGCTGTTGGCTGTGAGCTGTGAGCTTTCAGTTCTTTGACCGCGCCGGACGCGCGGGACAGTTAAGTTTTGTTGTTATCAATAAGGGCAAAGAGCTAACGGCCGAAAGCAAATAGCTCACAGCTCAACCGGAGGTTGTCATGCCGAAACTTAAGACACACAAGGGCGCGGCGAAGCGTTTTCGCACGACCGCGTCGGGCAAGGTCAAGCGCGGCCATTCGCACGCGCGCCACATCCTGACGAAGAAGACGGCCAAGCGGAAGCGCTCGCTCGACATCGACGTGCTCGTCTCCGACGCCGACGAGGTGCGCATCGAGCGCATGCTGCCCTA
>JBJMGP010000008.1:0-27563 GCA_045807865.1 Pyrinomonadaceae bacterium
AACGCGCTCGACCAGGCTCTCAGGCGCGCGCTCGAAAAGTTCTACCCGGCGCTCGCCGAGGTGCGCCTCGTCGATTACAAGGTGCGCGTCCGGCGCGGGAGCCTCTCGGGCACGGCGAGCCTCGTGCGCGTGCTCATCACGTCGGGCGACAGTGCGGCGCAGTGGGGCACCGTGGGCGTCTCCTCGAACATCGTCGAGGCGAGCTGGCGCGCGCTCGTGGACGCGGTCGAATACAAGCTGCTCAAGGACGGCGCCGAGCCGCCGCCGGCCGAGACCTCCGTGTTCGAAGTCGAAGAGCGCATAACGGAAGAGGGTTTCACCACAGAGACACAGAGGCACGGCTTGTAGAGCTATCTCAACAAGCTGTGTCTCTGTGTCCCTGTGGTTAACAAATTCTGCTCTGGGACGGCACCGCTTAACTTTTGCGTATGCCCGGGCGGAAGTAGTGGTATATTCGCACTCCTAAAGTATAAAACGGGAAGCGAGGGGCGACTTTGTCGTTTCCACCGGTCATATTGTTGCCCCCTCGAACCTTTCTTTCGGCTTAACCCGAAATAGCATTCCGCGAACGAGACGCCCGCTCCCGCGGGGGTTCCGAAGGCTCTTATCAAACTGTTCGGAGGGAGAATGATCTCGATGAGAAGTTCAGCGCCTGTCGCCCGGCGCCGGCGTCGCGCCGCGGCCCTGCTCTGTGCGGCGCTCGTCGTCCCCGCGCTCACCGCGTTCGCGCCGCGCACCAGTTCGCAAGGAGGGCCGCCCGACTACAAGAACCCGCGCCTCCCCGTCGAGCGCCGCGTCGCAGACCTGCTCGGGCGCATGACGCTCGAAGAGAAGGTGGCGCAGCTCGTCTGCCTCTGGGCCGAGCGGCCGGAGGCGGGGCCGAACCAGGGCTTCTCCACCAACCGCGGCGACTTCTCGCCCGCGGCCGCGGCCGTCTCGATGAAGAACGGCATCGGCCAGGTCGCGCGCCAGCGCGAGCGCAAAGACCCGCGCGAGGCGGCGCGCTTCGCCAACGCCTTGCAGAAGTGGCTCGTCGAGAAGACGCGCCTCGGCATCCCCGCCATCTTCCACGACGAGATCCTGCACGGGCTGATGGCGCAGAAGGCGACGAGCTTTCCGACGCCCATCGCGCTCGCCAGCAGTTGGGACACGGAGCTGGTGACGAAAGTCTTCACCGCCGCCGCGCTGGAGACGCGCGCGCGCGGGAGCCACTTCGTCCTCGGCCCGAATCTCGACCTCGCGCGCGAGCCGCGCTGGGGTCGGACGGAGGAGACTTACGGCGAAGACCCTTACCTCGTCTCGCGCATGGGCGTCGCCGTCATCAAGGCCATCCAGGGGCCTGGGCCGGGTGTGGACGACGCGCACGTCATCGCCGTCGCCAAGCACTTCGCCGCGCACGGCCAGCCCGAGGGCGGGACGAACATCGCACCCTCCAACTACTCCGAGCGCGTGCTGCGCGAGTCCTTCATGCAGAGCTTCGAGGCGGCGGTCAAAGAGGCCGGCGTGATGAGCGTCATGGCCTCCTACAACGAGATCGACGGCGTCCCCTCGCACGCGAACAGGTGGCTCCTTGAGAAGGTGCTGCGGCAGGAGTGGGGCTTCGACGGCCTCGTCGTCTCGGACTACTACGGCATCCCGCAGCTCGTCAGCCTCCACCGCGTCGCGAACGACAAGGCCGAGGCGGCGCGGCTCGCCATCGAGGCGGGCGTGGACGCCGAGGTGCCCGACCCCGACTGCTTCCAGACGCTCGTGCAGCTCGTGCGGGACGGCAAGGTCTCGGAGTCGGCCGTGGACACGGCGGTCGCGCGCAACCTCCGTGCGAAGTTCCTGCTCGGCCTCTTCGAGAACCCTTACGTTGACCCCGAGCGTGCCGCGCGCGTGACCGACTCGCGCGAGCACCGCGCGCTCGCCGCCGAGGCCGCGCGCCGCTCCATCACTCTGTTGAAGAACGAAGGGAACGTGCTCCCGCTCGACCGCACGAAGCTTCGTAACGTCGCCGTCATCGGGCCGAACGCAGACCGCGCGCACCTCGGCGGCTACACCGACCCGAACCCCGCGCCCGGCGTGAGCGTGTTGCAGGGCGTCAAGACGAAGCTCGGCGGCTCGGCCAACGTGACCTACGCGCGCGGCGTCAACATCACGAAGGAGGGCGGCGACTGGTGGGCCGACACCTCGACGCCGCCCGACCCGGCGGAGGACGAGCGTCTGATCGCGGAAGCGGTCAACGTGGCGAAGGCCGCCGACGCCGTCGTCCTCGTCATCGGCGGCAACGAGGACACGAACAAGGAGGCCTGGGCCGACAACCACCTCGGCGACCGCGACACGCTCGATCTGCCGGGCCGGCAGGACGACCTCGTCCGCGCCCTGCTGGGGACGGGCAAGCCCGTCGTCGCCGTGCTCATCAACTCCGGGCCGCTCTCGATCAACTACGTGGCGGAGAAGGTGCCGGCCATCCTCGAAGGCTTCTACCTCGGCGAGGAGACGGGGACGGGCGTGGCCGACGTGCTCTTCGGCGACTACAACCCCTCGGGCAAGCTGCCCGTCAGCTTCCCGCGGACGGTCGGGCAGTTGCCCGTCTACTACAACCACAAGCCGACGGCGAAGCGCGGCTATCTCTACACGAGCAAGGAGCCGCTCTACCCCTTCGGCCACGGCCTGAGCTACACGACGTTCGCCTACTCCGACCTCAAGGTCTCGCCGCAGCAGATCGGGCCGGCCGGCTCGGCGACCGTCACCGTCACCGTCACGAACACGGGCCGGCGCGCGGGCGAGGAGGTCGCGCAGCTCTACCTCGACGACCTCGTCAGCTCGGTGACGCGCCCCGTCCTGGAGCTGAAGGACTTCAAGCACGTCTCGCTCGCGCCGGGCGAGAGCAAGACCGTGACCTTCACCCTGACGCCCGACAAGCTCTCATTCTTCGACCTCAACATGCGGCGCACGGTCGAGCCCGGCTGGTTCGACATCATGGTCGGCACCAGCTCCGTCAACACGCGCAAGGTCAAGCTCGAAGTCGTCGCGAAATAGACAGGCCGGGAGGAGAACAATGAAACGCCTTCGCCGCGCGCTCTCGTGCGCGCTGGTCTTCAATCTCTGTCTCATGCTCTGCGCGCCGGCATTCGCGCAGACGCCGCAGAAGCCGGCCTACCTCGACCCGAGCGTGGCCCTAGACAGGCGGGTGGACGACCTCGTCTCGCGGATGACGCTCGAAGAGAAGATTTCGCAGATGATGAACCGGGCCGCAGGCATAGAGCGGCTTGGCGTTCCGGAGTACGAGTGGTGGAACGAGGCGTTGCACGGCGTCGCGCGCGCCGGCGTCGCGACCGTCTTCCCGCAGGCCATCGGGCTCGCGGCGACGTGGAACCCCGAACTGATTCGAGAGGTGGGCGACGTGGTCTCGACCGAGGCGCGCGCCAAGCATCACGAGGCCACGCGCCACGGCGACCGCGGGCGCTACAAGGGGCTCACCTTCTGGTCGCCGAACATCAACATCTTCCGCGACCCGCGCTGGGGCCGCGGGCAGGAGACGTTCGGCGAAGACCCGTATCTTACTTCGCGCATCGGCGTCGCCTACGTGAAGGGTTTGCAGGGCGACGACCCGAAGTATTTAAAGGTCGTCTCAAGCGTCAAGCACTACGCCGTCCACAGCGGCCCCGAGCCGGAGCGCCACGGCTTCGACGCGAAGGTGGACGAGCGCGACATGCGCGAGACCTACCTGCCCGCCTTCCGCGCGACGATTCTCGAAGGGCGCGCCGAAGGCTTGATGTGCGCCTACAACAGCCTGAACGGCGAGCCCGCGTGCGCCAATAAGAAGCTCTTCGACATCCTGCGGCGCGAGTGGGCCTTCGGCGGCCACGTCGTCTCGGACTGCGCGGCGATTGAAGACATCTGGAAGGGGCACAAGTTCAAGCAGAGCGAGGCGGAGGCTTCGGCCGTCGCCGTCAGGACGGGGACTGATCTGACCTGCGGCCGCGAGTACCGCGCGCTCACGCAGGCCGTGCGTGAAGGGCTCATCACGGAGGCCGAGATCGACGTGGCGGTCAAGCGCCTCATGCGCACGCGCTTCCGCCTCGGCATGTTCGACCCGCCCGAGCTGGTGAAGTACGCGCAGATCCCTTACTCCGAGAACGACTCGGCCGCGCACCGCGCGCTCTCTCTCAGGGCGGCGCGCGAGTCGCTCGTCCTTCTGAAGAACGAGGGCGACACGCTGCCGCTTAAAAAGGATTTGAAGACCGTCGCCGTCATCGGCCCGAACGCGGACGCGCCCGACGTGTTGCTGGGGAACTACAACGGCACGCCTTCCAAGTCGGTCACGCCGCTCCAAGGCATCCGCGAGAAGGTCTCGGCCGCGACGAAGGTCGTCTACTCACAGGGCATGTACCCGACGGGCACGGTCGTCGTCCCCGCGCCTCCTTCGGCTTTCGTGGGCCTGTGGGCGGAGTACTACGCCAACGGCGAGTGGAAGGGTAAGCCCGAGCTTGTCCGTGACGAGGCGCGGATCGACTACAACTGGGCCGCGGGCGCGCCCGCGCCTGAGCTTCCCGCCGACAACTTCTCCGTGCGCTGGACGGCGCAGCTCGTCGCGCCCGAGTCGGGCAGATACACCATCGGCTTTACGGGGAACGGCGGCGTGCGCGTGGCGATTGACGGCAAGACGATCTTCGAGGAGTTCGCCAACCAGCGGACGCGCACCTTGAAGCAGGAGGTCGAGCTGGATGCCGGCCGCGCGCACGAGCTGCGCGTCGAGTACAAGGAGAACGCGAACCAGTTCGCCTCGGCGCGGCTGGTCTGGGCGCCGCCGAACGGCGAGCGCGCGCTGCGCGAGGAGGCTTTGAGTAAAGCGCGCGAGGCGGATGCGGTCGTGTTGGTGATGGGCATCAACCCCTCGGTCGAGGGCGAAGAGATGGACGTGAAGCTCGAAGGTTTTCGGGGCGGCGACCGCACGGACATCAGCCTGCCGAAGCCGCAGGAGGAGTTGATTAAGCAGGTTCAAGCTTTGGGCAAGCCGGTCGTGCTCGTGCTGCTCGGCGGGAGCGCGCTCGCGGTCAACTGGGCGGACGAGAACGTCGGGGCGATAGTCGATGCGTGGTATCCGGGCGAGGAGGGCGGCACCGCCCTGGCCGACGTGCTCTTCGGCGACTACAACCCGGCGGGGCGCCTCCCCGTCACCTTCTACAAGTCGGTCGAACAACTGCCGCCCTTCGACGACTACCGGATGCAGGGTCGCACCTATCGTTACTTCAAGGGCGAGCCGCTCTACCCGTTCGGCCACGGCCTCTCCTACACGACCTTCAGGTACGACAACCTCCGCTTGAGCGCGAAGAGCGTGCCCGCCGGGCGCGGCCTGACCGTCAGCGCGGACGTGCGGAACACGGGCGCGCGCGCGGGCGACGAGGTCGTGCAGCTCTACGTGACGGACGTGGCCTCGGCCTACCCAGTCCCGGTCAGGTCGCTCGCGGGTGTCGGCCGCGTCAGGCTCAACCCCGGCGAGACCCGCCGCATCTCGTTCAACATCGACCCGCGCCAACTCTCCGTCATCGACGCACGCGGCCGCCGCGTCGTCGAGCCGGGCGAGTTCACCCTGAGCGTCGGCGGCAAGCAGCCCGGCTTTAAAGGGCACGCCGACGCGCGCACGACCGGCGTCGTCAACGGCCGCTTCGACGTGACGGGCGGCGTGACGGAGATACCGGAAAGGTGAGAGGTCAGGTCAGTACCACCCGCGGTAGCGGGTGGGTCTTGGTTGACAGGCAAGGCTGAGTTGCAAAGACCCACCCGCTACCGCGGGTGGTACTGACCCGCTTCGCGTGAGGATGAAATGACCTTGAAGAAAACTTTATGTGCCGTGGTCGCGCTCGTCTTAATGATGAAGGCCGGCGGCGCGTGCGTCGGGCAGACGTTGCGCGAGTACGCCGACCGCGCGGGGGTTCTGGTGGGGGCGGCCGTCGATCCGCGGATGTTGGCGGAGCCGGAGTACGCTTCGACCCTGGCGCGCGAGTTCAACCTGCTGACGGCGGAGAACGCTCTGAAGTGGGGCGCCATCCGCCCCACGCGCGAGCGCTTCAACTTCGAGCCGGGCGACCGCCTCGTCGCCTTCGCGCGTCAGCACCAGATGAAGGTGCGCGGCCACTGCCTCGCGTGGAGCGAGTACAACCCGCGCTGGCTGGAGCAGGGGAACTTCACGCCCGGGCAGATGTCCGAGCTGCTGCGCGAGCACATCACGAAGGTGATGCAGCACTACCGGGGTAAGGTCTTCGCCTGGGACGTGGTCAACGAAATCTTTCTGGCCGACGGCTCGGTCGAATCTTCGGTCTGGTACGACCAGCCGGGCATCGGCCTGAAGGGGAAGGGGACGGCCTACGTCGAGCAGGCGTTGCGCTGGGCGCGCGCGGCCGACCCCGACGCGCTGCTCTTCTATAACGACTACGACACCGAAGGCGTCAACCCGAAGTCGGACGCCGTCTACGCGATGGTCAAGGATTTTAAGAGCCGCGGCGTCCCCATCGACGGCGTCGGCATCCAGGCCCACATCGTAGACCTTGAAGCGAAAGACCTCGCCACCATCGAGCAGAACCTCACGCGCCTCGCGGCGTTGGGAGTTCAGATTCACATCACGGAGCTGGACGTGAGAATCCCTGCGGGCGCGGGCCAGCCCGACGCGGCGGCCTTAAAGCGTCAGGCCGAAATCTACCGGCACATCGCCGACGCGTGCCTGCGCCAGCCGCGCTGCACGGCCTTCCAGACGTGGGGCTTTACGGACAAGTACACATGGATTCCGGGCTACACGAAGGGCGCGGCGGGGTGGCCTCTGCCCTTCGACCAGAACTACCGGAAGAAGCCGGCCTACGACGCGCTGCTCGCGGCGCTGCGTGAGCGCGCGCTCGTCCGCGCAGGTTTTCCCGCCCCCGTCGAGATGACCGCCGAGGAGGATCAACGAAGGTTGATGAAGCTGCTCGGGATCGAACGTCTGCGGCAGGGCGTGGACGGCTACAACCGTGCGGCGCCGAACGCGGTCAACTACGACGAGTCGAAGGGCGGGCCGCTCGCGCCTCTGCCCGACCCTCTGCTTTTAAAGAACGGCCGGCGGGTGACGACGGCGCGTGATTGGTGGGATAAGCGCCGGCCGGAGATCGTCGAAGAGTTCGACCGCGAAGTCTACGGCCGCGCCCCTCAGCGGACGCCCGCCGTGAAGTGGGAGGTCGTCGGCACGAGCCGCGAGAAGAACGGCGACGTGCCGGTCGTCGTCAAGAAGCTCGTCGGGCACGTCGATAACTCTGCCTACCCGCAGGTCAACGTTGACATCGACCTGACGCTCACGACGCCGGCCGAAGCGAACGGCCCGGTGCCAGTCATGTTGGAGCTGAGCTGGGTCTTCCCGCCGGGGTGGCGACCGCCGCCGGGCTTCACGCCGCCGCCGGGGCCGACGTGGCAGCAGCAGGTCCTGGCGAAGGGCTGGGGCTATGCGAGCTACGTCCCGGTCAGCGTGCAGCCGGACAACGGCGCGGGTCTGACGAGAGGCATCATCGGCTTGGTCAATCGAGGTCAGCCGCGCAGGCCCGACGACTGGGGCGCGCTGCGCGCCTGGGCCTGGGGCGCGAGCCGCGCGCTCGACTACTTCGAGACCGACCGGGACGTGGACGCGAAGCAGGTCGGCATCACGGGCCACTCGCGTTACGGCAAGGCGGCGGCGGTCGCGATGGCGTACGACCCGCGCTTCTACATCGGGTACATCAGCTCCTCGGGCGCGGGCGGGCTTAATCTTTATAGACGCAACTTCGGCGAGCAGTTAGAGAACCTCGCCGCCTCGGGCGAGTACCACTGGATGGCCGGCAACTTCCTCAGGTACGCGGGGCCTTTGCACGCTGCCGACCTGCCCGTCGATTCGCACGAGCTGCTCGCGCTCATCGCCCCGCGCCCGGTCTTCGTCGGCGCCGGCACGGTGCAGAAGGGGGACGGCTGGGTGGACGCCAAAGGCATGTTCCTCGCGACCGCGGCGGCCAGTCCCGTCTACGCGCTGTTGGGTAAGAAGGGGCTCAGGGCGACCGAGTTCCCGCCCACCGAGACGGCTTTAATCGACGGCGACCTGGCCTTCCGCCAGCACGCGGAGGGACACTTCCCCGGCCCCAACTGGCCGACCTTCCTCACCTTCGCCGGCCGTTATCTGAAAGCCCCCGCCGCGGAGCGGCGCGTGAGTTTAGCCCGGCCTTTCAAGGCCGGGTATGCGCAGCAATAAACAGGGCCGCGTCGCGTGAGCGACGCCTGAACGGGTTGAATCAGTTCAGGCGTCGCTCACGCGACGCGGCATCGCTGTGCTCGACCTCGACCCGGCCTTGAAAGGCCGAGCTAAATGCAGACCGCCGCTGACGCGGCGACGGCTAACAGCTACCTATTTCAACTTGAGCATTTCACTGCCGGCGAGCAAAAGGGCGCCGGAGCCGTACTCCTGGTTGTCGTCGGCCGTGGTCTTGGCGGGCGCCGCCCCGATCTGCTGCACCCAGCCGAGCTTGCCGTCCTCGCGGACTGAGCCCGTCAGACCTTGCCAAGCCCTCTTGACGACGGGCAGGTAGGTCTTGCGGTCGAGGTGGCCGTGGTTGATGCCCCACGCGAGCGCGTAGCAGAAGAAGCCTGTGCTGGAAGTCTCGGGCATGGGTGCCTCCACGGGGTCGAGCAGGGAAGGGTGCCAGCGGCCGTCCTCGCCCTGCACGCGCGCGACCGAGGCCGCCATCGTCTGCAAGAGCTTCACGTAACGCGCCCGCGTCGGGTGGTTCTTCGGCAGATGTTGCAGGACGCGCACCGTGCCCCCCATCACCCAGCCGTTGCCGCGCGCCCAGAAGACTTTTTTGCCGTTGGCGTTCGGCCTGCCGATGTAGTTCTTGTCGCGGTAGTAGAGACCCTCCGCAGGGTCGTAGAGGAAGTCGGTCGTGTCCCACCACATCGCGTCGAGGAAGTCTAAATATTTTTTGTCGCCCGTCACGGCGTAGAGTCGCGCGAGGACGGGCGGCGCCATGAAGAGCGCGTCGCACCACCACCAGTCTTCGCGGCCGGGCCGGGGGCTCGCGACCATCGCGTCGATGACGGAGCGCGTGTGCTCGATCATCCGCGGGTCTTTCCGCAGCATGTAGAGTTCGAGGTAGGTCTGGCCCAGCGCATGGTCGTCGGCGTGGCGCGGGCGGTCGCCGAGTTTCCAGTTGCGACTCTCGGCCCAGCGCGTCGCCTGCTCCGCGTAACGAAGGTCGCCCGTGGCCTTGCCGGCCGACATCACGCCCGCGTAGAAGGCCGCGCGCGCCCAGAGGTTGTTGTTGAGCGCGTCGATCTCGACCGGGTGCGCGACCTGCCACGCGAAGACTTTCTCCATGACGGCGCGGATGGACTTTTTCGAGTAGAGGTCGCCGCCCGACTTCTTTGAACTGGTCTGCGCCGGCGCGGGCGCGCACAGGAGCAAGGAGAGTAGGAAGAACGAGAACCCTGGACGGAGTAGTTTCATCGCGCGCATGACTCCCTTAAGCACTGCGTGGCGTCGGCTTGTAGTTTGAGTTGGACGAAAAGCCCGGGCATTATACATGCAAAGATTTAACCTGTGGCTGTCGAAACAAGGAGGGATTGTGTTGACGAAGACGAGGAAGATGTGTCTGGCGGCGGGCGTCGTGCTGTCCGCGGCTCTGATCCTGGCGTGCGCGCACGACGACTCGGACGCCCTCGCGCAGAAGGGGAAGCGCGTGACGGGCGGGCCGCTTGAGGCGGTGCTCACGGGGCAGGGCGCTTACGGCGACTGGACGACGGACGCGCCGGGGGTGCGCCGCCGCATCACGCCGGCCGACCTGCCGAAGCCCTACGCGACGCGCTCGGTGGACGCCGGCTCGCGCGTCGTCCCGCGGCCCGCGGGCGCGTGGCCGAAGGCGCCGGCCGGCTTCAAGGTCGAAGAGTTTGCCACGGGCTTACAGAACCCGCGCCTCGTCCGCACCGCGCCGAACGGCGACCTCTTCGTCGCCGAGAGCTACCCCGGCCGCGTGCGCGTGCTGCGGGCCGCAGACGGCGCGGGTAAGGCCGAGACGGTCGAGGTCTTCGCCGAGGGCCTGCGCCTCCCCTTCGGCATCGCCTTCTACCCGCCGGGCGACAACCCGACGCACGTCTACGTCGCCAACACCGACTCCGTGGTGCGCTTCCCCTATAAAAGCGGCGACCTCAAGGCGCGCGGGCCGGCCGAGGTGGTCGTGCCCGACCTGCCCGGCTACGGGCGGCTCCGCGGCGGCGGACACTGGACGCGCGACGTGGCCTTCTCGAACGACGGCCGGCGCATGTTCGTCTCGGTCGGGTCGCACTCGAACGTCTACGAGAACCCGAACGAGAACGAGGAGCGGCGGGCGACCATTCTTGAGTACAGGCCGGACGGGAGCGGTTACAGACTCTTCGCCTCGGGGATACGCAACGCGGTCGGCATTGCCGTCCACCCGCGCACGGGCGAGCTGTGGTGCTCGGTCAACGAGCGCGACGGGCTGGGCGACGACCTCGTGCCGGACTACGTGACGCGCGTGCAGGACGGAGGTTTCTACGGCTGGCCCTGGTTCTACATCGGGCCGAACCAGGACCCCCGACACGCGGGCGCACACCCGGAGCTGCGCGACAAGGTGCTCGTGCCCGACGTGCTGTTGCAGTCGCACTCGGCGTCGCTTGAGCTGGCCTTCTACACGGGGCGGCAGTTCCCGCGCGCGTACGAGCACGACGCCTTCGCGGCGCAGCACGGCTCTTGGAACCGCGCGAAGCGCACCGGCTACAAGGTCATCCGCGTGCCGCAGCGCGAGGGCGTGCCGACGGGCGAGTACGTGGACTTCCTGACCGGCTTCGTCACGCCCGAGGGCGACGTGTGGGGCCGCCCCGTCGGCGTGGCCGTCGCCAAAGATGGTGCGCTCTTCGTCTCCGACGACGGCTCGAACACCGTCTGGCGCGTCTCGTACGCGGGGAAGTAAGGCCGGGGCAAAGAAGATGCTGAAGAACATCTCGCGCAAACTCTCTCTCGTCGTCGCCGCCTGTCTCTGCCTGCTCCAGGCGTCAACGACGGCGCCGCGCGCGCAGGTTAAGGAGGACGCGGCGGCCCTGCGCATCAACGAGCTTGAGTACTTGGAGATGCCGGGCCTCGACGTGATGCTCGCGCACGACTACTACCCGGAGAGCCACCAGGGCGGGGTCGGCCTCATCCAGAACGGGCTGCGCGTGGCGACCAACGGCGACCTGCGGCTGGAGCCGACGCCGGGGCAGTGGCAGCCCGTCCCCAAGGTCGGCAAGCGCGTGGTTGACCGCGCGCGACAAGAGATCAGCGTGCGGATGCAGTACCCCGACCCCGAGAAGAACCGGCGCGGCTTCAACCCCATTGTCTACCCTGACCTCGAACTCGGCTACACGCTCAGGATCAGGCCCGACGGGAAGTCCTTCCGCATCGTCGTAGACCTCGAACGGCCTTTGCCCGACGAGTGGGTCGGGCGCGTCGGCTTCAACATCGAGCTGTTCCCCGGCCTCCTCTTCGGCAAGTCCTTCTACATGGACGAGCGCCCCGGCCTCTTCCCGCGGCAGGTGGACGGGCCGGGCGCGCGCGACCGGGAGGGCGGCTATCAGGTGGAGCCCCTGGCCGCGGGGCGCCGCCTCACCGTCGCGCCCGACGAGGAGCGGCAGACGTTGGTCATCGAGCGCCTACAGGGCGGCGACCTGCAACTCCTCGACGGCCGCGCCGAGCACACCAACGGCTGGTTCGTCGTCCGCTCGCTCGTCCCGAAGGGCGCGACCACGAAGGCCGTCGAGTGGCTGGTGACGCCGCACGCCCTGCCGGGCTGGAAGTACCAGCCGGTCGTGCAGGTCTCGCAGGTCGGCTACCACCCCGCGCAGGAGAAGGTCGCCGTCGTCGAGACCGACCCGTCCGACGAACGCCGCCCGAAGGCCGTGCTCGTCCGCGCGCGGGAGGGCGGCGGCTTCGAGAACGTCATCGAGGAGGCGCCCGCGGAGTGGGGGCGCTTCCTGCGCTACCGCTACTTCCGCTTCGACTTCACGAGGGTCAAGAGGCCGGGCGTCTACTTCGTCCGCTACGGCGACTACCAGACCGAGCCGTTCCAGATAAGTCCGGACGTTTACCGGCGGCACGTCTGGCAGCCGACGCTCGAATACTTCCTGCCCGCGCAGATGTGCCACATGCGCGTCAACGACCGTTACCGCGTCTGGCACGGCGCCTGCCACCTCGACGACGCGCGGATGGCACCCGTCAACTACAACCACATCGACGGCTACGCGCAGGGCGCGACGACTTTGACGAAGTACGCGGGCGGCGAGTCGGTGCCGGGCCTCGACCGCGGCGCGTGGCACGACGCGGGCGACGACGACATCCGCGTCGAGTCGCAGGCCGAGACGATCCGAGGGCTGGCGCTGCTGTACGAGGCGTTCAAGGTGGACTACGACAACACCAGCATCGACCAGCAGAGCCGCGTCGTCGAGATCGGGCGGCCGGACGGCAAGCCCGACGTGCTCCAACAGATCGAGCACGGCGCGCTCTCCATCGTCGGCGGGTACAAGTCTCTCGGCCGGCTCTACCGCGGCATCATCACCCCGACGCTCCGGCAGTACACGCAGCTCGGCGACACGGCGAACGTGACCGACAACGAGCGCTTCGACCCGAAGCGCTCGGACGCGAAGGAGCCGACACTGCGCCGCGACGCCGACGGCGCGGCCGTGACGGACACGCGCCCGCACGACCCCTGGGGCGCGCCGTTCGGGCGCGGGGGCGGGCCGGACGACCGCTGGGTCTTTACGGAGGTGAATCCGGGAAGGGAGCTACAGACGGCGGCGGGGCTGGCCGCGGCTTCGAGGGCTTTGAAGAACTTCAACCCGGGGCTCGCGGCCGACTGCCTGCGCATCGCGACCGAGCTTTGGGACGGGACGAAGGAGAGGGACGCGCTGCAAAGGGTCGAGCCGGCGGTCGAGCTGCTGCTGGCGACGGGGGAGAAGAGGTACTCTGACTTCCTGAAAGGCGCGACCGCCGACATCGTCAGGAACTTCCCGCGCGTCGGCTGGATGGCGGGCCGCGCGATGCTTAAGTTGAACGACCGGCGGTTCGCAAACGCTTTGACCGAAGCCGCGAGGGCTTACAGGCGTCAGGTGGACGAGCAGGGGAAGAAGACTCCTTACGGCGTGCCTTACGAGCCCGACATCTGGGGCGCCGGCTGGGGCATCCAGCGCTTCGGCGTCGAGCAGTACTTCCTCCACGTCGTATTCCCCGAGGTCTTCGACACGGACTACATGCTCCGCGCGCTCAACTTCATACTCGGCTGCCACCCCGGCCCGAACACCGCCTCGTTCGCCTCGGGCGTCGGCGCCCGCTCGCTCACGACCGCCTACGGCTTCAACCGCGCCGACTGGTCTTACATCCCCGGCGGCGTCGGCTCCGGCACCGCGCTCATCCGCCCGGACTACCCGGAGCTTCTGACCTGGCCCTTCCTCTGGCAGCAGACCGAGTACGTCCTCGGCGGCGGCACGACCGACTACCTCACCCTCGTCCTCGCCGCCGAACACCTGACGGACAGGTGACGGCTCCGCAGTTCAATTCATCTTCGTATTGCTGACGAAGGCGAAGCGCTTCCCGTCGGGCGACCAGGAGGGCACGTTGATCGTGCCCTGCCCGCCGTAGACGTACGCGAGGACGCGCGCGGGGCCGCCGGACGCGGGCATCAGGCGGACGTAGACGTGCTTGTAGAAAGGGTGCTCTTCGGGGCGCACGTCCTCTCCGAAGGAGATGAAGACGATCCACCTGCCGTCCGGCGAGAGGTGCGGGAACCAGTTGTTGAACTCGTCGTCGGTCAACTGCTCCTGACGTGTGCCGTCCGCCCTCATCCGCCAGAGCTGCATCCGCCCCGCCCGCGTCGAGTTGAAATAGACGTAACGTCCGTCGGGCGAATACTCCGGCCCGTCGTCCAGACCCTTCGCGTCGGTCAGGCGCGTCTCCTCGCCGCCCTCGGCGGCAATCCGGTAGATGTCGAACTCACCATTGCGCTCGCCCGTGTAGACCAGAAACTTTCCGTCGGGCGACCAGCCGTGCAGGTACGAGGGCGAGCGCGCGGTCACGCGCCGCGGCGTGCCGCCCTCCGCCGGCAGGACGTAGACGACCGAGCGCCCGTCGTCCTCCTTCGGGTGGTGGCTGATGCCGAGCCAACGGCCGTCGAAGGAGAGGACGTGGTCGTTGTTGTTCGACGTGGCGAAGCCGGTGTCGATCTCCGTCGCGGCCTTCGTCCGCAGGTCGAAGCGATAGAGGCGGCCGTTGCGGTTGTAGACGAGCGCGCGGCCGTCGCGCGTCCAGTTCGGGGCCTGCACAGAGTCCCCGATGGTGTGGACGACCCGGCGGCGCCCCGCCGCCACGTCGAAGATTTCGAGGCGGCTCCCGAGGTAGTCGCGGTACGGGACGAGGCCGGCGGGCGCGGGCACGGTCACGCGCACGCTGTCGAAGAGGGCGTGCTCGGTCACGTCCTTATCGTGAGAGCAGACGAAGAGGCCGACGTAGACCTCCTCGCCGAGCGGGAGTCTTTCGACGCTGCGAGTCACGAACGTCTCGCCGAAGCGCGCGGCCGACATGATGAAGGTGTCGCCGCGCCTCTCCAGTTGGATAACGTCTGCGCCGCCGCGCTCGAACTTGACCTCCTCGGTCTCGGCGCCCTTCGTCCTGCGGAATTGAAGTGAAGTCAGGCCGTCGCCGTGGACGACGGCGCTCGCGTGCGGCGAGTCGGCGTCGAGCGTCGAGCGCACCTGCCAGCCGAGCTTGCGGTGCGCCTCCTTGCCGCGGCCGGCGAACAGGGCGCGCGCCGTCAGGATGAAGTCGCCGCGCATGCGCCGCCAGACGAAGTGGAACTCGTCGCGCGCTCCCCACATGTTGGTGCCGGAACCCTCGACGCCGTAAGCCTCATCGCGTGAGTCGAAGCGCGCGGGCTTCACCTTCTGCGCGCCGCCCACGTCGGTCTGTCCCTCGAACTCCCCCGCCGGGGTCTGCGCCGCGGCCGTCGCGGCGGCGAGCACGGTTAAAAGGAGAAGCACGGCGGCGCGTTGGGGCAGACTGTTTCGCATGGCGTTTTAGAATTCGAGCTGCCGGAGGTATTCGATGCTGACGCGGAGGCTTTCGAAGGGCGAGCCGGCCGGCTCGTCGTTCTCGACGAAGTAGTGGCGGACGCCCGCCTGGCGTGACCGTGCGAAGATGGATTTGAAGTCGATGGTGCCCCGGCCTACGTCCGCGAAGAAGCGGCGCGGCGTCGAGTCCATGTCCTTGACGTGGAGGAGGTGGAAGCGGCCGGGATACTTCTCGAAGTAGGCGACGGGGTTCGCGCCGCCCTTGACCGTCCAGTACAAGTCCATCTCAAGCTTCACCGCCTGCGCGTCCATCCGTTCGAGCATGAGGTCGTAAGGCACCTTCCCCTCTATCGGCGCGAACTCGAAGTCGTGGTTGTGGTAGGCGAACTGGATGCCCTCACGTTTCGTGCGCGCGCCGGCCTCGTTGCAGAGGTCTGCGAGGCGCCGGTACTGTTCGAGCGTCCTGCGCTCCTCGGGCGGCGTCCAGGCGAGGAGCAGGTACTTGTGGCCGATGACGTGCGCCGCGTCTATCGCCGCGCGCAGGTCGCCGCGCAGCTCAGAGAAAGAGACGTGCGCGGCCGGCGAGTCGAGCCTGAGACGCTTGAGGAGCGACTGCACCTCCGCCGGCCGGCGGCCGAAGTAGCCCGCGAACTCGACCTCTCTGTAGCCGAGCGCCGCGACTTTCGTCAGCGTCCCCTCGAAGTCCTTCTCAAGCTCGCGGCGCACGGTGTAGAGCTGCGCGCCGATGCGCGACAGCTTTCTCCCGGCGGCGAGTGCGGCGGAGTTGTAAAGACTCAGTCCGGCCGCGGCGTGCGACAGGCGTTTGACGAAGAGGCGTCGGTTCATCTCGTTTGCTGCGTAGGGCGGGCGGAAAATTATCTTGACAAGGGAGCGAGCCGAGTAATAGAACCCTTTTGTCCGGTCTTACTACAAAACTGAAATTAACAACATGAAGGTCGGGTTGTCGAGCGCCGCCGCACGGGCTTGGGCGTCGCGCGTTGCGTTACGGCGCGGGCGCAGACGCCCGGACTCCGCGGCCCGAACTTTTCCGTGGAGACGAAAGCGGACTGGGAGGGGGAGACCTTGTTCAAATCTGTAGGCACGCGCCGCCCGCGCAGGGGCGCACACATCCTGGCGGCGATTGTCCTCGCCCTGCTCGCGTGCGCGGCCTCGTCCGCGCAGGTGCTCAACGACCCCGTGGACGTGTCGCAGGAGTTTCAAAAGATGGAGCCGGTCTACTTCGTCGGCTCCAAGGTCGCGAGCTTCGACCCCGCGTCGGGGCGCGGCACGCTCCAGTGGGACAGGTACCTGCGCTCGACCACGCTCTCCTTTAACAAGATCGACGTGACCCTGGGCAAAGGGCGTGGCACGGAGTTCCCCGGCACAGAGTACGACCAGGACCCCGTGCTGCCCTTCTCGATCACCTTCGTCAGCCCGCGCACCGTCCGCCTGCGCTTCTCGACGCGCGCCGAGATGCCGCGCGACTCGGACTCCATCATGCTCGCCGGCCCCGTGCCGACGGACAGGACGTGGAAGGTCGAGCAGACGGCCGACGCCGTCACGTGGACGAGCGCGTACGGGCGCGTGAAGTTAATCAAGAGTCCGTGGCACGTCGAGTTCTACGACGCCGCGGGCCGACTGCTGACGCGCACGCAGAACGCGGGCGACCCGGCGACCTACTTCACGCCGATCCCCTTCTCGTTCGTGCGGCGCGCGTCCGACCTCGCGCGGCTGACGGCCGCGACTTTTGAGCTGGCGCACGACGAAAAAATCTTCGGCTGCGGCGAGTCGTTCACGCGCCTCGACAAGCGCGGGCAGCGCGTCAACGCCTGGACGCGCGACGGCATGGGCGTGCAGAACGAGTTCATGTACAAGCCGATCCCGTTCTTCCTTTCGAGCCGCGGCTACGGCATGTTCGTCCACACCTCGGCGCCCGTCACCTTCGACTTCGGCAAGACCTACGACAGCCACAACGCCATCTACACCGGCGACGAGAACCTCGACATCTTCGTCTTCCTCGGCGAGCCGAAAGACATTCTGTCTGAATACACGGCGCTCACGGGTCGCAGCCCCGTCCCGCCGCTCTGGTCGTTCGGCTTCTGGATGAGCCGCATCACCTACAAGTCGGAGGAGGAGGTGCGCGACGTGGCGGCGAAGCTCCGCGAGCATCGCGTGCCGGCCGACGTGATCCACCTCGACACCGGCTGGTTCGAGACCGACTGGCGCAGCAACTACCAGTTCTCGAAGAGTCGATTCAAAGACCCGGCCCGGATGATCTCGGATTTGCGGAAGCAGGGTTTTAGAGTGAGCCTCTGGCAGTACACCTACTTCACGCCGAAGAATGAGCTCTACCCGGAGATCGTCTCGAACGGCTACGAGGTGAAGAACCAGACCGGGGGGCTACCCTTCGAGGACGCCGTGCTCGACATGTCGAACCCCGCGGCCGTCAAGTGGTACCAGTCGAAGCTCGCGGCGCTGCTCAAGATGGGCGTCGGCGCCATCAAGGTTGACTTCGGCGAGGGCGCGCCGGTCAACGGCCAGTACGCCTCGGGGCGCTCTGGCTGGTACGAGCACAACCTTTACCCTCTGCGCTACAACAAGGCCGTCGCCGAGATCACGCGCGAGACGACGGGCGAGAACATCATCTGGGCGCGGAGCGCCTGGGCGGGGAGCCAGCGCTACCCTCTGCACTGGGGCGGCGACGCCGAGAACACGGACTCGGCGATGGCGGCCGAGCTGCGCGGCGGCCTCTCGTTCGGGCTGTCGGGCTTCACCTACTGGAGCCACGACGTGGGCGGCTTCGTCAACAAGGCGCCGCGCGACCTCTACCGCCGCTGGCTGGCGTGGGGCGTCCTGACCTCGCACACGCGCGCGCACGGCGCGCCGCCGCGCGAGCCGTGGGAGTACGACGAGGCTTTGACCGAAGACTTCCGCCGCGCCCTCGGGCTGAAGTACTCGCTGATGCCGTACATCATGGCGCAGGCGAAAGACTCTTCGGCGAAGGGCTGGCCGATGCTGCGCGCGCTCTTCTTCGAGTACCCGAATGACCCGGCCTCGTGGACGATTGACGACGAGTACATGTTCGGCTCAGACCTCCTCGTCGCGCCTTTGATGGAGAGCGCGGCCGGCCGGCGCGTCTACCTGCCGCCGGGCGAATGGATCGACTACCAGACGGGCCAGGCTTACACGGGCGAGCGCTGGCACCGGATCGAGGCGGGGCAGATTCCCGTCGTGCTGCTCGTCAAAAATAACTCTGTCATCCCGCACGTGAAGGTCGCGCAGAGCACGGACGACATCGACTGGAAGAACGTCGAGCTGCGGGTCTTCAGCACGAGGGATGCGGACTCCGCGGGGCTCTTCGCACTCCCCGGCGGCGGCGTGCAGACGCTCAAGCTCACGGCCGCGGCCGGGACCTACGCGCTGCGCTCCGACCCGCTGCGCGGGCAGGTCAGGTGGGAGATCACGCGCTTCCTGCCGAAGAACTTTTAGCCTATGAGAAAAGTCCTCCGCTCGTTCTGCGTCCTGCTCATCATCCTCGCCTCGCACGTCCCGGCCCTGCCGCAGACGGGCGCGGCGCGCTTCTTCCCCGCGAAGGACTTGATGAGGATCGGCGTCTACTACTACCCCGAGCACTGGCCGGAGTCGCAGTGGGACAGGGACTTCGGGAACATGGAGCGGCTTGGGTTCGAGTTCGTCCACATGGGCGAGTTCGCCTGGGCCTTCATGGAGCCCGAGGAAGGGAAGTTCGACTTCGCCTGGCTCGACCGCGCCGTCGCGCTCGCGGCGAAGCACCATCTGAAAGTCATCCTCTGCACGCCGACGCCGACGCCGCCCGTGTGGCTCGCGGAGAAGTACCCGAACTCCTTCCTCGTCGGCGAAGACGGGAGACGTAGGGAGCACGGCTCGCGCGGCAACAACGCGCTCGCAGACCCCGACTACCTGCGTCTGACCGAAAGGGTCGTCAACGAACTCGGCCGGCGCTACGGCAAGAACCCCGCGGTCTGGGGCTGGCAGCTCGACAACGAGCCGAACTCGCCGCCCGACTACGGCCCCTCGGCGGTGGGCGCCTTCCGCGACTGGCTGCGCGCGAAGTACAAGACCGTGGAGGTGCTGAACGCGGAGTGGGGCACGGCCTTCTGGAGTCTGAAGTATAACGACTTCGGTCAGGTCAGGCCGCCCAACCCCTCGTTCCTCTACGGCGTGAGCCCGCAGGCGATGCTCGACTTCCGCCGCTTCACCGCCGACCAGACGGCGAAGTTCCTCAACTGGCAGGCGTCGGTGCTGCGGCGCAACACCGCGCCCGCGCAGTTCATCACGACCAACTACATCTCGACCATCGGCAGCTCCGACCCGCGCCGCTCGAACGAGCTGGACTTCATCTCCTACACGATGTACCCGGTCGGCGGCGGTCAGGGCCTGGGCGAAGACGGCTTCCGTCTGGGCTGGGTTGACGGCATCGCTTGGGCGAACGCCTTCTATAAACCCATCAAGGGCGTGACCGGCGTGATGGAGTTGCAGCCGGGGCAGGTCAACTGGGCGCGCATCAACCCGCAGCCGATGCCGGGCGCCATCCGCATGTGGCTCTGGCACGCCTTCGCGGGCGGCCTCTCGTTCGCCTGCAACTACCGCTACCGCCAGCCGCTCTACGGCAGCGAGCTTTATCACTACGGCATCGTCAACACGGACGGCGTGACGCCCTCGCCCGGCGGCCTACAGTATTCACAGGTCGCGCGCGAGATGCGTGAGCTGCGCGCGAAGTACGACCCGAACGCCCGTCCCCCGGCCGACTACGCGGCGCGGCGGACGGCGATCCTCTGGAACCACGAGAACCTCTGGAACATCGACTACCAGCGGCAGACGGCGCTGTGGGACACGTGGGGCCACATGTTCCGCTACCTCGAAGCGGCCAAGTCGGCCGGCGCGCCGCTCGAAGTGATCGACGAGGCGGCGGACTTCGGTCAGTACAAAGTCCTCGTCGCCCCGGCCTACCAGCTCATAGATGAAGAGCTGGTGCGCAAGTGGACGCGCTACGCCGAAGCGGGCGGCCACCTCGTCCTGACCGCGCGCACGGGGCAGAAGCGGCGCAACGGCTGGCTCTGGGAAGGCACTTGGGCCGCGCCCATCCGCCCGCTCATCGGGGCCGATGTCTCCTTCTTCGACCTCCTGATGGAGAACGGCAACGGCGAAGTCTCGATGAACGGCACGACCTACCCCTGGAACACATGGGGCGACGTGCTCAAGCCTTACGAGGGAACCGAGACCCTCGCGACGTACGCCAACCAGTTCTACGTGGGCGCGGCCGCGGTGACTTACAGGAAGCTCGGCAAGGGGAGCGTCACCTACATCGGCGTCCACACGAAGGACGGGCGTCTGGAGAAGGAAGTAATGCGCGAGGTCTACAGACGCGCCGGCATCCACGCGGCCGACTACCCGCCCGGCGTCTACGTGGACTGGCGCGACGGCTTCTGGGTCGCGGTCAACTACTCCTCCCGTCCGGCCGACATTGACGTGCCGGCCGGCGCGGAGATTCTCTACGGCGCGCGACAGCTCAAGCCCGCCGACGTGCTCGTCTGGAGGCCACGCCCATGACCAGACTCGGGCGCAGAGAGTTCGTCGGCGGCGCGCTGGCGGGGAGTGTCGCCCTGCTCGCCGCACGCGGTGGGCAGGGGCCGGGCGCGAAGATCGAGATTCTCTTAGACGAGAAGCTCGGCACCATCTCGCCCGACATCTACGGCCACTTCGTCGAGCACCTCGGCGGCGTCGTCTACGACGGCGTCTGGGTCGGCGAGGACTCGAAGGTGCCGAACGTCGGCGGCATCCGCCGCGCCCTCGTCGAACACCTCAAGCGCGTCAAGCCCGCCGTCATACGCTACCCCGGCGGCTGCTTCGCAGACAGCTACGACTGGCGCGACGGCGTCGGCCCGCGTGCCAGAAGGCCGCGGCGCCCGAACTTCTGGGGCGGCGCGGAGTCGAACCAGTTCGGCACGAACGAGTTCCTGCGCTTCTGCCAGCTCACGGGCGCGAAGCCTTACATGGCTGCGAACCTGCGCGGCCTGCCGGCACAGACCTTCTACGAGTGGGTCGATTACTGCAACGCGCCGGCGGGCAGTACCACGCTCGCCGACCTGCGCGCGACGGGCGAGGCCGCGAGCCGCGACCCCTTCGGCGTGCGCTTCTGGGGCGTGGGCAACGAGTCCTGGGGCTGCGGCGGCAACTTCACGCCCGACGAGTACGCGACGGAGTTCCGCCGCTTCACGGCCTCCGTGCCCGGCTGGGGCGTCAACCCGCTCTTCATCGCCGCCGGCCCCGGCAGCGGCGACACGAACTGGACGCGCGGCTTCTTCGCGAAGATGGCGGAGAAGCGGCAGTTCAATTTCTACGGCTGGGGGCTGCACCATTACTCTTGGAACGTGAGCCGCGGGGCGACCGAGGACTGGGACAAGGGGAAGGGCGACGCGCTCAAGTTCGACGTGGAGGAGTGGTACGAGATGCTGCGCCAGGCCGACCAGATGGAGCGGCACGTCGGGGAGCACTGGGCCTTGATGGGCGAGTACGACCGCGAGCACCGCGTCAAGCTCATCGTGGACGAGTGGGGCGCCTGGTACAGGCCCGGCACGGAGGTCGGCAAGGCATACCTCCTGAGCCAGGCGCAGACCTTGCGCGACGCGCTCGTCTCGGGGATCACGCTCGACACCTTCAACCGCCACCCCGACAAGGTCGCGATGGGGAACGTCGCGCAGCTCGTCAACTGCCTCCACTCGCTCTTCCTCGCGACGGAGGAGAAGTTCGTCGCGACGCCCAACTTCCACGTCTTCGAGATGTACGCGCCGCACCAGGGCGCACAGGGATTGCGGACGGTCTTCGAGGCGCCCGAGTTCACGCACCCGCGCGCGGGCAAGGCGGGGACGTTCTGGGCCTTGAACGGCTCGGCGTCGCTCGACGGAAGGACGGTGACCTTGACGGTCGTCAACCCGCACGCCAACGAGCCGCGCGAGGCGCAGGTCTCGGTGCGCGGGGCACAGGTGCGCACGGCCCGCGCGAAGATTCTGACGGCCCCGGACATCCACGCGCAGAACACCTTTGAGAACCCGCGCGGCGTCGAGCCGCAGCCCGAGGCGGAGGTGGCCGCGCGCGGCTCTACGCTCCTCTTCCGCTTCCCGCCCGCGTCGGTCACGCGCTTGCAGTTGAGCATCTGACGTTTTCATCCACAGTCCTTTAAGAAGGAGCATTCAGTATGTCCAAGAAGTTCGACCGCCGCGACTTCATCAGGTCGGCGGCAGTGGCCGGCGCGGCGGCTTTAGTCGCGCCCGAGTGGGTCGAGGCCGCGCAGCGACGCGGCGGGCGGCGGGGCGGCGGACGCCGTGCGGGAGGCGGCCCGCGGCCGCTCACCTCTTACGACGCGCGGGCGCGCGAGCTGCTCAACCAGATGACGCTCGAAGAGAAGGTCGGGCAGATGACGCAGGCCGAGCAGGACGCGGCGCTCAAGCAGGAGGGCGACGTGGAGAACCTCGCCCTCGGCTCTCTGCTCTCGGGCGGCAGCTCCGACCCGAAGGCCGGCAACAGCCTCCAGGCGTGGACGGACCTTTACGACCGCGTGCAGTCGCTCGCGCTCAAGTCGCGCCTCGGCATTCCCATCCTCTACGGCATCGACGCCGTCCACGGCCACAGCAACGTGCTCGGCGCGACGGTCTTCCCGCACAACGTCGGGTTGGGGTGCACGCGCAACGCCGGCCTCGTCGAGCGCGCGGCGCGCGTGACGGCCGAGGAGGTGCGCGCCACCGGCATCAACTGGACGTTCGCGCCCTGCGTCACCGTCCCGCGCGACGAGCGCTGGGGGCGCGCCTACGAGGGCTTCGGCGAGTCGCCCGACCTCGCGCGCGACCTCGGCGAGGCGGCCGTGCGCGGCTTTCAGGGGAGAGACCTGGGCGACCCCCTGAGCATCCTCGCCTGCGCCAAGCACTACGTCGGCGACGGCGGCACGTCCATGGGCACCGGCGGGATCGACCAGAACAACGGGGGTGGAAAACGCCTGCTCGACCAGGGCGACACGCGCGTGAGCGAGGCGGAGCTGCGCCGCATACACATGCAGGGCTACATCTCGACCGTCCGCGCGGGCGTCGGCTCGATCATGCCTTCGTACAACAGTTGGAACGGGATGAAGATGTCGGCCAACAAGTACCTGATGACCGACGTGCTCAAGGGCGAGTTGAAGTTCGACGGCTTTCTCATCTCCGACTACAACGCCATCGACCAGATCACGAAGGACTACAAGCAGGCCATCGAGACCTCCATCAACGCCGGGATGGACATGGTGATGGTGCCGACGAAGTACCGCGAGTTCCACACGCTGCTCGTCCGGCTCGTGCGCGAGGGGCGCGTGCCGCAGTCGCGCATCGACGACGCGGTGCTGCGCATCCTGCGCGTGAAGGTCGCGATGGGACTGACCGGGCGCGGGCGCTCCGTGCTCGCAGACCGGCGGCTGCACGGCACCTTCGGCTCGGCCGAGCACCGCGCGGTCGCGCGCGAGTGCGTGCGCCAGTCGCTCGTGCTTTTAAAGAACCAGCGGCGCACACTGCCCCTGCGCAAGACGGCGGCGCGGATCCACGTCGCCGGCCGGTGCGCCGACGACATCGGCAACCAGTGCGGCGGCTGGACTATCGACTGGCAGGGCAAGAGCGGCGCGGTGACGACGGGCGGGACGACCATCCTCCAGGCCATGCGCGACACCGTCTCGCGCCGAACGAAGCTGACGTTTTCCAAGGACGGGTCGGGCGCGCGCGGCGCGGACGTGGGCGTGGTCGTCGTCGGCGAGACCCCTTACGCCGAGGGCGTCGGCGACCGCGACGACCTCACGCTCGACGCGGAGGACGCGGCGACCATCGACCGGATGAAGGAGGCAGGCATCCCCGTCGTCGTCGTGCTGATTTCGGGCCGGCCTCTGATCGTCAACGAGGCGCTGGCGAAGGCGGACGCCTTTGTCGCGGCGTGGCTGCCGGGGACGGAGGGGCAGGGCGTGGCCGACGTGCTCTTCGGCGACTACCGCCCGACGGGCAAGCTCTCCTTCACCTGGCCGCGCACGAACGAGCAGATTCCCATCAACGTCGGCGACCGCAACTATGACCCGCTCTTCCCGTACGGGTTCGGCCTGACGTTCTAACGAAGCAATTAACCACAGAGACACGGAGGCACAGCTTGTTGAGGATGACTCTTCAAGCTGTGCCTCCGTGTCTCTGCGTCTCAACGTATCACTTAACGCTCAACTCGCGGCTGAGCCTCACGTCCGCGGACGAGCCGCCGACCATAACGCGCACACGGTCGGGCTCGACCACGAAGCGCTTCGACTTCACGTCCCAGTAGGCGAGCCGTTCGGCCGGGAGCGGGAGCGTGACCCGCTTCGTCTCGCCGGGTCGGAGAGCGACGCGCGCGAATCCTTTCAACTCCTTCTGCGGCCTCTCGACCTTCGAGCCGAGGTGCGTGACGTAGAGCTGGACGACCTCTTCGCCCGCGCGGCGCCCGGTGTTCTTGAGGTCGAAGGTCACATCCACGGAGCCGTCGGCAGGAAGCGCGCGTGAACTCGCCCGCAGGTTCGAGTAGGCGAAGATCGTGTAGCTCAGGCCGTAGCCGAAGGGGTAGAGCGGCGCGCCTTTAAAGTACATGTAGGTGCGGCCGTGGCGGATGTCGTAGTCCATCATCGGCGGCAGTTGTTCCATCGAAGCCGGCCACGTCTGCACGAGGCGGCCCGCGGGGTTGTAGTCGCCGAAGAGCACGTCGGCGAGCGCGTGCCCCTCCTCCTGACTGTTGTGCGTGAGGTGGAGGACGGCCGGCACGTTCGCTTGCGTCCAGTTGACGGCGAAGGGGAAGCTCGACTTGAGCACGACGACGGTGTGCGGGTTGGCCGCGTAGACCCTCTGCACCAGCTCCTCCTGTTCGAGCGTGATGGAGCGGCGGTCGACGGCCTCCTTGCCGTCGGACGGGACGGGGCACTGCTCCCAGCCGGCGTCGCACGTCGGGTGGTTGCCGACGATGACGACGGCCACGTCGGCCCCGCGCGCGATGCGTTCGACCGCGCCGCGGTCGTCGCCCTTCGCGTAGTCCACGCGAACCTGCGGCCCGGCCTGCTCGCGGATGCCGGCGAGCGGCGTGACGGTGTAGGGCGGCGTGCCGCTGTACCAGTCGAGCAGGACTTCGTCGGCGTGCGGGCCGATGACGGCGACGGACTTGAGCTTCGTGCGGTCGAGCGGGAGCAGCCCGCCAGAGTTCTTCAGCAACACGACCGACTTCTGCGTGACGAGGCGCGCCAGTGATCTGTGCTCCCGGGTCGTCCAGGGCTCCGGGCCTTCCCCGATCTTCGCATACGGCACACGTTCGGGCGGGTCGAGCAGGCCGAGGCGGAGCATGACGCGGAAGGTGTTGCGGAGAACCTTGTCTATGTCCGCCTCGGTCAAAAGACCCTTGGCGAGCGCGGCGCGCGTGGGCTCGCGGTAGTCGTCGAGGAACTGGCCGATGCCGGTCTTGACGACCGCGGCCGCGGCCTCTTCGAACGTCTGGAAGCGCTTGTGGTCGGTGACGAGCTGGCGCATCCCGCCGCCGTCGGTGCAGATGATGCCGTCCTGCCCCCACTCCGTGCGCGTGATGTCGAGCACCTCGCGGTTGACGTGCATCGGGACGCCGTTGACCTCGTTGTAAGAGGCCATGAAGGCGCGCGCGCCGCCCTCCTCGATGCCCATCCGGAAGGGGGCGGAGTAGTATTCGCGGAAGAGTCTTTCGTCAAAATCGGAAGAGGTGTGGCCGCGGCCGTTCTCGTTGCTGTTGGCGAGGAAGTGTTTGAGGAGCGAGGCCGCCCGCCAGTACTTCGGGTCGGGGCCTTGCAGGCCGCGGACGTAGGCCGTGACGAGCGTGCCGTTGAAGAAGGGGTCTTCGCCGTAGCACTCCTCGGTGCGGCCCCAGCGCGGGTCGCGGCCGAGGTCGGCGTTGGGCGCGCGGACGACGATGCCGGCCCGTTTGTACTTCTGAAAGATGTAGCGCGCCTCGAAGCCCTCGACCTCGGCGACGCGGCCGACGATGTCTCTATCCCACGTCTCGGCGAGGCCGATGGCCTGCGGGAAGATGGTGGTCGTCGTCGGGTTCCTGCGCCCCCAGTTGGAGGGGCCGCCCTGCGCCAGCCCGTGCAGCCCCTCGGAGTGTGGCGAGCCTTTGACGCCGAGGCGCGGGACGCTCGGGTTCGTGCCGAGGCACTCGACCTTCTCGTCGAGCGTCAGGAGCGAGATGAGGTTGTCGATCCGCTGCTCGGCGGGCAGGTCGGGGTTCTGGAACGGGTGCTCGTAGGCGGCGGCCGCGGCCGCCTCGCGCGCGGGCGTGTGGAAGGCGAGCGGCGCGAGGAGGACGGCGGCGAGCGCGGCGGACTTGAAGATGAGTGCGAGTCTGCGCATCTTCTCTCGAACCTCTTTCGGTGTTCCGGACACGTCGCTTGAGTTTAGAGCGAAGGGCGGTTAACCACTGCGACAGGTAGCTGTCTTCACTTTGCAAAGAGAGGTGAGTATGCTGGCTCGCGCGGAGTTTGACAACAGTCTTGTTTGAAGGGGGCGACTCTTGAGAGAGAAGGTGCGTTGGGGAGTCTTGGGCGCGGCGAAGATCGCCGTCGAGAAGGTCATCCCGGCGATGCAGCGCGGCGAGTGGTCGGAGGTCGTCGGGCTCGCCTCGCGCGACGCCGGCGTGGCCGCGCGGGTCGCGCGCGGGCTGGGGATAGCCAGGTCGTACGGCAGTTATGAAGAGCTGCTGGCCGACCCGGAGATCGAGGCCGTCTACAACCCTCTGCCGAATCACCTGCACGTGCCGTGGACTTTGAGGGCGGCCGAGGCGGGCAAGCACGTTCTCTGCGAGAAGCCGTTGGCGATGAACGCCGCGGAGGCGCGGCTCCTGCTTGAAGCGCGCGACCGGACGGGCGTGAAGATACAGGAGGCGTTCATGGTGCGCACGCACCCGCAGTGGGTGGCCGCGCGCGAGCTGGCCCGCTCCGGGCGCATCGGCGAGCTGCGTGCCATCGAGGGCTTCTTCAGCTACTTCAACCGCGACCCGTCGAACATCCGCAACATCTCCGCGGCCGGCGGCGGCGCGCTGATGGATATCGGCTGCTACCCGATTCAGGTCTCGCGCTTCGTCTACGATGCAGAGCCGCGCCGCGTCCTCGGCCTGGTCGAGCGCGACCCGGAGATGCAGACCGACCGCCTCACCTCCGCGATCCTCGAATTCGAAACGGGGCGCGCCGCCTTCACCTGCTCGACGCAGCTCGTCCCGCACCAGCGCGTCGAGTTGATCGGCACGCGCGGGCGCGTCGAGCTTGAAGTCCCCTTCAACGCGCCGCCCGACCGCCCCACGCGCATCTACGTCGATGACGGCTCGGCGCTCGGCGGCGCGCACGCCGAGACGATTGAATTCCCGGCCTGCGACCAGTACACGATTCAGGGCGACCTCTACTCGCGCGC
>JBJMGP010000009.1:0-96049 GCA_045807865.1 Pyrinomonadaceae bacterium
CGGGCAGCTCACGGTAACCGTCGGGCAGGCCGGCGGCGGCGCCGGGATGCAGTTGCAACGATCAACCGTCACGGTCGTCGAGGTGAAGGCGATACAGCCGCAGCCGTCGTCCACTTCCACCGTCACGGTGTAGGTGCCGGGCGCGACGCCCGCCAAATCGAGCGTGGCGTTCGGGCCGTCACCCGTCACGCGGCCGCCGGTCGTCGAGTAGGTGTAGAGCAGCGTGTCGCCGTCCGGGTCGGTCGCGGTCGCCGAGAGTTGGACGGTGCCGGCCGTCGGCGTGCAGGCCGGGTCGGGACGATCCGTGCCCGTGCACTCGGCCGCCATCGTGACGTGGCTCGAAGAGGCCGAGAGCGTGACCGTCGGCGGCTGGTTCGGGAAGATCGTCGGCAGACGCTCGTTGCGCCGGCCCACCCAGAACTGGAAGCCGAAGCCGTGCGGGTCGTCGGAGAAGCGGAAGCCGAGCGGCAGGCCGTTGGCCGTCGCGGGGCGGGTCGTGCCGGGCACGATGATGATGCCGCGGCCGGGCACGTTGACGCCGCTCAACTGGGTGATCGGTACGTTGAAGTCGGCGCCGGGATTGAAGTGCGACTCGCTCTGCTGGTTGACGTGATACCGATACCACGCGCCGAAGCCGAACCAGCGCCGCGGGTAAATCTTGGCGCCTAACAACGCGTCCACGGGATTGTTCGGGAAGGCGTTCGGCGTGCGGCTGCCGGTGTAGTGTACGGACTTCAGCTCGGCGATGGGCTGGAAGTGCTTGTTGATGGGGAAGTCGAAGCCGACGCCCGCGATGAACTCGTTCGGCCGGTCGAGCAGCGTCGCGTCCGAAGTGCCGAAGGCGTCCGAGCGCGGGTTCGAGTTCAGGATGTAGCCGCCGTTGGCCGAGATGTTGACCGAGCGACTCAGGCGGCCCGACATGAAGCCGACGATGCCGAAGTCTCCTATCGAAGCGCCCGGCCCCGCGCCGCGCTGCATCTGGTTGAAGCCGGAGGCATCATTGGGCCTGTCAGGGTACCAGCGGTAGAACGGGATGACGCCGACGCCGAGCGGGTTGTTCGGCCCCGTGAAGCGAATCTTCGCGCCCGCCACAAAATTCGTGAACGTTGACTCGCCATAGAGCCGGTTCACGAAAGGCGCGTCGGCCAGGTACGAGGGCGCGGTCGTGAACGAGGTCGGCACGATGATCGGGTTCAGGGAGTCGGGCGAGCCCGGCGGGCGGCAGTTCCCCGTGAGCGCCGTGCAGGGCAGCGCCGTGGTCGAGAGTACGATGCCCGGGAGGATGCCGCCGATGGGCGAGCCGTAGCCCGGGAAGAAGCTGACGCCGCTGAAGCGGCCGCCCGTGCCGGTCGCCGCCCCGAGTTGCGCGCTGAAGCCGGGGAAGCCGGACAAACCGCCGCCCGGCCCCTGGCCGAACGTTCCGGCCGAGCCGCCGACGAACGGGAACTGGACGAACGGCTGGTTGAAGGCCGGGCGGAAGACTACCTGTCCCGCGATGTTGCCGACGTTCGGCCCCGAAGGCCCGAGGATGATGGCCGCCGGGCTGCCCAGCAGGGTCGGGCCGAAGAAGAGCTGCGAGTTCGGCAGGTAGAAGCTCGACAGGTTCGCAGGGCTGTTGACCTTGATGCCGCGGTATCCGTTCGTCTTGAAGAACAGCTCCACGTGGTCGCTGATGCCGACGTTGAAGCTCAGGGGGATATCGGTGATATCGACGTTGCCGGGGTCGCGGTCATAGTTGCTGTAGGCGACGCTGAAGGTGAACTCACCCTTGCGCAGCGTGTCGCCGTCGTAGATGGTGAAGAGCCCGGTCGGGCCGCCCTCAGGGCCACCCGTGCCGACTGATGGTGACTGATTACGCGGGTCGTTACCCGGCCGCAGCGTCTGCGCTGAGACGACGGCGGACAGCGCCAGGGCAATGAGCGCGACGGACAGCAGACTTTTCACGAATCTCATACGCGTTGCTCCTGAAGAAATGGGGAATGACCGGGCCGGCCTTAAATGCAGAACAACGCGGTCGGCAGTTCGACGCCGAGCGGGCGCTTGAGTACTCGACAAATTGTTTGGCAGGACGATTTAAATGCCCGGGTAAGCTAATACCCAGAGGAGCGGATGTCAACAACTATCTGCACCAAGACCTTGTGCGGGCCGGGCGGCACGTAGCCGACCTGGGACTTCATTCCGCGCGCTTGAGAAGACGCGGGCCACGCGGCAGGCGAGTCTTAATCAGTGCCGGTCGCGCCCGCGCGGGAAGACGGTCGGCGAGGGCCGCGGGGGTTGAGCGCCGGAGGGAACGATCCAGGCCTCGACCGTCAGCCCCTCGCGGTAGCCGCCGTCGATGATGACGACGCGTGCGACCTCGATGCCGCGGCTGGAGATGAGGTAGTTCTTTGCGCGCTCACAGCGTCGCATCGCCGCGCGCGGCCCACCGCGCCTTCCGCCGTAGCAGATGAGACAGGTTTGAGAGGTGGGGTCGTTCTCTAGCTCGACGGCGATGTTGTCGAGGCGCTGCTTCTCTACGCCGAGCGGGATGTCGCCGTACTCGTCAATCTTGCGCGGTAGTATGGGCGGCTCTATGACAATCGTGCAGCTATTCGACATCGAGCAGCTTCGGTCATAACCGCCTACGTCAACGGTCGCCGTAAAAACCCCGTGGGCAGTCCCCTGAGTGTCTACGGTGATTGAGCTGGTTCCCTGGCCGCTGCTGATGATGGTTCCCGCCGAGACCGCCCATTCGAAGGTCGGCGTCACCAGCGGGTCTCCGCCGGAGATGTTCGCGGAGAAGGTTAGTGGGCGGCCGGGGCTAATATTATCAGGGCAGCTCACCGTGACCATCGGGCATGAGGTCGGGGCCGGCTGTGGGTCGTGCGTTCCGTCCCTCCCGCGTGGCCCGCCGGCGGTGGCGACCGACGCCGCCAGTGCCGCAAGCCAGGTAATGAGCAAGACATTCGCGATCCTCATCCGCAATGCCCCTTCCCGATCGCCACGTTAAAAAGCGTCGCGGGGGCTTCCGACTTTGCGAAAGACCCCCGCGAAAAATTTTGAGGCCGGGCTACTCCTTGTTGCCGCCGAGCATGCCGCCGAGCAGGTCGCCGGCCGCGCCGAGTCCACCCGCCGCAGCGCCACCCGCGCCGCCGATGAAGCCATCAAGTTGGCCGGCGAGGGGCTCGGGCAGACGCCCTTTGAGGAAGCCGAGCACGGTGTTGACGGCCGTCTGCGCCTGCGCCTCGCTGATGCCCGTGCGCTCGGCGACCTGTCGGATGAGCTCTTCCATGTCAGGTTCTCCTCTTCTATCAAGTGCCGACCGGGTCAGATGAAGACGACGGTCTGGAAGTTGGGGATGTCGAAGCGGCGGCGGCAGCGCGCGCAGGTGAGCATGTCGTCAACGCGCACCATGTAGTCGCGCGCCTTCGCGAACTGCGCCTTCTGCTGCTCGTTCATGCCGCGCGGCATCTGGTTCTTCTTCGTGCGCCGCAGCCAGCGCACTTCGTAGTCGGCGCGCTCGCGGCAGTTGGGGCAGGAGTAGTTGGCGCGTTTGGTTTCGGGCCGCTCGTCGAAAAAATCTCTCTCGTTCATGCCGACATCATAGCAGACCCGGCTGCCTCCCGTTCACTTCCCCCCCGCGCGCTCCCTTCGGCGGTGGTGCAGCACGATGAGGAGACCGAGCAGGCCGTTGACGAGCATGACGGCGTTGGTGACGACGAAGACCCAGTTGGAGACGAGCCAGCTGTAGATGGTGAAGCCGAGGGAGGCGGCCATCTGCCCGACGAAGAGCCACTTCGAGACGCCTTCGCTCGAACCCTCCTGCCACTGCTTGTAGACCTGCTTGGCGATGGTCAGGACGAGGATGCACGAACTGACCCAGCCGACGGCCTCTGTCAAAACTCTCTTCCCCCTTGTCAGGAAACTCCACGCGCGCGGCTTCAGCCCAGGAGCCTGCGCACGCTCTCGCGCAGCGCGTCCGGGTCAATCGGCTTCGGCTCGTAGGCGTCGGCGCCCTGCGCGAGCGTGTAGGTCGCGTTGCCGGTGCCGAAGCCGGTGGTGACGAGGATGGGCGTGGCCGCGACCTCGGGCGCCGAGCGCACACGACGCACGAGCTGTACGCCGTCGGCCGCCGGCATCGACACGTCGGTCACGATGAGGTGGGGCCGCTCGGCCAGAGCCAGCTCGAACCCGCGCACGCCGTCCTCCGCCGTCACGACGAGGTACCCGTCGCGCTCCAACGTCATGCGCATCAGCTCGCGCCCGACCTCGTCATCCTCGACGACCAGAATCTTTTTCATAAGACCGTGAACCGAGAACCGTCAACCGTGACGAGAGAAGCTCGGCCTTTAATCTTGTCACGGTTGACGGTTCTCGGTTTACGCCTCCTCACATATCTCGCGCAGATAGCGGAAGCTGTAGATGCCCGTGCCGTGGCCGTCGCTCCAGCGGAAGGTGAGCGCGTAACGGCCGACGAGACCCACGTCCTCGATCTTCAACTCGTCGGAGATTGTCTCGGGCTTGAGCACGCGCTCGCCGGTGAATTCGTTGACGCACTGCGCGCAGGGGCACAGGCGTCGCAGCAGCGGCGCCGCGTAGCGGCACTCGCGCCCGTCGCCCCAGGTGACGCGCAGCTCCGCGTCCGACTCCTGCATGATCTCGCGCGGCTCGACGGCCGGCCCGCGCCTCGGCGCATTGCTCATCTGCTACACGTGCTCACGCACCGCCTGCTCGACCACGTCGGCGGTGATGTTGAAATGCGAGGCGTTCCAGACGACACGGCCGTTGCGGATGACGAGCGCCTGCGGCGTCTCGTGGCGCACGCCCGTTCGCTGCTCGACCTCGCGCGACACGTCGCGGCTCTTCTGCACGACGACGATGGAGACGGGCGTCTTGACCGCCGTCATCTGGCTGTAGGCCCGCGCGCTGATCGGGCAGGCGTTGCTGTGCTTGAAGAGGAGCACCGGCTCCTCGTGCGACCGCGCGAACAGCTCTTCGAGCGCGGCGGCGTCTGAAACAGGGCTGAAGTTCGCTTCCATCTCGTTCCACCCTCTGCACGTCCAAATTTTTCGCCGGAAAGCTTTGAGCCGATATTAGCAAAGGCGGTGGCCCGGGGCTACTTCCAGTCCCCCACCAGCACGAAGGGCGCCCAGAAGTATGGGGCGCTGGTCTCTCTGCGTGCGAGGAGGGAGAGGCGTGCGGCGTGCATGGCGGCGGAGGGCGTGGGCGCCTGCGTGGCGAGGAGGTTCTGATAGAAGTTAGACATCAACTCGGCCGTCGGCCGGTCGGCCACAGACCAGAGGGTGACGCCGACGGTGGGCGCGCCCGCGTACATGAAGGCGCGCGCCAGCCCCATCACGCCCTCGCCGCGCTGCTCACGCCCGAGCCCCGTCTCGCAGGCCGAGAGCATCACGAGCGGCGACCCGAGCTTGAGGTTGAAGACCTCGTCCGTGCGCAGGAAGCCGTCGGTGCCCCCGCGATTCCCGACCAGAGAGAGCACGACGCCCGTGAACTGCGGCCGCTCCGCGTTCAAGAGCCCGTGCGTGGCGAAGTGAAGCACGCGGTAGCCGCGCAGGTCGCGCGACTCAAGCTCGCCCTCGCTCGCATCCAACCCCAGCCACACGTCCGCCCTCCGCCCCGCGCGCTCGGCCAGACCCTTGATCTGCTCGGCCTCGGCCTGCGTGCCCGCCAGACGCACAAGCGCGACGCGCCGACCGCCCGCCGCGGACTGGAGGCTTGCGACCTTCAAGCCCTCGGCCACATCCCCGAGGGCGCTTTCAAAACCGGGCGCGCGCCCTGCGTCCGTCTGCCGAAGTTTCGAACCGGCAGCCGCGACCGCGCGCGAGTCCGCCGGGTCGAAGACGGGGTCGGCGACGACGAGCAACCCGCCGGTTGTCGTCGCACCGGTTCCACGCTGCTGACGGATGGCGGCGACGACCGAGGCGGACGGCGCGAAGACCGTCTCGTTCTGCTTAAGAAGATATTCGAGCGAGGAGAAGTCGGCGCCCGCGGCCGGCGCCTGCGTGACGAGCGCGTGGAAGGGGATGTAGTTGAGCGCGCCGTCGGCGACGACCAGCAGGCGGCTCCGCCCGTAGAGCGGCGCGGCCGGCTCGACCACGGCCCTGTAGAGCGCCTGCGCGGCGTCGGCGTAAGCCTTGACGGCGGCCGCGTTGACCTCGGGCCCGGCCGCGACCTTGAGGCCGCGCTGCGGGTCTACGGCCGCGGCGACGAGGTCTGTGACGGAGCGCCGTGTCGCGTTCGGGATGAGCTGCTGCCGGAAGTTGACGACGAGGCGGCCGACCTCCTCGCGCCCGGGCAGGCGCGCGACCGAGACGCCGCCGCGCGTGACGGCGAAGAGGTACGAGCGCTCTTCGCCCAGACTGTATTCGAGCAGCGCCGTCTCTTCGTCGAGCACCTGCCCGCGCACCTCTTCCAGCGTGAGCGTGTGCGCGGCGGTGAGCTGCGCGTAGCGCGGGCTCTTCGTGCGGATGCGGTTCTCGATGCTGTCGAGCCTGTCCTGTAGTTCGTCAAGCTCGTTCTCCAACTCCTCCGGCTTCTTCTTCTTCTCCCGCCCGCCGAGTTCCACGCCCGTCAGCTCGGCGGCAATCTCCGCCTGCCGCGACTGGTTCTCGCGCTTCTCGCGGAGCAGGTCTTCGGGCACGCCCTCCGTAATCTCCGCGCCCGACTCGTTCAGCAGGTCGAGCAGCGAGCGCGCGCGACCGCGCTCGACCGTCGAGAGCGCCTCGGAGGCGTAGGCGAGCGCCTGCCCTTCGAGCGGCACGCCCGACGCGGCCGAAGGCTGCGTGGCCAGAGCAGCCTCCGCCGACGCGGCCGCGGCCTCCTCGAAGACCTCGGCCGTGGTCGCCAGGAAGGTCGTGCGCGACTCGTCGGCGCGGACGCCCCCCTGCCGAATCTTCTCGACCGCGGCCACCGCCTCGCGATAAGCGTCGAGCGCCCTGTCGCGCAGCCTGTCCGACTTCTTGCGGTCGCGCTCCGCTTCGGCCTGCCGCAGCAGCGCCCGCCCCTCGCCGCGCAGCGCGGGCCACACCAGGTCGTCGCGCTTGTCGTCGCGCGCCCCCTTCGCGGCCTTCTCGTAAAGCTCCTCGGCCTCTTTGAAGTTGCCCTGCCTGAAGGCCACGTCGCCGAGGCTCGTGCGCGCGGCGGCGCGGAAGCGGCGCGTCTGGCCGAGCTTGCCGATGCCGGGCAGGTCGCCGCCGGTCGCGTCCAACACGTTCTCGAAGTGCTGACGCGCCTCCGCGAACTGCCCCTCCTGATAATCGACGCGACCGAGCCCCAGCTCGTGACCCGCGTAGAGAATCGACGTGCGGTAGAAGTTGAGCTGATCCCGGAGCGTGAGCAGGCCCCCCAGGGAAGGCGCGCCGACGCGGATGCTCTTGTCGTCCGACCCGATGGCGCCGCCGAGGGCGCCGAATATTCCCTTCGCGCGTTTCGCCTTGCCCATCGCGCTCGTGTCGGGCTTCGTCACGTTCATCTGTGTGAAGACCGTGCGCGCGTCGGCGTAAGCGCCGCGGCGGTAGAGCATGTTGCCGATCTTGGCGAGCATGAGCCGCGCGTTGTAGGCACTCTCCTCGGCCGACAGGTCGGACGCGGCGGTTGCGCCCTCCGACCCGGCCGCGGAGACCCTCCCGCCCGGGAGCCCTCCGACCGGCGGCGCCGACGGCGTGGCACTCTTCGTCCCCACGGCGTAGAGGTTCTGCGCGACCGTGTAATGCTCCTGCGCGAGGTCGTAACGCCCCTGTTGCTCGTAGAGTTCGCCCAGGAGGTCGTGCGTCGAAGCCTCGCCCGACCTGTCACCCGACTGCTTGAAAGCCTTCAGTGCGTTCTCCAGATGAATCAGCGCCTCGCCCGCTTGCCCGCGGCGCAGCAGCTCGCGCCCGCGGTCGCGCTCAGCGCCCGCGCCCTCCGCCTTCGGGTTTTGAGGGATTGACGCCCCCGCCACTCCGAGCGCCACCGAAGCAGCGAGCAACGACGCGAGACAACCTTTGAAAAGGCGCATGACTTCCCCCTCTAATCGGTCCATATCAACGGCCGTGACGGCCCGCCGCGAGGAGGCACGGGGAGATGGGGCGAAGGTGGAAGGATGGAGGGACGTTTGAACGCCTCGCCTTCATCCTCCTTCTCTTCATTTGTGCGTGAGGATGATCTCGGTGACGAGCACGTCCGCGTCGGGCGAGTCGTTGACGCGGACAACCGCGGGCCTCGGGTCGTCCTGCTTGACCTTGAGGCCGCGCTGGAGCGTGATGGGCACGGCCTCCGGCACAGTCGCCTGCGCGAGCTGCATGCTCTTCGCTTCGGTGACGCCTCTGCCCTTCGCGCCGCCCGTGATGCGCGCCCACTGCGCGGCCGTCGGCTTCCACGCGCAGTCTTCGAGGTTCTTCCCGCAGAACTTGACGAGCGCCTCGCCCGCGAGCACGTCGTCGAGCGGCCGGCGCGAGAGGACGATGTAGAGGTGCTCCGCGGCCGGCGGGTCGGTCACGTTGATGAAGTACTCCACGTCCGCGGCGGGGCCTGTGGGGAAAGTGGCGCGCACGTGCGCCTGCACGGCGTTGGCGCCGCCATCGATCTGCGCGTTCGGAAAGAGCAGCTCGGGGTTGCGCCCGTTCTCGGCGCTGAAGAGGTAGAGGTAGCCGTCCGTGTTTGTCTCCAGCGCGACGGCGAAGCGGTCGCCCGTCTTGAACTCGCGCGAAGGGTCGGCCACGAAGAGGCGGCCGGTATCGTCCTTCATCAGAATCGTGTAGCCGAGCGCCAGCGGCCGCAGCGCGCCGCCCGCCTTCACAAACTGCGGGTCGGAGGTGTCCGCCCCCATCGCCGCCACCTCAGACCCGCCACCCTTACCCGACTTGGCGTCCGTGCCGCCCTTGACCGGGCTGAGCTTCCGAGGCGGCTTGGATGAAGCAACGCCGCCCGCGCCCTTGCCCGCCGACGATCTGTTCCCGCTCGAAGGGCGCGAGGGCGATCCCTGCTTCTTGCCCGGCTCCTCGAAGCTCACGCCGCGCGTGAGGACGAAGTCGTCGATGACCTGCTCGTTATCCTTCTGCTGCGGCTCCTCCTGCTGCGCGCGCAGAACGGAGCAGGTCAAAAACAGCAGGGCGGCGAGCATCAGCGGGGTTCTCAAGCGCATGGTATTTCTCCTCTGAATAGACTGCGACGGCTCAGCGGTGGTCGATCCTGATGTCATAGATGAGCGGGCGGCCCGCTTCGATGGCCGTTTCGGGCGCGAGCACGACGACGCGGCGGTCGTCGCCGCCGCCGCGGACTGTGACCTCGGGCGCGTCCGACTTGAACTGCGCGCGGAAGTCTTCCAGCTCCTTGACCTCCGCGGGCGTCAACTCGTGCTTGTACTCGCCGGCGAGGAAGGCGGGCGACGCGATGGGCGTCGGCGAGAAGATGAAGGTGAACTCGTCGGAGCCCGGGTAGTCGTCGAGGTGGAGCCGCTGGCCGTCTATCGAGGGGAACGCGAAGTCCGCGCCGCCGCCGACGAGGTTCGACTTCAGCCTCCCCGCGCCGCGCGCCGTCAGGAGCATCATCTGCGCGTTGCCGCCCGCGCCCGGGCCGACGATGTAGAGGTAGCCGCGCGTCTTCGGGATGAAGTGGAAGCGGAAGAACTGATCCGACTTGAGTGTCGCCGGCGCCTCGGCCACGCGCTTGCCCGCCGCGTCCTCGCGCTTGTCGAACGCCTCGAACCAGAAGCTCGCCGCCTCCCCCTTCGGCACGGCGGGCGGGCGCGCAGGCTGCGGCGTCGCGGGCGCGGGCGTCGGCGCGGGCTCCGCGCGCCTGCCCTTCCATACGACCCAGCCGCCCACGCCCAGGACGAGCAGCAGCGCGAGCGCCCCGCCCGCGATGAGTGGGGCGAGAGACCTGCGCGGCTCCGGCGCAGTGACCGACACGCCCGCGCCCTGCGGCTTGGACTCATCCTCCTCGTCGAAGTAGCCCGTGTCGAGCTGCGACTCCGAAGCGACGGTGTGGCGCGCGCCTTCGCGCCGCACGTTGCCGCTCGTCGAGCGGTTTGAACCTCCGGCGCTCGTCTCACGCCCCGCGCCCGGCGACTCCAAGTCGCTCGTCAGGATCGTCTCCGCCGCCCCCGTGTCGCGCGCCTCGGCCGTGGTGCCGCGCGCGAGGTGCGCGGTCGCGTTCGCGCCCGTGGAGGTCTGACCCGCAGCGTGCTGCAAGGCGCCCTGGTCGGCCGTGTGTATCCAGCGGCTCCGCGTACGCTGCGTCAGGCCGAGGGCCGCGCGCAGCTCGTCGATGAAGTCGCCGGCGGTCTGCGGGCGGTCGTTGCGATCCTTCGCCATCGCGCGCGCGACCGCGCGGCCGAACTCCTCGGGCACGTCCGGCACGACCTCGCTCAGGGGGGGCAGAGGCGCCGCGACGTGCTTCTGCCTCAGCTCGGGGAGCGTCGTCGCGACCAGAGGCTTCTTGCCCGCGACCAGCTCGAAGAAGATGACGCCGAGCGAGTAGACATCCGTGCGCCCGTCCACCTCCGCGTTGCCGTCGCGCGGCAGCTCGCCCCACTGCTCGGGCGACATGTAGTAGGGCGTGCCGAGTATCTGCCCGGCTATCGTGAGCGAGGTGACGCCCGTCGCGTTCACGTCGCCGCCGACGATCTTGGCGATGCCGAGGTCTAAGACCTTGACGACCGTGCCGCCGCGCCCGTCCGAGCCGAGCATGATGTTCTCGGGCTTGAGGTCGCGGTGGACGACGCCGCGCCCGTGCGCCGCGTCGAGCACGTCGGCGACCGGCTCAAGGACTTCGACCGCCTCCTCGGGCGTGAAGCGGCCGCGCGCGCGCAGCTCCTTGTCGAGCGTGTGCCCCTCGACGTACTCCATGACCATGTAGATCATGCCGTCGCTGCCGGAGGAGAGGTCGTAGACGGTGACGGAGTTCGGGTGGCGGAAGGCGCGCGCCGCCTTGCCCTCGCGCTGGAAGCGCTTGAGCCACTCGGAGTTGTTGCGCATCTCGGAGCGCAGAGTCTTGATGACGACCTCGTCGCCTAGGAGGATGTGGCGCGCGCGGTAGACCGCGCCCATGCCGCCCTGCGCGATGAAGCCCTCGACGCGGTACTTGCCGTCGATGACGCGGCCGACGAACGACTCGGGCGACTCCTGCAACACCTCGCCGTCGTCGGGGCAGAAGGTCTGGCCTTCCGCATATGTCTTGTTGCAAGTGGAGCAGAACTTCATCGGGGGTAATCTTAAACGTCTACAAGAATGTTGGGCCTCTGACACCCGGCGTGAGGGTTGAAGTCTAGCACAGAAGGAGAGTAGGCAGTAGGCGGACGGCAGTAGGCAGCAGAGTTGTGCCTCGGGGTCTGACCCACCGCCTCTGAGGCTAAAGTTTCCCCTTCAAAGGCCCGACTTTCCGCCTCAAAGCCTCGACGTTCGGGAAAAAAGGCTGGACGTTCGAGAAAATAACTCGAACCGCCGAGGAAAAAGCCCGGACGTTGGAGAAAAAAGCCTCGGCCTCCAGGCAAAAAGGCTCAACTTTCCGCCTCAATGACGGAAACTTTGCCTGACCACAAACCGTCCTATCTGCCTACCGGCTACCGTACTCTTTGGAACATAAGAGGGCAACCAAGCGTTAACAGTGTTAATCAAATAGACGCACTGCGCCCCCGGCGCGCGGCGCTTTCGACGTTGAGCCTCCTCGTGAAAGTGACCCTGCCGGCCGCACGCATCTGCCAAAGAACCATGTGGCTAAACACTTTCATGGAACGCCGCTCAAGGCCCTTCGTCGTGACCGCCGCGCTGCTGCTGGTCGCGCTGCTCGGGGTGTTCGACTACCTGAACGGCCCGGACATCTCGCTCCTGATCTTCTACGCCGTGCCCGTCTTCGTCGCGGCCTGGTACGCGGGGCGGACGGCGGGCGTGCTGGCCTGCGCGGCGAGCGGCCTCTCCTGGTTCCTTGTCGCGCACGCGACCTCGGAGCACTACGCGAGCCCCTACATCGCCTACTGGAACGCCTTCGTCCGCGTCAGCTTCATCTTCATGCTCGCGCACCTCGTCGCCGCGTGCCGCCGCTCGCTCGTGCAGGAGCGGGAGCTGGCGCGAACCGACTACCTGACGGGCGCCTTCAACGGCCGCTCGTTCGGTGAGGCGGCCGAGGCCGAGGTGCAGCGCGCGCGCCGACACGAACACCCCTTCAGCGTCGCCTTCATGGACGTGGACGACTTCAAGCTGGTCAACGACCGGCTCGGCCACTCGGCGGGCGACCGACTGTTAAGACTCGTGGCCGACACCGTCCGCGCGAACGTGCGAAGGGTGGACGTGGTGGCGCGGCTCGGCGGCGACGAGTTCGCGGTCCTGATGCCGGAGACCGACGACCGCATGGCGCAGGTCATGCTGCGGCGTGTGCGGCGGCAGCTCCTCGAAGCCGCGCGGCGCGAGGGCTGGCCGGTCACCTTCAGCGCCGGCCTCATCACGTGGGTCGAGCCGCCCGCGTCCGTGGACGAGATGCTGCGCGCCGCCGACGAGCTGATGTACAAGGCCAAGCGCCGCGGCAAGAACTCCGTCAGCCACGCCGTCTCGCCCCGCCCCGCGCACGCCGCGTGAGAGGGTGAGGCGGCCGGGCGGTTCGACAAACTCACGTGAAGGAGTCTCACCCGTTTCACAAAGCTTTCCCTGTAGAAGCTTCTCTGAAACCCGCTCGCACATTTGAGAGGCGGAGAGGAGAGCAACTATATGCAGGGGCCTTTACGGACTATCCTCGCGGGGGCGGCGGCCTGGAAGTTTGGCGGCGGCTGCATCTCCACGATTCTGATCTTCATCATCGTGTTCTGGGCGCTCGGCTACGTCCATTGCTAACGAGCAGTAGCCAGTAGGCAGTAGAAAATAGAAGCGGCGCGCTCGGCTTAATAACCGGGCGCGCCGCTTCGTCTTCCTCCCGGCTAATGTCTACTCTCCCAGGTAGATCTGCCGCGTGTAGTCGCGCACCATGCGGTCGCTGTTGAAGGCGGGCGCGAGCGTGCGGATGGCGTGGCGCGTCATCTCGACCCAGCGGCGCGGGAGGCCCTGCTCGTCTCGGTCGTAGAAGGTCTCGACGACCTCCGACTCCAGCACGCGGTACAGAGACTCCGCGTCGCGCCGGTCCATCTCCTCAATCGTCTCGCTCAAGCCCTCTCCGCCCACGGCCCAGCCGTTCTGCCCGTCGTAGCCTTCGAGCCACCAGCCGTCCAGCACCGACAGGTTCAGGCCGCCGTTCATCGCCACCTTCTCGCCGCTCGTCCCCGACGCTTCGAGCGGGCGGCGCGGGACGTTCATCCACACGTCCACCGACTGCACGAGCTGACGGGCGACCTCCTGGTCGTAGTCCTGCAAGAAGACCGCGCGCTGCATGATCTCGGGGTCTAACCTCCACTGCGCGATCTGCTGGAGGATGAGCTTGGCGCCCTGATCCTGCGGGTGCGCCTTGCCCGCGAAGACGAGCTGCACGGGGCGCTCGGGGTCGAGCAGCATGCGGCGCAGGCGCTCCGGGTCTGTCAGAATCAGGCCCCAACGTTTGTAGGCCGCGACGCGCCGCGCGAAGCCGATGGTCAGAGCGTCGGGGTCGAACATCCCGAGCGCCGTCTCGGCCCAGGCGCGCGATTCGTGCTGTTGCAGACGCATCTCCACAAGTCGCTCGCGCACGAACGCGACGAGGCGCTTGCGCTGAAGCCTGCGCACCTTCCAAAGCTCCTCGTCGGATATCTTATCGACGGCGCGCGACCAGGCGTCGGCGTCGTGCAAGACCTCCGTCCAGCCCGAGCCGATCCTCTCCTCGAAGAGCGAGCGCAGCAGCGGCGAGACCCACGTCGGCGCGTGCACGCCGTTCGTCACGGAGCTGATGGGCACCTCATCGACGCGCCGCTCGGGCCACATCTTGTTCCACAGCTCGCGCGAGACCTCGCCGTGCTTGCGGCTCACGCCGTTCGACGAGCGGCACATGCGCAGCGCCAGAGGAGTCAGGCCGAACAGATCCTCGTCGTCGCCCTCCTTCACGCGGCCGAGGTTGAGGAACTCGTCGCGCGAGAGCCCGAGCGCGTCCCAATAGCCCGAGCCGAAACACCTCTCGATGAGCGGCGCGACGAACTCGTCGTGGCCGGCGGCGACGGGTGTGTGCGTCGTGAAGGCGCAGCGCGAGCGCACGCGGGAGGCGGCCTCCTCGAACTCGACGCCCGCCTCGGTCAGCTCGCGCGCCAGCTCCAAAGTCAGGAAGGCCGAGTGGCCTTCGTTGAGGTGGAAGACGTGCGGCTCGATTTCGAGCTGTCGAAGCAGGCGGACGCCGCCGACGCCGAGGACCATCTCCTGCACGCAGCGCGTCTCGCGGTCGCCGCCGTAGAGGTGGCCGGTGATGAGGCGGTCGATCTCGTGGTTGCCCTCGACGTTCGTGTCGAGCAGGTAGAGCGGCACGCGGCCGACCTCGGCGCGCCACGCCTGCACGCGCACGTCGCGCCCGCGCACGTAGAGGTCAATGCGGACGGGCTCGCCGCCCTTGTCGCGCACGAGCTCTATCGGCAGGTCGCCGACGTTGATCTGCTGGTACGCCTCCTCCTGCCAGCCGTCGCGTCGCAGGTGCTGGCGGAAGTAGCCGTGATGGTAGAGCAGGCCGATGGCGACGAGCGGCAGGCCCAGGTCGCTCGCCGACTTCAGGTGGTCGCCGGCGAGGATGCCCAGGCCGCCCGAGTAGAGCGGCAGAGAGTGGTGCACGCCGAACTCCGCGCAGAAGTAGGCGACCGGCCGCTCGTGCGTGAGCGCACGCGCGTGGCGCGCGGCCCAGGTCTCGTGCCCCGAGGCCATGTAGGCGTCGAAGCCCTCGGCGAGGCGGCGCACGCGCTCGACGTAGACGGGGTCGGTCGCCATCCGCATCAGGCTGTACTGCGGCACCTCTTTGAGCAGACGGCGCGGGTTGTGCTCGCACTCGTCCCAGACCTCCTGGTCGAGGTCGCGGAAGACGGCGTGGCCGTCCGGGTTCCAGCTCCACCAGTAGTTGCGCGAGACGCGCGCCAGCGCCGCGATTGTTTCCGGAAGTGTCGTCGTCTCCGGGGCCTGTTCCTGAACTTGAGTCGGCTCGACCTCTCTCATCATTTGAACCATTCTTCTCTACCCGATTCTTTGGCGTCCGCCCGCCGGCAAAAAAATGCCGCCGGCCGTCCGAGTGTTTTTAGTGCGGCGCGGCGGGCGGGCGGTTCGCTCGCTAACTGACGAATTGATGATTGCGCAGGAAGAGTTCCATGTCGCGTTGTGAAAAGAAGACGAGGCGGACTTCTTCAATCGTCCCGCCCTCGCCGAGGAACTCCGCTATCGAACTTGAGGCGACGGCCGCCGCCGCCTCGCGCGGGTAGCCGTAGGCTCCCGTCGAGATCGAAGGGAAGGCCACGCTTGCCAGCGCGTGCGCCGCGGCCAGCGCCAGAGAGTTGCGGTATGCGGCCGCCAACAACTCCGCCTCCTGCCCGCCCTCACGGCCGTAGACGGGGCCGACCGTGTGTATGACGTGGCGTGCCGGCAGAAGCCCGGCGGTCGTCAAGACGGCCTGGCCCGTCGGGAGCCCTTCGGGGTATTGCGTGCGGCGTATCTCGCGACACTCTTCGAGTATCGCAGGGCCGCCCGCGCGGTGGATGGCGCCGTCCACGCCCCCGCCGCCGAGCAGTGTGGAGTTGGCGGCGTTGACGACGGCGTCAACTGCCTCGCGCGTGATGTCGCCGACGGCGACCCGCACCCGGCCATTGAAGAAGGTCATCTTAGTTTGTTCGGGAAACGAAGACCGACCACCGACAGCCGGCAAAGATACACGGCGGGGGCGACGACGGCAAGGCGTGAAAGCGGACGAACGTGAAAAGCCCAAGAAAAACGCGGTCAACTGAATTGGCCTTGGCAGGGAGTTGACTGACGAGCGGCCGACGCGCCGAGAGATGTCTGCGCTACTTATTCAATCCCCTGCTCGGCCTCTTCAACCTCCTCGGGCCAGCGCGGCTCGACCGAGATTTCGTCGAACATGTCCTGGCGCTTGAGGGCGTCGGCGACGCCTTCGGCCTTGCGCTCGGTGAGCGGGTGCTTGGGGTCGAGGCTGTAGAGATGGAAGACGCGCTCTTCGAGCATCTCCAGGCCGAGCTGCCCGAGCGGGACGCCGGGCGTGATCATCATCTCGTTGAGGTTGTGGATGCGGTAGCGGCCGGTCTGCTCGACCCATTCCTCGATGAACGGGTCGCGCAGCGCGTGCTCCGCCTCTGAGACCGAAAGGTACGGGCCTTCCAGCATGAGGCAGTATTCCCCTGGGTGCTGTTCCTTCATGGCGTGAGCAGAGGGTCGGCACGTGGAGCGAGGGGATTCTGCGCGCCGGCCGCCGTGCACTTTAACACCGCCCGGCGCACGCCGCCAAAAGCTTTTCGTCGTGATGCAGGAGAGGGCGCCGCCGGAGTTGAATCACCCCGAGCGGCGCCCGCCGTCTGTCCGACTTATAAGAATGTAGCCTTAGTAAGCCCGGCCGCCCTGCTCGTTGAGCGTCTTCGTCAGGCGCGAGAAGTATGCGTTGAAGGTGACGAAGTCGGTGCCCTGGAAGAAGGCCTGGCCGCCGGTCTCGTTCGAGACGCGCTGGAGCGCGCTCTGGCCGAAGCTGACGGCGCGACCGCTCCAGCTCGTCAGGCCCGCCGAGGGGGCGTAGAACGAGTAGACCGAGACGCCGCGGTTCTTCGCTTCGCGCACGGCGCGGTTGAGGTCGATGGAATCGACCGAGGACGAGAAGTCGAACCCGCGCGAGGTGTCGAGGCCGTCCGAGACCAGGAGCAGCGCGTTGCGGTTGGCGCCGCCCTCCGGGAACAGCTTGATGGCGTCACGCACCTGCACGTAAGGGTTGTAGGGCGAAGCCGAGGTCGAGCCGACGGGGATGCGCAGCGCGCTCGCCGCCGCGGCGAGGTCGTTCGTGAAGGGCTGGCGCACCTGCAAGGAGCCGGAGCGGATGTAGCCGACCATCACGGTCGAGCCCGCGGGCAGCCCGCGGATGAAGTCGGCCGTCACGCGCAGCTCGTTGCCGACCCGGGAGACGAGGTCGTCCTGGATGAGCACGGCGAGGTTGACGGGCCGGCTGACGCGCTCGGACGCGACCGAGTCGCCCGCCTTCTTCGTCTGCGCGCCCGCCGGCACGACGGCGGCGCCGAACACGGTGACGGCCAACAGCACGGCCGCCGAGAGAGTGGATAATTTCTTCATCATGATTACTCCTGAAAGACCCGGCATGATATTTCGTAAAGCCTTGAAAGCGTCGTTCGCGCCCGGGTTTTTCGCGCCTTTATGATGCCCGGGCGCGCCCGCGGGTTGGCCTCCTGCGCGTGCGGGTTGACGCGGCGCGGCGACGGAGAGAAGCTTGAAGCAACGCGCGGGTTTCGAGAAGGGTCAAAGTCTTCAACAGGACGGGACGCGGGGGAGAGATGTGATGAGAAAACTTTCGGCAATCATGTGCGGCGTCGCCGCGCTGGCCGTCCTCGCGGTCGCGGCCGTGACGCTGAACGGTCAAAGGTCGAGGGGGACGGAGGCTTTGAAGAAGAAGGAAGAGACTGCGTCCGCGCCCGCGGCCGTACGCAGGGCCGTCGTCGTCGAACTCTTCACGTCCGAAGGTTGTTCGAGCTGCCCGCCGGCCGATGCGCTGCTCGCGCAACTTGAGAAGACCCAGCCCGTCGCAGGCGCCGAGGTCATCCCGCTCGCGCTGCACGTCGATTACTGGAACCACCTCGGCTGGGCCGACCCCTTCTCGGCGCACCAGTTCAGCGAGCGGCAGGGCGAGTACGCCGCCGCCTTCGGCAGCGGACAGGTCTACACGCCGCAGATGGTCGTGGACGGCGTCAAAGAGTTCAACGGCAGCAACTCCTCGCTCGCGCAGGAGGCCATCGGCAACGCCGCGCGCGAGCCGAAGGGCGAAGTGCTGCTCACGCGCACGCCCTCGCAGGCCGAAGGGTTCGTGCGCATCACGGCCCAGATCGACAAGTTCCCGAGGCCGACCGGCGACGAGGTCGTCAACGTGCTCCTCGCCGTCACTGAAAGCGGGCTCGCCTCCGACGTGGCGCGCGGCGAGAACTCGGGGCGCAGGCTCTCGCACGTCGGAGTCGTGCGCAGCCTCAGGTCTCTGGGCGGCCTGCCCGCAGCGCCGGGCACCACCTTCAAGGCCGAGACCGAGGTGCCCGTCGAGAAAGGCTGGCGGCGCGAGAACCTGCGCGCCGTCGTCTTCGCGCAGGAGCCCGGGACGCGCCGCGTGCTGGCCGCCGGCTCGCTCAAGCTGTTCGACTGAACTCAATCCGCCGCGCGGTGCGGGCACGTAACTGTCTTGAGAGTTGAAGAGTCATGCTGATAAAGAAGCCGGACGACATCAAGGGCGGCGAGATCACCGACCGGAAAGTCTACCTCAGCCGCCGCAACTTCCTGCGCGGCGCGGCGCTCGCCGCCTCGGCCGTCGCCACGGGAGTTGTTTACAGACGGCTCCTCGCGCCGCAGGCCGAAGTGGCGACGCCGGCTGCCCGTGTCGAGCCCGGCTCGCAGTCCGCGCCGAAGCCGTGGGGGCTGCCCGGCGAGGAGGCGACCGCCTACAAGGACATCACGAGCTACAACAACTTCTACGAGTTCGGCACGGACAAGTACAGCCCCGCGCGCCGCGCGCAGTCGTTGATCACGAAACCCTGGACGGTCTCGGTCGAGGGGCTGGTCAACAGGCCGAAGGTCTTTGACCTGGACGAGCTGACGCGCCTCTTCCCGCCCGAGGACAGGGTCTACCGGCACCGCTGCGTCGAGGGCTGGTCGATGGTCATCCCCTGGCTCGGCTTCTCGCTCGGCGAGTTAATCAAACAGGCCGAGCCGCAGGGCAACGCGCAGTACGTCGCCTTCGAGACCGCCAACGACCCGAAGGGGCGCGGCATCCCGCAGACCGACGCGCTGACGTGGCCCTACGTCGAGGGCCTGCGACTCGACGAGGCGCTGCACCCTCTGGCGACGCTCGCCGTCGGCATCTACGGCGAACCTCTGCTGCCGCAGAACGGCGCGCCCGTCCGCCTGGTCGTGCCCTGGAAGTACGGCTTCAAGAGCATCAAGTCGGTCGTCCGCCTCAAGCTCGTCGAGCGGATGCCGACGACGACGTGGGTCAGGGAGGTGCCGAGCGTCTACGGCTTCTTCTCCAACGTCAACCCCGAGGTGGACGTGCTCCGCGCGCAGGCCACCGAGCAGCGCATCGGCGAGTGGGGGCGACGCAAGACCCTCCCCTTCAACGGCTACGGCGAACAGGTCGCGCACCTGTACGACGGGATGGACTTGAGTTACTACATGTGAAGCGTTCGGCATGAAAGAGATCAAGTTCTACAAGCTCCTCGTCTTCGTCAACGCGCTGGTGCCTCTGGCGCTGGTGGGGTGGGACTGGCGGCGTGGGCATTTGGGGGCGAACCCCCTGGACTTCGTGACGAGGACGACGGGGACGCTGACGCTCGTCTTCCTCGTGCTGACGCTGGCGGTGACGCCGCTGCGGAAGTGGACGGGTGCCAACTGGCTGGTGCGCCTGCGGCGGATGGTCGGGCTCTACGCGTTCTTCTACGGCGCGCTGCACCTGCTCTGCTACGTCTGGTTCGACAAGTGGTTCGACCTCGCGGCGATGGCAGGGGACGTGGCGCGGCGCCGGTTCATCCTCGTCGGCGTGCTCGCCTTCACGTCGATGGTGCCGCTGGCCGTCACCTCGACCGACAGGATGATCAAGCGGCTCGGCGGCAAACGCTGGCAGAAGCTCCACCGCCTCACCTACCTCGCCGCCGCCGCCGGCGTCTTCCATTACTACCTGCTCGTCAAGTCCGACGTGCGCAAGCCCCTCGCCTTCGCCGCCCTCATCGCGCTGCTGCTCGGCTACCGCCTCTACGCCTCCTACACGAAGCGCCCGGCGCCGCTCTCACTCAAGCCGCAGTCGCCGCCGCGTTAGCCGGCGCGCCCGGCCGCGCTACCAATAAAGTTGTAGAGCATGGCGTGACCTTCCGGACGAAAACGGATACATATCTCAAGAAATCCTCAACCTACCTCGGCCTATACTTCCCGCCCTGGTTCTACCCAAACGACCGAACCTTAGGAGGGAACACCTTGAAGTTTCAAACCGTCTCGCCGCGCGTGTGCGCGGCCCTGTTCGCATTGCTGTTCATGGCCTGTGCCGGCGCCAGCACGCCCGCCCTGGGTCAAGCCACGACGACCACGACGAACGAGGAGATTCCTTTCACGAGCAGTCTCTTCAACCCTTGCAACGGCGATCAGGTGACCTTCTCCGGCACGCTGCACGTCGTCAACACCATGACGACCGACGCCGGCGGCGGCACGCACCTGAAGACGCATCTCAACTATCAGGACGTGACCGGCACGGGCACCCCGAGCGGGGTCACCTACAAAGTCCGTACGGTCACCAACGAGGTCGTCAACGACAACGACGACGGGCCGCAGTCCACGGCGACCGTCATCTCGACCGTCAAGCTCATCGCGCAGGGGCCCATGCTCGACTATTTCATGCGCACAGTGTTGCACGTCACCGTCAACGCCAACGGCGAGACGACCAGCACGGTGCAGGAGGTGAGCGTCGAGTGCCGCGGCCATAGCTGAGGACGCCGCGCGGGCCGAGTCTCAAGCCACCGGCCTGCAACCCGCGGGCTCCGACCTTTACCTCGGGGCCAACTCTCCCCGCCCTCTCCCCGTTCACGACTCTCTCAACCTCAAGCCAGTTTGAACGACACGATTCTTTCAATCAGACCGACCTGACCTGTCAGCCTCGGCGCCGCCGGACGACGCCTCGCGGCCAAAGCTTATGCCTTTAAGAGTTTGCGTCTCACGACCTTCACCGGCACGGGACTTGTAAAGGTGTCGTGTGGCGGGCAGTGTTCTGAAGAGAGTGAACGTTCGTCGCCCCGGAGAAGAATGATGTATAGACGCAGACCTTACCGGTTCGTCGCCTGGCTGTTGATTCCCACGCTGCTGCTGCTCCCTCTGGGGCACGCGGCCGCCTCCGGGGACAACTCCGGGCACGGGAAGGATGGACACCCGGAGCACGGGTCGAAGGTCTCGGCCGACCTTTTGGAGCGCGTCCACAAGTCCGGCGGCCCGGGTAAGATCACGGCCATCGTCCAGCCGAAAGACGAGTGGACGGACGAGCTGGAGGGCGCCTTCGTCGCCCACGGCGCGCGCGTCAAGCAGAAGCACCAGAACCTCGACTCGCGCGTCGTCGAGATGCCGGCTGCCGCGGTCGAGGCGCTGGCCGCGCGCGAAGACATCGCCTACGTCTCCGCCGACCGCGAGACGTACGCGCTCGGCCACCTCTCTTTAACGACGGGCGCCGACGCCGCGCGTCTGCTCGACACCACGACCTCGACCTCCAACAACGGCTTCGTCGGCATCGCCGTCCTCGACTCCGGCGTGGACACCTGGCACAAGTCTTTCTACAACGCCTCCGGCTCTTCGACGCGCGTCTCCGGCAACTACATCTTCACGAACGAGGCGCCCACGGGCAGGCTTGACGACTACGGTCACGGCACGCACGTCGCCTCGGCGGCGGCCGGCAGCGCGCTCGTCGCGGGCGGCGCGTACAAGGGCGCGGCTTCCGACGGGTTCATCTTCAACGTCAAGGTGCTCGACTCGCAGGGCCGCGGCACCGTCTCGCAGCTCCTGGCGGCGATGGACTGGGTCATCGCCAACCGCACCCTCTACAACCTCCGCGTCGTCAACCTCTCGCTGGGGATGCCCGCCATCGACTCCTACCGCAACGACCCCGTCTGCAAGGCCGTGCGCCGCATGGTCGATCTCGGCATCGTCGTGGTCGTCGCCGCCGGCAACGACGGCCGCGACGCGCAGGGGCGGAAGGTCTACGGCGGCATCCACTCGCCCGGGAACGAGCCCTCGGCCATCACGGTCGGCGCGACGAACACCTTCGGCACCGACGCGCGCGCCGACGACGCGGTGACCACCTACAGCTCGCGCGGCCCGACCCGCTCCTTCTGGACGGACGCGGCCGGGCAGGTGCACCACGACAACCTGCTCAAGCCCGACCTCGTCGCCCCCGGCAACAAGGTCATCTGGGCCGCCGCCGCCGACAACAACCTCCTGCTCAACCACCCCGAGCTGAACGCCAACGTCAGCGCCGACAAGACGCGAACGATGATGACGATGAACGGGACCTCGATGGCGGCCCCGCTCGTCGCCGGCGCGGCCTCGCTCCTGCTGCGCCACAACCCGCGGCTGACGCCGAACATGGTCAAGGCCATCCTCATGTACACGGCGCAGCCGCTCGCCGGCCACAACGCCTTCGAGCAAGGCGCCGGCCAGCTCAACATCGAGGGCGCGGTGCGTCTCGCCAAGCTCATCCGCACGGATCTGCCGCAGTACTGGAACCCTTCCGTGCAGAACGTGTCGATGGCGCTCGGCACGTCGCTGCTCAAGTCGGGCGCGGCGGCGCCGACGCCTTCGACGACCATCGCCGGCCAGACCTTCAACTGGTCGCGCGGGCTCGTCCTCGGCCAGGCCACCGGGTCGGGGCTCGACCTGATTACGAAGTATCAGAAGGTCTACGGGACGGGGAGCCTGCTCGGCGACGGCACGCTGGTGGACTCGTCGGGCGTGCTCATGTCCGACCTGACGAAGATGTCGCTCGGGGTCATCCTGGGCGACTGCATCCGGACGAGCGACGGCGGCCCGCTGGGCGGGGGCACGCTCTTCCTCGACAGCGGCTCACTCCTCGGCGACGGCTCGCTCCTCGGCGACGGCGTCGTGTTAGGCGACGGCGTCGTGATAGGCGACTCGGTGCTGATGAGCGACTCGGTGCTGATGAGCGACGGGTCGCTCGTCAACGACTTCACCGCGCGCGCCCAGAGCGTGGCGCTCACCGGCGACAACACCGCCGCCATGACCGCCGTCGCCGACACCACCACCACGACGACCACCACGACGGGCGGCTCCTCGAAGAAGAAGTAGACGGCAGTCAGTAGAAGAGGACAGGCGGTGCGACTCAGCGATTGAGCTGACGCACCGCCTTTCAAGCTACTGACCGCTGTCTGCTTCCGGCAAGATGATTAAGACGGACGGGACGCCCACGGGGTCTTGGAGACGGAGGTAGAAATGGCCGATGCCGGCGAGGCCGAGGAGGAGGCCGGGGGTCTCGCCGCCCTGGAGGACGCCGCAGGGCCAGGGGCTGTAGGTCTTGCGGTACTGTTCGACGCCGGCGTGTCCGACCTGCTCGGCGAGGAGGCGTGGGGTGTCGTCGCCGAAGACGCGGGCGGCGTAGAGGAGCAGCTCGGCGTTGCCCGCGGAGCCGTGGCAGAGCGAGTAGTTGGCCTGACCCGGCGCGGTCGGCGCGGCGAGCGTGCGGCTCGTGCAGCTGAGCGCGGCCTCCGCCTCGCGCCGGTAAACCTCCTCTTGCGTCAAAGTGTACCCGCGCACGCGGGAGAGGCCGATGCCGGGCGCGAGCGGCTTGGTGAAGAGCGGCGCGTCGGGGCGGAGGTGGCGCGAGACCTCCCGGTGAACTCCCGCCAGCACGCGCGCCGTGACGCGGTAGAAGCGCTTATCGACGTAGAGGACGGCCGGGTCGTTGCGCGCGTAGAAGGCGGAGTTGGTCAGACACTTGATGCGGAAAGGCACCTGGAAGCGGTTGAGGCCGCGCGTGACCGCGCGCATGAGCGGCACCGCCCCTTCGACGCGCACGTTCCAGTAGAAGCGCGCGAGGCTGAAGCTGTCCAGCTCGCCCTCCTGCGCCTCGCCGAAGGCGAAGTAGAAGCCGGGCTGCATCGTCTTCGTCTCGCGCATGAAGAAGACCGAGAGGTTCATCCCCGGCCGCGGCGCGAGGCCCGGCGCGTCGGTCGAGAGGAACTCGCCCGGCCAGAGGGAGCGCGCGCGCCCGTCCTTATGGGCCAAGACCTGCCCCGACGGAAGCACCTGATAGACCTGCCAGCCCACGTCCCAGCGCTCGCGCGACGTGTTGGCCTCGGAGAGCGCGGGCGTGAGGTCTAAGCCGTGGACGAGGTCGGCCTGCTCCTCGCGCAGCGCGCCGTCGAAGGTGCGGCAGTAGCAGTGCTGGTAGAGCGCCTGTTCGAGCAACGCCGCGAGCGGGTTCGCCTGCTGCTGCGCGAAGCCGTGCCCGTGCGGCGCGTGCCCCGCCCCCTGCGCGCCGAGCGAGAAGTGGCGCCCGGCGAAGTTGAACGAATCGTTCGAGCGCACCTCGACGGCGCGGACGATCTTCCTGAGCTGTGCGCGGAGCTGCTCTCTCATTCTTAACCCTACAAAGCTAAAAGGCTGGCGGTGGCCTCCCTCGGGCTCTTGAGGATGTTGAGGCTGAGCTGGAGCAGGTAGAGCGCGCTCGTCGTAATCTGCGGCGCCTGGAACATGTACTCGTAGGCGGTCTGGATCATGCGCGCCGCGGCGTACGAGACGCTCCGCTCCAGGGCGTCGCGCGCCTCCTCCTGATTGAGCCCGCGCGTCTCGACGTAGGTCTTCCAGAAGGCGCGGATGGCCGGCTGCATCCGCTCGACGGGGAACTGCGCGCCGCTCACCAACTGCTCGGCCGGCACGCCCGCGACCGCCGGCATCGAGAAGACCCAAAAGGAGAGGTACGACTGAAAGACCGCGCCCGCGTCCCAGCACGCGTCGCCGAAGTCGGCCAGCTCCCAGTCGATGAGCCGGAGGTGCATCTTGCCGTTCAGGCCCCCCGTCTTCTCTTCCCTCTCTTCGTCAACGGTCACGTGCAGATTGTCCCACTTGATGTCGCCGTGGATGAGGCTGTCGAAGCGCCAGCCCGCGCTCATGCGGTCGAGCGTCTGCGGAAAGTCGGGGTAGCTCTGGACGATGTTGAGCACCTGCGTGTTGGCGGCGCTCAACTGGCCGAAGAGGTTCTGGTTCAGTTGGTGCAGCGACAGAATCCAGGGCACGCGGCGCGCGAAGGCGCTCGACTTCGCGCCGTCGCGCAGGCGGCGACCCATCTCGCGCTGGTACGTGCCGAGGATGCGCCCGAGCTGTACGCCGACCTCGACGGGCAGATCAAGAGCTGCGACGGGCACAGGCGCGTCGGCGGGAGCGCGACCGCAGGGCCGGCCGCCATGTTGGCCGCGAGCGGCTGCACCACGTCACCACCCGCCGGGTCAACCCCGCACGCAACCGACTGGACCTGACAGCCGAGCTGCGTGTCCGGGCAGAACGCCACGGCCGAGATGCGGCACCTGAGGTCGCGCGTGGGGCAATTGATCGTCCCGATGACGCACCCCGGCCCCGTGCGTGTGTCGGAGCAGATGGCGACCTGCGAGACGAGACACCTCGGCCCCGAATGCGTCCGGCCCGTGAGATCGAACGTGGGACAATTGACCGCCGTCTCAAACTGGCACGGCGGGTTGAGTACCGTCGGGGGACAGGCCACGTTCGACTGCGACTGGCAGCGCACGTTGATCGACTGGCAGGGCGAGCTGGCGTTCGTCTGGCAGGGGAACAGCTGCGTGATGCAGATGACCGGATCCGTCGGGCAGACGTTTACGTGCGACGGGCAGAAGGAGTCGCGCGTCGCACAGTTGTCGAACAGCGACGGGCAGTTGAAGCCCGTGCCGATGGGGCCGCCGCCACCGCCGACACCACCAACCCCACCCGGGCGGGCGGCGAAGAACGCCTGCGGGCCGACCTGACCCTGCCAGATGGTTGGGTCGAAGGGGTCGCACGGGCCGAAGCCCGAGACCTGACAGTGGGGGCCGCCCTGTGTGATGCAGGGGAAGAAGACGCTCTGCTGGCACTGGTAGGAGACCACGGTGTGACAGTTCGGGCCGGCGTTGGTGCAGGCCGGCTCGAAGAGTGTCCGGCGGCAGCCCGGGCCGACGCGCGTGCAGAGGATGCCCGTCAGCGTGCGGCAGTTCAGAATCTCGGTGGGCGGGATGCACGGGCTGGACTGCGACGGCCCGCAGTTCGGCCCCGAAAGGGTGTTGACCCCGATGCACTGCCTGACCTACGTGCTCCCGCCGAGGCCGGGGAAAGCGGCGGCGGTGCCCATATAGTCCTGCGCGATCTGGCCTTCGAGGAAGGTCGCCTTGGGGCGCTCCGAGCCGGCCGCGCCGTGCACGACTTCGGCGTCGCGGTCAACCCAGAGGAGACTCCCGCCGAGCGGCGAGTGCTCGGGCGGCAGCTCTTGCGTGTACCGGACGGCCTTCTGTGGAATCTCGACGTAGCGGCTCAACTCCTCGTCGAGGTAGAGGCGGACGTGCCCCTCCTCGGAGGAGGAGCCCAGGTAGCCGCTCAGCAGCGTGACGCTCGGCGGCGCGTTGGGGTCCTGGACGATCTGCCCGACGAAGTCGTCGGAGCGAAGGTTCAGGCCGTCACCTTCGTAACCTTCGTAACCTTGCTCCCCTCCTTTTGGGTCTTGGTATTCTTCGCTCATGTTTTTACTCCCGGTGTGGGTCTGCCTTGGCGGGCAGGGAAGTTTGGCGAGGCGCCCCGGAGGCGGCCCCGCGTGAATAGCGGTCGCAGGACGCGCGAGGTGCGAGGTGCGAGGTGCGCGTCGAGAGAGAGCCTCTAGCGAGTGGGAAGGTGAAGCGCGGCGGCGCGGGACTCGCCCGGGCGCCTACGGTTCAGAGTTTTCAAGTGCGAGGCCCTGGGGCAGTCTGGGCGTTTGGGGCTTCGGCGCTACGGAATGAGAACGTTGGGCACCGTGCCAAAGAGAGAAGCTTTCCGCAGCGGGGGCGAGTAACGACTGCCGAGGGTGTTGAGTTTGTAAGCGTACGTCTTTGGCGGGCAAAGATCATGCCTGTTTCCGGCGGCTGTCAACGAAATTCTGTGCACGAAAACTTCGCGATCTGGACTTTAAAAGGAGAAGGGCGGCCCACCACAGAGGCACGGAGGTTTGAAGAATTTGAAATTTCCAAACACTCCGTGCTCTCTGCGGTGAACCGCCTTTCCCTACGGATTCAAGGTCGGAAGAACTTCACCTTCCGGCGGGCACCTGCACCTGCACGCCCGGCGAGCCGCCGCCGTACATGATCGTCAGGGGGCCCTGGTGGCTCTTGATGCCCTCGGCGCGCGCCCGCTCAATTTCGAGTTGCAGCTCAAGCTTCTTGATGTCGAGCAGCGCCGGGTTGGCGTAGGTCAGCGCCTCGATCTGCTTGGTCTGCGCGGCGATCTTGGCCGCTTCGAGCCGCGCCTCCTCGGCCTGCTTCTGCTTCTCGTTGGCGACGACGCCGGAGGCCGCGGCCTCGATGCGGTCGTCGAGGAAGTCCGGGTTGCCGATCTGCACGGACTCTGTGACGAGCAGGAGTTGCGCGGCAAGCTGCGGCTTGAGCGCTTCAAGGATGCGCTTCTGGATGCTCTCCTGGTTGGCGTAAATCTCGTAGGCGCCGTACTCGGCAAACGCATTGCGCGCCTCGGTCTGGATGAGCCCGTGGAGGATTTCGTTGCGGCGCGTGTGGCGCTGCGCCTCGTCGAAGCCGTACTTGCGCACGTAGTCCTCGACGTGCTGCGCGTCGGTGTAGGCCGTGACGGAGATTTCGACCTGGAGCGCCGCGTTGTCCTTGCTCGTCACGCGCACGGGCGCCGTCTCGGTGAACGACTTGATGTTGACCTCGTAGGACTGGCGCCCCGGCGCGAGCGTCGTGAACCACCCGTCCTCGGGGCGGTAGACGCGCTCGATGCGGCCGAAGCTGGTGACGACTTTGACCGTCCCCTCTTGCGTGTAGTTGATGTTAGCGAAGGCGACGCCCCCGCCGATGAGCAACACCAGGGCGACCACGCCCAGCAAGACGAACGTGAATTTACTGTTCATCGATTCTCCTTTAGAGATTTCTGAGACCGCGTTCGACTTTTTACTCCTCTTTTTCACTAGACGTTAATACGAAAAATCGGCCCGCGAGTTTGTTACATCCGTCTGAAGTCGCGGGCTGCTAAAACTCTCGGCGCCGCCCGTGGGTTCAGCCGGGCGGCACGCGTCTTTATGTTTAAGCGACAGAAATAAAGATTGAGGGGGAGAAGTTAACAGATGCAGAGGGTCCCGAAGCCCTGGGGCGCGCGCCGCAGACACGAAGGGGCGGGGGCGAACTCCTTCTGAGAACGTCCCCGCCTCTACTCCTGTGACCGGGTCAATTATTAGTTGCGGCGACGCCAGTTGTCTGACTGCCTGTAGCGAGACCTCTGCCAGTTCTGGTTGTTGTTCCAGTTCGAGCGGCGCTGGCTGCGGAGCGCGCGACGCTCTAACCTGCGCTCGCGGCGCACGCGGTTGCGCCAGTTCGAGTCGTCGCGGCGGTACTGGCCGACGCGGCGGCCGCGCTCCCACCCGAGGTGACGGCCACGGTTGTGGCTGCGACCCCAGTCCCGCCCCCTCTCTTGAGCCGAAGCGTTCAGGCCCATGCCGAGGAAGAGCACGAAGAGGACGACGAGCGTACTCATCACCCTCGACAGTGTACGAAATTCAACTTTCATTCCTTCATCTCCTCAAGACTTAACCTATACAAACGGGAGAGCTTTGACTTCCAACGAACCGGAGCCCCCGCGGCCCCGCCCGGCACTTTGGCAAACATGGTGCCAGTCCTCCTCCGGCGGGTCACTTTCCTTATTCACAGGTACGCCGGGCGGGTGTATAGTGTCGCCGCCAACCAGGCGGGATTCAGCACTTATAACACGCCGTACGTGAAGCACCGCCGGGCCGCGCCCGGCCTTCTTCCAACGCCCGCAAGCCCCAAAGGAGTCTGTTCATGCTGTCCCGCCGTTTCGACCTCAAGGCCCTACGCCTCTGCACCACCGCGCTCGTCACCATGACGCTCGCCGCGGTCTGGCTCGCCGGCACACGCTTGAGCCAGACGGCACACGCACAGGCCACCACGCCGACCTTCCGCAACTTCGAGAGCCCACAGGTGCACCCGCTCGCGTTGACTCCCGACGGCACACGCCTGCTCGCCGTCAACTCGCCCAACGCCACCCTGTCCGTCTTTCAACTGACCTCGGGCTCACCCGTGCTCACCGCGGAGATACCGGTCGGCTTAGAGCCCGTGAGCGTCGCCGCGCGCACCGACCGGGAGGCGTGGGTCGTCAACTGGCTGTCGGATTCGGTCAGCGTCGTAGACCTCTCGACCGGCAACGTCGTGCGCACCATCGACGTGGGCGACGAGCCGACCGACATCCTCTTCGCGGGGGCGAACGGCGACAAGGCTTTTGTGTGCGTCTCGGGCGGCGGGCACCTGGACATCAGCGGGAACTCCGTCACGGGCGCGAGCGGGGCCGTCAAAGTCTTCGACCCGGCAAACCCCAACGCGGCGCCGCAGTTCGTCGAACTCTTCGCCAAGCAGCCGCGCGCGCTGGCGCGTGACGCGACGGGCGGGCGCGTCTACGTCTCGGTCTTCGAGTCCGGCAACCAGACCACCCTCGTGCCGCAGACCATCGTCGCGCAGAACGGCGGACTCCCGCCGCCGCAGCCCGCGATGGCCGCGGGACTCCCGCCCGCGCCGAACACGGCGCTCATCGTCAAGTGGAACGGCTCGGCTTGGGCCGACGAGACGGGCAACACGAAGTGGGACCAGTTCGTCAACTACACGCTCGCCGACATCGACCTCGTCACCATCGACGCCTCCGGCCCGACGCCCTCCGTCAGCGCGCAGGTGAGGAGCCTCGGCACGAGCATCGGCAACATGGCCTTCGACCCGGACTCGGGGCGCCTCTTCGTCGTCAACCGCGACTCAATCAACGTCCGACGCTTCGAGCCGAACCTGCGCGGCCTCTTCCAATCGAACCGCGTCTCGGCGCTCGACACGGCGGGCGGCGCGCCTTCCCTCGCCTTCGTCAAAGACTTGAACGCGCACGTTGACCTCTCGAACCCAGCGGGCACGGACGCCGAGCGGGCGCAGAGCCTCGCGCTCCCTTCGGACATCGCGCGCGCCTCGGACGGGACGCTCTACGTGGCGGCGACCAGCTCGGCGAAGGTCGGCGTGCTCGACGCGCAGGGCAACGTCTCCGCGCGCATCGCGGTCGGCAACGGCCCCACGGGCCTCGCCCTCGACGAGGCGCGCCAGCGCCTCTACGTGCTCAACCGGCACGACGAGACTTTGAGCGTCGTCAACACTTCGTCGAAGACACAGGGGGTGGTCTTACCGGTCGGCTTCAACCCGGAGCAGCCGGCCGTGCGCAACGGCCGGCGCTTCCTCTACGACGCCGCCAGCTTCTCCGCGCACGGCACGGTCTCGTGTGCGAGCTGCCACCCGAACGGCCACCGCGACGGGCTGGCGTGGGACCTGGGCGACCCCACGGGCTCTCTGGTCACGCTCGCCGTCACGGGCGGCACCTTCACGCATCACCCGATGAAGGGGCCGATGATGGTGCAGTCTCTGCGCGGACTCGTCAACGCCGCGCCGCTCCACTGGCGCTCCGACCGGCGCGACGTGACCGAGTTCAACCAGGCGTTCCCGGGCCTCCTCGGGAGCAGTCGGCAGTTGACGCAAGCCGAGATGGCCGCCTTCGTCGCCTTCGTCAACACGCTCTCCTACCCGCCGAACCCGAACGAGAACTACGACCGCACGCAGCCGAACCCGCCCTCGGGGCCGAACGCCGCCTTGGGGGCGAACCGCTTCCGCAGCTTCCAGAGCACTTCCACCTTCCAGAACATCTTTCTCGGCAACGCGAGCAACTGCAACGCCTGCCACAACTCCGACCCGGGCAGCACCAACAGCTTCGCCATCGGCAGCGCCCGCATCACCTTCGCCGGCTCGCTCCTCTCCGAGCCACAGCAGTTTAAGATTCCGCAGCTGCGCGGCATCTACCAGAAGGCCGGCATGAAGAAGCCCGCGGCGGGCGAGCCGCGCGCCGAGCAACTCGCCGGCTTCGGCTTTATGCACGACGGCGCGTTCGACACGCTCGTCAACTTCATGAAGCAGCCAGACTTCGTCGGCTTCCGCAACGACGACGAGCGGCGCGACATCGAGGCGCACCTGCTCGCCCTCGACTCGGTCATCGCGCCCGCGGTCGGGCTCCAGGTGACCGTCAACGCCTCGAACAAGAACTCGCCCGAGGTGCTGGCGCGCGTCAACCTGCTCGTGCAGCAGGCGCAGCCCTTCCACATCCCTAACAGTCAGTCCACCGGGGCGGCGAACTGCGACCTCGTCGTGCGCGGCATCTACGGCGGCGAGCAGCGCGGCTTCCTACAGACGGGCGGCGGCAACTTCCAACCCGACAGCGCGTCCGAGGCCCCCGTCACCGTGCAGCAGTTGCTCGACTCGGTCGGCCCCGGCTCGGAGCTGACCTTCACGGGCGTGCCCTCCGGCGAGGGGCGCCGCTTCGCGCTCGATCACGACGGCGACAACCTCCTCGACAACGACGAGCCGCGCACCTCCGTCCAGATCGCCGGGCGCGTGGTCGGGCCGGACGGCGCGGGGCGGGCGGGCGTCGCCGTCGCGCTCTCGGGCGCGCAGACGGCCGCGGCCACGACCGACGCGCAGGGGCGCTACGTCTTTAACTACGTCTCGACCGCGGGGACGCACACCGTGACTCCGGTCGGCGCGGGGCTCACCTTCTCGCCCGCGAGCGCGACCTTCGTCAAGCCGACCTGGAACCGCTCGGCCGTCTTCGTCACTTCGCCGACGGCCAACGCCGCCGACTCCTCGCAGTTCTTCGTCGCGCAGCACTACGCGGACTTCCTTAACCGCGACCCCGACGCCGCGGGCTTGCAGTTCTGGACGGGTGAGATCGAGCAGTGCGGCCCGGACCAGCAGTGCCGTGAGGTCAAGCGGGTGAACGTCTCGGCCGCCTTCTTCCTCTCGATTGAGTCGCAGCAGACCGCCTTCCTCGCTTACCGCGCGGCGAAGGCTTCGTTCGGCGATCTGTCGGGCCGCCCCGTGCCGGTCGCGTTCGAAGGGCTGATGAGCGACGCGCAGCGCCTCGGGCGCAACCTCGTCGTCGGCCGCGCCGGGTGGGAGCAGCAGCTTGCCGCGAACAAGGCGGCGTTCTTCACGGGCTGGGTGCAGCGGCCGGAGTTCACCGCGCGCTACCCCGCCTCGATGAGCGCGGCGGACTTCGTGGGCGCGCTCAACACGAACGCCGGCTCGCCGCTCACCGCGGCCGAGCGCGACGCGCTGGCCGCGCAACTCGCCGCCGACAACAACGTCCAGGGCCGCGCCGCGGCGCTGCGCCAGTTGGCGGAGAACCCGGAGTTTGCGCGCCGCGAGTTGAACCGCGCCTTCGTGCTGACGGAGTACTTCGGGTATTTAAGAAGGAACCCGAACGACGCGCCGGAGCAGGGGCTGGGCTTCGACGGCTTCAACTTCTGGCTCGGCAAGCTCGAACAGTTCGACGGCAACTACGTCAACGCCGAGATGGTCAAGGCGTTCATCTCTTCCGTCGAATATCGTCGGCGGTTCGGGCAATAAAACATAGAAACAATTAACAGGGATGGGCAGGATATTCCGGATAAGAACTTAAATGATTGTCCCGCACATCCTGTCCATCCCTGTTAATTCATTCCCCGCCAAACGACCCGCCCGCCCCGCTTGCCATCCGGCCGCGGGTCGCTTAAATTAACTTCTCGACCTTTGCAGTTCTATCCCGCACAGCTATTGTCAAATCCGAGGCGTCGCGGGGCTCTAACTCCGCCACGAACCCGCGCGCGCCGACCTGTCGAAAGGATGTCCGACCTGAAGCCATGAAAGCCTATCCGACCAACCAGATTCGTAACCTGGCCGTCATCGGCCACGGCCACGCGGGCAAGACGCAGCTCGTCAGCTCGCTCCTCCACCTCGCCGGGGCCACGCCCCGCTGGGGCAAGGTGGACGAGGGCTCGACCACGACGGACTACGACGAAGACTCCGTCGCGCGCAAGATCACGCTCAACAGCCAGCTCGCGCACTGCGAGTGGCGCGAGCACAAGGTCAACCTCATCGACACGCCCGGCTTCTCCGCCTTCGTCCCGCACGCGCGGCCCGCGCTCCGCGTCGCCGACTGCGCGCTCGTCGTGGTGGACGCCGTCTCCGGCGTCGAGGTCGGCACCGAGAAGACCTGGGGCTACGCCAACGAGTTCATCACGCCGCGCATCTTGGTCATCACCAAGCTCGACAAGGAGCGGGCGGACTTCGGCGCCGCGCTGGACTCCGCGCGCCACACCTTCAGCCGCGCCATCGTCCCCTTCACGCTCCCCATCGGGCAGGAGGCGGACTTCAAGGGCGTCGTCGATGTCGTCCACCAGAAGGCTTACGAGTTCGACGCCAACGGCAAGGCCAGAGAGATTCCCATCCCCGAGTCGGGGCGCGACGTGGTGAACAGGGAGCGCGAGCGCCTGGTCGAGGTCATCGCCGAGTCGGACGACGCGCTGATGGAGAAGTGGATGGAGAACGGCACGCTCGAAGAGTCGGACATCATCCCCAACATCTCGAAGGCCATCGCCGGCTCGCGCCTCTGCCCGGTCTTCGCCGTCTCAAGTTTGACGCTGGCGGGCCTGCAGCCGCTCCTCGACGGCATCCTCGACTACGCGCCCGCGCCCGACACGCACGAGAGCGAGAAGGGCAAGGCCAGCCTGGACGACGGGGCGGCCGAGGTCACGCGCGGCTACCACGCCGAGGAGCCCTTCTCGGCCTACGTCTTCCGCACCATCGCCGACCCCTTCGCCGGCCGCATCAACGTGATGAAGATCATCTCGGGCAGGGTCAAGGCGGACGCCAACGTCCAGAACACGACCCGCGGCACGGCCGAGCGTCTGGGCGCCCTCCACTCGATGCAGGGCAAGCAACTCGACAAGATCGACGAGGCCAGCGCGGGCGACATCATCGCCGTCGTCAAGCTCAAGGAGACGCAGACCGGCGACACCCTCGCCGACAGGGCGGCTTCGATAGTCTACGACCCCATCGAGTACCCCGAGGCCGCCATCTCCTTCGCCATCGAGCCGAAGTCGCGGCAGGACGAGGAGAAGATTTCGGTCGCGCTCCACAAGATTCTCGAAGAGGACCCCTCGCTCCACTTCACGCGCGACGCGCAGACGAAAGAGTTCATCCTCTCGGGCTCGGGCCAGTTGCACATCGAGACGGTCGTCGAAAAACTCAAGAACCGCTACCACGTCGAGGTGGCCCTGCACCCGCCGAAGGTGCCTTACAAGGAGACCATCACGGCGCGCGCCGAGGTGCAGGGGCGCCACAAGAAGCAGACCGGCGGGCGCGGCCAGTTCGGCGACTGCAAGGTCGTCTTCGAGCCCCTGCCGCGCGGCGGCGGCTTCGTCTTCGAGGACAAAATCTTCGGCGGCTCCGTCCCGCAGCAGTTCCGCCCGGCCATCGAGAAAGGGATAGTGGAGGCCGCCTCAACCGGCGCCATCGCCGGCTACCCGCTCGTGGACTTCAAGGCCACGCTCATCGACGGCTCGTACCACACGGTCGACTCCGACGAGCACTCGTTCCGCGCCGCGGGGCGCAAGGCGTTCCGCAACGCCATCGAGAAGGTGAAGCCGACGCTGCTGGAGCCGGTCATGGATGTCGAGGTGGTCGCGCCAACCGAGTGCGCGGGCGACATCATGGGCGACCTCAACTCGCGCCGCGGGCGCGTCCAGGGCATGGAGATGCGCGGCAAGAACCAGGTCGTCAAGGCGCAGGCGCCGATGTCGGAGATGCTCGACTACCAGTCGAAGCTCAACTCCATCACGGCCGCCCGCGGCTCCTTCCACATGGAGTTCTCCCACTACGACCCCGTCCCCAGCCAGATCGCCCACAAGATCGTCGAACAGGCCCGGGCCGAAGGGCGCATCCGCGGCGAGGAAGAAGAGTAAGCGCCCGGCCTTACTGCTCAAGCAACGGGAGCGCCCGCCTCAAGATGAGGCGGGCGCTCCCGTTTTAAACTTCCCGGGCGGCGCGGAATCGTTGACTTCACGTCGGAGAAGGATTATAGGAACGTCTCTGCCCGGCAACACCCTCGCCTTAACTTGAACGGAAGGAGACTGAAGATGAGAAGACTCTTGACTTCACTGTCGGCCACGCTGGCCCTCGTCGCGCTGGCCCTCGTCCTGTTCCAGCCCTACCAGGCCCGCACCGCGAGGGCCGCCGACATTAACGAGAAGTGCCTCGACTGCTCGCTCAGAAACGAGCGGCAATTCGAACACTGCACCGAAATCCACGGCATCGACTACATCCCCTGCTACGACCAGTTCAATGAGGGTGTCGTCCAATGCTTCCGTAACTTCTGCGAGCAGTAACGGCCCGCCACGACTTGAACCTTCCCGCGCGTGGGCGCGGCCGCCTCCCGGTTAACGGTCGGTCGCGCCCGCGCGTCTGTCCCCCGTAGACAGTTCGCACGACCCACGAACGAGGAGAGCTTTCCGCATGAACCCTTCAAAGTCTTCGCACGCGCGCGTCCGCGCGGCCTTCGCCCTGTGCCTGCTGCTCCTCCTCTCCCCCGCCCCACGCGCCGCGGCGCAGCAGGCGGCACAGCCGGCGACGGCGCTGCCGGCCGAGAAGGTCAAACAGATCGAGGCGCTCGTGGGCGCCGAGATGGCGAAGCAGAAGATACCGGGGCTGACGGTGGCAGTCGTCTCCGGCCGGCGTGTGCGCTGGACTTCGGGCTTCGGGTCGCAGGACATCGAGAACAACGTCCCGGCCAGAGCCGCGACCGTCTACCGCCTCGGCTCCATCTCGAAGCCGATCACGGCCGTGGCCGTCATGCAGCTCTACGAGCGCGGCCGCATAGACCTCGACGCGCCCGTGCAGAAGTACTGTCCCGCCTTCCCCGAAAAGCAGTGGCCCGTCACGACCCGCCAACTGCTCGGCCACCTCTCCGGCGTCCGCCACTACAAGTCGGACGAAGAGTTCAACAGCACGCGCTTCTACGCGAGCATCGTCGAAGGGCTCGCCGTGTTCAAGGACGACCCGCTCCTCTTCGAGCCCGGCACGAAGTACAGCTACACGACCCACGGCTACTCCGTCCTCGGCTGCGTCGTCGAGGGCGCGTCGGGGCAGAAGTTCGCCGACTTCGTGAGCGAGAACCTCTTCAAGCCCGCCGCGATGGAGCACATGCGCGTGGACAGCGTCGCCGACATCATCCCCAACCGCGCCCAGGGGTACCGCCTCACGGACAAGGGCGTGCTGACCAACTCGCCGCTCGCGGACAACAGCTACAAGATGCCGGGCGGCGGCTTCGTCTCGACCGCGGAAGACCTCGCGCGGTTCGCCGTCGCGCTCCAGACGGACAGGCTCCTCAAGCACGAGACGCTGGAGTTGATGTTCACCCCGCAGAAGTTGAAGGACGGCAAGGAGACCTCTTACGGCCTCGGCTGGAGCGTGGCCCGGCGCCCCACGGGCGCGCGCGCCATCGGCCACTCCGGCGCGCAGCAGCGCGTCAGTACCTTCCTCCACATGCAGCCCGACCAGGGGCTCGCCGTCGTCATCATGGCGAACCTCGAAGGCTCTCGCCTCGGCGACCTCGCGCAGCGGATCGGCGACATCGTCCTCAACTAAGGCCGTGTCGGAACCGCCGGCGTCCATGTTCATACGCAGGCACGTCAGAGCGGTAGGGCGTGGACCATCCCGGCGGCTATAATCTCCGCGCTGATCGCCGTCGTCACGGGTCTGGTCGTCAACGCCGGCACGTAGCCTGAGGCCGGGGCAGGAGTTTGAACGTGCACACTTTCGCGGAGAGCCGGCAGGCGGTTCGGCAGCCGACCGTTGAGAATCCTTTGCTGCCTGTCCGGGCGAAGTCGGGGTTCGTCGGACGGCGCAACCCGGTCGCCGCCGAGTACGACCGCCCCGGTCATGCCTTCAGCCGCTTAAGCATCTATCCGGCTCATCAAGCGGGGACGGCGGCCCAGACCATCGGGGCGCAGGAGACGCTGGCCGACGGCACGGTCAACACCTACCTGGGGCAGCTCACCGTGCGGAAGCCCCACCGCCTCCAGCAGGAGTGGCAATCCGAGCACTTCAGCAGCCCGCCCGGGAGCGTGGGCGGGGCGGGCTGCCCCGGCCTGTGGACGGAGATCGCGTACCGCGTCTTCGACAACGTGGGCGGCACGATAGTGGGGGCGACGGTGAACGAGCGCTTCCCCGGCCCCACCACCAACGACCAGCCGAACAACTGGGGCAGCTCCGCCATCACCTCGGGGGCGTCGTGGCCGAATACGAACGGGACGTTCGTCGATAACCTTTTCAAGTGTTGCGGCACGCCGCCCCCATCCAGTCCAGCACCGACCCCCACTGGAGTGACGCGGTCCTACACATGCCGCACGAGTTCTACGTGGGCAGCACGACGGCCGGGCACGGGTGCAGGGTGCAGACTCACACGCTCCAGTATTACCGAGGGAACGCCGACCACGAAAACATCAGGTCACCGGCGCCGTAACACGACCCCCTTCAAACACTCTCAACGGAAGCACGGGGGCGCGACCTTGAAGTGATAAGTCTTCAAGGCCGCGCCCCCGTGCTCAATTTGAGCTTTGAACTTCTGACGGGCTCAGTCGCCGAGGAGCGAGTGGCGAAAGAGCGGCTGGCCGGCGAGCGAGGTCTTGAGGCCGTAGAGGATGAGGGCGACGCCGAGCGCCGCGCCGAAGGCGGACGTGCCTGCGTACCAGGCGTTGAAGTCCGTCGTCACGGGGTAGAAGCTGAAGAAGAGCAGGAAGAACTCCGCGAAGACGAGCGCCAGCATGCCGAAGCGCAACAGCACGAAGAGCAGGACGGCCGCGGCCGCCATGCCGAACGGCGCGTTGAGCGCGAGGTTGTCGCCGGCGACGAAGAAGAAGGCGCAGAGCAGCCAGAGCAGCACCGCCCCCACCCGCTCGCGCCGCGTGATGATGGTCAAAAGCAGCAGGAGGAACATCAACATCGCCGAGAAGAGCAGCGAGTTGAACGCCTGCGCTGAGACTATGCTGACGACGTTCTGCATCCCCAGCAGGCCGCCCATCCCGATGTTCGCGGGCCTCGGCGGCGGGAGCCCCAGCCACGGCGCCGCCAGAGACCGCGCGAAGGCCAACAGCACGAGCACGCACCCCGCGAACGCGCCCACCAGCATGTCGCGCCCGACCAGAGGGTCGCGCCAGTCCCCTGCCAGCAGGCGGCTCCAGCCGATGATCCGCCCCGGCCAGCGCCGCCGCACGTAAGGCTCCAGCGCGATGTAGATGAGCCACAGGATCGCGCTGACCAGCAGCCACTCCGAGAGGTTGTTCAGGAAGTTTTCGGACTCCTCCATGAGCGAGGGGACGTGGTGCCCGCCGAAGAGCCATTCGAGCAGCGTCAGCGCGAAGACGAAGGCGGCGAGCCTGAAGGCCCCGCGGCGGTCGCCCCGCCCCGAGCGCAGGTTGTGACGCGCGAGCAGCACCGCCCCCGTCATCATCGCGAAGAAGAGCACGACGACGACCGCCAGGAACATCCGCGCGCTCGGCGGGACGGGCGGCTGCGACTCGCGCATCGGCTGGTTCCAGGGGTTGATGAGCTGGAAGTAGACGGGCCGCCCGCGGAAAGCCGCCGCCTCGATGCGGACGGTCGTCTCCGGTTGCCCCGGGTACGTCCCCTCCCACGCGGCGCGCTCGTCGAAGGCGTGCGGCGGCACCCAGGCGGGTTCCACCTGATGGAAGGTCGCCGGGTCGAGCCCCGCCTCCGCGAAGAGCAGCGACCAGTCGAAGCGCGCGGGCGCGGGCTCCTGCGCCGAGACGGGCGAGACGATCTGGGGCGGCACGCCCTCGAAGGCGAGCAGGCGGCCGCGAGTGTCGAGCGAGAGGTTCGCCATCCCCGAGACCGTCCGCGGCGGGTCGAGCTGCGTCACCAACTGCCGGTTGAACGGCGTCAGGTAGCGAGGGCTCTGCCTGTACCAGTAGACCAGCCCGGCCGGGTGGCCCGTCCGCAGCCTCTCCCAGCGCGTCGCCGACTGGTCGTGCTGCTCGACGTAGCCCATGTACTCCGCGTTGACGTTGAAACCCGAGAAGCTGTCGGTCGCCGACTCGTACCCGAACTTCCGCGCAATCTCCGACGCGCGGTCGCGCAAAGCCTCGGCCGACTTCTCCATCGGCACCTGCCTGTGCAGGTAGACGCGCCCCGAGAGCGCAAAGCAGAGCGCGAAGAGCGCGAGAGCGCCGCCCGCTAAGGCAAGTGCGATGGACGGCCTGAGGCTTCCCTGCTTCGGCGCGGCGGCGACCATCTCGGGCGAGGGCGTCTCGCCGGCCGCGAGCGCGGCGGCGAGCGGGTCGCCGCCCGGCAGGGCGTTCGCCACATGCAGGGCCGTCGCCGGGCGCTGCTGCGGGTCGGGCGCGAGGCAGCGCTCGACGACGCGCTCGACCGAGGGGTCGAGGTCGCGCACGATGGACGAGGGGCGCTCCGGCATCGACTCGGTCTTGCGCAGCCGCAGCAGCTCGGAGAGCGTCGAGGCCGTGAACGCCTTGCGCCCGGTGTAAAGCTCGTAGAGGACGAGGCCCAGCGAGTAGATGTCGCTGCGCTCGTTCAGCTCGCGCCCCGCGAGCTGCTCGGGAGACATGTACTCGGGCGTGCCTTCGAGCGCCGCGCCCCCGCCGAACTCTTCGAGCAGGCCCGCCAGCCCGAAGTCCGTGACGCGCACGTCCCCCTTCTCGTCGATCATCACGTTCGAGGGCTTGAGGTCGCGGTGGAGCACGCCCGCCTCGTGGGCCGCGGCGAGGCCGGCGCAGAGTTGGCGCGCGATCTCGGCCGCCTTGTCCGACGGCAGACGACCGAAGCGCTTCAACACCGACGACAGCTCCTCGCCGCGCACGTACTCCATCGAGAGAAACTGCTGCCCCTCGGCCTCGCCGATGTCGTAGACGCGGCAGATGTTGCGGTGCGAAATCTGCCGCGCGACCCGCACCTCGCGGCGGAAGCGCGCGAGCATCGCGCTGTCGGCCGACAGGACTTCGGGCAGGAACTTCAGGGCCACGGGCTGGCCGAGCGTCAGGTCTTCGGCGCGGTAGACCTCACCCATCCCGCCGCGCCCGAGGAGGCCGACGATGCGGTAGCGCTCGTTGAGAATGGTGCCGGCGACGAAGCGCGAGTTGTCGAGCGCGTCGGTGGTCGTGTGGACGTGGTTGGTGCGCGTGTGCGCCCCAGTCTTGCGGCCCGGGCCGGAGCTGCGTCCAGTTCGCGGCTTCGAGTCGTCGGGCAGGATGCGCGTCTCGGCATACGGCCCGTCGAGCGAAGAGCCGCAGGAGGGACACGACTCGCCTTCGACGGCGATCTCGGATGTGCAGGCGGGGCACCTCATCGGGCGTGGAATTCCGTCAACTGAACAGCCAGGTGCGTACCAACTCAACTAAGGGCACGCACCAACATACGCAGAGCCCCGGCGGAATGTTTTCCGGCCGGGGCTCTTTCCACGTTAAGTTTTGTAAAGGTCGGGTTGCGCTCTTACCAGCGCGGCTCGCGGTTGCCGCCGCCGCCGCCACCGCCCCGGCCACCGCCGCCACCGCCGTAACCACCGCCGCCACGGCCGCCGCCGCCACCGCCGAAGCCGCCGCGCCCGCCGCCGCCACCGCCGAAACCGCGGCCGCCGCCCCCACGGTCTTCACGCGGGCGCGCCTCGTTGACGGTCAGGTTGCGCCCGCCGAACTCTTTACCGTTGAACTGCGCGATGGCCGCCTCGGCCTCTTCCTTCGAGGACATCTCGACGAAGCCGAAGCCGCGCGAGCGGCCCGTGTCGCGATCCTCGACGACGTTCGCGGTCTCGACGTTGCCGGCCTGCGAGAAGAGGTCGCGCAGGTCTTCGCTCGAAGTCTGGAACGAGAGGTTGCCGACGTAAAGTTTAACTGCCATGTGTCTGTGTTCCTCTGGCGCCCGGCCGGGCGCGTATCGGGAGAAGCTTCCAACGTGAAGTGGCTTCGTCGTAACGGTCGCGGCGAAGGTTTCGCGTCCGGGTGCTCTCGAAGAGCGGCTCCTGCGTGGTTAAAATCGGCCCACTCTCGAACCCATCCAGAACGCCGCCGCCAACATCGAGGCGCGGGGCGCATCACCGTTGATGCGCGAGAGAAGGAGTGACGCGCTCATCATGCCCCACGCGCCGCCCGCGTGGCAAGAAATAATTTCGGTAGGCGCGGGCGCGCTGTGACGCGGGGGCGCGGCCGGTGATAAACTCCGCACGTTTCCCGGGCACTTTAACCGATGCGAGACCTCGAAGAACTCTTCCGGGAGCTGGGCGGGTCGGCCTTCCGCCGCAGGTTCCGACTGGGCGCGAAGGAGCGGGACTACCTGCGCGAGAAGGGCCTGCCCAAGGTGCTCGAACACGCCGCGGACTTCGTCGAGAAGCGGCTCGCGCCGGCCGAGCCCGCGAACGACGGGCGCCAGACTCCGATGCGCGGCCACCCCGCCTTCATCGCGCAGCACGCCACGGCCACCTGCTGTCGCGGCTGCCTGCTCAAGTGGCACCACATCCCGAAAGGCCGCGCGCTCGACGAACAGGAGAAGCGCCACGTCCTCTCCGTGATCGAGCGCTGGCTGGAAACGCAAAAGCAGTAGGCAGTGGAAAGACAAAGCGGCGCGTCTTCGGCCTTTAGCCCGGACGCGCCGCTTTGTCTGTCTACTGCCTACTGCCTCTGTCTACTGCCTACTGCCTTGAATGACCCGGTAGTGTGAGTCGTCGTTGCGCCAGTCTACGCGGGCCATGGCGTAGTGGACGCAGGCGAAGTCGTAGTAGTGCGCCTCTCGGATGAACTTCATCCCGAGCCGCTCAAGCACCGTCCGCGAGCGGCCGTTGCCGTGGAGCGTGAGCCCCGCGATCGAGTCGAGGCCGAGCGTCTCGAAGCCGTAGCGCAGCGACGCGCGCCCGGCTTCGAGGGCGAGCCCTTGGCCCCACTCCTCGCGCGCCAGCATGTAGGCCAGCTCGACGCCCACCTCCGGGTTCCCCGACGAGAGCCCGCAGTAGCCGACGAGCGCGCCCGTGTCGCGCCGCTCCAGGGCCCAGCGGCCGTAACCGCGGCGGCGGAAGCCGTTCATGATCATGTTGAGATTCGCGGAGGTCTCCTCGCGCGAGAGCGTGTGACCGTAGCCGATGTAGCGCATCGCCTCGGGGTTGCGCGTGATCTCGCACATGCGGTCGATGTCGTCCGGCGTGAAGAGGCGCAGCCGCAGCCGCGCGGTCTCGATCCTGTCGGCGGCGACCGCCGGCTCGGGAGGTGCTTCGGTGTGGAGGGTCGCTGTCGCCACTTCTATTACCTCTAGGCCGCGAGGACGCTCTCCGCCTCTTCGCGGTAAGACGTGAGTGTTGAGAACTGATCTTCGGTGAGTAGCTCGGCCGCCTGCCCCGCGCCGACGGGGCGCGAGAAGAGGTAGCCCTGGCCGTAGTCACACCCGAGGTCGCCCAGCTGCCGGAGCTGGTCGGCCGTCTCGACGCCCTCGGCCACCACGGCCATGTCGAGGCTGCGCGCGAGCGTGACGATGGTGCGGACGATCTCGGCGTTCTCGGAGTTGTCCGTCATTTGGGTGACGAAGGAGCGGTCGATCTTCAGGGTGTCGATGGGGAAGCGGTGCAGGTAGGAGAGCGAAGAGTAGCCCGTCCCGAAGTCGTCGATGGAGAGACCGACGCCGAGGCCGCGGAGCTGCGCGAGCATGTCGATGGCCGTGTCGAAGTTCTCCATGACCATGCTCTCCGTGATTTCGAGCTTGAGGTTAGCGGCCTTCAGCCCCGACTCGCGCAGCGCCGACGCGATCTGGTCGATGAGGTCGGCCTGCGAGAACTGGCGGCCCGAAAGGTTGACGCTCATCGTCATCGACTCGTCGGCGAGGCCGTGACGCTGCCACTCGCGCATCTGCCGGCACGCCTCGTTCAAGACCCACAGCCCGAGCGGGACGATGAGGCCGGTCTCTTCGGCCACGGGGATGAAGTCGCCGGGCATGACGAGCCCACGCTCGGGGTGGCGCCAGCGGACAAGCGCTTCGAAGCTCGCGATGCGGCCGGTCTCCAGGTTCACAATCGGCTGGTAGTTGAGGAAGAACTCCTTGCGCGTGAGGGCGCGCCGGAGGTCGGTCTCCAGTTGCAGCAGCTCCATCGCGCGGTCGTGCATCGCCTTGTCGAAGACGACGTGGCGCTTCTTGCCCGCCATCTTCGCGCGGTACATCGCGGTGTCGGCGTCGCGCAGCAGATCTTCCGCCCGCTCGTAGCCCGTGTCCGAGAGCGCGATGCCGATGGAGGCGGTGGTGAAGACCTCGTGGCCGCCGATGTTGAAGGGCTGCGTGACGGCCTCCTGCACGCGGCGCGCGACGTCGATGGCGTCCTCGGTCGAGGCGAGGTCTTCGAGCAGGATGGTGAACTCGTCGCCGCCCAATCGGGCGACCGTGTCGCCGGGGCGGAGGCACGCCTCAAGGCGGTGCGCGATGCCGACGAGCAGCTGGTCGCCGACCATGTGGCCGAGCGAGTCGTTGATGATCTTGAAGCGGTCGAGGTCGAGGAAGAGCGCGGCGAAGAGGCGGTCGCCCGAGCGGCGCGAGCGCTGGATCGCCATCTTCACGTGATCCATGAAGAGCGCGCGGTTGGGCAGTCCCGTCAGCGCGTCGTGGAAGGCGTCGTGGAGCAGCTGCTCCTCGGCGCGCTTGCGGTCGGTGATGTCCTGAATCTGAAAGATCAAGTGGAGCGGGCGGGCCTCGCCGTCGCGCACGAGCGACATCCCCAAATGCGCCCAGACCTCCTTGCCCGTCTTGTGGGAGTAGCGCAGCTCGGCCTGGTGCGAGGAGATGGTGCCGGCCGTGAAACGCTGCATCTGCTCTTCGAGCGCGACGAGGTCTTCGCGGTAGGTCACCCGGCGGACCTCGGAGTCGAGCAGCTCGCGCTCGTCGTAGCCGACGATGTCACACAGGCTGCGGTTGACCTGGAGCCAGCGGCCGTCGAGCGCGACGACGCCCATGCCGATGGTCGCGTTGTCGAAGGCCGAGCGGAAGCGCTCCTCGCTCTCGCGCAGCGCCTGCATGTGCTGCTGGACTTCGAGGGCGTGCTGGCGGGCCAGCTCGGCCTGCTTCGTCGAGGCCTCGACGTTCTTCAGATAAGTACAGTAGGTGAAGTAGACGACGATGACGATGGGCGCGGTGGCGAGGAAGGCGTAGAGGCCGAAGTTGTCGACGAGCTTGACGACGATGGCGGCGGCCGAGGCCCCCGCGAAGTAGGTGATGGAAGTCCAGAGGAAGTTCTGCCGCCACATCTGCCAGACGGGCAGCCCCTGGCGGAGCGCGACGCCCGCGGCGACCATGCCGGAGTTGAACACGTACTGCACGAGCGCCATGACGCAGACGGCCGAGATGTAGACCGACGCGTCGCCAATCGTGAGTTGCTTGAGGTCACCGCCGAAGGCGAAGCGCAACGTCCAGACCGTCACGAAGGTCGAGCAGACGTAGACGCCCGCGTTGAAGCCCATCACCAACTTCTTCTTCGTGATGCGCAACGACGAGACGAAGGCGTCGGCCGCGGCGAGCACGATGGCCGCCTCGCCGCCGAAGAAGAGCATCGCGAAGAAGATGAAGGTGTCGGAGATGGAAATCTGCCCGCGCACGCGCGGGATCTTGACGGACACGCGCGAGCCGAAGGCCAGCGTCACCAGGCTGATGAGTATGAAGCGCAGGCCGAGGACGGAGGGCTGGAGGCGCGTAAGGGTGAACGCGCATGCAACCGCGCCGAGCGAGATGACCGCCCACATGTACGGCTGCGAGATGCGCTGTCTGGTCGTGGAACTGAACATCGGTTGCGCCAAAAGGACGGGACCGGGGGATATTCGAACGCGCCCTGGGCCTTCAGAGTGGGGCGGGCAGTCGCCCACGGGCGCCGTCCCTAGCTGCAAGTGGTATTCCAGTGCTCGGCGAGTTCAGGGGCGCGAAAAGTCCGCCTAAAATGCAGCTTTTTCGATCTGGTTCGGCGTGAGAGACAGACTTCGGTCAGTCATCTTGACGCCGTCACGTCAAGATGATGTGAAACCACTCACCGGCCCGCGAGGGTTCGGCCGGATGAGTGGTTTCAAGTCGGGGCTGGCAGAGAGAGGTTTGGTTCTGGCTTTAAGTGTCTTTAATTCACTTGTCTCCTGCTTGTTCTATAAGGCCCGTGCGGCCCGACCGTCATCGGGCCGGGCCGCACGGGGAGAGTCCTACTTCGTGGGCGTCGTCGCGCTGACGACCGCCGTGTAAGCCGAGTTGCCGTTGGCGTTGTAGGCCCTGAGGCGGTAGTAGTACTTCTTCCCGCCGCTCAGGGAGGTGCTGGCGTAGGAGGTGGAGTTGGCCGCGAGCGTCGTGAGCTGCGTGTAGGTCACGCCGTCCGTGGAGCGCTCCACCTTGAAGCCGGTCTCGTCCGAAGAGCTGTCGGCCCAGGAAAGGTTGATCTGCGTCTTCGAGGCGGCCGTCGCCTTGAGGGCGCCGGGCGCGGCGGGCGGGAGCGATGCCTCGACCATCCTGGACATCGAGGCGGTGTTGTCGCCCTGAACGAGCGCCTTGCTGGCCTGGGCGCTCACGTCGGCCATCAGCGTGCTGTCGGTCAGCAGCGAGCCGTCGCCCAGCAGCGTGCCGTCCGCCATCATCGAGCCGTCCGCCATCATCGAGCCGGAGCCGTAGAGCATGTTGCAGCTCAGGAAGGGCGAGCCGTCGGTCATCAGCGCCCCGCTGGCCGTCAGAATGTTGTCGCTCATGAGGACGCTGTCGCTCATCAGCACGGAGTCGATCATCAGCGAGCCGTCCGCCATCATCGAGCCGTCGCCCAGCAGCGACCCGAGGTTGTAAATCTTCTGGTACTTCGTGACGAGATTCGTCCCCGTCACGAAGGTCTGGTCGAGGATGAGCCCCTGCGCCCAGTTGAACGACCAGCCGGCGATGGTCGTCTGCGCCGTCCCGTAAGAGCCCGTCAGCATCGACGTGCCGACCGGCGTCGAAGACGAGAGGTCGGTGCGGACGATTCGCGCCAGGCGCATCGCGCCCTCGACGTTCAGCTCGCCCGCGCCCTGCTCGAAGGTGTTGAAGCCCGGGAGCTGCTGCGCCGTGTACATCAAAAGCGCCTTGACGAGGTTCGGCGTCAGGTTGGGGTTGGCCTGGAGCATCAGCGCCGCCGAGCCCGCGACGACCGGCGCCGCCATCGACGTGCCCGACAGGTACATCTGCTCGCGCGCCGCGGAGCCCGAGACGTTGGCGTCGAGCGTCGGGTTCCGCGAGACCAGCAGGTTCCCTGCCGCCTGCGCGTCGATGATCCTGTTGCCGGGGGCGACGAGGTCCGGCTTGATCAGGTTGTCGTAATGACGCGCGCCGTAGGCGTCCGTCCAGAAGGAGCGAGTCGGCCCGCGCGAGCTGTAGGTCGTGACGCCGTCGTCGTTGCGCGCGTCGGTGCCGAAGGTGTTGGCGGCGCCCACAGTGATGACCGAGGGGTCGTTGCCCGGCGAGTGAATCTGACCGTAAATCTTGTTCCCCGAGCCGTCCTTGCCCTCGTTGCCCGCGGCCGCCACCACGACGACACCCGCGTCCACGAGGCCGCGGACGGCGAGGCAGAGCGGGTCAACCGTGTAGGAATCGACGGCCGCCGTGCCGAGGCTCATGTTGACGACACGGATGTTGTAGGTCGCCCGGTTCGACTTGATCCAGTCGATGGCGGCCAGCAGCGCCGAGATGGTGCCCTTACCCTGCGAGTCGAGCACGCGCAGGTTGACGACCCTGGCGCCGGGCGCGATGCCGCGGTACGCGCCGTTCGAGACCTGGCCGTTGCCCGCCGCAGTAGAGGCGACGTGCGAGCCGTGCCCGTAAGGGTCGTCCGTGCGGTTCTCCCCGGTAAAATCCTGACTGAAGGCGATGCGCGTCGCGCTACCCGACTCCTGCGTGAAGGCCGTGTGGTTCGGGTCAATGCCGGAGTCGATGACGGCGATGCCGATGCCGGTGCCGTCGTAGACCGGGTTGTAGTTCGCCATGACGCTCGCGGCGTCGGCGCCCGAGGTCAGCGAGACGTGGCCGAGCAGCTTGACCTCGCGGTCGAGCGCGACGTAGTCCACGTCCGAGCGGGCGGCGAACGCCTCGACGGCCGCGGACGGCAGGGAGACGGCGCGCAGAGGGAAGTTGGCGAAGCTCTTCGTCACCGTGCCGTTGTTGTTCTTGACGGCGTCGTCGAGCGTCCGACCCCAAGTGCCCGCCGACTTGACGATGACGTTGACCCTGCTCGCCTGCCCGAGCTTCTGCCGCAGGTCGGCCGAGACCTTCTGCTTGCCGCCGCTCTGCGACCGCGCGCCCACACGCGGCGCACACGGCCACGCGAGCGCGGCGGCGACCGCGGCGACCGCGGCCAGGCAGACAAGAGGGGACTTCAGTTCTCTTCTCATTTGATCTGTTCGTCCAACCATCCCCTTGATGATTTTAGCCGGGGCGTCCTGGTCGCCCCGTACCATCGTGCTCTACAGGTCCGCGAGCTAACAAAAAAGAGTCCCGCGCTCGACGGCCTTTATGCAGCCCCCGTTCCATCGACGAAATTTGAGCAGAATGCCCGGAAAGCTGAGGAAAACGGGTGAACCTGACCGTGCGCGGCTCTGAGGTCGCCGGTCAGCCTGATTGGGATGCTGTGAGTTTGACCGACCCTTCAGGTCAAAGAGAAGTGTGTGAGGCGAAGTCGGGTCGAGAGTGTTCGGAAGACGTTCCAAAGCCCTCGGTGTTTCAGACGGTACTCACGTTTCGGAAGATTCCTCTTCCGGAAACCGCGCGCGAAAGTCTTTCGAGGCGAGGCGGAGGGCGAGCCAGTCCTCGAAGATTTCGGGCTGGTTGAGCCAGACGGTGAACCACTCGGCCATCTCGGTCTTCTCGGCCCGCTTGCGCTCGTTGACCGACTGGTTGCGCGCGATCATCTGCGCGCGCTGCTTGCCTTTGAGCACGGTCTCCTGCACGCGCCTGAGCCCCTCGCGGTCGTTCTTGCGCCGGAACTGCTTCCGCAGGTTGTCGAGCCGGCGGATGGATGCGGCGGCCTCCGCGAAGGTCGAGAACTTGAGGACGTTGCGGAACGCCGGCTCGTAAGGGTCCTGCGTGCGCCAGCGCGCGTCCATCTCCAACACCTCGGCGTGGCGCAGCTCCGCGCCCTCGTCGGCGAGCACGCGCGCCACGCGCGCAGGGCTCTCGACCGCGCCCTCGCCGAAGCGCTCGCGCACGGCCTCGCGCACGGCCTCCAGCTCCTTCGCGCCCACCGACTCGCAGTCGAGGTGCTCCCACACCTCGATCATCAGCTCGCGCTTCGTCCGCGCCTCCCACTCCTTCTGAGCCATCACGCCCGAGCTTACGACGCCCGCCCGCCGAGGGCAAATTTAAGGGAACGGCCGGCTGCGTTCGCCCTCCGTTTGCGGTACAATTTTTCTTTCTTTCGCATGCCGATGACTCACGCAGTACACATGGAGGACGCTCACGCCGCGCTCCGACAGTTCTTCGGGTTCGAGGGCTTCCGCGAGGGGCAGGGCGAGGTCGTCGAGTCGATTCTGGCCGGCCACGACACGGTCGTCGTGATGCCGACGGGCGGCGGCAAGTCGCTCTGCTTTCAACTCCCGGCGCTCATGCGCGAGGGCGTGACGGTCGTCGTCTCGCCGCTCATCGCGTTGATGAAAGACCAGGTGGACGCGCTCCACGCGCGCGGCCTCCCCGCGACCTTCATCAACAGCTCGCTCGACTTCGAGGAGCAGAAGGAGCGCATCGCCGGCGTCCGGCAGGGGCGCTTCAAGCTCCTCTACGTCGCGCCCGAGCGCTTCCGCAGCAACCACTTCGTCGAGACCTTGAAGAGTGTCAACATCGCGCTCTTCGCCGTGGACGAGGCGCACTGCATCTCCTCATGGGGTCACGATTTCCGACCCGACTACCTTCGTCTGCAATCTTTCCGCGAGCGCATCGGCCGGCCGCAGACGGTCGCGCTGACCGCGACGGCCACGCCTTACGTCCGCGCCGACATCATCGAGCAGCTCAAGCTCGACGACCCGCGCGCCTTCGTCAGCGGCTTCGACCGCCCCAACCTCTCGCTCGGCGTCGTCCACACGGAGAAGGAGCGCGAGAAGTACGCGCGCATCAAACAACTGGCGCAGGAGTACGCCGGACAGTCCGGCATCGTCTACACCTCGACGCGCAAGTCGGTCGAGCAGATCACGCGCAAGCTTTTAGACGCGAAGCTCTCGGTCGTCGGCTACCACGCCGGCATGACCGACGAGGAGCGCGTGCGCGCGCAGGAGGATTTCATGTCGGGGCGCGCGCAAGTTATCGTCGCCACGAACGCCTTCGGCATGGGCATCGACAAGCCCGACATACGCTTCGTCGTCCACTTCCACCTGCCCGGCTCCATCGAGGCTTATTACCAAGAGATCGGGCGCGCCGGACGCGACGGCCGGCAGTCCGTCTGCCTGCTCCTCTTCAACTACGCCGACAAGCGCACGCAGGACTACTTCATCGAGGGCTCGTACCCGCCGCCCGAGCTGATCGCCAAAGTCTACGAGGCCCTGGTCTCCACGAATCAGCGGCGCATCGAACTCTCCACGCGCGAGCTGGCCGCGCGCGCGGGCCTCCGCAACGAGATGGCCGTCCAGTCAGCGCTCATCACTTTGGAGAAGGCCGGCCACATCGAGCGCGGCACGGGCGCGGAGAACCGTGCCTCGCTGCGCCTGCTCATGCCGCCGCACCTCGCGCGCGAGACCGTGAGCGCGCGCCGCAGCGCGCAGCTCAAGCAGGTTCTCTTCTCCCTGCTCGGCGGCTACGGTCTGAACGAGCGCGCCGACGCCGAGATCGACGTGGCCGACTTCGCCGACACGCTCGGGATGGAGCTGGGGCAGGCCCGCCGGGCGCTCTCCACGCTCGCGGAGGCGGGACTCCTCCGCTACCAGCCGGCGCGACGCACGCGCGGTGTCTTGATGAAAGACGAGCAGCCGGCGACTCGCCTGCGCATCCGGCCGGAAGAGCTTGCGCGCCGCGCCGCGTTGGAGCAGCGGAAGCTGCGCGAGATGATCTCGTTCTGCTACACGGAGAACTGCTACCGCTCCTTCATCCTCGACTACTTCGGCGACCGCTCGCACGACGGCACCTGCGGCAAGTGCGGCAACTGCCTGCTGCGCGGCGCCGGCGCGCGCGGGCAGAGCGCGCCGCCGCTCGACGCGCCGCGCGACCTCGACCGCTTCATCATGAAGCACGTCCCCGCCGGGCTCGACCTCGAAGAGGAGCTGGCCGCGCAGTCGCGCGTGCGCAAAAAGCGCGAGGCCGCCGAGGCCCCCGCCTTTGAAGAGGAAGAGGACGGCGCCGGCTCCATCGCCGTCACCGAGCCGCGTGAGTTGTCCGAGGACGAACGTTTGACGGTGCGCAAGATACTCGCGTGCGCGGCGCGCATGGGCGGGCGCTTCGGCAAAGGGATGCTCGCGTCCGCGTTGCGCGGCTCGCGCTCGGCCAAGCTCTCGCAGGCGGGGCTCGACCAGCTCTCGACCTACGGCATCCTTTCGGGGATGACGCAGGACGAGATACTGCTCTACGTGGACGCGCTCGTCGCCGCCGGCTGCCTGCACGTCATGGGCGGCGCCTACCCGACCGTCTCGCTCACGCCCGCGGGCGGCGAGGTGATGCGCGAGCGCGCCACGGTGCAACTGCGCCTGCCGCCTCTCTACACAGGCCCGACTTACGCCCCGACCTCTACGCGCACCTCACGGCCCGCGGCCGCGCCCTCCGCACCGAAGGCGAGCACCGTGGACGAGACATATGCTTTGTATGAACAGGGTCTCACGGTCGAAGAGATTTGCGCTCAGAGGGGCCTGACCGAGATTACGGTCGAAGGCCACCTCGCCGACTGCATCCTCCGCGGCCGTCCCTTCGACGTGTCGCAGTTCGTCTCCGCGGAAGACCGCGCGCAGATCGAGCGCGCCGCCGCCGCGATTGGCACCGAGCGCCTCAAACCTTTGCGCGAAGCGCTCCCGCGCCACATCACCTACCGCATGATCCGCTTCGTCATCGCCGACCTCCAACGCGCCGCCGGCCTCGGTCCGAGTGAAGAAGAGTAGGCAGTTCGGTTAATAAGGCAGACTGTTTTCGTTTGCAGATGCGTATAGCCGAGAGGCGTTGGACACAGAGACACGGAGACACAGAGGCACAGCTTCTTGAGTTATAGACTTCAAGCTGTGTCTCTGTGTCTCCGTGTCTCTGTGTTAAATCGCTCCCGCTATCCGGCACGGTCGCGGACGCCTCTAACTGCCATCTGCCTACTGCTTTCCTCACTCCCCCTCGCCCGTGGTGTCGGTGAAGCCTCTGAAACCCTCGGGGCCGGCGTAGGCGACCGTGCGGCCGTAGGTCGTGCCGCGGCGGATGCGCGTGAAGACGAGCAGGTTGAAGAAGTGCATCGCGCCGAGGACGAGCAGCACCAGCCCGATCTTCCACGACAGAGCCTCGATGCCCTCCTGCGCCGTCTCGATCTGGTAGCCGAGCTTCAGGGCCAGCGTCACGTAGCCGAAGTTGATGAGGTAGAAGCCGACGACGAGCAGGTGGTTGACCGAGTCGGCCAGCGCCTCGTTGCCGTGGAAGACATCGACGAGGAAGATGCGGCCGTTCTTGTGGAGCGTCTGCGCGACCCAGACCGTGAGCATGACGCTCAGGCAGACGTACGAGAGGTATGTGACGACGATGGTGTTCATTGACGGCCTCCTTTGCTGCCGGCGGCGCCCTGACATCACGGCCGCGCCCTGCGGCCGTTCCGGCGTGCGCCTCTGCCCACGTCTACTTCAACACCCGTGCCACGGCCGTCCCTCCGACTTTCCTCCAGGACCGACTCCGCGCATGTGGCGTAATGCCGATTCGTGCTAGAGTCTTTGCATTCCGCCAACCAGGAAGGAGAGACTTTTGAGCCGCAACCCGAACGCCGAACCGCCGCAGCCAGAGCAGCAACCGGAGCTTCCGCCCACGCACCCCGACGACCCCGCGCAAGCTCCGCCGCCCCCGCCGCTCCCGCCCGACGCGCCCACCCCCACCGCCCCCATCGAAGAGCCCGGGAGCCCCGGGCCCGCCGGCGACCCGCCCGTCTCGGAGCCGACGCGGCTGGTGTGACTTTCGACCGATACGCGACGACGATGGACACGGTCAGCGAAAGCGGACGGCTGACTCATTCGAAGACCGAAGCAGCCGAACATGTGCCGCCTCAAACTTTGAGCGCGCGGCTGCGCGAGGTGGCGCGCGCCTTCGCGTCGAAGCCGTTCGTGCCGCACCCGCTCTTCGCGGGGCCGCACGCGCAGACCATCGTCTCGTCCAAACACTTCCCGCGCGCCCGCGCCTTCCGCGCGGAGAGCGCGCTCTACGAGTCGCGCCTCTTCGAGGTCGAGCCCGGCACGCGCGTCCTCCTCAAATGCCGCTGGCAGACTGAAAGGCGCGCGGCGCCGACCCTCCTCCTCCTGCACGGGCTCGAAGGCTCGACCGACTCGCTCTACGTGATGGGGACGGCGCAGAAGGCTTACCGCCGCGGCTTCAACGTCGTCGGCATGAACATGCGCAACTGCGGCGGCACGGAGCACCTCGCCGCCACGCTCTACCACAGCGGGATGACCGAGGACATCCGCCGCGTCCTCCTCGACGAGCTGGCCGGGCGTGAGGCCCTCACGGAGATCTATCTCACCGGCTTTTCGATGAGCGGCAACATGGTTCTGCGGCTCGCGGGCGACTACGGGGCGGACGCGCCGCCCGCGCTCAAGGGCGTGGCCGCCGTCTCGCCCTCCATCGACCTCGACTCGTGCGCCGCGGCGCTCGAACGTCGCGGCAACGCGCTCTACCGCTGGAGCTTCGTCAAGCACCTGCGCGAACGCGTCCGGCGCAAGAGCAGGCTGCGCCCCGGCGCCTACGACCCGCGCACCCTGCGGCGTGTGCGCACCATCCGCGAGTTCGACGAGCGCATCACCGCGCCGCACGGCGGCTACCGCGACGCCTCGGACTACTACGCGCGCACCAGCTCGCGCGCGGTCATCGGCCACATCCGCGTCCCGACCCTCATCGTCCACGCGGCCGACGACCCGCTCATCCCCACCGAGCCTTTCTTCGACGAAGCCATTACCGGCAACCCCGAGGTGCTGCTCGTCCTCACGCGCCGCGGCGGCCATGTCGGCTTCCTCTCCGACCGCGTGGAGGGCGAAGACCGCCACTGGGCCGAGAACCGCCTCGTCGAGTTCTTCACGCTCCTACGGGCTTGAGTGCCTCTCGCCTCTTGCCTTTTGCCTTTTGCCTTCACTAAGCTTGGGGTCGGTCTTCCCGTTCAACGATGGAAACGCTCATCAGAATACTCGCGGTCTTCGTCCTAGTCGCCGCCAACGGCTTCTTCGTCACGTCGGAGTTCGCCATCGTCAGCGTGCGGCGGATGAGGATCGCCACGCTGGCCGAGTCGGGGCACAAGCGCGCCCGCCGCCTGCTCGCCTTCAAGGACAACCTCGGCGCATACATCTCCGCGACGCAGCTCGGCGTCACGCTCTCGTCACTCGCCCTGGGCTGGATCGGCGAGGCCACGCTCGCCGAACTGCTCGTGCCGCCCTTCGACCGGCTCGGCGGGTCCATCCCACCGCCCTACGGCGACTACGTCTCGGTCGGCGCGCGTCACATCGTCGCCTCCGTCATCGCCTTCATCGTCATCACCTTCCTCCACATCGTCCTCGGCGAGCAGGTGCCGAAGATGCTCGGCATCGAGCGCTCGGAGCGCGTCGCGCTGATGACGGTGGGGCCGATGTACTGGTTCTCGCGCGTCTTCCGCCTCCCCATCCGCCTGCTCGACGTGACGAGTTCCGCCGCCACGCGCGCTTTGGGCATGCACGGTTCGAGCGAGCACGCCGCGATCTACACCGAGGAGGAGATCAAGCAGCTCGTCAACATCTCGCACAAGAGCGGGCACCTCGAAGAGGAGGAGCGCCGCCTCATCAACCGCGTCTTCGACTTCTCCGAGGCCGAGGTGCGCGAGGCGATGATCCCGCGCACGGAGGTGCAGGCGCTGCCCGTCACGGCCACGCTCGAAGAGTGCGAGCAGTCCTTCTGCGACTTCGGCTACTCGCGCCTGCCCGTCTACCGCGAGCGGCTGGACGACGTGGCCGGCGTCCTCTTCATGAAAGACCTGATGCCCTGCCTGCGCACGGTCGGGTCTTCCACGTTCGACATGGAGGGGATGCTCCACCCGGCGCTCTTCGTCCCGGCCACCGCGCGGCTCGGCTCCGTGCTCGCGCAGATGCAGGCGCAGAAGACGCACATCGCCTGCGTCGTGGACGAGCACGGCGGGCTGGAAGGCATCGTGACTCTGGAAGATTTACTTGAGGAGATCGTCGGCGAGATCAACGACGAGTACGACGAAGAGGTGCGCGAGCAGATCGTCGCCGAGGCCGACGGGACTTTCCTGCTCGACGGCATGCTCGCCGTCCGCGACGCCAACCGCCGTTTCAAGTTGAAGCTCCCCGAGGAGGCGGGCTACACGACGATGGCCGGCTTCCTGCTCGCGAGCGCCGGCCGGATGCTCGGCCCCGGCGAGTTGGTCGAGCACGAGGGCGGCCGCTTCCTCGTCGAGCAGGTCGAGGGGCGCCGCATCCGCCGCATACGCTACACGCCCCCGCCGCCGACCGAGGAGCCGGGCGAGCAGGAGGCCGCCTGAGCGGAGCGCGCGCGCGCCCGAAAGGAGAAGGGGTTGGGCGACCAGAACGACAACACGGAGCTGATCTTCACGCTGGTCATCATGGCCGGGCTGCTCGTCGTCTGCGTCGCCGCCGTCGTCGTCTTCTTCCGCATCTGGCGCCGCGAGCACAAGGGTCGCGGCCGCAACTTCTTCGAGTAGCCCTGATGGACGTTGAGGCATACCTCGAACGCATCGGCTACCGCGGCGGGCTCGCGCCGACGGCCGAGACGCTGCGCCGCCTGCACGTCGCGCACCTGCTCACAGTCCCCTTCGAGAACCTGAGCATCCACGCCGGCGAGCCCATCGTGCTCGAAGACGCGTTGCTCTTCGACAAGGTCGTCGCGCGCAGGCGCGGGGGCTTCTGCTACGAGCTGAACGGGCTCTTCGCGGCGTTGCTGCGCGCGCTGGGCTTTCGGGTCGAGATGCTCTCGGCGGCGGTGGCGAGACGCGAGGGCGGGTTCGGGCCTGAGTTCGACCACATGGCGCTGCTGGTCACGCTCGAAGAGCGCTGGCTGGCCGACGTGGGCTTCGGCGACTCGTTCGCCGAGCCGCTGCTGGTTGACGAGCGCGCGGAACAGCGGCAGGGGCCGCGCGCCTTCCGCGTAGACGGGGTGGAGGGCGGCCGCCTCTTGCTGCTGCGTCGGGACGCGGGCGGCGCGTGGGAGCCGCAGTACCGCTTCGGCCTTGAGCCGCACGCCTACGCAGAGTACGAAGAGATGTGCCGCCTTCAACAGACCTCGCCGGAGTCGCACTTCACGCGTGGGCGCGTCTGCTCGCGCCTGACGAATGAAGGGCGCGTGACGCTCAGCGGGACGCGGCTCATCGAGACAAAGGGCGGCGGGAAAGAGGAGCGCGAGCTGTTGAGCGAGGAGGAGTGCGCGGCCGCGCTGCTCGAACACTTCGGCATCTCGATGCGAGGCGGAGACTCGAACCCGTAGACGTTGAACTCGAAGAGACCGACCCGATGAGCATCAAACCGACTCTCGCCTGCGTCGCGCTGACGCTGCTCTGCACGGCCGCGGCCTCCGCACGACAGTCCGCGCAGGACGCGCCGCTCCCGCCGAGCGCCCCGACGGACAGGATTCAGACGATTCATCAGGAGATACCCTGGAGCCGTGCGCCGGTGACGCCGGAGAGAATGCGCCTGAGAATCGAAGAGGCGGCGGTCAAGTACCAGACCTACGCGCCCGTCCCGCGCATCGTCCTCTACGACATCGGCTACCCGCGCGACGCGGGCGAGTACGCGAGCCTCGGAGGGTACGCGGTCATCCTCATCACGGCGCTCTCGCAGGAGCGCGGCGAGCTGCCACTCCGAAGGGTCTACCTGTCCGCGGACGGGAAGGAGTTTGAGCTGAAGCTCTTGAAGCTCTCGCTCTCCGAGCAGCCCGCCGGCGGCGACGTGACCTCCAGGACGTTCGGGCCGTACCGCTTGGACGCACTCTACCTCCTGCCCCTCCAACTGCGCGCGCGCCCCGGAGACCTTCTGGCGGACTTCGCGAGTAACAGGACGGGCATGAAGGTGGCGGACTTCGCCGCGCCTCTGCCCGACGACGTGCAGGGCTTCGGCATCAAGCCCCCCGCGGGCACGGCCCCGCCGCCCGGCGTCTTGGAGCAGTTCATACGGCGCGAGTACCCGAGCTTCTTCAAGGAGTGACGCGCCGCCCGCTGTTGAATAATCGGGCCGCAGAATGGGGCTGCTCGTATAATGAGACCGCGAGCGGAGCGGCATGATTATGGAGATTCCTAGATGAAGCGATGCTTATTTTATCTGACGGTGGCCCTCCTTACCTTCGGGCTCGGCGCTGTGTGTGCCACTCAATTCCGCGCGTTGGTATATAGCCAACCCGAAATATTCCTGGAGGACCCAAACCCACGGATCGACCTGTCCGATGAAGCCGTGTTGCGGGCTAATTTGTCCATAATGCGCGAGGCGCTCGGCCGTTATCAGGCAGATCGGGCGGGGCTTCATTCCCTCGATGATTTAGTGCGAGCGGGTTACCTGAAAGAACTTCCCGTTGACCCCATGACGGGCAAGAGGGAGTGGGCGCCTGAAGGGTTAGGGTGCCCCTCTCAGTACGGATTCTACTTCTTCGACATTACGGGTGTGCACAGCAGGTCGGATGCCGTCTCGTCTGACGGCACTAGGTACAGCGAGTGGTGACGGCGCCCGCGGGCTAACAACGGTATGCACCCGACCGCCGACACGACGGTTGTCATGCTCTAATACTCGCTCGGGGCGGGTGATGCCGGGCGTTATGCCGCCGCGCGCGATGTTCGTATGGACGACTGGTTCAACATACTTGCCGCAGGCAGTGCCCTCACGCCCGAGCGAGCACGTGAGCTCGACGAGCACGGCTTCGTCGTGCTGCCTGGCGTGGTGTCGGCCGGCCGACTTGATCGACTGGGCCAGGCATACGACGCTGCCGTGGCCTCGGCGGACGAGGACGACGTGCGGGTTGGCTCGACTACCACGCGTGTGACCGACTTCGTCAACCGCGGCGCCGAGTTCGATGCCCTCTACGTTTTCCCGCCCCTCCTCGAGGCGTGCCACCACCGCATCGGCAGGCCGTTCAAGCTCAGCTCGCTGCACGCGCGGACGCTGCGTCCTCACGCTGCGGCCCAGGCGCTGCACGTCGACGTGCGGCGCGAGTCGGCCGACTGGCCGCTAGTCGGCTTCATCCTGATGGTCGATGCGTTCCGGCCCGACAACGGTGCCACGCGCTTCGTGCCAGGCTCGCACCGGTGGCCAGGCGGCCCGCCCGACGTGATGCCTGATGCCACGGCTGACCACGCGGACCAGGTGCTGGCGCGCGGCGCGGCGGGCTCCCTCGTCATCTTCGACGGGTCGGCGTGGCATGGCCATACGGCCAATGAATCGGCACGAGCACGCCGCTCGCTGCAGGGGGCATTTATCCCACGCGGCGGGCGCGCCGGGACGGACTTCGCGGCGCGGATGAGCCCCGAGACCGCCGTGCGCCTCAGCCCGGTCGCACGATGGGTGCTCGCGCTTTGACCCGGGTCGGCCGCTCACTGCGGGCGGGTACCACGAGTCGCGGCATGACTAGCGGTTGCACCGGAGCCGGCGCACTCATGTGCTCGTCCTTCGTCCAGCGCCGTTGCGCCGGCCCGGTGCACCTGATCGTTAGATGGCTTCATCGTATCCTGCATAATGAAGTACGACGAGGCGTAGTTTCAATCGTATCGGTTTCGGAAATGGGGGGTTGAGGATGAACTCAAAGCGGCGCGCTTTCATATTAACCGTCGTAAATTTGCTCTCTTTCATTCACCTCGGGCTACTCTCGGCGCCGCCCGCATCCGCCCAGACAGGCATGCCTGTGGGCGCCCGCAATTAACATCATTGACCACCGGATGAACATTCAGGAAGCGATTACTGCACCGCGACTGCACCACCAGTGGATGCCCGATGTCGTCTTCTACGAGCCGAGTGGGATAGCGTCGGGCACGCTGGCAGCCCTCAAAGCCAGAGGGCATCAATTCGCCGGCACAAGAACCCCGTTACTCTTCGTCTTCGGAACTCCCCTCAAAGAGCTCGCCGTCCCGGTTTATTTTATTGGAAGCGCGCAGGGCGTGTTGATTGACCCGCAGACGGGCTTGCGGTCAGGCGGGACAGACCCGCGTACTCCCGACGGACGCGCTATCGGCTACTAAAAGTTCCGGCGCCCACGGACGCAATCTAACAACGGCCTGCAGCGGACGCGCAGCCAGCAAGCCTCTTATCTTCAACGTTCCCGGCGCGCCGCTGATGCCGGGCGTTGGGCTGCTTCCGCACAAAGATGCAGATTGGAGAAACGATGACCACCTTCGCTCAGACGCGGTCTCATTTTCTGTTAAGCCTTCTGCTGCTGGTTGTAGGCACACTGATTCCGACGCAAACCTCCGCGCAGAATAAAGTCCCTTCCATCCCCGACACGCCGGCGGGACGACGCCTCTCGGAATGGCTGCGCTTTTACAAGGGCGGTGATTTTGACGCCATACGCAATTTCATGACGGCGAGCTACGCCAAGCCTATACTTGAACAGGCATCGGCGGATTTGCGTGCGAGCTACCTGGTCGGCGCGAGCCACACGAATGGCGAGGTGAAAATCATCGCCATCGAACAATCTTCCGACGACGAAATCGTCGCCCTCGGGGAGACCGCGCTGACCGAGTTGCAGTCGAGGCTCACGGTTAAAGTGGCTCCGGAAGAGCCGCACATCATTACGGCTATCAGCAATATTCCTATCCGGCCGGCGAACGCACGCAGGATGAGTCAGGCGGAGTTGGCACACTGGCTCGACGGCTATCTGAAGCGCCTGGCGACCGCCGACGTATTTTCAGGCAGCGTCCTCGTCGCCAAGGATGGTAAGCCCGTCTTCCAGAATGCCTACGGCCTCGCCAGCAAGGCTTACAACGTTCCCAACCGAATAGACACCAAGTTTAACCTCGGCTCGATGAACAAGATGATTACCGCAGTGGCGGTTGCCCAACTCGTCGAGCAGGGAAAGCTCTCTTTCGATGATACGGTCGGCAAGGTTCTGCCCGATTATCCGAATAAGGAGGTCGCGGAAAAGGTGAAGATTCATCACCTGCTGACACACACTTCCGGCCTTGCTGATTATTTCACGCCAGAGTTTTTTGAATCATCGAAGGATCGCTTTAAAGCCGTCAAAGATTATCTGCCGTTGTTCGTAGACAGGCCGCTTCTGTTTCAGCCCGGTGAGCGTATGAGCTACAGCAACGCCGGGTTCATGCTTCTGGGCGCGATTATCGAAAAGGTGAGCGGTCAGGACTACTTCAGCTACGTCCGCGAACATATCTATAAACCGGCGGGAATGAACGACACCGACGCGTATGAACTGGATCGTGACACGCCGAACCTCGCCACCGGTTATACCAATGAAAATGAGGAGGGGCGTTTCATCCCCGGCCCGCGGGCGAACAACCTTTTTCGGCACGTGGTCAAAGGCGGCCCAGCTGGCGGGGGCTTTTCAACCGCCCCCGATCTGCTCAAATTCGCCAACGCGCTCGTCGGACATAAACTCCTGAGTCAGCGTTACACGGACGTTGTGACTACCGGAAAAGTAGTTGCGGGTCCGGGGTTGAAATACGGTTATGGTTTCTTCTGCTCCGAAGTGAACGGTAGAAGAACCGTCGGACACTCGGGAGGCTTTTCCGGCATCAACAGCCAGTTGGATATACATCTCGATACCGGATACACGGTCATCGTCATGTCAAACTACGACCCACCGATAGCCCAGCAGATCGTCACCAAAATCGGCCAAATTATCCCGGAGGGTTAAAAGAAGGAATGATTAAACTGCGGATCGCCAACTTGTTCTTGATCGCTTCATCAATATTTGTTTCATTTGCAGCATTCGGCCACGCCCGAAACGCTTCCGCCCAGGAATCTTCGCCGCAAGTCTCCGGAGAGGTGGCCCGCGCGCTGAGCTTTTATAAAGCGGGTGACGTACGGAGCGCCGTCAACATACTGCGCGAGCGGGTTAAAGCCAAAGCAGACGACGCCGACGCCTGGCACTACCTCGGTGTGGTATCAATGAAAGGCGGCGACCTGAAGTCGGCCGTCCAGTCGTTCCAGATGGCGGTAAAACTGCGGCCGGACTTCACCGTGTCGCACACGGGGCTAGCCTACGCGTTACTGGTTAGCAATAACCTTAAGGATGCAAAGCGTGAGGCCGAGCAGGTCTTGAAACTAAACAGAGAGAGCGACGAGGGGCACTACATCATTAGCGACATTGCCCTTAAAGAAGGCGACTACCGGAAGGCTCTCGACGAGGCCGACGCCGCCCTGGAGATCGAGCCGCGGTTCAAGGCCGCCCTGGACGTGAAGCAGAAGGCGCTGTCCGTCGTCTTCATGGGCGCCGTCTACCCTTTTCGGGAGGAGACTCAGGCGAGCGGTAAAAAGGCCGTCATGGCACTCCAGATTATGACCGGCTATTGCTGCATCGATTTAAACCAATCGAACATACAGACAGGTGATGCGCTCCAGGCCCGCAGGTTAACCGAAGCGGCGGAGGTCTTCGAGAGATCAATTAAAAGGACGCCAAACTTCCCGGAGGCCGCCGAGTGGCGGGAGACTTTAGAGTCCCTGAAATTCTGGCGTGACTACTTCGACCCGGAACAGCATAAGGGCACGCCGAAACAGTTCGACCCGAAGTCTGCGACCACAAGTGCCAGAGTAATAAGTAAGCCCGCCCCACAGTTCTCCAAAGAGGAGATCAAGGGCCTTGAGCAAGCTAAGGTCGTCTTGCGCGCGCTCATCTCCGAGAGCGGAGAGGTGAAGCACATTATGGTGTTAAGATCGCTCGGCTACGAGTTGACACGGAGGGCAATCGAGGCGGCCCGCCAAGCCAGGTTTGAGCCGGCGAAAAAAGAGGGGGTGCCCGTCCCGGTAATCACACTAATTGAATACGACTTCAAAGAATTGGTCGCGGCAGATAAATAGCAAACTCCAGTTGCGTCCACATTGCTCTGACGCGGTGTCTGACATCGGCATGCACCCGGCCGCCGACACGACGACTCTCATGTACTTCAATCTTTTGGGGCGGCGGAAGATGCCTGGCGTTAGGCGGCCTTCCCAACAGGTTATTCGATTATGTCAGGTCACTTACCGGTGCTGGCAATATCTGGCGCGGTCGGCGTCGGGAAGACTTCCGTCCTGGTTGAACTGCACGACATCCTCTCGTGCGAGAGGGTGCCGCACGGTTGCGTGGAGCGAGACGCCCTGGCTTATTCCTGGCCGTCTCAAGGCCGTTTTAACGAGGTGATCGCCGAACGCAATCTCTCTTGCGTGGCGGCTACTTTCCTTGAAGCCGGCGCCACACGTATCTTAATCGCAGGCGTGATCGAAGGCCCGGCGGACTTGGCAGTTTACAGCCGCTGTATCCCTAACGCGGAGATCAAGGTCTGCCGTCTCACGGCAGACCTTGATCTCCGGCGCCGACGCCTGCGCGTGCGCGAGAAGGGTGCCGGTTTGGATTGGCACCTTGATCGGACTGCGGAACTCGATACCATCTTAGACAGGGCCAGGATGGAAGATTTTAGTATCGACAATGGCGAGCGCCCCCTGCGGGAAGTTGCCTTAGAGGTTTTAGCCCGTGCGGGATGGCCGCCATATATCACGGAGGCTTAGGGCATTGTCGCGTCGGAACAGGCGAGAGCGGCCGCCCGACATCAAGTTTGCAGTGCAACACTGACACGGCGATGTCCAACAACTCGTTCAACCGGAGCGCTGATACGCGGCCTGGTCATCGACGTCAATCGCTCTGCGCACCCGGTTAATTCGGGCGTGAGGCGCTCGACCATTCCGGCACATCAAACTGAAAGGCGAAGAATGCGGTATGTCGAAACGTAAACAGGCGTTCATGTTATTCGGCTTAGGTCTGATCCTCACCTTGTCACCCGTAGTTGGTTACTCGGCGCAGGAGGCAGGGGCCTCATACGAGAGCCTGCTTGAGCGGGTTAAGAAGGGCGACCCGGCTGCGGACTTCAAGGCCCTGCGGCTGGCCTACGCAGACGACCCTCCTAAAGATGCCGATGGCACCGACCCGGACGTGAGCAAGTCAATGTTCACTGCGGTGCGTGAGAAGAAGTACGGGAAGGCCATTGAGTACGCCGAGAAGATTATAAAGGGTAACTTTGTGGACATAAACGCCCACCTGGTAGCCGCGGCGGCTTATAAGGAGAAAGCGGACGCCGATAAAGAGAAGTTCCACCGCTATGTCGCCGAGGGGCTCATCAAATCAATCCTTAACTCCGGCGACGGGAAGAGCCAGGGGACGGCCTTCACGGTCATCTCCACTGACGAGGAGTATGTGATCCTGAGGGTCTTCGGTCTGATGCCGGGGTCGCAGTCCTTGCTGAGTGCCGACGGGCACCATTATGACAGGCTGGATGCCGTCAACCCGAAGACGAATGAGAAGGTGACGTTATATTTCAATATAGACAGGCCCTACGGTGTCTTAGAGAAGATATTCAAGTAGCGGGGCCACGCCTCACATTGGCATGCACCCGACCGCGGAGACGACGGCTCTCATGTAAATCAATCTGGCCGGGCGGAGAGCTATCATAGAGCTCCCCGCCACCGGCGGGGCGGCGAGAGGGGCGATTATGGTTTTAAGGGGAAGCTCTGTGAGCGAAGTAGTAGGAGCGACGGTCGGACACGCCCTCGCATTCGAGAGATGGCAAGAGGGGGAGCGACAATAAGGCCGGTCGGCCCGCGGATGGTTATAAGCACAAACCGTGGAGGCGAATCATGAAGGTGGCAATTTTGGCCTGTGGCTTCTGCGTGCCCCTGCTCGTCGGCGCCGTCGCAGGCGTGAGGGCTCAACGCTCCACCCTCGGTGACAATTTCGGAGTAGGTAAGGAGAGAACCCTTGTCAGCAGGGACGGGGCCTACTTCGCCTCAGACCCGGCGAACGCCGACCAGAAAAAGCGCTTCGTCCTCGGCTTCGAGGTTACCGCCGAATCGAAGACGGTGCGGCTCGCCTTAAAGAAGACCAAGGGACTCAGTTACGGCGACAACCAAGAGGCGACGTACTTCACCCTGTCGAGCTGCGTGCTGGACGAACAGCTGAAGTGCGGGAAGCTGAGCACCCCGATTCCTCTCAGGTCTGTTGAGGTTGAAGTGGGGAAAGAACAGCAGCCGACGGCGATCCTGATAGCGACCGCGGGCGCGCCGCTCGGATATGGGGCGCGCCCGTATTATGACGTGTACAGCCCGACGTTCTCGCCGAAGCTGCTGATTAAGGTCTCGAACGAGCAGCAGCAGCAGTCCCTGCGGTCATTGCTCAAGTAACTGCCGGATGCCCCAACAGCGTCGCCCTACAACGGCACACACCCGACCCGCGACACGGCGGCTCTCAAGCCCAATCTCTTCGGCGGGCGGATGATGCCGGGCGTTAGGCGCTCTAAACTATGCGAAGAGAGTTAAAACCGCCGGTCAAAATATTTGTTGCCCTCCTGCGCGGCGTTAACGTGGGCGGCAAAAACATGATCCGCATGGGTTCGCTCAAAGAGAGTTTTGAGCGGATGGGCTTCGGCGACGTAGCCACCTACATCAACAGCGGAAATATTATCTTCAAAACTCAGGAGGGCGACGCCCGAAAGCTGGAAAGAAGCATAGAGGGGATGCTGTCGGGTGAATACGAACTCGAATGCAAAGTCGTCGTCAGAACTCTTTCTGCAATGGCCGACCTCGTTCAGAGCTTGCCCGAAACTTGGGACGGCGACGGGGGCTGGAAGTACAACGTAATCTTCCTCAGGCACTCGATTGACTGCGAAGACATACTGGACGGCCTGAAACCCGTGGGCGACTTTGAGCAGATAGTTTACCGCCCGGGCACTCTCTTATGGTCGGCGCGGATCAGCGACCTGAGCCGAACCAGCATGCATAAGCTGCCGAGCCAGAAGCTCTTTCAGGAGATGACCGTCAGAAACACTAACACCACCAGGAAGCTCTATGAACTGATGAAGAAAATGGCCGAGACCTAAAGGCGCCACATATGAAATACCACGCCGCGCCGAACGACGGCAGGCTCCCGACCGCCGACACGACGGCGCTGATGTAACTCAAACGTGCGGGGCAGCCGGCGATGCCGGGCGTTGACTTCCGTTAGACCTTCACTGCGCCTGCTTCTCTAATTTTTTGAGGATGCGTGCGGCCTGGTTGCGGCCGACGAGGGGGACGCGTTCGTCTTCGCTGAGTTCGCGGATGAGGGGGACGAGCTGCTGGCGGTCGGAGAGGTAGTCGCGGTCGATGAGCGAGTCGAGCCGGTTGATGAGCTTGGGGGTTTCGAGCGGCTGGCTCTCGCGCGCCACCTCCAGCTCGAAGACGAGTTCGGCCTGCTCCGACGCCTTGCGGTACTCGTTGGCGAGTTCCTGCGCGTCCTTCTCCTGGCTGTAGTTGAACTCGGCCGTGCGCTCGCGCCCGCCCTTCTTCATCGTCAACTTCGTCTGGCCCATGCTCGGGTAGGTGCGCTCGCCCTGGTAGTTGGCCTGCGAGTCGAGGAAGCCGAGCGCCTCCCAGCGCGCGCGGACGCGGGCGAGGGCCGCCGGCGAGAGCTGGAAGGGCTCCGTGATCTGCTCGGTGTCGGAGCGCCGCTCGAAGCGGATCTGGCCGCGCCCCGCGTCGTCGTGCTCGATGTGGACGAAGTAGACGAAGAAGTCGGGCTGCTTGAACTCGTAGACGTAGTGCGCGGCGTTCGGGTCGTCCTTCGGCTTGGCGGGGATGCCCGCGCGCACAGAGGCCGGCACCTCATCAGTCCCCTTCTCGTCCTCGGGCCGCTGCGAGACCTTCTTCGGCTGCACCTGCTGAACTGTAGGGGTCGGCGTGGGACGCGGCGTCGCCTTGCGCGCCGCCTGCGCCCGGACGGGGAAGGCCGCGCCCGTCGAGACGAGCGCGGCCACGAAGGCGATGCCGAAAAGCTTGAACCTCATGCTCACTCGAACCTCACGGAGACGAGACGCGAGATGCCCGCCTCCTCCATCGTCACGCCGTAGAGCGCGCGCGCCATCTCCATCGTCCGCTTGTTGTGGGTGATGACGAGGAACTGCGTCTCCTGCGACATCTCCTTGATCTTCGTCGTGAAACGGCTGACGTTGGCCTCGTCGAGCGGCGCGTCCACCTCGTCGAGCAGGCAGAAGGGCGACGGCCGGTAGCGGAAGACGGCGAGCACGAGCGAGAGCGCTGCCATCGCCTTCTCGCCGCCCGAGAGCAGCAGCACGTTCTGCAAGCGCTTGCCCGGCGGCTGCGCGATGATGTCGATGCCGGACTCTAGAACGTCGTCCGCGTCGAGCATGCTCATCTCGCCGCGGCCGCCGCCGAAGAGTTCGAGGAAGAACTGTCCGAAGTTGCGGTTGATCTCCTCGAAGGCGTGGCGGAAGCGCTCGCGCGAGCGCTTCTTGATCTCGCGGAGCGCCTCCTCGGTCGAATGAATCCCGTCGGTGATGTCCTGCCGCTGCGCGGTGAGGAACGTCAGGCGCTCCTCGTTCTCGGCCAGCTCTTCGAGCGCCATCATGTTGACGGCGCCGAACGACTCGACCCGTGCCCGCAGCTCTTCGAGGCGCGCGCGCGAGGCTTCGAGGTCGAAGCCCTCCTCGGCCGGGTGCTGCGCCGCGACCTCTTCGAGCGGCTGGTTCAGCTCGCTCACGCACGACTCGCGCACGTAGTTGAGGCGCGCGGCCGCCTCCGCCTTCTGCACTTCGAGCGCCGCGCGTGAGTCCCGCGCGGCCGAAGCCTGCTGGTGCAGCTCGGTCACTTCGAGCGTCAGGGCGTCCGCGCGCTCACGCGACTCCGCGAGCCGGGCCGCCGCCTCGCCGACGCGCCGTTCGAGCGCGACGCGCTCGTCTTCGGAGCCGGCCGAAGAGGCTTCGAGTTCCGCGAGCGAGCGGCGCAGCGCTTCGAGCCGATCCCCGGCCTCTGCCTCCTCCTGCTCGTGACGTTCGAGGCGCGAACGCAGCTCCGCGGTCTCCGACTCCATGCGGCGCAGCTCGGTCGCCGCCGCGCGGCGCCTCTCGGCCGCGGCCGCGGCCTGCGCGCGCTGGGCACCTAGATTCTCACCCTCGGTCGCCGCCGCGCGGCGCGCCTCGGCCAGAGATTCGGCGGCCTCGGCGACGGCGCGCTGCGACGCGGCGCGTGACTCCTGCGCGGCCTCAAGCTCCGCGATCTGGCGCGCGCGCCGCTCCTCGACCTCGCGCCGCTCTTCGGCGAGCCGCGCGGCGTCGTCGGCGACCACGCGCAGATGACGCTCGGCGCGTTCGATCTCCTGCTGGAGCTGTGACGCGCTCACCTCGCGCGCGACGTGCTCGCGCTCCTCGCGCCCTATCTCGTCGTTGAGCAGGACGAAGGCGTCCTCCAACTCCGACAGGCGCGCGCGCGCGCCCTGCGCCGCCTCGTCGGCGAAGACGAGGTCTGCTTCGAGTCCCACCATGCGCAGCTCAAGCTCGCGCATCTCGCGCTTGAAGGCGAGGAGCCCCGCGCCCTCTTCGGAGACGGGGTGCCCGCCCGCCGCGATGAGCTGGCCGGCGACGACCCACTCGCCTGCGGCCGTGACGCACATCTCGCCCGTGGGCAGCGTCAGGAGCATCGCGCGCTCAAGGGTCGCCGCGACACGCGCGTTCATCTCGCGCGCGAGCGTGCGCGACAGGACGGCGCCTATCTCGCGCGGCGCGCCGAGCAGACTTCCGACCCGCGTCTCTTCGTCTATCTCTGTGAGCGCCGTGCCCTGTGAATTGTCCGTCTCGTCCAGCTCGGCCGAGCCGCCTTGCAGGCCCGCGACGAGAAAGGCCGCACGCCCCGCGTTCGTCGCCTGCAACCAGGCGGCGGCGCGCACGGCATCGTCCGGCGTCGGTACGATGACCGATTGCAGGTACGGCCCGAGCACGCTCTCGACGGCGCGCTCCCAGCGCGGCTCGACGCGCAGCACGTCGGCCACGGTCGCGACGACGTGGAAGTCGCGCGGCGGGTCGCCCTCGGCCGGCGCGAAGATGCGCCGGACGGACTGCGAGTAGAGCGAGTGCTGCGTGTCGATCTCGCTGAGCGTGTCCAGGCGATGGCGGACGCGCGCCGACTCGTCGCGCACGCGCGCGTGCTCGGCCGCGGCCGCGGCCACCTCCGCGCGTGCGTCGGACAACTCGCGCGTGCGCGCCTCGCGCTCCGCGTAGAGCGCGTCGAGGTGCGCGCGCGCCGAAACGATCTCGCCCTGTAGCTTCTCGGCCTCGGCCTTCGCCTGCTCGTGCGCCGCCGCCGCACGCTCGCCCTCGCGCGCGAGCCCCTCGGCCTGCGCGGCGAGTTTGTCGAGCACCGTCTCCAACTGCCGCCCGATCTCCGCCAGACGCTCGGCCGCGGCCGTGTGCGTCAGATGCTCGGCGCGCGCCGACTCAATCGCGGCCTCGGCTTCGACGACCTCGTCGGTGCGGCGTGCGTAAGTCGCCTCGGCCTCTTCGAGCTGACGCGCGCTCTGCTCGCTCGCCTCACGCATCTGCACGTCCTTGAGGACGAGCGACTCGCTCTCGGCCAAGACCGACGTGAGCCGCGCGCGCACCGCCTCGGCTTCGCGCCGCACCTCGGCCAGGCGTTTCTCAAGTGAAGCGATCTGTTCGCCCTGATAGGCACGCTCGCGCTCGCGTCGGTCGAACCTGAGCGCGGACTCGGAGACGGCGGCGCGCGCCTCCGACAACTCATCCTCGCGGCTCCGGGCCTCGGTCGTCGCGCGCCGCGCCTCATCTTCGCGCTCATCAAGCTCCTGGGCGAGCCGCTCGACCTCTTCGTTGGCCGAGTCCAGACCCTCGCGCAAACGTTCGAGCCGCGCGTTCAGCTCGCGCTCGTCGGCCGCGTAGACCATGCGCAGAAGCTCGCGCAGCTCCTCGCGAATCTGGTGATAGCGGCGCGCCTTCGCGGCCTGTCTACGCAGCGAGCCGACCTGCCGCTCGATCTCGGAGATGATGTCGGAGACGCGGTTGAGGTTCGAGCGCGCGGCTTCGAGGCGGGCCTCGGCGGCGCGCTGGCGCACGCGAAACTTGGTGATGCCGGCGGCCTCTTCGATGAGCGTGCGGCGATCCATCGGCTTGGCCGAGAGTATCTGGCCGATGCGCCCCTGCTCGATGATGGCGTAGTGCGCGCCCGAAAGGCCCGTGCCCGAGAAGAGGTCCTGAATATCGCGCAGGCGGCAGACGCGGCCGTTTAAAAGGTACTCGCTCTCGCCGTCCCGGTAGAGGCGGCGCGTGACCGAGACGCTCTCGCCCGGCGCGAAGTCGAGCGCGAGACGGCGCGGGCGCCAGTGGCGCTTGTGCGCGCGCCCTTTCGGCGCGGGCACGGCCGCGGCGCCCTCCGGCGTGACGACGGCGAGCGCCTGAGACGCTTCGCCTTCGACCGGAGTTTCGGTCCCGACCTGTGTAGCTTCAGCAGTCGCGGCCCCTTCCGGCACAACCTGCGCGGCGCCTTCGCCGTTGGTCGCGGCCGCCTCGGGCTGCGGCGCGAGCGCTTCCAGTTCGGGCGAGAGGCGCTCCTCGACGGCACCGGCCTGGTCGTCCAGCTCTTCGAGCGTCGCGTCGATGTCCTCGATGTCCGGCTCTTCCTCGGCCGTCTCGTCGCGCACCATGTGGAGCACGACCTCGGCCATCCCCGACGGCTGGCGGTTCTTCGCGCCCTGGAAGATAACGTCCTTCATCTCGCCGCCGCGGAGGTTCTTCACCTTCTGCTCGCCGAGCACCCACGAGATGGCGTCGGCGACGTTCGACTTGCCGCAGCCGTTGGGGCCGACAATCGCGGTGATGCCGTTGCCGGTGAAGACGAGGTCTGTGTAGTCTGCGAAGGACTTGAAGCCGGTGATTTCGAGGCGTTGGAGTTTGAACATGCTGCGCGTTTCGGCCTTAAAGGGATGCCCCGGGACACACAGTCCCTAGAGCCTGTGCGGGAGAGGCACACTATATGTTGACCCGGAACGGTTGTCAAACCGACATCTTAAGCGGGGTGGGGTTAATGTTTGAGGCCACAGTGGGTTAGACCGCGGGGCGCGAAAAGCCGGCGGGGCGCGGACGGTGCTCGACCGCCAGCGCCCCGCCGGGAAGAGACTAAGAGTCAACCTAGTCGGAGAGCATGAGTCTCAACAGCCGCGGGTCGTAGAGCACGGGCGCCGCGCGCGCCAGCTCCTGCGCCCAGTAGCCCCCGAAGCGTGTCTGCTGCACGGGCCCCTGCTGATTGCCCTGATCGGTCGAGCCGGCGAAGCGCCCGCGATACTCGATGGACTCGATGAAAGCGCGCACCATCTCGGCGCGGCGGACGCGCGCCAGTGCCACCGACTCGTCTCGGACGTTCTCGCCCGGCTGGCTGAAGCTGTTCATCTTCGCCAGCCAGAAGTCGTAGCCCGAGAAGCTGTTGTCCGGCGCGTCGTCCGGGTTCCTCCGCAGGTACCCGTAGTACTGCATCAGCACGAACGAAGGGTTGTACTGAGTCGTGAAGACCGAATCGCTGTCGGACACCGACCTGAGCGCCGCCGCCCTGCCGGCCGTGTCGCCGGAGCCGTAGGCCGAGATGGCCGCGTTGCGCTCGGCCGTGGTCGGCGTCGCGCCCGCGTTCGCGTAGAGCTTGTCCACGTACTGCGCCGCGGTCATCCCCTGCGGGAACTGCGCGACGAACTCCGCACGTGTGACGAACTCCTGGACGTACGACTGCTTGTTCGCGTCGAGTTGCTGCTGGAAGCCGGGCTGGCCGACGATGACGCCGTTGCTGATCTGGCGCTGGTCGCGCAGGAAGACGGCGTAGCGCGGGTTGCTCTTCACCGAGCCGAAGGCGGCCTTGTGCGCGCGGATGACGAAGTAGCCCGTCTGCTGGAACTCGATGGATAAGAAGAACGCGGTCGAGACATCCTGCCGATGCTCGACGCGGCACTGCGCGTTGTTGCCGCAGTTCTCGATGTTCCCCGTCCAGAAGTCCTCGCCCGACTGGTCGGACTGCCGGTAGAGGAAGTCGTGGTAGTGCGTGCAGACGAACGTGCGCGAGTCGTCAATCGGATTCCCCGTAGACTCCGGCGTGTCGTCTACGATCTGGAGCTGCGCGTTGTTAGGCGCGCCGAGCGTCCCGTTCTGCGGGTTCTGTAGGACGAGCGTCGCGTTCTCAATCCCCTCGTTGTACGCGTCCTCGTTGACGAGCACCTGGAAGGTCTTCTGCGTCTCGCCCGGCTCGAAGACCAGACGGCCGACGACGTAGGTGTAGTCGCCCCTCTGCGTGGCCGAGCCGTTGTTGCTGCTGATGTCTACGGTCGAGCGCTGGCCGTTGTCACCCGTGCGCAGGACGCGCACCGTGATCCCCACACAGTCCTCCTGCACGGGGTAGGCCGCCGAGTCGAACTGGAAGACCGGCAGCGGCGTCGGCGTCGGCTGCGGCGTCGGGGTCGCCGAGGGCGTCGGAGTCGCGGAAGGCGTCGGAGTCGCCGAGGGCGTCGGCGTGGCGCTGGGCGTCGGCGTCGGGGTCGGCGTGGCCGCCGCCGCGCAGCCGCTCCCGGGCGTGGCCGCGCAGGAGCCGACGGTGAACTCCGTGCCGCCGCGCGTGCTGTCGCGCTTGCCGTTGACGTTGCTCGTGAAAGCCTGTCCGCGCAGGCCCGCCAGCACCGTGCCGTTCGAGATGGCGCCCTTCGACGCGAAGGCGTTGAGCTTGCTCACGGCCACCTTGATGGTGATCGTGCCCGCGGCCGTGTCGAACGCGCCGCAGTCGGCCGTGCCCCTCTGCGTGTAGGTCAGCGAGCCGTCCGCGTTCCTGACGGCGGTGCCCCAGGTGAAGTCGCCCGAGACGTTGGAGTCGGTGTTCGCGCGGAAGTAGAACTGGTCGCCGCGGTCGGAGACGGCGAAGCTATAGTCGCCCGTGGGCGAGAGGCCCGCGAACGGGGCGTTGGCCGCAAAGTTCATCCTCCAGTTCGAGGCCGGCGGCACGACCGCGAGGTTCGAGACCTTCATCGTCGCGACGATGAGCGGGACGCCGCCCGCGCCCGTCTCGCAGGAGTACTTGATCGAGACGATGTCGAGCGGGTCGTCCGTGTTTGTGCGGACGAGCAGCGCGTCGGCCACGTCCTGCCGGAAGTCGGTCACCTGCGCCCCTGGCTGGCCGGTCACGTCGCTGGCGAACGGGTATGGCCCCGACTGCGCCGCGGGCGTCGGCCCGGGGCTCGGCACGTTCGTCTTGCCCTCGCCGATGATGCGCGGCCCCGAAATCTGGCGCGAGATGAAGGTGTGGCCGTCGAAGTCGTTGTGGTCGTCGGTGTAGGCGACCACGGCCGCGCCGGTTGGGTCGAACGAGACCTGGAAGTAGTCGAGCAGGTTGCGGTTGGCGTTGCCGAGCGTCCCACCCTCGCTGATGTTGGCGCCGTGGATGAAGTGGTCGCTGATCTTCGCCTGGCGGAAGGTCGGCGCGTCGGCCGTGGCGTTGAACGACTGCGCGTAGAAGACGTTCCAGTTGGCGTTGTCGTCGTTGGCGGCGTTGGTGCTGCCGTACCAGACTATACCGACGGAGCCGGGCGTCGGGCCGGTCTCCAGCCACGGGAAGACGCTCGTCTTCGTCTCCGCGCCGTTCGAGACGCGCACGGGCGCGCTCCACGTCACGCCCCTGTCGGTCGAATGCACGAGGAAGATGTCGTGGTCGTTCGAGTAGGCGACGTAGACCGTCCCGTTGGGCGTGCCGTCGTCGGCCACCTTGACGACGAAGAAGAGGTGCGCGGCGTCGGTCGGGCCTGCCTGCACGCACTGGTAGACGGCGGCCTCGCCCGTCGGCAACACCACGGTGCTGTGGCAGACCTGGCCGCTGCTGCCGCTGATGTAGACCGTCCCCGTCGCCTGGTGCACGTCGATGTAGCCGGCCTGCCCGATGGCGCCGGCCGTCTGCGCCGGGCCGAAGGTCAGGCCCCCGTCGGTCGAGCGCTGAATCTGCGAGACGGCCGGCGCGAGCGTGCGGTAGAAGAGGTAGACGGTGTTGTTGCCGAGGAACTCCTCCCACTGGCGGTCGTCCGCCGGCACGCCGCCCGAGGCGTTGCCGAGGTTGTTCTGGGTGAAGGTCTGCCCGCGGTCGGTGGACTTCTGCGTCGAGATGTTGGCCGCGATGAGACTCGAACCGGCGAGTGTCGGCGGGTTGGTCACGGTGCCGGTCGTCGGGTCGGGGCGTCCGACGGCGAGGTCAACGTCGCCGCCGCCGTCGCCGCCGAGGTCAGCCTCGCTGGACGGGCTGAAGGCGTCGGGCTGCCCGCGGTAGACCCAGTTGCGCATGTAACCGTCGAAGTTCGGGTTGGGCGCGTTGCTGACGGTCGGCCGAAGGTCGCAGTACCAGAGGTCTACGCCGGCCGGGAAGCCGCGGATGCCGGCGGCGTAGAAGTTACCCTGCACGTCCGTGCGGCTCGAAGGCTCGCCGTCGCTCTCGGCGACGGGCGCCTTGACGGAGACGTTCGGGCTGAAGGTCATGCCGCCGGAGACGTACGTGGCGGTGCGCGCGGCGGCGACGCTGGCGACGCTGAAGGCACCGTTGGGCGGGTCGGCCGTCGAAGTGCCCGGAGGCGCATTGTAGTAGATGACGCGCACCTTGTAGTCGCCCGAGCCGCTCGTGGTCGGGTCGATCTGCGCGTGCTCCTCGGTCAGGATGGCGTTGGTCGCGCCGTTGCCGGAGCTGGTGACGAACGAGCCGGTGCACTTGCCCGTCGCGGGGCACGTCCCGCCCTTGTAGATGACGAGGTCGTAGTCGTTCGAGGGCGAAGTCCACGTCAGGTCTACGTGGATGATCTTGCCGGTGTAGACGCCGGGCAGGACGGTGAGCGTGAAGGTGTCGCAGGAGGTGCCTTCGGCGCAGCCGGCCTCGTTGTCGAGCGGGTCGGTGGTGGCGGTCGCGCCGCCGGTCGCGGTGCCCGTCCAATGCCCATTAGCCGGCAGGACAGGGCCGGTTGGCCCGACCGTCCCCGACGCGGGGTTGGCCGCACGCGCCACGCGCATGTCGCGCGGCCCGGCTGACAGGAAGAGCAGCGCCGCGGCGGCGACGCCTACGAGTGCCGCTAGTAGCACGAGGCGCGCCGAGGCGCGACCCCCGAGTTTGAAGCTTAACTTCCGACCCCCTCCGTGCAAGCGGTGGGGCCTGCCTTGCAGAGTCCCGGAGGACTCTTCGCCTCTTAGTCTCATGGCAATAACGCTCCTTATGTTGTTCAGACGAGTGCGCGCCGCGGCCGTGGGCAAGTCTGGCCGGGCGCGTGCCTGAGGCGCAGCCGGGCAAGACGGGCTGCGACCCAGGCGAATGCGCGACGGGGGTGTTGTCCGCTCTCGAACTGTCGGGGTTGTTTAGGGGATGCCGAAGTTTTATACCACAGCGGCCGGGTGCCGCGCACCTAAAAAATGGGCAGTGGGCAGTTAAGACAGCCTAAGGCAAGCTTCTTAAAAGAATCGGGGCGGCAAGTCATAATCTTGCCGCCCCGATTCTTTCAGACACGTTCCTTTAAAAGTCTTCGCGCCTTGAACAGCCTACTGCCATCTGCCTACTGCCCACTCACTTCGGCGCCAGGTCGTGGCGGACGAAGAGGACGAGGTTGACGCCGGGGCGCAGCGGGTAGATGCCGCCGACGCGCGTATAGCCGGCCACACGTTCGAGCTGCGGCACCTGGTCTTCGCGGCCGATGATGGCGAGCGTCCTCTGCGGGTCGTAGGAAGAGGCGAGTTGGCCCTCGTAGCCGGCGTTCGGGTTGTTGCGGAAGTACCAGGGCGACGGCCAGTACTCGGGCGAGGTCGTGGCGAAGGCGGGCGTCTTCGTGCCGGCGCGCTCGCCCACGCGCTCGATCTCTCGGACGAGGTCTACGAACTCGCGCCGCGTCTGCGAATAGACGTAAGGGTACTGGTCGTTATCGTACTCGCGGAAGTTGAGGACGAACGTGTGGTAGAGACCGAAGAGGGCCGCGAAGGCCGCCCACGCCGCCGCCGCGCGCCAGCCCCGCGCGGGCACGCTCGACACCCACGCGCCGAACGCCTGCGCGGCGTACCCGCCCGCGATGGCCAGAGGCATGACGAAGCTCAGGACGAGCCACGGCGTCTTGTAGCTGATGAGCGAGTAGGCCAAGAGCAGCCCGAAGCCCCACGCCGCGATGAAGACCGCGTAGCGGTTCACCCTCCGCTCGAAGAGCGCCACCAGCGCGCCCACCGTGCCGAGGACGATGGCGGCCATGTCCTCCTGGAAAAGCCACTGGAGGTAAGTCTGGGGCGGCTTGGCGTGGAACTCACTCATGCCCGTCTTCCGCCAGACGGCGAAGGCCCTGAACGAGTCCCAGAAGACGCCCTTCCAGTTCGTGAAGAAGGAGGAGTAGAAGGCGACCCAGATGAACGCGAAGAGTGCGACCGCGGCGATAATGGCCGTGCCGGCCTTCCCCTCCCGCCGCAGCTTCGCGAAACCTTCGGGCTCGGCGGACGCGGTCACGTGCCTGTTGCGCCCGCCGCCGCCGCGCACGCGCTCCCACAACACGGCCGTCAGCCACGCCAGCCCGAGCGTGCCCACCGAGATGAAGGCCGTCTCCTTCGTCGCGAACATCAGCGCGGCCGCGGCCGCGGCCATCAACAGGTCGGACGGCGCCCCCGTCTCGCGGAAGCGCAGCGCGTAGACGACGAGCCCCAGCGTGAAGAAGACGAAGGGCATCTCGTGGATGAAGTAGCGCGAGTAGAAGACGCAGGCGGGCGAGACCGCGACCAGCAGCGCCGCGACGAGCGCCGCGACCGTCCCCACGTAACGGCGCAGCGCGAGCACGAGCCACACGACCCCGACGCCGAAGAGCGAGGGGACGAGTCGGATGACGAAGGTGTGCAGCCCCGCGAGCACGACGAAGGGGAGGGTCAGGTAGTAGAGCGTCGGGCCGTGATAGTTCTCCGGGTCGTACGTGTAGCGCCCCTGCCGCAGGAGGTTCGTCAGGAAGAAGCCGTTGACGCCCTCGTCGTGGTGCAGAGGCTTCATGTCGAGCGCGTAGACCCTGAGCACGAAGGCCACGAGCAGTATCGCGGCGCTCGCGTACAGCCACGTGCGATCCGGCATGTCCGCGGCGGCCTCGGGCGTCGAAGGCCCGCGCCGGCCGAACTCTTCCGGCGCCTGTCGCTTCTGAGCGGAGGACGAGGCGCCCCACTCTTCGCGCCCGCGCTTACGGTTTCGTTTTGTAGAGGCGGTAGGCACCTGCTTCCCCAACCTTCCTGTACCTCGCAAAGAAAGATTCGTTAACGTGGAGGCCGTACTTGCGCATCTCCTCGCGCTCCAGAGGGCCGACGACGACGTACTCGATGCCGGCACGTTGGATGAGCGCGTCCGCGTCCGGCGAGCCCGCGTAGATGCTCTTCAGCTCGGATTCGCGCGACCCGTAGTCGATGCCGTGCGACCAGACGTGGCCGGGGTATCCGAAGAAGGTTCGACGGCCCGTCAGGTAGACCGGGTCATTATAAGTCGGCGCGTGGAGAATCAAAGAGCGCGGCTCGGTGGCCTGCTTGATGACCTCGGCGAAGGCCACGCCGTCCCGGTCGAACGAGCGCCGCTCGACCGCGCCCGACGCCGCCCGCCACACGTCGAGCCCGCCCGCGGCCGTCTGCATCAGGAGGAGAACGACGGCCGCCACGCTCCACACGCCTCTGCGCCGCCACAGCCGCACGAGCACGAGCGCCACCAGCGGCGCCGAGGCGACCCACCAGTAGAGCAGCACCTTGATGTTGTCCCACACCCACGGCGAGAGCCTGTAGACGTTCGGCACGACGAAGCAGAGCAGGAACGGCAGGTAGAAGAAGAGGAGCCGGCGGCTCACGCCCGCCCCCTTCCACGCGAGCGCCAGGACGAGCAGAGGGATGAAGACCGCCGTGTTATTGATCCAGAACCAGACGACGTTCGTCTCGCCGTGCGCCCAGCCGAACTCCCACCCGAAGAACTGTCCGGCCCTCACCCCCGAGTCGCGCGTGGCGAAGAGCATCTGCGGCAGCGCCAGCACGGACGCCGCGGCCGCGAACAGAAGCCACGGACGCCACACCGCCCACACCCTCGCCCACGCCGGCACTTCAACCCGAACCCCTTCACCCTTCGAGAAGAGCACCGCCGCCCCCTGCGCGAGCGCCATGCACGCGCCCATCAACATCATCACGACGAAGGTGTGCGCGTGCACCAGCGGCAGAAGCCCCGCCACCACGCCCGCGGCGACCATCGGCCGCAAGGCAAAAGGCAGAAGGCAGAAGGCAAAAGAGTGATCGGCCGCCGCCTCCACCTCTTCAATTGAGCCCTTCGCCGACGCCCCGCGCGCAGCCTTACTCTTTCCCTTCTTCTTCCCGACCCGCCGACTCTCAACCTCCGCCGCCGCGCCCTCCTCACTCCCCTCTTTTGCCTTCCGCCTTCTGCCTTCTGCCTTCTCGCTCGCCTGCCACCACAGCGTCCACACGACGAGCGCGACGGCGAGGCCGAGCAGGATGCTGCGCTGCGTGACGAAGAGCGCGGTGACGGCGTTGCCCCACTCGAAGCCCGGGTAGGCCCGCGTGTAGTCGTGCGGGAGTTCGCCGAGCATCGCGAAGACGCCTCGCCCGCTCGACGCCGCTTCGCCGAGGAAGACGAACCAGCCCAGGCCCCCGCTCAGAAGCACGAGCGCCGGCACCAGCAGCGCGGCCAGACGCTCGCGCGTCTGCTTCAGTGCCCAACGGTGCAGCAGCCCCACGAGCGACATGATCATCGCGAAGTTCTGCCAGAAGAGCGCCCCTTCGAGCGTGGCGCCCGCGCGCACGAACATCGCCGCCACGAAGTCCACGACGAAGGGGTAGGTCAGGCGCACGCCCGCGAACTCCGGGTGCTGCGGCGGGAAGTTCTCGCCCCCGGCGAAGCCCGTCACGACGGCGAGGTGGAAGGGCAGGTCGCCGAGGTTGGTGTCCACGCCCGTAAAGATACCGTCCGCCGTCTGGTACATCGCGCGCGCGAACACGAGCCAGAAGAGCAGCGCCGCGACCAGGTAAAAGACGAGCACGCCCGCCCCGCCCCGCCCCGACGCCGCGCGACCCACGACGCCGAAACCTTCTCTCACGTCAGCCGCCAGACGTGCGCGCCAACCCGTGCGCGACAGCAGCAGGAGCGGCGAGCCGCAGACCACGCCGGCCAGCGCGAGCGCCGCCGGCCCCATCCCCAGCGCCGACGCCAGCACAAAGCCCACCAGCCCGAGCGCCGCGAAACCCAGACACACGCCCGCGCACAGGCGCGACCAGATTCCGGCGTCGCGGTCGTAAACATAGGTCAGCACAGTCGCGCCCGCGATTGCCGCGAGCGCCAGCAGGAGTGCGAAAGGCATAAGATGCGGGGACTTTAACCTGAACTAGAAAGACGCTTCGATTATACGCGAACACCATCCGGCACGTGCAAAGTCGGGCAGGGTTAATTCAGTCTTGAGGGTGTTGGGAAGGGCGTTTGAGGAAGCCGTGCCCCTGCCCGCTGCTGGACAACTCAGATACTCGGGTGTTTAGATGTCTGACTTAAATATCACGACAGGAATCCGAATTATGCTCCGTGCAGGCATCGTCGGGCTGCCGAACGTCGGCAAGTCCACACTCTTCAACGCGCTCACCGCGCAGGCTTCCGCGCTCGCCGCCAACTACCCCTTCGCCACCATCGAGCCCAACGTCGGCGTCGTCCCCGTCCCCGACGGGCGTCTCGAACCCCTGGCGAAGATCGTCAAGACGACGACCATCGTCCCCGCCACGGTCGAGTTCGTGGACATCGCCGGGCTGGTGCGCGGCGCGTCGAAGGGGGAAGGGCTGGGCAATCAGTTCCTCGCCAACATCCGCGAGACCGACGCCGTCATCCACGTCGTCCGCTGCTTCGAGGACGAGAACATCCACCACGTCGAGGGCACCGTAGACCCGCGCCGCGACATCGACACCATCCAGGTCGAGTTAGCCCTGGCAGACCTCGCCACAGTCGAGCGCCGCCGCGAGAAGGCGCAGAAGTCCGCCAAGGGCGGCGACAAGACGGCCAGGACCGAAATAGAAGTCTCCGACAAGCTGCTCGCCGTCCTCTCCGAGGGCCAAGCCGCACGCACGGCCGAACTCGACGACGCCGAGCGCGCGGTCGCGCGCGGCTTCTTCCTCCTCACCTCGAAGCCGACCATCTACGCCGCTAACGTGGACGAGGCGACGCTCGCCGACCCCGAGGCGAATCCGCACGTCCGCGCGGTGCACGAGATAGCCACGCAGGAGGCGGCCGAGTACGTCCCCATCTGCGCGCAGCTCGAAGCGGAGCTGGTCGAGCTTGCGCCCGAAGACCGCAAGAGCTATCTCGCCGAGCTGGGCGTCGAGTCGAGCGGCGTGGATCGACTCATCCAGAGCGCCTACCGCCTGCTCGGCCTGATGTCGTTTCTGACGGCGGGCGAGAAGGAGGTGCGCGCCTGGACAGTGCCACGCGGCACGCGCGCCCCGCAGGCCGCCGGCACCATCCACTCCGACATCGAGCGCGGCTTCATCCGCGCCGAGATCGTCTCCTACGACGACCTCACCCGCGCCGGCTCCTACGCCGCCGCCCGCGAACAGGGTCTCCTCCGCCTCGAAGGCAAAGAGTACGTCATGCAGGAGGGCGACGTCGTCCACTTCCGCTTCAACGTCTGAGGCCGTCGGGTGAGAAGTTGTGTGAGTTGCCCGCGAGAAAAGTTCCCCGCCGTGATACACTGCCGCCCTACAGCATTCCAAACTACCCAGTGATGAAAACGTGGCTCCGCTTTAAAGTCTGAGGCGCCGGCCCGTTTATCGAAAGGAGACTTTGGTGACATCTTCGTGCCCCAACCGTCCGTTGCTGCGCGCAGGTCGCGGCCGGTTTCTTTCCGCTGTATTCATACTTCTCGGCAGTCTCGCCCTGTCCCTGACCTCGGTTGTCGAGGCGCGCGCGCAGGAGCCGACGCCGACGCCGTCGGCCGACCTGACCGTCACCAAGTCTGGCGACGAGGCGGCCCGCGTCGGCGGCACGATCACCTATAACTTAGTCGTCACCAACGGCGGCCCGGACACGGCCACCAACGTGGTGCTCACCGACCCCATCCCCGAGCACACGACCTTCGTGAGTGCGGAATCGCCCTACCCGAAGCCCACCCCGACCCCCGACCCGCCGGAGCCGGGGGGCGTGGTCTCATTCTCCAACAACACGCTGACCGTCACCTTCGATTCGATCCCCGCCTTCGAGTCACGCAGCGCGAGGCTCACCGTGCGGGTCAATCCCGACGTGACGCGCGGCACCATCATCAGCAACACCGTCACGGGCACCTCGGACGCGGCCGACCCGCAGCCCGGCGACAACTCCGCGACCGCGCTCACCTACATCACCGGCCCGTTCGCCGGCGACATACTCATCTCCGAGTTCCGCCTGCGCGGCCCCGCCGGCGCGAACGACGAGTTCATCGAAATCTACAACAACTCCGCCACGCCGCACTCCGTCCGGGCCACGGACGACTCGGCCGGCTACGCCGTCGCGGCCTCCGACGGCGTCATCCGCTGCACCATCCCGAACGGCACCCTGCTGCCGGCGCGCGGCCACTTCCTCTGTACCAACGACAACGAGAATGGTTACTCGCTCAGCCTCTACCCGGCCGGCGATGTCAGCACCGCGGAAGGCGACCTGAGCTACGAGACGGACATCCCCGACAACGCGGGCATTGCCATCTTCAGAACGTCGGACGTGAAGAACTTCACCCTCGGCAACCGGCTCGACGCGGTCGGCTCGACGAGCGAGGCGAACACGCTCTACAAAGAGGGGACGGGCTACCCGGCGCTCTCGACGCTCAACCTGGAGCACGCCTTACAGCGCGACCTGTGCGGCAAGTCGGGCTCGATTACAACCTTCGGCCCCTGCACGACGGGCGGCGGGGCCAGAGACACCGACGACAACGCCTCGGACTTCATTTACGTGGAGACGAACGGCAATCCGTCGGGAGCGCAGGGGCGGCGGCTCGGCGCGCCGGGGCCAGAGGATTCTTCGAGCCCCATCCAGAGCAACGCCCTGTTCGCCGTCAACCTGCTCGACCCGTGCGTCGGCTCTTCCAGCCCGCCGAACCGCGTGCGCGACTTTACGCCCGACGCCCCTAACAACTCGCCCTTCGGGACGCTCGACATCCGCCGCACGGTGACCAACGCCACCGGCCAGAACGTCACGCGACTGCGCTGGCGCATCATCGACCTCACGACCTTCCCCGCGCCCGCGGGCATCGCCGACCTGCGCGCGCGGACTTCCACACCGGTCGTCGTCACGGTAGACCGCGCGCCGTGCGGCACGGAGACGAGTACCGTCACCGTGCAGGGGACGACGCTTGAGCAGCCGCCTTTGCAGACGAACGGCGGCGGCTTCAACTCTACGCTCTCATCCGGCACGGTCACGCTTCAGACGCCGCTCGCCGACGGAGACACCATCGACGTGCGCTTCCTGCTCGGCATCGAGCATACCGGCAACTTCAAATTCTTTATCAACCTTGAGGCGATAACGCGCGAGCCCGAGGTCGTGCCCGAACAGACGTTGAGGCCGAAGCCCTCGACGGGCGCGCCGGTGGGGCCGTCGGTGCGTTCGCTCAAAGGCTTGACCGCGCTCCCCTCCAGCTCGGGTGGCGGCGCGAGCACCTCGCCCACGCAGGCGCCGAAGGGCGTGAGCACTCCGCCCGCGAAGACGAGCAAGGGCGTGAGTGCGCTGCCCGCCACGACAGTTAAGGGCGGCAGTAAGGCACGGCGCGAAATCGACTCACGGGAGTTTTAAATGAACTGTCCTGTCTGCCAGTCGGAACACTTCACGCCGGTGGAGCTCGACGCCGGCCTCAACGCCTTCAGGTGCGAGTCGTGCGCGGGCAACTGGGTTCGCGGCGGGAGCTACTGGCACTGGCTCGGCAGCCGCGGCGAGAATCTCCCGGAGCGGCGCGATCCTTCGGCCGGCGAGGCTTCGCCCGAAGACCGTAAGGCGAAGCTCTGCCCCGAGTGTCACACCTCGATGTTCCGCTACACGGTGGGGCACGGGCTCGGCTTCGGGCTCGACCAGTGCCCGGCCTGCAAGGGCATCTGGTTCGACGCGGCCGAGTGGGAGGCACTGCGCGAGCGCAACCTGCATGACGACATCCACGCCGTCTTCACCGCGCCCTGGCAGGCCGAGGCATCGCGTGAGGAGCGCCGCCGGAGGCTCGAACAGATTTATCAGAAGCGCTTCGGCGCGGAGGACTACGAGGAGGTCAAGCGTGTGCGCGAGTGGCTCGACGCGAGCCCGCGCAAGCAGGAACTCCTCGCCTACCTGACCGACCCGAACCCCTGGAGCGTCTGAGGGGCCGGCGCACTTTCGTCAGACACAAAGAGGCCGGCGCGCCGGGTAACCAACCCGTCGCGCCGGCCTCTTCCCTTGACGACTCGTTACTTGAGCATCGCGCGGACGCCCGCGAGGACGAGGTAGATGACGGCCAGCGTCACGGCCACCTTGATGAGCAGGACGGCCAGCTTGATGGCGGCCACGAAGGCGATCCCGGCGGCGGCGAAGACTAACGGGACGACGACCACGAGGACGAACAGACCCAGGAGGATGATTCCGACGATGCGCAGTATATCTTTCGCGTCTTTCATAATTTCACCTCTGACACCCGCCGCGGTTTGATTTGATTGCGAGACGACTTCCGGCGGCTTCTCCGACTCCCTATACGAGCGTGGGCGTGGGCGCGTTCCGTCCAAGATTTTACACCTTTCGTCAAATCCGTGTCTCACATTTTTGTCACCGCGCGTGCGCCAGGGCACCGCCCGTTTGTGCTAAGCTTTCCGCAGTTCTCCCGAACAAAATTCGCCATTCGAGACGGAGTGTGAGCCATGCCGAGCCGCGCGGGTGAGAGCCTCTTCGCAGACGAGCCGGAGGAGGAGGCTACAGCGACGGAGACGGCCGCGCCGCTGGCCGAGCGCATGCGGCCGCGCAACCTCGAAGAGTTCGTCGGGCAGCGCCACCTCGTCGGCGAGGGGCGCGTGCTGCGGCGCGTGATCGAGGGCGGCGGACTCCTGCCCTCTCTGATTCTGTGGGGCGGCCCCGGGACGGGTAAGACGACGCTGGCCCGCCTGCTCGCGAGCCGCTCGGGCGCGCGCTTCGTGGCGCTCTCGGCCGTCTTCTCGGGCGTTAAAGAGGTGCGCGCGGCCATCTCGGAGGCGCGTGAGGAGAGGCGGCGCGGCCGGCGCACGACGCTCTTCATCGACGAGATACACCGCTTCAACAAGGCGCAGCAGGACGCCCTGCTGCCCGCGGTCGAGGACGGAACGGTCACGCTCATCGGCGCGACGACCGAGAACCCTTCGTTCGAGGTCATCGGCGCGCTGCTCTCGCGCAGCCGCGTGCTCACGCTCGAACCCCTGGGCGAAGAGGACGTGGTCGCACTCCTGCGCCGCGCGCTCGAAGACGAGGAGCACGGGCTCGCCGGTCTGAAGCCGAAGGTCTCCGGCGAGCTGCTCTCGCGCATCGCGAAGGCTGCGGGCGGCGACGCCCGCGTCGCGCTCACGGCTTTGGAGGCCGCGGTCGAAGCGACCGAGCCGGACAAGAAGGGCGCGCGCGTTCTGACGGAAGAGACGGTCGTCGAGGCTCTGGGCCGCGCGCGCTATGCGTACGACAAGGGCGGCGAGGAGCACTATAACCTCGCCTCCGCGCTCATCAAGTCCCTGCGCAACTCTGACGTGAACGCGGGACTCTACTGGCTCGCGCGGCTCATCGAGGGCGGCGCCGACCCCGTCTTCATCGCGCGCCGCCTCTGCATCCTCGCCTCCGAGGACGTGGGGCTCGCGGACCCGCAGGCGATGGTGCAGGCCGCCGCGGCCGCGCAGATCACGCAGCTCATCGGTCTGCCCGAGGCGCTCTACCCGCTTTCGCAGGCGACCATCTACCTTGCGCGCGCGCCCAAGTCGAACGGCGTCAAGCGCGCCTACATGGCCGCGGCCGTGGACGCCTCCGAGACCGCGCGCGAGCCGGTTCCGCTCCACCTGCGTAACGCCGTCACGTCTTTGATGAAGCGGCAGGGCTACGGGCGAGGCTACCGCTACGCGCACGAGGATCCCGCGGCCAGCCGCGAGATGGCCTGCCTGCCGGAAGGCTTACAGGGGAGAAAGTATTGGGAAGACGATGAGTCAGGAGTCAGCAGTCAGGAGTCAGAATAATAGCGGTCTCCGCCTTATCATTCTGTCTTCTGTCTTCTGTCCTCTGACTCCCTTCAAACTTATGACAACGAGGAAGTCGGACAAGGAGTTGGCATTTCTGCACGACCTGTACGTGGCGCCCGACTGGGGCGAGCGGTTCGCGGACTTGATCGACCAGCACGTCACGCTGCCGAAGGAGGGGCGGGCGCTCTACGTCGGCTCGGGGACGGGCGGGCACGCGCTGGCGCTGGCGGCGCGGGGCGGCGCGGCGCTGGAGGTGGTCGGCGTCGAGGAGAGCGAGGAGCAGGTGGAGCTGGCGCGCGCGAAGGCCGCATCGGTCGAGGATGCGGGCGCCGACTTCCGGCACACGCAGCTCGAAGACCTGGCGTTCGAGGACGAGCAGTTCGACCTCGTCGTCGGCGATGCCTCGCTCGTCGCGCCTGAGCGTCTGCCCGAGGTGCTCGCCGAGATGGTGCGCGTGGCCGCGCCGGGCGCGACCGTCTCGATGAGCGTCGCGTCCTCTTCGAGCTTCGGCGAATTCTTCTCGGTCTACTGGGAGGCGCTGGCCAACGCGGGCTACGCCGAAGCAGCGGCGGGCGTCGGCTCGCTCATGGCGGAGCTGCCGACCGTCTCGGGCGTGGAGGCGTTGGCGCGGCGCGAGGCGCTCGAAGAGGTCGGGTCGTGGACGCAGATCGAGGAGTTCGATTACCCCTCGGGGCGTGAGTTCCTCGACGCGCCGCTCGTGCAGGACTTCCTGCTCGACCGCTGGCTCGACTCGCTCCCAGACGAGGAGGCCCGCGCAAACGTTCTGGAAGAGGTCGCCCGCATCATCGACGACGACCGCCACGAGGGCGACTTCTCGCTCACGGTCAAGGCGACGATAGTCGTGGGGAAGAAGGCGGGGTAAGTAAAGGCCGTAAACCGTAAACGGTAAACCGTGACAAGAGGGGCCTGCCTTATCTTGTCACGGTTTACCGTTTACGGTTTACGGCCTTTTTCAGCTCGACTTGGTGTACCTGTCGGCGGAGGCCAGCTCTTCGTCGCGGGCGCGCTCGGAGTCGCCGAGCTGTTCGCGTCGCTTCTCGGCCAGCTCGCGCTCGTCCTCCTTGCTGCTGCCCTCGGAGATGCCCTTCTTGAATTCGTTGATGCTCTTGCCCATACCGCGCGCGAGCTGTGGCAGGCGCGAGCTGCCGAAGAGCAGGAGGACGACGAAGAGGACGACGAGTATTTCCCAGCCGCTGAAGTTCATCTGAATAAGCTCCTTAAAAGACTGCCGACCCGGCGGTCGGGTTCGTCATAAATCTGAAGCGGTCTGGCCCTAACCCTCGCCGCCCGACTCGTAGAAGAGGTACTTGCGCCAGGTCTCGTCCGCGCGCCCGATGTAGCGCATGATCTGGCGGTTGACGTGCAGCGAGAAGGCGCGCGGCCGCCGGATGAGGTGCATCCGCGCCTCCTCGGGCGTCCGGCTCCCCTTCTGGTGGTTACAGCGCTTGCAGCACGCGACCAGATTATCCCACGTACTCTCCCCCCCGCGCGAGCGGGGGAAGACGTGATCGAGCGTCAGCTCCGAAGGCGAGAACTGCCGGCCGCAGTACTGGCATGTCGAATGGTCGCGCAAGAGGATGTTCTTGCGCGAGAGCGAGCGGCTCTTGTAAGGGATGTGGATGTACTCGACCAGGCGTATGACCGAGGGGGCGTGCATCGTGATGCGCGAAGAGTGGAGCATGTGGCCGTTGTGCTCCTCCATCCGGGCGATGCCTTTGAAGATCATCACGACGGCGCGGCGCTCGGTGCAAACGTTCACCGGCTCGAAAGAGGCGTTCAGGACTAAAACACGTCCGGTCATCTTGAACCGAGATATTACGTGAAAAGACCGTGAACCGTAAACCGTAAACCGTGACAAGTGGAAACCTGCTTTTTCTTATCACGGTTCACGGTTCACGGTTTACGCTCCTTTGAATCTGTCGGTCGCGCTCACCAGCTCGTGGATAATGCCGGGCTCTGTGACGGAGTGGCCGGCGTCGGGGACGACGCGGAAGTCGGCCTCGGGCCAAGCCCGGTGCAGATCCCATGCGCTGCGCATGGGGCAGACCACGTCGTAACGCCCCTGCACGATGACGGCCGGGATGTTACGTATCTGGCCGACGTTCTCGATCAGGTAGTTGTCGGTCGGGAAGAAGGCGTTGTTCATGAAGTAGTGGCACTCGATGCGCGCGAAGGCGAGCGCGAACTCCGGGTCGGCAAACTTCTCGATGGACGCATAGTCGAAGAGCAACTTCGAAGTGCTCCCCTCCCACACGCTCCACGCGCGCGCGGCCTCCAAACGGACGGCCTCGTCCTCGCTCGTCAGCCGCCGGTAGTACGCGGAGACGAAGTCGCCGCGCTCCCCCTCGGGGATAACCTTCTTGTACTCTTCCCACACGTCCGGGAAGAGCCAGCTCGCGCCCTGCTCCTCCTGGTAGAACCAGCTGATCTCCTGCGGCCGGCACAGGAAGATGCCGCGCAGGGTCAGCGAGCGCACGCGACCGGGGTGCATCTCGGCGTAGGCGAGCGCGAGCGTGCTCCCCCACGAACCGCCGAAGACATGCCAGGTCTCTACGCCCAACTGCTCGCGCAGCTTCTCGATATCCCCGACCAGCTCCCACGTCGTGTTCCCTTCCAGCTCCGCGTGCGGCGTGCTCTGCCCCGAGCCGCGCTGGTCGAAGAGGACGACGCGGTAGGCGGCCGGGTCGAAGTAGCGCCGGTAGTCGGGCACGATGCCGCCGCCCGGGCCGCCGTGCAGGAAGACGACGGGCTGCCCCTCCGGGTAGCCGCACTGCTCGTAGTAGATGTTGTGGAGGGGCGAGACCTGAAGCCGCCCGCTATCGTAGGGCTCAATCGGAGGATAGAGTTCTCTCATGCCCGCAATCATACTGCGCGCGCGGCGGTGAGGACAAAGACGGCGCGGGCGCCCGCGTCGAGCAGGGCGCGGGCGCAGGCCGAGGCCGTGGCGCCGGTGGTGAAAACGTCATCGACGAGCAGGACGGCTTCGCCGCGGACGAGGCGTGGGCGTGTGACGGCGAAGGCGCCTTCGACGCTCTCGCGGCGCGCGCGTGCGTCGAGGCCGGCGCGGTGCCGCTCGCTGTGCGCGACGCGCGCGAGGCTCCGGTTGTCGAGGGGCAGGCCCGCCACTCTGGCGACCGCGGACGCGAGCAGGGTCGCCTGGTTGAAGCCGCGCTCGCGTTCGCGCGCGGGGTGGAGCGGGACGGGGACGACGAGAGTTGAGGCGTCGAGCGGCGCGCGTCGTGCCGCCTCTCGCAGCATGTGCGCGAGACGCGGCGGCACGAACGGGTCGCGCTTCAGGCCCAGCACGGCCGCGCGCAGTGCGCCCTCGTAGAGCCCGCAGGCGCGCGCCGCGTCGAACTCCTCCGATTCGCAGCGACGGCACCGGACGGTCGGCCGAACCTCCAGAGGCACCTGCCCGCCCGCGGGCGCGCCGCACTTCCAGCAGAGCGTCTCGTCGCCGTTGAAGATACTCGTCGCGGCCCAGCACGCGGCGCAGGCGGGCCAGTCCGCGCGCCTCTCGACCTCGCACACGGCGCACGCGGCGCACGCCTGCGGATAGACGAGCGCGAGCGCCGCGTCGAAGAGTTTGTCGAGTCTGTCGTTGAGCCTCGCCATCAGACGACCGTGGTCGCTCGGCCTGGCGGGGCGGAGTTAAAATGCCGGGATGTCTCCCGAAATCTAACACAAACGCGAAGCCCCCGGCGCCGGAGTTTTCCGGCGCCGGGGGCTTCGTTCGAAAAAAGTGCTCTCTTAGTCCTCGTCTTCGTTGAGCAGGCCGCGCTCCTGCAAGTCCTGACACTTGAGGCAGTATCGCGTCCAGGGCACCGCGTCGAGCCGCTTCTCCGCGACGGGCTCGCCGCAGTTGACGCACTCGCCGTACTCGCCGCCCTCGACGCGCTCCAGCGCCTCGTCGATGAGCAGGAGGAGCTTCCGGTCGTTGGCCGACATCGAGATCAGAAGCTCCTTGGTGTAGGCGTTGGCCGCCATGTCGGCCGGGTCTTGCGTGGCTTCGAGGTCGCGCTCGCGGCTCGACATCTCGGCCTCGGTCACCTGGCTGAAGAGCGACTCGCGGCGCGCGAGCAGGCGGTCGCGGTACGACTTCGTCTTCCTCTTATCCATTCCGTTGTATGCTCCTTCTTTAACCCCGCTTGTCCTTAAACCGTGTGTATACGCTTCTCGCGGGCCGCGGTTTCAAAAACCGTCCCGCCGAACTTTCACTTCTGATAGGGCAGCCCCCGCGCGATGGTGTAGGCGCGGTAGAGTTGCTCCGCCAGGAGGACGCGCGCCATCTCGTGCGTCAGCGTCAGCCTTGAGAGCGACCAGCGTACCTGTGTGCGCCGCCGCACCTCGTCCGAGACGCCGAGATGTCCGCCGACCACGAACGCTACCTCTTTGACCGAGCGCCCCTCCCACTCTTCGACCCGCGCGGCCAGCTCCTCGGAACTCCAATGGGTCTTGCCCGACACGTCGAGGAGAATCGTCAGAGCATCTGATGCGAGAGCACCCGTGATGCGTTTGCCCTCCTCGTCCAGGCACGCCCGCGGGTCTTCCGTGGCCGATTCGCGCAGCTCCGTCACCTCGCACCGGACGAAACGCGAGAGCCGCTTCAGGTACTCCGCGACGAGCGCGCGCAGGTGTGCGTCCCGCGTCTTCCCCACCCAGATGATTCGCAGCCGCATAAGAGGAGACGCCAGCGGTCAGCCTTCAGTTACAGGCTTTTCAGTGTCGTCGGAAGCCTGACCGACGGTTCGAGCCGGCTGCCTCGCGAGCCTCTCGTAGAGGTTCTTGCGGCTGATGCCGAGGACGCGCGCCGCCTCGGACTTGTTGCCGCGGGCGGCGGCGAGCACCTCCCGGATATATTCGGCCTCCAGCTCGGCGAGCGTCGGCCGGCGCTCGCGCCGCGCCCCGAGGGCCGCGGACGCCAGCACCGCCTCCGGCAAGTCCTTCGCGCACACCTCGCGCCCGTCCGAGACGATGACGGCGCGCTCGACGACGTTCGCGAGTTCACGGACGTTGCCCGGGAAGTCGTAGAGCCCGAGCGCCGCGAGCGCGCCCGCGTCAAACCGGCGCGCGGGGCGGCCGTGCTTGACCGCGTAGGCCGAGAGGAACTTCTCGGCCAGAGTCCCCACGTCCTCGCGCCGCTCGCGCAGCGGCGGGACGTGTATGCGCACGACGTTGAGGCGATAGAAGAGGTCTTCGCGAAACGCGCGGCGACGGACTGCGTCGTCGAGGTCTACGTTCGTCAGCGCCAGGAGCCGCGCGTCCACACGCACCGTCCGGCGCCCGCCCAGGCGTTCGAACTCGCGCCGCTCGATGACGCGCAGAAGCTTCGCCTGCGCGTCGCGCGGCAGGTGCGCGATCTCGTCGAGGACGAGCGTGCCCTTGTGCGCGGCTTCGAGCCTCCCGGGCTTGGCCGCGGTCGCGCCCGTGAACGCCCCGCGCTCGTAGCCGAACAGCTCGGCCTCCAACAACTCGGCCGGCAGCGCCGCGCAGTCGATGCGGACGAACGGCCCCGCGGCGCGCGGGCTCTGCGCGTGCAGGTAGAGCGCGAGCGCATCCTTGCCCGCGCCCGACTCGCCGGTGACGAGGACGTTCGCGTCGGTCGCGGCCACGCGCCCGGCGAGGCGGACGGCCTCGCGCATGGCCTCGGAACGCGCGACCAGCTCGATCATCTCGCGTCTCTCAAAGAGCCCCCGCCCGGGCCTTCGCCCGCCGTCAAATCGGGCGGGAGCGGCACCCGCGCCGCGTCGCGCCAGAGGCGTTCGAGGTCGTAGAAGCGGCGCGACTTCTCCTCGAAGACGTGGAAGATGAAGTCGCCGTAGTCGAGCAGCACCCACTCGGCCGAGTTGTAGCCCTCGACGCGCGCGGGCTTCACGCTCAACTGCTTGCGCAACTGCTCCTGCACCGCATCGGCGACGGCCTGCACCTGCCGCACGTTCGTGCCGCTGGCGATGATGAAGTAGTCGGTGAAGCTCGCCACCTCGCGTAGGTCGAGGACGACGAGGTCGTGCGCCTTTTTCTCGCCCGCCGCGTGCAGCGCGAGCCGCAAACGTTCGTCGAGTTCCGCGGACGAAGGCTGTGCGCCCTCGGCCCGCTCACCTTCGGGCGCGCGCCCTTCTTCAATGTGTTCCCTTGATTCCGGCATCGGAGAATTCTGTCCCATCCGTCTCCCTGTAAAGTCCGTATTTCCAGATGTACTCGGCCACCTGCGGCTTCACCAACTCTTTGAGCGCGCGCCACTCGCCGCGTGCGACCGCCGCGCGCACGTCCGTCGCCGCAAGCTTCAGGTTGACCACGTCCGTCAGGTAGACGCGCGGCCCTTCGTGCTTCTCAAGCTCCTCCTCGACGCGCCCTCTCGACAGACCGCGCACGTCCACGATTCGCCCGCGCACCGCCTCGGTCACGTGCCCGACGGGAAGCTCGTAACCGGGCCGCGTCACGACCAGATGGTCGGTCAGCCCGAGCACGCGCTCCCACTCGCGCCACGTCGTAATCTCCTCCCACGAGTCGGCACCCATGATGAAGAAGAGGCGCGCGGTCTCGCCCAAGCTGCCGCAGAAGCGCGTGAGCGTCTCGACCGTGTAGGGCTTCTCGGGCGCCGACAGTTCGACGGTCGAGATGCGGAACCACCTCTCCTCCTGCGTCGCTAGGGCGAGCATCGCGTAGCGGTCGAGCGCCGGGCTCACCTTCCGGTCACGCTTGTGCGGCGCGACGTAGGCCGGGACGAAGACGACCTCGTCGAGCCCGAAGAGTTCGAGCAGGCCGCGCGCCACCGCCGCGTGGCCGACGTGGATGGGGTCGAACGTCCCGCCGTAGATGGCAACGCGACTCCGCTCGCTCGTCATTCGAAGTCTCCCATCAAGGTCTCGCGCGTCTCGATGACGGGCGCGCGCCCGATCTCTTCGAGCTTCGCCGCGGTCGCGTGCACCAGCTCTTTCACGCCGCGGTTCGTCACCGAAGAGATTTCGAAGAACTCTCGGCCGTCCGCGCGCGCTCTCTCCTTCAACCTTTCGAGCCGCTCGGGCTCGTCGAGCGCGTCGAGCTTGGTCGCGACCACGAACTGCGGGCGCTCTGCGAGCTGCGGGTCGTACGCGGCCAGCTCGCGGTTGATGACCTCGTAGTCCGACACGGGGTCGCGCCCCGAGAGCGACGACACATCAACGAGGTGGAGCAGCAGCCGCGTGCGCTCGACGTGACGCAGGAAGCGGTCGCCCAGCCCCGCCCCGCCATGCGCGCCCTCGATGAGCCCCGGGATGTCCGCGACGACGAACGTGCGGTACTCGCCGAGGTCTACGACGCCGAGGTGCGGCTCCAGCGTCGTGAAAGGGTAGTCGGCCACCTTCGGCTTCGCCGCGGAGACGGTCGAGATCAGGGTCGATTTCCCCGCGTTGGGAAAGCCGACCAACCCGATGTCCGCCAGCAGCTTCAGCTCCAGCTGTAGCTCGCGCTCCTCGCCGGGGCTTCCCTCCTGGTGGTAGCGCGGCGCGCGATTGGTCGAGGAGGCGAAGTGCGCGTTGCCGAAGCCGCCGCGCCCGCCCTTCGCCGCCAGCCACCGCTGCCCTTCCTCCGCGATGTCCACGAGCACGTCACCCGTCTCCGTGTCCACGACCTGAGTGCCGACGGGCACGCGCACCGTCACGTCGTCGCCCTCGCGCCCCGAGCGGTTCGAGCCCTCGCCGTGCCGGCCGCGGTCGGCCGTGTGCTCCGGGTTGTAGCGCAGGTGGAGCAGCGTGTTCAAAGCCGTGTCGCCCACCAGCCACACGTCGCCGCCGCGACCGCCGTCGCCGCCCGAAGGCCCGCCGCGCGGCACGAACTTTTCGCGACGGAAGGCCGTCACGCCGTTCCCGCCGTGTCCCCCTCGAACCCTGATCTTCGCCCGGTCAATAAACACTTAAATCAAAAATGGAAACGACGCCCGGCGCTACGAGTGTCGGACTCGGCGCGGGCGTCGCATCAGAAGCAACCCGGCGGTTGTTCGGACTGCCTTACGCGGCTGCGGCCGGCGCCTCCTCTGCGGGCGCGGCCGTGGCCTGCGCCGGGTAGACGCTGATGTACTTGCCCTGCCGGCCCTTGTCCTCGAACTTGACCACGCCGTCGATGAGCGCGAACAGCGTGTCGTCCTTGCCGCGGCCGACGTTCTTGCCCGGCTTCCACTTCGTCCCGCGCTGCCGCGCGAGGATGTTGCCGCCCAGCACGGCCTCGCCGCCGAACTTCTTCAGGCCGAGCCGCTGCGAGTGCGAGTCGCGGCCGTTGCGCGATGAGCCAACGCCCTTCTTATGTGCCATGATGAAACCTCAGTCGATTAACCAATCGAGTCGATCTTGACGGTCGTGTAGTTCTGCCGGTGGCCCTGGGTGCGCTTGTACTGCTTGCGACGCTTCTTCTTGAAGACGATCACCTTGGTGCCGCGGCCGTGGTCGACGACGGTGCCGGAGACTTTCACGCCTTCGACCGCCGGGGCACCGACGAGCACGCCCGCCTCGCCGCCGCCGATGACGAGCGCTTCCAGCTCGACCGAGTCGCCGGCCTGCGCGTCGAGCGTCGGCACACGGACGGTGCCGCCCTCTTCGACGCGGAACTGCTTGTCGCCGGAACGTATGATTGCGTAAGCCATTTCTCTCACTCCTCCTACACACAGACGGCGCTGGCCGCCCCAGAAAAGTCCTTCATTATAAAGGCGATACCCAGCCCCGTCAAACCGCGGCAACGCCTTTTTCGCGCGCCCTTCGGAGCGGTCTCAGTCGCCCACCGAGGCGGCCGACATGCCCTGATTTTTGCGCCGCTCGAAGAACTGCTCCATGAAGCGCGTCGAGTACTCGCCGGCCCGGAAGTACGGGTCTTCCATGATGGCGCGGTGGAGCGGGATCGTCGTCTTGATGCCCTCGACCACCATCACTTCGAGCGCGCGCCGCATGCGCGCAATCGCCACCTCGCGCGTGCGCGCGTGGACGATGAGCTTGGCGATGAGCGAGTCGTAGTAGGGCGGCACGAAGTAGCCGTTGTAGGCCGCCGTGTCTAAACGCACGCCGGGGCCGCCCGGGGCGTTGTAGGCCGTGATGCGACCGGGCGAGGGCGCGAACGTCTCCGGGTCTTCGGCGTTGATGCGGCACTCGATGGAGTGGCCGTTGAAGATCACGTCCGACTGCTCGTACCAGAGCGGGTCGCCCTGCGCGACGAAGATTTGGTTGCGCACGATGTCGGCGAGCGTGATCATCTCGGTCACGGGGTGCTCGACCTGGATGCGCGTGTTCATCTCCATGAAGTAGAACTGGCCGTCTTCGTCGAGGAGGAACTCGATGGTGCCCGCGCTCGAATAGCCGACGCGGCGGCAGGCATCGACCGCGGCCGTGCCCATCCGCTCGCGCAGCTCGGGCGTCAGCACCGGCGAGGGCGCCTCTTCGATGAGCTTCTGGTGGCGACGTTGAATCGAGCAGTCGCGCTCACCGAGATGGATGCAGTGGCCGTGCTCGTCCGCGAGGACTTGAATCTCGATGTGGCGCGGGTTCTCGACGTACTTCTCGACGTAGATGTCGCCGTTCTTAAACGCGGCGGCCGCCTCAGTCGCGGCCGTGCGCATGGCGGGGGCGAGCTCCTCTTCGCTGCGGACGATGCGCATGCCGCGCCCGCCGCCGCCGGCCGCAGCCTTGATGATGACGGGGTAACCGATCTCGCGCGCGAGCGCCGTCGCCTCCTCCTCAGACTTCAAGGGGTCCGGGCTCCCGGGAAGGATGGGCAGCCCCGCCTCCTTCATCGCGCGGCGCGCCTCGACCTTGTCGCCCATCATGCGGATGACCTCGGCGCGCGGGCCGATGAACTTGATGTTGCACGCCTCGCAGATTTCGGCGAACTGCGCCGACTCGGCGAGGAAGCCGTAGCCGGGGTGGATGGCGTCCACGTTCGTGATCTCGGCGGCGGCGATGACCGAGGGGATGTTGAGGTAGCTCTGCTGCGAGGTCGGGCCGCCGATGCAGACGGCCTCGTCGGCGAAGCGCACGTGCAGCGAGTCGCGGTCGGCCGTCGAGTGGACGGCGACCGTCTGGATGCCCATCTCCTTGCACGTCCAGATGATGCGGCACGCGATCTCGCCGCGGTTCGCGATCAGGATTTTGCGGAATCGGCGCATGTAAGTTCAAAGCTCAAAGTGGCAGGTTCAAAGTTCAAAGCTTGTCTCTTCAACTTTGAGCCTGCCACTTTGAACTATCTCTTCACTCCGAATAACGGCTGGCCGTATTCGACCGGCTGGCCGTTCTCGACGTAGATTTTGGCGACGGTGCCTGTGGTCTCGGCCTGAATCTCGTTCATCAGCTTCATCGCCTCGATGATGCAGACGACCGTGTCGTTCTCGACCTGCGAGCCGACCTTGACGAAGGAGTCGACCTGGGGCGACGACGCGCGGTAGAACGTGCCGACGATGGGCGAGGTGATGACGTGCAACTCCTCCTCGGGCGCCTCCGTGGTCGCGGCCGAGGGCGGCGCGCCGCTTTCGGTCGCGGCCGGCGCCGTCTGCGCGCCAGGCGGCGGGGCGACGAAGCTCGCGGCCGTGTGCAGAGCCGTCGGCGCGGGCGCGTTCGTCGGGACGGCCGCGTGCGCGGCGGCCCCCGTCGGCGCGGGGTTGCGGCTGAGGCGGATGCGTATCTCCGCGTTCTCGAACTCGAAGTCGGTCAGGCCGTGCGCCGAGAAGAGGTCGGTCAGCTCGCGCAGTTCGTCCATGTTGAGCCCGGTGTCGGGGCGGCGCGGGGTCTGCCCCTGCGGCGGCCGTCCTCCCTGCTCGTGGCGGCCGCCCGTCCGGCCCCGGCGACCCCGGCCGTGGCGCGCGCCGCGTTCGGCGCCCGGGGTCTCGGCCTGCGGCGTGGCGGCCGTGCCCGTGTCGCCAACACCCTCGCCCGGCCGTGCCTGATTCTGATCGCTCGTGCTCATCTTCTGCCTCCGGAGTTCAACGCCGGCCGCCGGGCCCGCGCAAGAGAAAAGCCCCTCCGACGCTTGCCGAGCGAGGCGGGCGCGTGGGGCTTTTTCGAACTAAGGGCCGTCGGGCTTTCTCTATACGTCGCGCGCCGGTAAAGCTTCTGGCGCCTGAGTCGCGGCGCGCGACGGCCCTTCCGCTTTGACTACTCCATCTCCTGCTCGGCCGCGGTCGATTCGGTTTTCTTCGAGCGGCGCCCGCCGCCGGACGCCTTCTTCGTGGACTCGGCCGAAGAGGTCTCGGCCTTCGAGCCCGCCTTGGCGGACTTCTTCTTGCCGGCCGACTTGGCCTTCTTCGAATCGAGCGCCTCGCGCGGGTTATCGACCAGCTCGATGATCGCCAGCTCGGCGTTGTCGCCGTCGCGGCGGCCCAAACGGATGATGCGCGTGTAGCCGCCCGGGCGCTCAGCGTAGCGCTGCCCCAACTCGCCGAAGAGGCGCTTGAGGGCGGCGACGCCCGCGGTGCGCGGAATCTCCGCCTGCTTGCGCCCGCGCGCGGCGTCCTCGGAGCGGCGCGCGTTGCCCGCGTGGAAGAAGCCGGCGGCCTGGCGGCGCAGGTGGAGAGCCTGCGCGGCCGCGTCGTCGCCCGTGAGCGCGCCCGCGCGCTTGGCCAGGGTGATGACGCGCTCGACGAAGGGACGCAGTTCCTTCGCCTTCGGCACGGTCGTGATGATGCGCTCGTCGCGCGCGTTGATCAGCGAGGTCGCGAGGTTGCGCAGCATCGACATGCGGTGCTCGCTCGTCCTCCCGAGTTTCCGGTGTGCATTCAAGTGTCGCATGACAAATCCTTTGCGTGAACCGTAAACCGTGAACCGTGACAGGAAGAACGACCATCTCGTCGCGATTCACGGTTTACCGTTTACGGTTTTTACTCCTCGTCGTCCTCGTCGTCCGAGTACTCGCTGAGGTCGATGTCCGAGCCGCCGGAGCCGGGGATGGGGTTGCCCTGCTCGTCGAAGGCCATGCCGAAGTCGAGCCCCATGCCGTGCAGAATCTCCTTGATCTCGTTCAAGGACTTCTTGCCGAAGTTCTTCGTGGCGAGCATCTCGCGCTCGGAGCGCTGGACGAGGTCGCGGATGGAGCGGATGTTGGCGTTCTTCAGGCAGTTGTAAGACCTGACCGACAGCTCCAGCTCGTCCACCGAGCGGTCGAGCACATCGTTGCGCGGCAGCGGCGGGCGCTCGATGTTCTGGTAGGCGAACTCGTCGGTGTCCTCCTCGAAGTTGATGAAGATCTGCATGTGATCCTTAATCAGCTTCGCGGCGAGCCCGATGGCGTCGTCCGGCTTGACCGAGCCGTCCGTCCAGACCTCGATGGTCAGCTTGTCGAACTCGGTGTTCTGACCCAGACGCGCGGCCTCGACCGTGTAGTTGACCTTCTTGACCGGCGTGTGGACGGAGTCAATCGGGATGTAGCCCAGGCTCAAGTCCTCGTCGAAGTTGCGCTCGGCGGTGACGTAGCCGCGGCCGCGCTTGAGGCGCATCTCGATGGTGAGCGAGCCGCCCTCGCTGACGGTCGCGATGTAGACGTTCGGGTCTAAGACCTCCACGTCGGCGTCGTGCTCGATGTCGGCCGACGTGACCTCGCCCGCGCCGTCGCGGTGGATGGTCAAGGTCTTGGCCTCGGTGCCGTGGAGCTTGAACGGAATCTGCTTCAGGTTGAGGATCACGTCGGTCGCGTCCTCGACCACGCCGCGGATCGAGGAGAACTCGTGCTCGACGCCCTCGATCTTGACGGCGGTAATGGCCGCGCCCTCAATCGACGAGAGCAGCGCGCGGCGCAGGGAGTTACCGATGGTCGTGCCGAAGCCGCGCTCGAAAGGCTGCGCGGAGAAGCGCCCGTAGCGCTCGGTCAGCGTCTCGCCCTCGACGGCGAGGCGGCGCGGCATTTGGAATCCTGTCCAGAGATTGTGCTGATCGATTGCCATAATGTTTTTCGTATCCCCGTCTGAAAAGCCA
>JBJMGP010000010.1:0-38619 GCA_045807865.1 Pyrinomonadaceae bacterium
ACCGGCGGCCGCGTGACGGGTGACGGCCCGAACGCCACGCTCGATTTGGCGGGCGTCGCGCCCGGCACCTACACCGTGACGGTGGAAGTGGACGACGGCTGCGGCTGTATCGCCTTCACCTCGACGACCGTGACGGTTGATCGTTGCAACTGCATCCCGGCGCCGCCGCCGGCCTGCCCGACGGTTACCGTGAGCTGCCCGGACACCGGCACGGCCGGCACGCCCGTGACGTTCACCGCGAACGTCTCTGGCGGCGACCCGAACGTGACGCCGACCTTTAACTGGACGGTCTCTTCGGGGACGATCAGCAGCGGCCAGGGCACCAGTTCGATCACCGTCGATACGACCGGCGCGACCGGCACGATCACGGCGACCGTGGACGTGGGCGGCTACGACCGCAACTGCTCGACCTCGAACAGCTGCACGGTGAGCTTCCCGGCGAAGCCCATCGCCCGCAAGGTTGACGAGTACGGGAACATCAAGTTCAACGACGAGAAGGCCCGCCTCGACAACTACGCCATCGAGTTGCAGAACGACCCGACGGCGCAGGGCTACCTGGTCTGCTACGGCGGCCGCACGGGCCGGACGGGCGAGGCACAGCGTCGTTGCGACCGCGCCAAGAACTACCTGGTCAACACCCGCGGCATCTCCGCCGACCGCATCGTGACGGTCGACGGCGGCTTCCGCGAGGAGCTGACGGTCGAACTGTGGGTCGTGCCCTCGGGCGCCAACCCGCCGGCCGCCAGCCCGACGGTTGACCCTTCGGAGGTCAAACCGGCCCGCGCCCCGCGCCGCGGCCGTCGCGACGACGACTGAGATTTCACTTTAGCGCGATACGATAGAAGCGCATTCCTCCGGTCGCATTGCGCATCGGCGGGGTTGAGTCTTTGCGGAACTCAACCCCGCCGTTTTTTTGGCAGATTCGTCACACCGCGTCGTAGCGTTTGAGCTTGCGGTAGAGGGTGGAGAGGTCGATGCCGAGGATGTTGGCGGCGCGGGCCTTGTCTTGGTTGACGGAGGCGAGGGTGTCGAGGATGTAGCGGCGCTCGACCTCGTCGAGGGTGGGGCGGAGGCCGTCGGGGTCGAGGACGGCCGGGTGGGAGCCGGCGGCGTCGCGGACGCGGGGCGGGAGGCTGTCGAGGTCGAGCCGTTCGCCGCTGAGGGTGAAAGCACGCTCGATGGCGTTCTGGAGTTCGCGGACGTTGCCGGGCCAGTTGTAGTTAATCAGCGCCGTCATGGCCGCGGGTTCGATGGGCTTCTCGTCCTGGCCCTGCTCGCGCGCGGTGCGCTTGACGAAGTGGCGGGCGAGCAGGGGGATGTCCTCGCGCCGCTCGCGCAAGGGGGGCAGGTGCACCTCGATGACGTTGAGGCGGTAGAAGAGGTCTTCGCGGAAGCGCCCTTCGGTGACCTCGCGTTCGAGGTCGCGGTTGGTGGCGCAGATGATGCGCGCGTCGAAGCGCGCGGGCGCGGACGAGCCGAGCGGCGTGACCTCGTGCTCCTGCACGGCGCGCAGCAGTCTCACCTGTAGCGCCTGACTTATCTCACCTATCTCGTCTAAGAAGACCGTGCCGCCCTCGGCCGAGCGGAAGAGGCCGGGGCGCGAGCCGGTCGCGCCGGTAAAGGCGCCCTTGGTGTGGCCGAAGAGTTCGGACTCTAAGAGCGTCTCGGGCAGCGCGCCGCAGTTGATGGCGACGAAGGGGCGGTCGGCGCGCGGGCTGTTGTGGTGGATGGCGCGGGCGACCAGCTCCTTGCCCGTCCCCGACTCGCCGTAGACGAGGATGTTCGTATTCGTGGCCGCAACCTTCTCCACCAGACGAAAGACGCGCTGTAAGGACTCGGACGTGCCGATGATCTCGGAGAAGCTGTATCGTCTGTCCAGCTCGCGGCGGAGCGCGCGGTTCTCGCGGAACAGCTCGCGCTGGCGCAGGGCGTTCTTGACCGACTGTAAGAGGTCTTCGTTGACGAAGGGCTTGGTGATGTAGTCGTACGCGCCCTTGCGCAGGGCGGCGACGGCCGAGTCCACCGAGGAGTAGGCGGTCATCACGACGACCAGCGCCTCGGGGTCGATGTCCTTGACGCGGTCGAGCAGCGCGAGGCCGTCCAGGCCGGACATGCGGATGTCCGTCAGCGTGACGGCCACGTCCTCCGCGGCGAAGACTTCCAGTGCCTCCTCCGCGCTCGCCACGCCCGCCACGCGGTAGCCCGCATCCTCCAGCAGGCGCGTGACGATGGCGCGCATCAGGTCTTCGTCTTCGGCGACAAGGATGAGTGACTGTGTGCTCATTTGTCCGAGAGGGTGTTGGGTTATAGGTGTTGGGCAAAAGCAACAACCCGGCACCCAACACCCGGCACCTTTTATCCCTTCCACTCGTGCGCGAGCATCGAGTAGGAGACGAGGTCTTTAAAGTGGTCGTGCACCCACTCGGCCTGCCGGTGGGTGCCCTCCTGCGTGAAGCCGAGGCGCTCGGGGATGCGGCGGCTGCGGACGTTCTCGACGGCGCAGTAGATCTCGACGCGGTTGAGCCGCAGCTCGCGGAAGGCGTGCTCGATGAGCGCGCGGCAGGAGCGCGTCATCAGGCCGCGCCCCTGGAAGTCGGCGCCGAGCCAGTAGCCGATGTCGGTCTTGCGGTTCGCCCAGTCGATGTTGTTGTAGCCGATGCTCCCCGCGACGCGGCCGCGGTAGAAGATGAGCGTGGCGAAGCCCATGTCTTCCGCGTACTGTCGTATCTGGCGGCGGATGAACTCGCGCGCGTCCTCGACCGAGTAGCGCTCGGTCGCCCAGGGCATCCACGGCCGCAGGTGTGCGAGGTCGCGGCGGACGAGCGCCGTCAGTTCCTCCGCCAGGCGCTCGTCCACCGGGCGCAGCTCCAGCTCCTCGTCGATGCGTCGGCTGAACATCGTCTCCCTGTTTGAAAGTTCAAGTTTCAAGTCTCAAAGTTTAAAACTCCCGGCCGTGGAAGTCTGCACAACGGGCGCGCGCGGCGCAAGCTCGGATGCCGCCGTCCCGTCGCCGGGGAGCGCGACGCGAATGGTCGTGCCCCGCAGCTCGCCGCCCGACTCGACCGAGACGTGCCCGCCGTGCGCCGTGATGATGCCGTAGCAGACGGCGAGCCCGAGCCCCGCGCCCGCGTGCTTCGTCGTGAAGAAGGGGTCGAAGACGTGCGGCAGAACTTCCGAGGGGATACCGTGGCCGGTGTCCGCGAACTCGACGTAGACCTCGCCGCCCTCCTCTTCGAAGGAGAGCTTGACGCGCAGGTCGCCGCCCTCGGGCATCGCGTCGCGCGCGTTGAGCAGGAGGTTGAGGAAGACCTGCTGCAACTGGTCGGGGTCGGCGGAGACTTTGGGGACTCTTTCGTCAAACTCGGTCGTGACGCGCAGACGCTTAAAACCCTTGTCGAAGGCGGCGAGTCGTAAGGAGGATTCGACGACGCGCGCGAGGTCGAGCGACGAGCGCGCGGGCGGGCGCTGGCGCGCGAAGTCGAGCATGTCGCGCAGGACTTGCGAGATGCGCGCGATCTGCGTGGAGATGAGCCGGAGCATTTCGCGCGTCTCGGCCTCGTTCTCTGCGCCGGGCGGGCGCGACTGGAGCATTTGGATGAGCGAGGAGATGGAGGCGAGCGGGTTGTTGACCTCGTGCGCGACGCCGGCGGCGAGCGCGCCCGCGGCCGCGAGCTTCTCGGCCCGGACGAGGTGTTCGTTGAGCGCGCGCAGGCGCTCGATGTCCTCGGCCATCTTGCGGCTCATCTCGTTGAAGGAGGCGGCGAGCAGCCCGACCTCGTCGTTGCTCTTGAGTTCGACCTGCGTGCCGTAGGCGCCGCCGGCCACGTCCACGGCGGCCTCGGTCACGCGGCGCAGGGGGCGCGAGATGGTGCGGATGACGAGCGCGACGAGCAGCAGGTTCGGCACGAGCGCGGTGATGACGCTGAAGACGAGGTAGCGCTTCCAGGCCACGACCGAGTGGTCGGCGAAGCTCCACCAGACGATGGGCACCTGGAAGAGCACGAAGCTCAGGACCGCGACGGCCGCGATGGAGAAGGCGACCTTGTAGGCGATGGGGAAGAGGCGGAACTGGTCGAGCGCCGACTGGATGGAGAAGAGCTTGAAGTTCGTGATGGCGTAGGCGTAGATGACCGCGCCGACCAGGACGAAGACCGAGCCGACGGGGAGAAGCGTGTAGACGCCCAGGAGCGGCAGCACGATGTTGGCCGCCGTCTTCAACGTCGCCGTGACGACGAGCGCGAAGAGGATCGCGCCGAGCTGCTTGCCCCAGAGGCTCCCGCGGTAGCGGCGCCACTTCCGGAAGAGCAGCGCGAACCCGTACGCGAACAGGCCGTAGATGTAGAGGCCGAAGGCGTAGGCGAGCGGCGTCAGACGAATCCTGAAGTCGGCGCCGTCGAACTCGATGCCGCTCCACATCATCCCCGCCAGCGCCGCCGGCACGAGCACGAGTCCCGGCGCGAACATCACGGCCGCGCGCCTGACGGGCACCTCGGAGTTTTCGGGGAAGACCCAGGCGAAGACGACGAACGCGAGCTGGAGCAGGAGCGAGAGCGCGAAGCTCGTCCCCGCCCACCACGCCGCGAGCCCGCGCCCGCCTCCGAACCCCCACATCAGGATGTCGTTGATCGTCCACAGCGCGAGGCAGGCGATGAAGGCCGCGAACGTCTGGTGGCCGCGACTGCGCGGCGCGGCCACGAAGACGTAGAAGCCGAGCAGCACGAGCGTGAAGAGCGAGAGCAGCAGCAGCGCGAGAAGCATGGGACAGTGGGCGGTAGGCAGATGGCGGTAGGCAGTTAGGCAGTAAGTCTTCAACTGCCTACTGCCTACCGCCTGCTACTTGAGCCAGGGGCTCAAAATCATCGCGGCTATCGTCAAAGGGATGCCGAACGCGAGCGGCCAGGTGTGGCGCGCCTCAATCATACCACCGCGGGAGATGAGGCGGTGAAGAATCGCGAAGGCTGGGAAGCCCACGAACGCCACGGGCCCCGCGATGAACGCGCCGAAGATCGCGCCGATGCCGAAGAAGAGCGCGCCGCCCAGGCCGCCCGTCACGACGCTCCACGCCACGGCCATGATGAAGACGACGAAGGCGAATCCGACGAGCGACCGCGTGCGCGGGTTGCCCGACCAGCGCCCGAGGTAGCCGCCGAACCAGCGCCCGACCAGACAGCAGATGACGTTCATCCCGACGCAGAGCGCGACGAGCCAGGACTCATCGTTATTCCTCCCCAGGAAGATTTGCTGGAAGAGGGCGAAGGGCGGGAACAGGCCGAGGAAGGTGCCGAACAGGCGGTACGCCTGCTCCGTCGTCATCGGGCTTCGCATCGAGAGCGCGCCGGCCTGCTCCTTCTCCCAGAGAAGACGGCGGCGCTGCACGTCAGGGTCGATCTCCTGCCTGAGCCAGCTCATGCGCTGCGCGATGTGGATGTCCTGAGTCGTGGGCTGACAAACGCTGTAGGAACCGCCTGTGTCGTACATGGTTCTTCTCCTTCGAGGCCGCCCAACGTTTCGGCGGCGGCCGACGCGGCGCGCCGGCATTCTGCGTCGAGCATGCGCGCCACTGAGACCAGCGCCGTGCGCTCGTCGAAGAGGGAGAGCAACTCGACGACGCGCGAGAGTGCGCGCAACAGGGGCTCAGAAATCCGGCGCGGGTCGGAGTTGCGTAAATGCTCCGAGGCATAAGCGTCGTGCGTCCGCGGATACAGTTTGAGGGCGGCTTCGCGGACGGCGGCGAGCGCGGCGACGAGTTCGGTGCTGGCGCGCTCGCGGTGCGCGAGGAGCCGCGTCACGTTGCGGCGGTGGACGCAGCGGCCGGCGACGAGCAGGTCGTCACCGCCGCGGCCGGCGATGCGGCACAACTCCAACTCGCGCGGCGTGGGGCGCGCGTCGGCGCTGGCCGCGGCGCAGGCGACTGCGAGCCCCGCGTAACGCTCGACGCATTCGCGCGCGGCGTAGAGCTTGTGACGCTCCGACTCTTCTTCGAGCGCGCCGGCATCGGCGAGCAGGTCTTCGACGACGCGCAGCGCGTTGACCGCGCCACGCTTCACCTCTTCCACGCGCCGCTCGTCGGGCGCGCTCGACGGGGAGGCGTTCGTCTCATTCGTCTTTAAAGAAGAGAGCCGGCGGAGCAGGCGGGGCAGAGAGGTGTAGGGCCAGGCGAGCGCGGCGCCCGCGGCCTTAAAGAGTGCCTCGCCGACGCGAGCGCCGCCCGCGTGCTCCGAGAGGAATCGCGCGACGCCGAAGGGGGCCGCCGCCGCGAGGTAGATGATGAAGAGTTCGTTCACAAGCATCACGCACGGCGAAAGGGCAACGCACATGCCAACTCGCGGGCAGGCCGGCGCGGGCTTGAATTGTTTGAAGTTGTATGCGTGTCGCCTGTGTTTTCGGCGGGTCGAGTGACCCTCAGCCTTGTCCGAAGAGTCGGCGACCGTCCGGTCTGTTTTGGCAAAGAGCGCGGGGGCGGTCTCGGCTTCGCATTCTGCGAACGCGGGTGTGGCGGTGTGGCGTCTGTTCGCAAAGAGGCCACGCGCGAGGGTGCTCTGTCCGGGGCCGTTGCGGGGCTTGGACGAAAAGGGGCGCGGCCGTGGCGTAAATGGGCGGGCAACAGTTGCCCGACTTCGCGCATCTGTTATGTTGCTCCCGCGAAAGCTTCCTGGAAAAACCTCGCGCAGGCGTGGCCGTCCGGCCCGAGATGTCAAAGATTTATTGCGACGGTCTCACGACGAGCGAGCGGCGGCATGCCCGTGTGTTAACGGGAAGGTCGTGGCCCTTGATTTGCTTTTTAAGCCAAGCGAGCCCGACGGGCAGGCGGTAACCGAACAAAAGGGAACTTTACGGCACGCTTGTTCGTCTTACACTGACACGAACATCGATTCGTAAAACGGAATAATCATCATGCAGAAGAAAACCCCGATCAAAGTCATCAAGCGCGACGAGAGGAATCGTCAGCAACAGCCCGCGGTGGCCGAGCCGGCCGCCGAACGCACCTCCGCGAAGGAGGCCGCCCGCGACATGGTCGCGACCGTCTCGCAGTGGGTCAACGAGTTCCAGCAGAAGCGCCGCTCCGAGACGGCGCAGGCGATCAAGACTCTGTTCGCCGACCCGACCCCGCAGACGAGCAAGGCGTAGACACTTCAAAGCGCTCCCGTCCCTCCTCAAGTCTCCAACTGACGGGAAGCGTCCAAGGCAACAGCACGAAGGCTCGACACGACGAGCGGCGGCTGCGGCGGCAGGTATAGCCCCCGGGCCGCCGCCGCTCGTCGTGCCGAACGTTGACACGGGAGCGCTGACGCGCATAGCATTCGCGTCAAAGGTTACCGGAAGGCCCGGAGGCTCTCGATGAAGAAGTCAGGAACGAAGCGCGCGGGCAAGCGCGAGGAGCGGCCACTCTTCGACCCGATACGCAAGCCCGTCGCCCCGCACGGACACCCCCTCTCACGCGCCAAACCCGAAGACCGCGCCCACCCCGCCGAGCGCAAGGCCAAGCACAAGCGGCGCCCTGCGGGGGACGGCTAGTGAGTGTGCAGGCAGAGAAGACGGGCCGCGCCTTCCTCGCAGAGGCGCGCCGGCACCTCTCCGAAGATTACCTGCCGAAGATCGAGCGCTGCCTTAAGCGCCTCACGGACGAGCAGGTCCGGTGGCGCGCGTCCGAGCGCTCGAACAGCGTCGGCAACCTCCTCTTACACCTCGAAGGCAACCTGCGGCAGTGGGTCGTCTGCGGCGTCGGCGGGGCTGCGGACGTGCGCGTGCGCGACCGCGAGTTTGCCGAGCGCGGCCAGGTGCCCCGCGAAGAGTTGCTGAAGAGCTTACGCGCCGCGGTCTCGGAGGCGGACGACGCGCTCGCTCGCCTCGACCCCGCCGCGCTGCTAGAGACGCGCCGCGTGCAGGGGCTCGACGTGACACTGATGGCCGCGGTCTTCCACGCCGTCGAACACTTCTCCATGCACACGGGCCAGGTCATCCTCTTAACGAAGATGCTGGCGGACGAAGACCTCGCCTTCTACGACTTCTCCGGGGGCGTGCCGCGCGCCAACTGGCTTCCGCCACAAGTCTGAACATAAAAACTGAAAACTGAAATTTAGACTTTCAAATCTCGCGCGTTCGTGGTTAATATGTCGGGCGAGGTGAGCATTCCTTGATAGCCGGCCGGAGCCGCACCCGCGGAGGATTTTTTTTGACATCCGCGCCGCCGCCGTCATCCAAAATTTTTGAGGAGGCTTCTGTTAATGACTTACACCGTGTGTGAACCGTGTGTGAACTGTCGCTACACGGACTGCGTGGTCGTCTGCCCCGTCGAGGCGTTCCACCTGGACGACAACGCAGTGTGGATCAACCCCGAGACCTGCATCGACTGCGACGCCTGCGTCCCCGAGTGCCCGGTCGAGGCCATCTTCGCCGAGGACAAGGTGCCCGACGAGTGGCAGCACTACACGGCCATCAACGCCGAGAAGTCGCTGAGCGGCCTGCCGATCATCAGCGAGAAACTCGACCCGCTCTGCTAAGGAAGTGAAGAAGAGACGAGCGGGACGTTGGCTCGGCGCCCTGGCCGGCCTCGCGGGTCTGACCGCGGGGGCGGTCGGGGCGGCGCTGCTGCTGCGGCGGAGAGACGGGGCCGAGAAGAAACAGTCGATCTACCCCGAGTACAACCGCCGCGAGACCGACCGCTGGGCACGCCCCGGCATGCCCGTCACCTTCCGCGCAGAGTTGATGCCCGGACGCGACCGCGCCGAGCGCACCTTCCGCGTCGCCGAAGTCCTCCCGAGCGGCCGCATCACGCTCGAAGAGTTCACCGGCGACCACGCCGAGCCCGAGTTCGAGCCCATACGCTAAGGCGGCCCCGCGTGCTTCATGCCGGGCCGCCTTCACTCTCCTTACTGTAAAAACACTCTGCCCTACCGTGTGAACTCTTTGCGCCCGACGGCGTAGACGATCACCTTCGTCCCGGAGACCTCCCACTCGCCCGCGGGTATCTCGCCGAGCCTTTCGGCGACGCGGATCGAGTTGACGTTGTCGGGCGCGATGAGACTGATGACGCGCGTCTGTTCGAGCGCCTTGAACGCGTAATCGATAGAGGCACGCGCGGCCTCCGTCGCGTAGCCGCGCCCCCAGGAGCGGCGCCGCAGCGTCCAGCCGACCTCAAGCCCCGGCCAGCCCTCTGGGTTCCAGCACCCGATGCGCCCGACCATCTCGCCGCTCGCCTTCACCTCGACCGCCCACATGCCGTAGCCGCGCAGGTGCCAGTGGCCGAGCATCATCGCCATGTTGCGCCAAGCCTCGGCGCGCGGTACGGGCTGGCCGCCGAGGAAGCGCATCACCTCGGGGTCTGACACCATCTCGGCGTAGGCGTCCGCGTCCGACTCGCGGAACATGCGCAGGATGAGGCGTTCCGTCTCTATCAATTCATTCACCATTCATACTCGCGGCCGGGCTCCATCGCGGCGAGGCGCGGGACGCCGAGCGCTGCGAGCTCTTCGATGAGTTGCTGGCGGAAGGAGGGCTTGAGGTGCATGGCGAGGATATCGAGGTCGTCGTGGTCGAGCTTGCGCAGCTCCGCCCCGAGCGCCTCGGGGGTGAGGTGGCCTGAAGTCTCGGCGAGCTTCTTGAAAGAGTTCGGGAACGAAGCCTCGACGAGCAGCGCGTCGAGGCGCGGCTCGCGGTTGAGGACGCGCCAGAACTCCTCGGTCGCGGAGGTGTCCGAGCTGAAGCCCACGGTGCGCTCGCCGTCCGAGAGGACGAGCCCCACGGTCGGGACGATGTGCGAGACGGCGACGGCCTGAACCTTGAGGTGCGCGACGCGGAACTCCGCGCCCTCGCGGAAGTGGACGAACTCCATGACGCGCGTCCGCCCGTTGTCGAAATGCTGGAAGGGCGGATAGACCGTCCCGTTGAAGATGTCGCGTTCGAGCAGCCCGCAGACCACCTCCGTGGCGTGGACGCGGACGGGCTCTTCGAGGGAGCCGAAGAGGTCGTCGATGAAGATGGGGAGCGTCGCGACGTGATCCATGTGCGGGTGGGTCACGATCACGTCGCGCACGCGCGCGCGCTCCTCGGGGCACAGCCCGATGGCGATGCTCCCGGCGTCGATGCAGACGCGCCCGTCCACCACGAAGCAGCTCAGACGCTGCTCCGGCGAGGCGCGCCCCTCGGCGTCGATCGTGCTCGGCAGGAGTTTGATCTTCACAGGGTTAAATGATGAACGATGGATGATGAAATTAAGACAAGCTGCCTTTCATTCATCATTCATCACTTTCCTTCCAGTTGCAGGCGCAGGCGGTGGAGCTGCCGCACGTAATCGGCCTCGACCTCGTGGGGCGCGGCGCCGCGCGTCCGGATGCCTCGGGCGACGCGCGAGCGGTGGAAGGCAAGCTCGCTGGCCGCGCGGTTGTAACGCACGCGCGCGCGCCAGTGCGAGTAGCCGCCCTGCGCGAGCGCGCGGTAGGTGGAGCCGGCGCGGCCGAACACAGAGCACAGACACTGGTAATCGACTTCCGTGATGAGCCCGCGCAGAACGTCCGGGCGCAGGTGCTCGCGCAGCACGCGCCCCTCCCGCCGGAGCGAGAGGAAGATGACGAGCAGCATGCCGCAGAAGGTCGGCATCATCACCAGGAAGTAGGTCAACAGCACGAACGCGCCGTCATCGTAGGCCGAGGTCAGGCGGGCCGAAGCGTTCCAGGATGCGTGCAGCACGACGGCCGCCGCGAACCCGACGGCCGGCGCGACGATCTTCACCCAGCCCTTCACCGTCTGCGCCGCGAGCCCCAGCCCCACGCCCGTCATCCCCGTGAAGAGCGGGTGCGCGAACGGCGAGAAGATGCCGCGCACGATAAAGACGCCGAGCGCGTTGTTCTCCGCGACGGCCATGCCGTAATACTTGATGTTCTCCGTCATGGCGAAGCCCAGGCCCACCATCGCGGCGTAGATGACGCCGTCGGTCACGCCGTCGAACTCGTCGCGCCGGAAGAAGAAGAGCGCGAAGAGGACGAGCGCCTTGGCCGTCTCTTCGACCAGCGGCGCCGAGACCACCATGCCGTAGGACTCTCCCGCCGCATCGCCCGCGAACGCGGCGACGACGGCGACGCCGAGCGAGTTGATGATGATGGCGAAGAAGACCGCGACGAGCGCCCCCCAGAAGAAGGCCGCGGCCAGCATCCAGGGCGGCTCCGGCTCATAGCGGTCGAGCCAGAGGACGAGCGTGACGTAGACGGGGACGGGGAGCGCCGCCGCGATGAGCCCGGCGAGGAAGGGCACGACGCCCGTCTCGTAGCCGATGAGCCAGAGCGTGCAGAGGCCCGTGAGGAGTGCGGCGAGCACGGCCGCCGCGCCGAGCGCCCAGCGGAGTACGCCGCGCTTGACGGCCGGTGCCGACGGCGCGACCCTCATACCGGGGTACGGCGGGGCAGGGGACTGATCCATATGGACTGTCCGCGCACACGGGCGGCGGAGGCGGAAGGGGCGGCGGGACGCCTTCGTCCCCGCGGCTACCCTTCTATTTCAGGTAGAGTAATAGAACTACGAGGCCGCCGATGAGCAGCACGGCCACGAAACCGATGACGGCGAGAAGGAGCGAGTTGCTCTTGCGCGGGGGGGCCGGCGCCGCGGCCTCGGGCCGGCTCGGGCGCCCACCGCGCTCGGCGGTGGAACGCTGCGGCGTGGACGGCGGCTTCCCGACCACCGTCGAGGCCAGATCCCAGCCGCCGCCGGCCTGGGTCGTCCCGAGATCCATACCGATGACGGCCCCGCACGTCGGGCAGAAAGCCTGCTCGGCGCCGACCGGCGAGCCGCACTTGTGACAACGCTTCTCCATTTTCCTCAACTCCCCCTGGTCTGTCGGCGAAACGCCGCGACGCAAACGGAACGCAGTATAAACGCTCGGGCGCGCACTTCCAACCATAATAATTGGAAGGCGGAAGGCGGGTGGCGGATTGGAAGAGGGATAAGAGGCGGTGTCTCTTTCGTCGTCCCTCAATCCCTCATCCGAAATCCGCCTTCCGCAATTGGAGAGTTCGCCGGGAAAGACTATAATCCGGCTTCGGCCGCAAGCGGCGTCGGGGAGCAGCGACGCCGGCCTCCGGACAAGCAGTGCGCGCGGCCCGCGCCCCCTTTTAAAAACGGAGTAGAGATATTGCCCACCAGCCCAGCTGAGCAGGCGGCACAGCAGCAGCGCTCGCGCGCAAACGCGGGCGGGGGGCGCCGCCGCCCGCCCGCGAACCCGCGTATGCCTTCGACGGCGGGCTACATGTTCGTCGCGGGGTCGCTGTCGGTCGCACTCTTCTGGATCATCTGGATGCTGCTGCGCTCGGAGACGGACGAGGCGCCGTGGTTGCCGGCGGGGCTCGCCGCGGGCCTGGTCATCTTCGTCGCCGCGGGCGCGCGCGAGATCGTGATGCGGCGCGCCTGGGCGCGCTACACGCGCGAGATGGAGATGGTGATGGGCGCGGGCGACGCCGCGCGCGTCCCCTTCAAGGCGAAGGCGCCCGTCAACAACTGGCCGGGCATGCAGGCGCAGGTGGCCGCTCTGCGCACGCTCCAGCAGAGGCTCTCGGAACTCGACACGCCCTCGACCCCGCCCGAGTCGCACCTCGAAGCCTACAAGCTCTGCGAGCAATACCTCGCCAATACCGACGAGGCGTTGCGCGCGCCCGGCGGGGCGGCCGAGATGCGCGCCGCCCTGCGCTCGGGGCAGGAGCGCGTCCGCGCCTACCAGCGCAAGCACCTGCTCGCCTGGGCGCGCGGCGAGGCCACCCGCCTCACGCAAGAGGCGCAGAGACGCGTGCGCCACTCCGATAAGATCGAGACCGCGCAGCGCGCGCTCGAAGTCGTGGGCGAGGCCCTGCGGGTCTATCCCGGCGAGCGGGAGTTCGTTGACTCTTCCACCGCGCTGCGCAACTTCATCGCGTCGGTGAAGGTCGGGCAGTGGGTCGAGATGGCCGAGCGGGCGGCCTTCCGCGGACGCTACGCACGCGCCGTGGCGCGCTACCGCGACGCCCTCTTCTACCTCTCGCGTGCCGACATGAGCGAGGACGCCCGCGACGAGGCCGCCAACCGCATCCATCGCGAGATCGAGATGCTGAGGGCGCGGATGCGTACGTCCGAGATGGCCGAGGACCTGGACGGCGGCGAGGGCGGGGGCGGCAACGGCTCGGCCCCGCGCCGCGTCATGCGCCGCGACGGGGGCGAGGTGGTTTAGTTGATCTCCCAGCGCTGCCCGAAGTGCCGAAGTTCGCGCGTGCGGCGGGGCTACACGGATACGCCGCTGCTGCTGCGGATGATTGGCGTTTACAACCTCTTGTGCGACAATTGCAACCTCCTCTTCAGGGGGTTCGCACTGCCGGGCACTGTCCCGGCGCGCGGCACACACCGCCGGCACCGGCGCCGCCACGGCCGAGCGGGCAGCCGCGGCGAATAAGTTTTCAAGGGGCAGCCGCCGCGGGCGCCGCGGCATCTACAGTTTTCGGCCTCCGATTTTCGGTGTTCGACCGGCTCGCGGGGCACGCCCCGCACCCCTCTTCCACAGGAAGGTGTTCTATGAGACTTAAAGTTGCCGTTCTCCTTGTGCTCGCCGTCTGTTGCGCCGCCGTCGTGGTCGTCGCCCAGGACGGCGGCGCACCCATCTCACAGGGTGGGATGGTCAACACGTCCTCGGGGAGTTCCTCAATCGACGGGATGGGCATCAAGAAGTACCTGCTCGGCCCGGGTGACGTGCTCGACCTGCGCGTCTACAACGAGCCCCAGTTCAACGGCCCGCTGGTCGTCGATGACGAGGGCAACGTCGCCATCCCGTTCATCGAGACGCCGATCCGCGCGCAGTGCCGTTCCGACCGCGAGATCAAGGTCGATGTCGTCAAGGCGCTCGCCAAGTACCTCAACAAGCCGCAGGTCAACCTCCGGCTGACCGAGGCCAAGAGCCGGCCCCCGGCGATCATCTACGGCGCGGTGCGCTCGCCGCAGCGCGTGCAGATGATGCGCAAGGTGAAGCTGCTCGACGTGCTCGCCGCCAGCGGCGGCGTGACCGACGCGGCCGGCGGCGACATCCAGATCTTCCACACCGAGGAGATCATGTGCCCGGACGCCGAAGACCTCGCGGCCGTGCCCGCCGACTCGTTCAAGCCGTCCGACCCGACGCAGGTCGGCTATGACATCTACAGCCTGCTCGCGCTGAAGGACGGACGGCCGGAGGGCAACCCGATTGTGCGCCCCGGCGACATCGTCATCGTGCAGGAGGCGCAGCCGGTCTACATCACCGGCTCCGTGCGCCAGCCGATGAGCCTCTACCTCAAGAACGGCATGCAGCTCAAGCAGGCCATCGCGATGGTGGGCGGGCTCGCTAAGGGCGCCAAGTCCAGCGCCGTCGTCGTCTGGCGCCGGAAGAAGGGGCAGAGCGAGCCGGAGAAGATGGTCGTCAACTACAACGACATCAAGAAGGAGAAGGCCAAGGATATCCAGCTTGAGCCGTACGACATCGTGGACGTGCCCGACGACTCGGGCAGCTTCAGCAACACGATGCGCGGCCTGTTCCTCGGGGCCGGCGCGGGTTCGATCACCAACGCCGCCACGGCCCTGCCGCTGCGCGTCCTCTACTGAAGCGGGTGCGCCCCGGGCGTCAAACGCCTTACGGAGGGGGCCGGCCGTGAGAGACGGCCGGCCCCTTTTGTGTGCCCTGCCGCGCCGTTGGCCGCCCCGCCCCCCCTGTGGTAGATTATCGGTTTCGTCGGAGCACTAATCTTTTCGGGAGAGTCTGTTATGAGTCGAAACTACAGCCGCGCCGCGGCCGACAGCGTGCGGAAGCGGCGGCGCCGCAACTCGCTTCTGATAAGCGCCGTCGCGGTCATCGTCATCGTCGTCCTGCTGGCGCTCGAACAGGTGGCGCTGCTTTACCTCATCTCCACGCTCGGCGTCGCCGCCCTGCTGCTCGTAGTCGCCTTCTCCGACATTCACGGGGCGGAGCAGCCCGGTTCCGCGGTCGCGCCCGCGCCCGCCGACGACGCGGCGGCCATCGCCGACGGCGGCACGGGGACGGCCACGGCCGCCGCCTCGACCTACGGCTCCGTCGCCCCGCGCAGGCCCCGCCGCCGCCCTCGCAACAGGTAGAGGGAAGAGTGGGCAGTTGGCGGCAGGCAGCCCCACCCTGCTTCAAGTCAGTTGAAAGATTGCACCACGACGCTCGAAGTCCTGTTTTTCAACTGCCAGCCGTTTACTGCCATCTGCCTACAGCATTAAAAAAAACTGTTTGAAGTCGCGGCGCCCGCCCTGCTATCATCCTTAGGTCGCGCGTGCGGCCTTCGTCCCCACTGACGAAGCGTCTTTCTCCCCGCCGGGCCATTCCCCAATCTTCTCTGATTTAGCCGACAAGGGGTTTGTCATGCGTCTGACCGCCACGTTACTCGTCCTGACCGCGCTGATTCTCGCGCCGGCCGTGCGGCCGCGCGCCTACACCTTGCAGTACACGAGCACGGCCGCCACGACTCAAGTCCATTGGCCGACGACGAGCATCACGGTCGCGCTCTCGTCCTCGCTCAGCAATCCGCCATCATACGTCCACGCCACGGGCGCGCAGGTCGTCCTCGCCGCGCGCCGGGCACTCTCGCGCTGGGCTTTGGCCTCCAACATCCAGTTCAACGTCACGACGAGCACCGCTCAGGACGCGGTCGCCGACGGCGTGAGCCTCATCACCATCGCCGACACGGGCACGAACCGCGCGCTCTTCTCGACCGGCGTCCAGCCCGGGCGCGCGCGCGTCACCTTCGACACGTCGGGCAACCTCACGGAGGCCGACCTCGCCATCAACCCGCTCGTGACGCGCTTCGACCCCTTCGGCAACCAGGTGGGGAGCTTCTTCTCGACCGACGGCGCGCAGGACAGCTACGACCTCGAATCGACTTTCGTCCACGAGATCGGCCACATGCTCGGGCTTGAGCACTCGGGCATCCTCGCCGCCTCGATGCAGCCGCGGCAGGGGACGAACGGCACCTACAACCTGCCGGGCTTCACGACGCGGACGCTCTCCTCGGACGACGTGGCAGGCATCCGCGCCATCTACGGCCCGCGCACGGGGCTGGGCAGCATCGCGGGTCGCGTCGGCTACAACTCGACGACGGGCACGGCCGCCTTCGGCGCGCACGTCTTTGCCGAGGACGTGGCGACCGGGCGCCTTGTGGCCGGTAACGTCGCCAACGCCGCCGGCAACTACCGCATCGACAACCTGCCGCCGGGGCAGTACCGCGTCGTCGTCGAGCCCCTGGACGAGCCGGTCGCGGCCACGCAGATCGGTTCGAACGGCGGCGGCTACCCCGCCTCGACGCTCTCGCAGGCGCCGCCCTTCGTGACGACCGAGGCCGGGACGGTGACGGTGGGCCTGGAGGCGACGACCCAGCTCAACGTGGCCGTGCCCGGCGCGACGCCCGTCATCAACCCGAGGTTCATCGGCACGGGCGCAAGCTTCCAACTCTCGACCGTGGCCGTCCCCATCGTGCCGGGGCAGCCGCAGACGATCCTCATCGCGGGCGACAACCTGAACGCCGCGCCCGCGGGCACCGTGACCGGCGTCAGCATCAGCATCAACTCGCCCTACATCACGGTGTCGAACGTGCAGCAGTTGGGCGGCTTCGGCATCCCCGTCATCAGCTTCGACATCAACCCGAGCATCCTGACGCCGCCGGGCGAGTACAGTGTCCGCGCCATCTCTTCGGCCGGGCAGGTGGCCTACATCTCGGGCGGCCTGACGGTCGATCTGCCGAACGGCGTGCCGGCGGGGCTGAACCTTTCGGACAATTCGCAGTTCTTCGTCGCGCAGCACTACCGAGACTTCCTCTCGCGCGAGCCCGACCAGGCGGGCCTTACCTTCTGGGTGAATGAGATCGAGTCGTGCGGCGGGAACGCCGCCTGCCGCGACGTGAAGCGGAACAACGTCTCGGCCGCGTTCTTCTTATCCATCGAGTTCCAGCAGACGGGCTATCTCGTCTACAGGACTTACAAGGCCGCCTTCGACAATCTGGCAGGGGCGCCCGTGCCCGTGCGCTTTCAGCAGTTCTTCCCGGACACGCAGGAGATAGGGCGCGGCGTGGTCGTCGGCGTGGGGAGCTGGGAGCAGCAGCTTGAGGCGAATAAGCAGTCGTTCATGCAGAGGTTCGTCCAGCGTCCAGAGTTCCTCGCGCGCTACCCGCGGACGCTCTCGCCGACGCAGTTCGTGGACGCGCTCAACGCGAACGCGGGCGGCGTGCTCGACGCGAACGAGCGCCAGAACCTCATCAACGAGCTGACGTCGAACAACACGGACGCGGGGCGTGCGAGCGTACTGCGCAAGGTGGCCGAGGACGCCGACCTCGTCCGACAGGAGTTCAACCGCGCCTTCGTGCTGATGCAGTACTTCGGCTACATGAGGCGCAACCCGAACGACCCGCCCGACACAGACTTCACGGGCTACAACTTCTGGCTCGGTAAGCTCAACGACTTCAACGGCGACTACATCGCCGCCGAGATGGTCAAGGCGTTCATCACCTCGACCGAGTACCGGCAGAGGTTCGGACAGTAAAGAGTACCGCTCGCTTAACGCCCGCGGTTCTGTTCAGACCGCAAAAGGCCCGGGGCGACTCTGTTGAAGAGTCGCCCCGGGCCTTTCTCACCTACCCAACCTTACAGGCTCTTGTAGTCGTCGAGGAGGATGCCGTCATCCAGGAGAATCCCATCGTCGAGCAGGATGCCGTCGTCAAGGAGGATGCCGTCATCCAGCAGGATACCGTCGTCCAGCAGAATCCCGTCGTCCAGGAGAATGCCATCGTCCAGGAGAATGCCATCGTCGAGCAGAATGCCGTCATCCAGCAGGATGCCGTCGTCGAGCAGAATCCCACCGCTGAAGGCGCTGCGTGCGGAGCGGGTGCCGTCGTCGAGGAGGATGCCGTCGTCGAGGAGAATCCCGTCGTCGAGGAGGATGCCGTCGTCGAGCAGGATGCCGCCGCCGAACAGGATGCCGTCGTCGAGGAGGATGCCGTCGCCCACGTAGGACTTGTCACCGAGCACGAGGCCGTTGACGAGGACGGGACTTGCTTTGAAGAGCACGCCGTCGGCGTAGAGCACGCGGTTCGAGGTCGCGACGCTCTCGCCGCCGATCTTGAACGAGCCGGGGAGCGTCGCGTTCGGTCGGAGCACCTGCTGCCCGGCCCGGAGCTTGTCGGCGTTCGGCACGAAAGAGCGCGCCAGTCCGACCGCCGCCGCCGCGTTGACCTGGCCGACGCCCTGCGTCAACACGTCCGTCGTCTTCGAGGAGAAGAGCGAGGCGGGCAGCGCGTTCGCCGTCTTCACGAGCGCCGCCTTCACCAGCGCGGGCGTGAGCGACTTGTTGGCTTCGAGCATCAAGGCCACCGTGCCGCTCACGACCGGAGCCGAGAAGGACGTGCCGTAGTATGCATAGTATGCGTTCTGGAGCGCGCCGGCGCCCGTCGGCCGGGCGACGCGGTCGGGCCGCTGCGTGGCCGACCCCGGGTTATCCTGCGACATCGCCGCGACGACGCCGCGGCCGGGCGCGACCAACTCGGGCTTGATCAGGTGATCGAAGTTCGTCGGCCCCTTCGAGGAGAACTGCGCCATGCGGTCGTCTGAGCGGCGGACGGTGCCGCGCGTGTCAGAGGCGCCGACCGTGATGACGTAGGGGCTGCTGCCGGGGCTGTGGATGGTGCCGTAGGCCGCGCGGTAGATGGGCGAGCCGTCGGGGTTGTTGCCGACGATCTCGTTGGTGTGACCGTCGTTGCCGGCCGCGGCGACGACGACGATGCCGGAGATGACGGCGCGCTCGACCGCCTTGCAGAGGGGGTCGGTCTTGTAGGACTCGCGGGCGGGGGCGCCCAGGGAGAGATTCATCACGCGGATGTTGTAGCGCTGCCGGTTGGCGATGGCCCAGTTGATGCCGCCGAGCACCGAGCTGGTCGTGCCCACGCCGTTGTCGTCGAGCACCTTGAGGTCGATGAGACTGGCCTCGGGGGCGATGCCGACGAAGCTCGCGCCGTAGCCCTTCGAGGCGGCGCCGTTGCCGGCCGCGACGCTGGCGACGCCCGTGCCGTGACCTTCGCGGTCAACGCCATCGGTCAGCACAATACCGTCGTCGAGGAGGATGCCGTTGTTCTTGACGACCATGCCGCCGCCCGTGAAGTCGGCCGCCGCGACGATGCGCGACTTCCCGTTCTTCTGGAAGTCGGGGTGAGTTGAGGAGATGCCGCTGTCCACGATGGCGATGCCGATGCCCTTGCCGGAGAGGCCGGGGGAGTTCTGGATGCCGGCCTGCGCGAGCGAAGCGCCGGTCGCCTCGCGCGTCACGGCCATCGAGCCGCCGACGAGGCGGTCGGGCGAGATGTAGGAAACGTCCTCGCGTGCGGCGAGGGAGGCGAGCGAGCCGCGGGGCACGAGCGCCGTCATGGCGTCGAGAGACTCGAAGTTGCGGCCCTTCTTGCCGCCCTTGGAAGCGATGGCGTCGGCGTGTGCCGCCGTCGGTTGACCTTTGGTCTGGATGATGACGCGGACGAGATCGCCGGCGGCGCCGGCGGCTTCGAACTCGGGGGCAAGCTTGGACGAATGCTTGGCGTTCTTCTTCGGCGAGTCCGCGGCGGCCGCCTTGGCCGCGAGCGGGGTGAGATAAACACTGAAGAGTGCCAGAAGAACTGTGGTTGCTGTGATTCGGCGAAACATTTTAGGTTGTCCCTTTTCGGCTCCCGCACGCCTGGGGGCGTGTATTGGGGAACAGGAGCCGCCCTTCTCAAAAGAACTAGGGATCGTTGGCAGGTTTCGCGCCCGACTGTGAGAGCCGGACTATGAGTTCGAGGCCGCGTCACTCACGAAACCTGTCAACGATCTGCCCTTCCTAGTTCAATCGACGTGCCATCAAAAGTGGTTCCGGCAACCCCCCGCTCGAAAGGAACTAACCCTAACTTTTCAAACAACTTACACCTACCCCCGCCCCACCCCTCCAAACCCCCTCGCCGACCCCCATGTTGGATACCCGGTATCCAACATCTGCCACAAATCTTGTAATCCCCATTTTCCCCCGAAAAAACGTCCAAACCCCACCTGACTACCAAGTATCCACTGTATACCTAGTTAACAGCCCTGGGGGCTTTGCCCAACGAGGCTTTGCCCGGTAACGGCTTTTAGGGGTTGAATTGGCGGGCAGGATAATTACCGGGCAGGTCGGGGAAGGCTTAAGCAGTTTTGAGGCAGATAGTTATTCTGCTTCGCGTGGCGGGTTAGCGGGCTGTGCGGTGCCCTCAGTTGGACGGCGGGCCGGTCTTAGCACGGCCCTCTCTTCATCGGTGAGCATGTAGTTTTCTGTTTCGGTAGCGTATCTACCGAAGAAAAAACCAATACGATACTGTAAGTCTCCCAAAGCTTCAGTATTGAGCCTTAAAACTCTGTTCCGCAATAGATAATCTAAGTTAGGTGTTGTTTTCCGTATCGTATGCAACTCTAGGAATGAGGCTAGGGATTTCGGGAAGTGGTGTTCGGGCGACTCTTGCAAATAGTAAACGTTAGGCTGTACGCCAACATCCTGATACTGACGCCGGAGGTACTTTGCAATCCTCTCCTGGTTCGTCATTCCGCGATAATCAGTATCGTAGTCACTCAGAGGGAAGATGCGGGCGGCGCATATATAATCCTTATTATCAATATTACAACTCGGCTCTAGAATAAGAACCGATGACTTATGAGCCTGCGCTAATATGGTAAGGGCTTCTTCGGGGTTGAAGGGCTGAGTTAAATCCCTCTCGACAGGCTCACCCTCTACATATAGCGCAGGGTCGCTGAGGTCGGGAATATAGGCAAAGGGAACGTTCGTGATGATGTCGCCCTGTGAGAGTCGGGCGTCCTCTATCGGAGCATACATCGCCGCCTAGACCCTTTTCTTGAGTCTCAGACCTTTACGTATGTCTACAACCTTGTCTTGCGGGTAAGCATAATCCGCCTCGGAAACCGGCTCCGCAATTAAAGGCGACTCCGGCCTGCCCGCGTCTTTTATTTGTGATGTTAGTTTAGCGCCCCCATCACGCAAATTACTACGCTGCGGCTGAGAGGCGTCCGACGACAAGTAATATGCTAAGCGAGCTACGATGCAATCAAATTCATCGCTAGTTCCTACATGCGACGAGCGCCCACCCATTACCGGATCAATCCAATAACCGTCTCGATAAACGTATGCGTGCGGATTGTACGAACTGACGAGCTTCCCGGTTGGCAAAGCTTCGCCATATCTTAGCAAAGCTCTTTTCGCCAAGATTCCTTCTACGTCTTCGTCAGACATGAAAACATCAATCCCGTGTTCCCGTCTTTTTAGTATCGCCATTGCCTTCACCTGCGTCTTTGGCTTCTGCCTCTTGCATGAGGGATTGAAGCGACTTGATGTGATTACCCAACCATGCGTGCATTTGCATGGCGGTAGTCAAATCAATCATGACATCCGTCTCTACCTCACGAATAATTCCACCCGCGCCATGAAACTTCTCTGGTTTGATGACCTGTCCTGTCTGCTCGCTTACCACTAGCGTTCCGCCGTCGGGAATAGCTGCCCGCTCGTTATAGAACGACATATGAATATTGCCGCGCCCCGTCAGGCCGCCTAATACGCCGTCAGCATGAATGACTCGGAAGAAATTACTCTTGAGATATCTAAACTTAAGCGTAATCTGGCCTTCTTCCGCCGGCGTCTCTTCAGTCGTTTCTTTCTCTTCTTCCATCAAAGAATATAAAAGCCGTTCCCGCTAGGCAGTTACGGCTTCTCTCCTGTCTCAAATAACAGGAAAAACTTTAACCAAATTGTTCGTTCCGCGCGTATTCCGTAAATTGTGACAATACGCCAACGGCGTATTGTCACCGAAACGATATTGTACGTACGCGCTACGCGCAAGTCAACGCCGTCACGTAACACTATTACGTTCTCGTTACAGAAACACGAACCGCGTAATTAGCGTAATTTGTCGGATACAAATTACGCTAATTACGCGGTTCGTGTTTCTGTTTTGCAGTTTTGCTACGCCGCCTGCCAGAACTTAGGCTTCAGCCCAAGCTCGAACATGCTCTGAATGAGAACCACGATGTTGTGACACAACACCTTGCACAAGGCTTCGTTGATCTGCGCCGTCCGCGTCCGACTCCTGAGCGTGTTGCCGAACTTCGATTTAATCATGTGGAAGGTCGATTCCACGTTGGAACGCTTGTGGTAGTTCTGAAGGAACCTCTCCTGGTTGTAGGCGTAGAAGTGAAACATCTTCTTGAAGAGGTCGCTGCTACCCTTGCCCGTGGCGTTCGACTTGAACGGGATGTAAGGCATGGCGTGGTTATCGACCACGACCTTGAGGTTCGGGCCGGAGATATACGCCTTATCCGCGCTGACCTGACGCATGGTGAAGTTCTGCGCCGTCGTCTCGACCAGCGGCTTAAAGTAATTGTGGTCGTTGGCGTGCGCGTCCGTCACTTCTACCGCAGTAACCACGTTGGTCTTGACGCCCGTCGTGATGTGGATTTTAAGCCAGTCCTTCTTTTCGATAATGAACCCCTTGCCGTCGAACATGGCGCGCGTCTTGTTCCCCCACTTGGCATCACTCCACTTCACATAGACGCCAGTAGAGAGGCCGCTAGAGTCAACCGCGAAGTCCTGTTCAATGGCCGACAGAGGCAGGGCGCTCTCTTCAATGAGCATCTGAAGGTAAGGCGTCAGCGTCTCCGACTCGAAGTAATCAAAGATGGTGTTGTAGCCCGGCAGTTTCGACGTGTAGCCCTTCGCGTGCGCGTCCCGCATGTCAGTCATGAAGCGCCGTCCGCTGACCGTCGAATAGACCTTGTAGGCCATCGCAAAAATCATGTCCTCGAAGGGCAGCCGACGACGGCCGGGGCCGTGCTGCGCGGGAGAGCCGACACCCTGACACAGTTGATGTAGCAGGTAGAGAAACAGTCTCTTCTCTTGGGTCTGAGCCGCGTTGTAGTTCGGCCAGTCCTGCGGGTAAGTCTGCCGCTTGATAGTGACCTTTTCGGTCGTGGTGGTCGTGGTAGCGCCCTGCGCGTCCGTCGTGGTGGTCGTGGTCTTCTGAAGCTCTATGACGTGCTCGACGGCGTACAGGTGCTTGCACGGCTCGCGCCTAAAATCGAAGTCGGGGCAGGTGCATTGACGCTTTTCGGCGTCTACCTTGTAGCGGCCTTTACCGGACTGAGAAGGGACGAGCCAAAGGCGACCCTGACGGGTGAGGGTGGCGCGCTGTGCGATCTGAAGACCTTTTTGCTGGCGGATGGACATGGCGTGGACTCCTGTTTTTAGGTTGAGTCCACACGGCGCGAAGCGTATAATCTTGGTTGCAGGCCACTTAGCTTCGGCTGTGTGGTTCAAGCCCTGTTAGTCGTTAGCGCGACTGGCGGGGCTTTTCTTTTTCTCAAAGAACGCCCGAATTGTACACCCAAAAGACGGCGCTTGACAAGATATTTATTCCAACGTACTCTATATTATGAGTAAGGGGCGATAATTAAGCCCAAAGCCTGTATATTAAGAGAGGGCACGGACACATGAGCAGCACACAACCAGCCTTTACAGATGCAGAAAGAATCCAGCTTATAGTTGGTATTTCAGAGGCTTTCAGCCCGAGCGCCCCGATTGATAAGACGGCATTATTCGCCGGTAGGTCTAGCCAGATAAATGATGTGATTAGCGCCGTCTTTCAAAGAGGCCAACATGTCATTATCTTTGGCGAGCGGGGTGTTGGAAAGACCTCACTCGCTAACGTCCTATTCGACTTTCTGTCTCAGGCAGGCGTAAAGAGTTTAGAGTCAGGCACGATTAATTGTGATAAGACGATGGACTTCTCTTCGCTCTGGCACAAGATATTACGTGACCTAGCTATAAACAGAGAAAATGCAAAGTTAGGCTTTACGGGTGGTTCGACGCCTGAACAATTTCCGATAGACAATCTCATGCCGGAGATCGTTACACCCGACGATGTGCGCCACGCCCTTAAACTAGTTCCGGCTAAGACGATGATTATCATTGACGAGTTGGACAGGTTAAAGAATGTAGATGCCACAACGCTATTAGCGGACACGATTAAAACTCTTTCAGACCATTCGATAGACACCACATTAATCCTCGTCGGCGTCGCAGACTCAATTAACGGCTTAATAGCCGAACATGCTTCGGTTGAGCGTAATCTTGTGCAAATTCACATGCCCCGCATGTCAACCGACGAATTGCACGAAATCATTGATAAAGCTCTCAGCCAAGTTAAAATGACGATAGACAATGATGCCAAAGGCCAAATATCTTTACTCTCTAAAGGGCTGCCTCATTACACTCATTTGTTAGGTAAGCATTCTGCTCTATCAGCCGTTAAGGACAACCGAAAGCAGATAGGGTCTATAGACGTAAGTGGGGCTATAGGGGAGGCTCTGCGGCACGCTCAGCAGAGCATTGTAAGTGCATACCACAAGGCAACAATGAGCCCGCGCGAAAACTTGTATAAGCAAGTTCTTCTCTCTTGCGCGTTAGCTAAGACCGACATGCTTGGCTTCTTCTCCGCAGCCGACGTACGCGACCCCATGACGCTAATCATGTGTAAGAGGTATGACATTCCCGCTTTCTCGCAACACTTGAACGCATTCTGTGACGAAGAGAGAGGGCCGGTGTTACAGAGAACCGGCACGGCTCGCAAATTCCGATTTAGGTTTATCAATCCCTTGCTTCAGCCCTTCGTTATCCTCAGGGGGCTTAGCGATGGCTTGGTAACAATCGAGCAGTTGAACACTTATTTCGGCTTAACGCCTGTCGTTACTTAGGTGAGTCAGGTTCTCTAGACGTGAGGCTTGCCCCTTTCTCTTTTAGGAGTGCTTCGTCTTAGCGGACAACCCGCACAAAAAGGCCGCCCCATCTCTCTTTAGAGGGAAGGCGGCCCAAATGTCCTAGCGCTTACTGTGCGCCCCTGATAGGGGTGTCGGGATGCATGAAGCTTACCGGGTATTCCCACCTTACACCCTATTCGTTCCGGCATCCGTGTGGTAGCACACATAGGGACTTTTGAGGCAGGGATAAAGTAAAAGGCCGCGGGGTTACATTCCCCCGCGGCCCGCAGAGGGCCAGAAGCGATATCCCCAAACGTCGCTTCCGGCCCCTCCCCTTGAATCTCCGTTCCCTGTGGTGCCCGACACCCTATCAGCGCCCGACTCTGCCGTCTGTACGGCGTGAGACTTTTGAGGCAGGTTTAAGCACTTATGGGGCAAGAGGCCCCCGAATTACCGGGCAGCCCTCTTAATTACCGGGCAAGAGGTCGTTAGAGGCCGTTACCGGGCAAAGCCCAGCAGCAGGACTTGCCTGAAAAGTCCCTCTTGCCCCATAAGTGCTTAAGCCTGGCTCAAAAGTCTTGAAGTGAAGTGGGCGCGTGTGATATAAGCCGCCGCAACAAGGGCGGGTGCTGAAGGTGTCCGCCTACGCGTTGCTGGGGTGAGGACAGTGACGCGGCCTCACGACCGTTTAAGATCGTGAGAAGGGGGCGGCGGGGCTGACCACGGCTCTGCCGCCCTTTACTTTTGCCAGCCAAGCCGAAGCACTCCTAAAAGAGAAAGGGCGAGCCGCGCATCCGGCTCGCCCTTGGCGCTGGGCTTTGCCCATAAAGTCGGTAGAGTACCCGGAATATAGTATCGATGCGCGGCTAAGCTACAGCATAGTGTGTCCGCTACCGACTTTATGGGTAAAGCCAAAATCTAGGCGGGAGGTTCTGAGGACTACCGCAAAGTACGACAGCGTGAGCAATAGGTCGCACTACGGCCCTTGTGCCACTTATGGTCTATGCGGGAGCAGAGTTGCCTTTTCAGGAATCTATACCAGCGGGAGCGAAGTGAATGCGGGTACAGGTCGGTTCTTTCGGGCATGGGTTGTCCTTCTGAAGCAGCAAGGAAAGGACGAAGGGCGCACTATACAGCCGTGCGGTGCCGCACGCAAGGACTTTCTGGGCAAAGCCGAGGGGCTATAGACCGGCGAGGCTTTCGGCAAGATGAATGGCCGAGATTGAGGCCGCCAGAAGGATGAGGATAAGGTTGACATACCACCATACTAACTTGGTGGTACAGACAGGACACCTCGTATCGCTGAGGGGCACCGGCCTCTGGCAGAAAGGGCACTTCACGACTGCCTGACAGTGCCGTCTGAGGGAACATAAATACACGCGAGACTTTATGTGCAGAAATCTGTCCTGCACATAAAGTGGATACTGAGAAGGGGTTTTATGTGCAAAGCCTGCCTAACTCGTAAATGGATTGAATCGTGCTTGCCCAAAAATTGGGTGGTTGGTCTTAGGCGGGGCGGACGGTGCAGATGAGTACTGACAGGCGGGCGAGTCAATGAATATCTTTTCGGGGGGCAGTCAGGGAAAGACCCGGCCAGCGGCCGGCCTCCTGGTCAGCGGTAAACTCCCGGCACGCCCCACAAGGTCAAAAGCCCCGCCCGTTTAAGGGCGGGGCTTTTGCTTACTTACATTCTACGCGGTAGGTGTTGCCGTCGCCGTCTTTGACCGTGATGACCACGTTGGCGATAGGTTTGATGCCGTTCGCGCTCCGCTGTTTCCGAGCCAGGCAGGTCCCCGTAGACTTTGGTCTTAATTCTGGCCGTTTGACCTTTGGCCGGAAGGGGGTCGAACCGTGCGCGAAGTCGCCCGTAAGTTTACCACGGGGCTTCAGGGTTTGCGGCGTGGATGTCGGGCCTGTAGTTCCTGTTCGCGGCGCTGGCGTTCTTTGGCGCGGAAGTCGCGGCGGACGGTCGCGGTGACGAAGAAGGCGACGAGGCAGATGAGGGCGACGAAGATGACGGTGGGGATGTCCATGACGTTCAGCCGGTGGCGCTGAGGTCGTGGCGGCCGAGCTTGAGGTAGAGGCCGCGGCGCGTCAGGCCCAGTTCGCGCGCCGCGCGCGAGATGTTGCCGTTGTGCTTGCGCAGGGCTTCCGCGATCATGCGCCGCTCAAGCTCGGCCATCGCGTCGGCCAGCGTCAGGCCCTGCGCGATGGCCGACGCGGCCGCCGTGGCCGCGAGCCCCGACGACGGCGCCATCAGCCTGTTCGCGCCCGTCGCGGGCGTGTTGGTGCGGCGCAGCTCGGGCGAGAGGTGTTCGGGCTTGATGATTGTGCCGTCCTCCGCGCGCGCGATGATGCGCTGGATCTCGTTGGTGAGCTGGCGGACGTTGCCCGGCCAGTCGCAGACCATCAGCAGGTCGAGCGTCTGCGGCGTGATCTGTATGTCGCGCCGCCCGAACTTGTCGGAGTAGTGGTTGATGTAGTAGCTGACGATGGTCGGTATCTCGGAACGGCGCTCGCGCAGGGGGGGCACGCGCAGGCGTATGACGTTCAGGCGATAGTAGAGGTCTTCGCGGAAGCGGCCGTCGGCCACCATGCCTTCGAGGTCTGTGTTCGTCGCGGCGATGATGCGCACGTCAACCTTCTGCGGGCGCTGCTCGCCGAGCGGCTGAATCTCACCCTCCTGCAAGAACCTCAGAAGCTTCGGCTGTACGTCCAACGGCAGGTCGCCGATCTCGTCTAAAAAGAGCGTGCCGCTCGCGGCCGTGCGGATAACGCCGGCCGAGTCCGAGACCGCGCCGGTGAACGCGCCGCGCCGGTAGCCGAACAGGTAGCCTTCCGACAACTCTTTCGGCACGGCCGTGCAGTTGAAAGGGATGAAGACCTTGCCGCGGCGCGAGGAGAGCGCGTGGATGGCGCGCGCGACCAGCTCTTTGCCCGTCCCCGACTCGCCCGTGATGAGCACGGTCACGTCCGACGAACGAATCTTGTGCACCTCTTCGACGAGGCGCGTCATCGCCGGGCTCGAATGGATGAAGCCCGGCATCAGGGAGGCGCCCGCCAACGAGTCGGGCGCCTGTGGCCCCGCGCCCGTCCGCGCGCGCGCGCGCAGGGCACACACGTCCATGCCGAGTTCCACGACCTTCAGGAGCGGCTCGAAGGGGATGCCGCCGGGGAGCGTCGAGAGCGCGAGCGGCGCGATGAGGAGCGTGGCCGGCGGCGCGCTCGACGGGCGCAGCTGAACGAGGCGCGCGTCCTGCGAGGCGGCGTAGCGCTCGCGCTCCTCTTCCGTCGTCGCGCGTTCGAGCGCGGCGGCGACCTGCCCCGCCTCCGTCACGTCGTAGCCGTGCGCCACGACGACCTTGGCGTGCCCGTCTTCGCCCGCGTCCGCGATGAGGATGCGCGCGGCGCGCGTCTCCTGATGGATGACGGCGGCCAGCTCGCGCAGCAGCAGCTCGCGCGAGGCGACGGCTTCGGCCAGGCGCAGCGTCAGGAGTTGCGCGGGCGCGGGCGGCTCGACGTGCTGCTCCTCGGGCGCCTGTCGCTCGATCTCTTCAATCGACTCCTCCGCGAGCTTGAGGTCGAGCTTCGCGCCCAGCTCGCCGAAGGTGTGGAGGGCCAGGCCGAGGTGCTCGCGCGCACGCTCGGGCTGCGCGGAGGCGGCGTAGGCCCTGCCCAGAAGGTTGTGTGCGCGCGCCGTGCGGTAGCGGTCGCCGAGCATCTCCGAGATTGAGAGGCAGCGGCCGAAGTGGTGGACGGCCAGCGGCGCGTCCTCGCGCGCGAGGGCCAGGAGCCCCTGGACGCGCTGCACCTCACCCGCGATGGCGAGGTCGGAAGTCGTCGCGTCGGCCTCCTCCGAGACTCGCGCGAGCAGTTGTGCCGACTCCTCAATCTCCCCGCGCAGCAGGCGCGTCTCGGCGAGCAGCGTGCACGAGTCGCAGATGCCGCGGTGGTCGCCCATCGACTCGGTCATCTCAAGCGCGCGCGTGCCCTGTTCGAGCGCCTCGTCCCCGAGCCCTTGCAGGATGTAACAGCGCGTCATCGTCCGCAACGTCTGCGAGATGTACCACTTCTTCCCGCTCTTGACCCCGCTGACGATGGCTCTATCGAGATACTCGCGCGCCTCTTCGAGGTCGCCGCGCAGCATCCGCAGCTCGCCCATCGAGTCGTAGACCATCGCGGCGTGGCCGTGGTGCTCGTCCATCTCCATGACGAGTTCGAGCGCGCGCTTGTAGGCGGACTGCGCGCGGTCCCACTCGCCGATGAGGATGAGGTTGATGCCGAGGTTGTTGTAGGAGGTGGCGGCGTTGTCCTTGTGCTCGGTGCGCTCGTTGTAGGAGATGGACTTCTCAAGGGCGCGGATGCCCTCGTGCGGGCGCTGGAGCCACCAGTAGGCGGCCGCCACGTTGCCGTAAATCTTCCCCAGCATGAAGGGCGCGGGGCGGTCGCCGATGAGCTGGATGGCCTGCTCGAAGTTCTCTAAGGTCTTCTCCCAGTGCCCCTCGTGCGCGTCGGCCATCCCTAAGCCGAAGTAGCACTCGGACAGGCCGCGCCAGTCGCCGGAGCGGCGGTAGTGTTCGAGCGCCTTGTTGTTGTGGTCGCGCGCGATGGAGTACTCGCTGATGGAGCGGTAGACGCGCGCCAGCGCCGTGTAGATGTTCCCCATCCGCGCGTCCGAGCCCGCCTGCTCGGTGGCCGCGCGCAGCTCCGCCTGCAAGAGCGCGATGCCCTTCGGCGCGTCGCCCGTGTAGTTGTAGGCGAGGCCGAGCTGGACGCGGACGCTGGCGAAGGTTTCCGGGTCGAGCCCCGCGCCCGAGTCGGCCGGCTCGTACATCTCGACGGCTTCGAGCGCGTCGTGGTTGCGACCCAGAGCCTGGAGCGCGGTCGAGTGGAGGTGGCGCGCGCGCGCGCGGACGCCGGGCTCGCGCCGCGCATGCGCGATGAGCTGGCGCAGGCGCTCCTCGGCCTTCGAGGGCAGGCCGCGGTCGAGCAGCTCCTGCGTCTCTTCGAGCTGACGTTCGAGGGGGAGCGAGGCCGCGCGCCGCGCGTCCGTGATGTGGGTCACCGCGGGCGAGCCTCCGCCTTTAGGCGTGCGTTCGCCCTGCTCTGCGTCACCCTGATGCAAGCGAGTAGTCATACGGCCTGTTGCCCGCTCGGCGAAAGAGACGTGTCGGCGCTCTCAGCTGTACTTTAGAAATCGGAGGCTGGAAGAAAGGTGCTCGGCCTCATGTAACTGCACCCTTCAGAACACTGCCAAAGGCTTGTCGATTCCAGACTTTAGCACAGGTCTTAATTGGTGGCTAGTAGGCTTTAGAGAACGGTAACAGACAGTTCGGGCCGGGGAGTGGCCCGTTGCTGTTTTCGTGTGCGGATAGCCGGGAGGCGTCGAACACGGAGACACGGAGACACTGCTTGTAGACTTATTGCTCGAAGCAATGTCTCCGTGTTGAAATTCCCACGCCATTCGTCTCAATCAAGCATAAGAAAAAATGCCTGCTGCCGTCTGCCGCGACCTGCTCCCCTCGGGCACGCCGCTTGACACCCTCAATTTACAGTTGTCAGGCGCGGGAGGGTTTGGTACAAATCAGGGCTTGCACACAGTTATAATCGTATCGTGAGGGTACAGACGGGGCGGGCGGCCGGATGCCCCGCGCAGAGTCGCGCGCGGGCGCGGGCTTGAACGCGACAGGGAGGAGCAGATGGCCGAGACGGCAGTCCGGCGGGTTGAAAAGAAGAGGCAGCCGGGTGCGCTCAAGCGCTGGCTTCTGAAGGGGCGGCTCCAGGAGATGGAGGGGCCGCACGAGCGGGAAGGCCAGCACCACCAGCACCCCTGGTGGATGGTCATGTGCCTGACGGGCGTCGATTACTTCTCGACGCTCGGCTACCAGCCCGGCATCGCCTTCCTCGCCGCCGGCGCCCTCTCCCCCATCGCCACGCTCATCCTCGTCCTGCTCACGCTCTTCGGCGCGCTCCCCATCTACAACCGCGTCGCCGCCGAGAGCCCGCACGGCGAGGGCTCGATCTCGATGCTCGAACACCTGCTCGCGCGTTGGAAGGGGAAGCTCTTCGTCCTCGTCCTCCTCGGCTTCGTCGCCACGGACTTCGTCATCACCATCACGCTCTCGGCCGCCGACGCCACCGCGCACGTCATCGAGAACCCGTTCGTCCAGGCGTACGCGCCCTTCCTCTCGCACCGCATCGCCGTGACCATCGTGCTCGTCGCGCTGCTCGGGGCGGTCTTCCTCAAAGGCTTCAAGGAGGCCATCGGCCTCGCCGTCGTGCTCGTCAGCGCCTACCTCGTCCTCAACCTCGTCGTCGTCGGGCGCGGGCTCTTCGAGCTGTTCGTCATCCACCCGGAGGCGCTGCCGCGCTGGTACCAGGCCGTGCTCCACGCCGAGATCAGCGGCATCCGCGTCAACGGGAACCTCTTCCTGATAATCGGCATCGCGCTCCTGCTCTTCCCGAAGCTGGCGCTCGGCCTCTCCGGATTCGAGACGGGCGTGGCCGTGATGCCCCTCGTCCAGGGGGAGAAGGGCGACACGCACGAGAACCCGCAGGGGCGCGTCCGCAACACCCGCAAGCTCCTGCTCACGGCCGCGCTCATCATGAGCGTGATGCTCATCACGAGCAGCCTCGTCACCTCGACGCTCATCCCCGCCGAGGCGTTCGCGGCCCCGCCGCCCGGCTCGCACGAGGGCGGCGAGGCGTACGGCCGCGCGCTCGCCTATCTCTCCTACCACTTCTTCGGGAACATCTTCGGGACGGTCTACGACATCAGCACCATCTCGATCCTCTGGTTCGCGGGGGCGTCGGCGATGGCGGGGCTTTTGAACATCGTGCCGCGGTACCTGCCGCGCTACGGCATGGCGCCCGACTGGGCGCTCGCGCAGCGCCCGCTCGTCCTCATCTACACGCTCGTCGCCTTCACCGTCACCGTCCTCTTCGAGGCCGACGTGGAGAAGCAGGGCGGCGCGTACGCGACGGGCGTCCTCGTCCTCATGAGTTCGGCGGCGATAGCCGTGACGCTCTCCGTGTGGCGGCGCGGCCGGCGCTGGGTGCCGTTCATGCTCATCGCCCTCGTCTTCGCCTACACGACCGTGCAGAACGTCCACGAGCGCCCCGAGGGTATCAAGATCGCCTCGTTCTTTATCGCCGCCATCATCTTCACCTCATTCATGTCGAGGGTCTGGCGCACGACCGAGCTGCGCGTCGAGAGCGTCGAGTTGGACGAAGTGGCGCGCGACTTCATCAACGAGCTCAAGGAGAAGAACAGCGAGATCCGCATCGTCGCCAACCGCCGCGACACGGGCGACGCGACCGAGTATCGCTTCAAGGAGCGCGAGAAGCGGCTCGACAACCACATCCCGACGCGCGACCCCGTCCTCTTCCTCGAAGTGACGCTCGGCGACGCCTCCGAGTTCTCCGGCGTGCTGCAAGTCCGCGGCGCGGACGTGGACGGCTTTCGCATTCTGCGGACGGAGAGCCCGGCCGTGCCGAACGCCATCGCCGCCTTCCTCCTCTACCTGCGCGACACGACGGGCAAGATACCGCACGTCTACTTCGGCTGGAGCGAGGGCAACCCCTTGAAGTACCTCCTCAAATACATCGCCTTCGGCGAGGGCGACACTGCGCCCACCACCCACGAGGTGCTCCGCCAGGTCGAGGCCGACCCCGAGCAGAGGCCGGCCGTCCACGTCGGGGGATAAAAGGCCGTAAACCGTAAACCGTGAACCGTGACAAGAAGGAGTCATCTCCCCTCTGGTCACGGTTCACGGTTTACGGTTTACGCGCACGGCTCTCCCCCTTGGCGTGCGCACCGGGAGGGGGCGTTGCCGTTGCGTAGTATCGGGATGGGGCGTGCTGCGGTGGCGGCGGCTGGCTAGTCTTCGCCACCGTCGCCGCCGCCGAGGAAGCAGGAGCGGCAGAAGACGGGGCGACCCTGCGACGGGTAGAAGGGGACTGTCGTCTGTTGCCCGCACTGCGCGCACAGCACCGAGACCTCGATGCGCTGGCGGACGCCCGTGGCCTGCGCGGCGGCGATGGCGGCCAGCCGCTCGTTCTTGGCCTGCTTGCAGGGCTTGCACCGCTTCGGCTCGTTTTTCAAACCCTTGTCGTGGAAGAAGAGCTGCTCGCCAGCCGTCCAGGTGAAATCCTGTGCGCAGTCCACACACAGGATCGAGCGATCCACGAACTCAGTCTCCACCTGTACCCATTCTCCTTTGGACTCGGCGGGAGAAATTTCGGCAGTTTGAACCTGTGACATTGTTGCCCATCCTTGTGATTAGACTTCCGCCGCGGCGTGCGGGGCGTGCGTACGGAAGACCAAGACCAACGGCCTCTGCGAGGGAGATTCTGTCAGAGCGTAGAGCCGGCTAACGGGGCGGCCATCTTCACGAGGGAGTTAAACGAAACGGAGAAGCGGCGACGAAATCATGCCTGCCGGCGCTCCCGGCCCGCCTGTGACTCAGCACGGTACAGTTATCACGAATATGTGTCAAGAGCCAAGAGAAAGTTTCACCACACGGCTTGACACCCCCCGCCGCCCATGACAGCATCGCCGGGCGCTTTCCGCATAGATCACAAGGCCAACGAACGGAGACTTCCTCGCCCATGAACGTGCTTGTCATCGGCTCAGGCGGGCGCGAGCACGCACTCTGCCGGACGCTCGCGCGCACAGCCGCGGGCCGACGGCCGCGCGTCTACTGCGCGCCCGGCAACGCCGGCATCGGTGAGGACGCGGAGTGCATCGCGATAGGTGCGACCGACGTGTCGGCCCTCGCCGACTTCGCCGAGCGGGAGCGCATAGACCTGACCATCCCGGGCGGCGAAGCTACACTGGCCGCGGGCCTCTCTGACGAGTTCGAGCGTCGCCGTCTCGCCGTCGCCGGCCCCACGCGCGCCGCCGCGCGGCTCGAATCGAGCAAGGCGTTCGCGAAGGATTTCATGCTGCGCCACCGCATCCCGACGGCGCGCTACCGCGTCGCAGAGTCGGCCGCCGAGGCGCTCGGCATCCTGCGCGGCGGCGAGTTCGGCGCCGCGGAGACGGCCGTCGTCGTCAAGGCCGACGGGCTCGCCGCGGGCAAGGGCGTCGTCGTCGCACCGAGTCGCGCGGAGGCCGAGCAGGCGGTCGTCGAGATGATGCAGGGCGGCCGCGTCGGCAGCGAGGCCGCGGGCCGCGTCGTCATCGAAGAGGCGCTCTCGGGGCGCGAGGCTTCGCTGCTGCTCTGGACGGACGGACGCGACTTTAAACTGATGCCGCCCGCGCGCGACCACAAGCGCGTCGGCGAGGGCGACACCGGCCCGAACACGGGCGGCATGGGCGCCGTCACCTCCGCGGAGGTGCTCGACGAAGAGACGCTCGTGCGCTGCGTCCGAGAGATCGTCGAGCCGACGTTGGCGGGCGCGCGCGCCGACGGGCTGGACTTCCGCGGCGTGCTCTTTGTCGGCCTGATGTTGACGGGCGAGGGGCCGCGCGTGCTCGAATACAACGTGCGCTTCGGCGACCCGGAGACGCAGGCCATCCTCGTCCGCCTTCGCTCAGACCTTTATTCCGTCTTCGACGCGGTGGCGCGCGGCGGCCTCGTTGAGCTCGGGGTCGAGTGGAGCGAGGAGGCTTCGGCCTGCGTCGTCCTCGCCGCACGCGGCTACCCCGAGCGCCCGGAGACGGGCTCGCCCATCCAGGGGCTCGAAGCGGCGGCGGGCGTCCCAGGCGTGCAAATCTTTCACGCCGGCACCGCGCGCGCCGCGGACGACGCCATCGTCACGTCCGGCGGCCGCGTGCTCGGGGTCACCGCCACGGGCGCGACGTTAGACGATGCGCTCGCGCGCTGCTACGACTCCGCCTCCCACATCCACTGGGACGGCCTCCACTACCGCCGCGACATCGGGCGGTTCAAGTAGTATCCCTCCCCACGTCGCTCTAGCGAGCGGCGCGGCAGTCCTGTTATACTCGCCCGCAGAGCGAGGGTTCCCGCGAGTAGAGGGCAGGTGAACCCGGCGGCGCGCGCGCACGTACTATGTCTGCGGCCCCGTCGGCGGTCTTAAAGGTTCGGGGCCGAGAGATTTGCGAGCACACCCCGCGGCGCGTGGCCGCAAGGGTTCGGAGGACGAGAAGACGATGGGAGTCTGGGCGAGGCTGAAGCGATCCTTGCGCGCGGTGTTCGGGGGCCTGATCGAGAAGACGGAAGACCCCGAGTTGATCCTTCAGCAGACCATCCGCGACATGCGCGACCGCGTGCCGGAGCTGAACAACTCGGTCGCACAGGTGATGGCCACCGAGCGCCTGCTGTCTAAGAACAAGGAGCGGCTCGAAGAGCAGGTCGTTGACCTCGACTCGAAGATCAAGGCCGCCATCAAGATGAATCGCGACGACATCGCGACGGCCTACATCGGACAGCTCCAGCAGGCGCAGCTCGATCTCTCGAAGACCGGCCAGCAACTCGACCACGCCTCACGCGCATCCGAACAGGCGAAGAAGGCCCGCGACAACTACATCCTACAGATGCAGCGGCGCACCGCCGAGGCGATGCAGCTCATCAACCAGTCGAAGCAGGCCAAGCTTCAGGAGCAGCTCGCGCAGACGATGTCGTCGTTCCAGATCGGCGACGACGCCTCGACCTTCAACGAGATGCGCGACAAGATCGACCGCCGCGCGGCCACGGCCGAGGCCAAGCTCCAGCTCGGCACCTCGGGCGTGGACACGCAGATGCAGGAGATCGAGCGCGAGGCGATGGACATGCAGCTTCAGGACAAGCTGGCCGAGTACAAGCGCGGCATGGGGCTGCTCGGCGAAGGACAGAAGGGGGCGCCGGCCCTCCCGGCCGGTTCGGGCGAGTCGAACTCCTGAGTCATTATTAAAGCGCGGCGGCCTTTGTAAGAAGCAAGAGATTTTATGGCGGAGAAGAAGCTCAGTCTCGAATATTTGAAAGAGGCGGTGATGGAGCCCGCCAACTTCTGGGGCATGGCCGGCTTCGCCGTGGCCGCGGCCTACACGTGGTCGCCCATCCCGCTCGCCGCGGCGCTCGTCGCCGAAGGCGCGTACCTCGCGACCGTGCCCGCCAGCTCGCTCTACCGGCGGCTGGTGGACGGCCGCAACCGCAAGCGGCTGGCCGAACTGCGTAACAAGCAGCGCGAGCGCCTCATCGAGAGCTTCGATCCGCGCGAGCGCGAGGCCGTGCTCTATTTGAAGTGGCTCAAGAACAAGATCTTCGACAACTACGTCAAGTTCACCGGGGCGAAAGAGATGCCCACGAACATTCACAGCCTTGAGCAGCGCTGGGAAGATTTCGTCGACCTCCTGGACGTCTACCGCCGGCGCAAGCATCACCTGCGCTCGATCAACCGGCAGGCCGTCCAGAACCAGCTCGCGCAGGCCGAGCGCGCCGTCGAGGGCGCGCCCGACGACCGCGCCCGGCGCATCCAGCAGGCCAACGTCGAAATCCTCAAGCGCCGCCTCGCGCAGTTCGGCGAGCTTGAGCGCTCGGTCAAACTCGTCGAGGGGCAGCTCCAGTCCATCGAGAACTTCTTCGGGCTCGTCAACGACCAGGTCGTCACGCTCCCGACGCCCGAGCGCGTCTCTTCGCTCGACTTCGAGCAACTCTCCGACTCCATCGCGATGACCAAGCAGATGCTCGAAGAGACCTCCGACGTGATGGGCGTCCTCGACAGCCACAACCGCGAGATCGGCAACTTCGACCTGCTCCCGTCTTCCGGGGCGACCTCGGCGAAGTAGGGAAGCGACATGCTTAAGAAGTAAAGAGGCCGGACACTGCGTCCGGCCTCTTTACGTTTCAACCGCGGCAACTTCATCTATGAAGCACGCGCCAATCACCCGCGGCCGTTGCGGCTCTTCTCGACCATCTCGGTCAGTGCCGCCTCGTCGATGCGGTAGGTCTCGTTGCAGAAGTGGCAGGTGAGAGAAGCGCCCTTGTCCTCGCTCAGCATCGACTCCAACTCCGCGCCGTCTATCGAAGAGACGAGCGACGCCGCCCGCTCGTACGAGCAGGTGCAGTTGAAACCGACCTCGCGCTCCTCAAGCACCTCGAACGGAACGTCGCCGAGCGCCGTCCGCAACAAGTCCGGCGGGCGTGCGCCCGCGCGGATGAGCGCCGTCGTGTGCGGCGTCCGGCTCACCGTGGACTCGATGGCCGCGACCACACGCTCGTCCGCGCCGGGCATCACCTGAATCATCAAGCCCCCCGCCGCCTCGACGTAAGTCTCGCCCGACTCACGCGCGCGCACGAGCACGCCGAGCATTACCGCCGAAGGCACCTGCTCGGACTTCGCCAGGTAGTACGCGAAGTCCTCGCCGATCTCGCCCGACACGATGGGCACCGCGCCGCGGTACGGCTCGCGGTAGAGGCCGATGTCGAAACCCGACTCATACGTGACGTAGAACATGCCGGCCCCGACGACGGCGCTCACGTCGAACTTGCCCTGCGCGTTCAAGGGCGCGTCGGCCAGCGGCTCGCGCACGTAGCCGCGCACCTGCCCCCGCGCGTTCGTCTCGGCCGTGATGCCGCGGACGGGGCCGTCGCACTCGACCTGCACGGTCAGCCGGTCGAACTCCTTCTGCCCCGCGCCCAGCAGCAGCGCGCCCGTCAGCGTCCGCCCCAGCGCCGCCGTCACCGTCCCCGAAGTCCCATGCCTGCGCGCGGCCTCGGCCACCGTATTTGTGGTCACGGCCGACATACAGCGGATGAGCCCGTCGGCGGCGGTCGCCCGCACGAGCGAGTCCCGGTGACCGTTCTGCGTCTCGTTCAAGGTCATCTCCCCTCTGGTTCTCTCGTTCAAAAATCCCGAAGGTGTTAGATGAAAAACCACCCCCGCCTACTGCCTCCGACGCGCCCCTTGGCGTCGCGCCGGGAACTTTGTGGGGCGGGGCAAAAATCTCCCCGAATCAGGGGGAAAGGTGCGCGGCCGCACCCTCATGTAAAACCTCAAAGACCCCGCTCTATTGTGAGCAGTCAAAAAGACTAGCCCAATATGTTGTGCTATACTCTTGACAAGCAAACTTCGCCGGGTGTATTCTTCGCGCCGTTTGGAACGAGCCGGTTCCGGGTGCCGGGGGGCCAGTCAGCCCGCACGGCACGGGGACCTTTTCGCCTCCCGGCCAGACCAACCGCGAAGTACCCGAGCCACACGAGAGACGGCGCGCAGTGAGCGCCGCGATTTTTTCGACCGCTGGAGAAGAACGTGCCTCGCGCCCCCCACGAGCGCGGGAAAGGCAAGAGAGAGAAGATGAGCACCGTTATCGAGCCGAACGCACCGCAGGGAAGTCCGTCTGCCTTCGACATCACGGGCGCCGCGCCCGCCGCCGCCGAGACCCTGGGCCTCAACGCCCGCCGCGTCATCGCCAAGCGCTACAGTCTGAAGGACTCGCAGGGCGAGCCCATCGAGGAGTGGCCCGACATCGTCCGCCGCGTCGTCGGCCACGTCTCGCAGGCCGAATCCGACCTCGTCCGCCGCGACGAGTTCTACCAGACGATGGCCGGCATCATGCTGCGGCGCGAGTTCGTGCCGAACACCCCGTGCCTCGTCAACGCGGGCAAGCCCTCGGGTCAGCTCGCCGCCTGCTTCGTCCTGGACGTGCCGGACTCCATCGCCGGCATCATGAAGACCGCGACCGACGCCGCCATCATCCACCAGACGGGCGGCGGCACGGGCTTCACCTTCGAGAAGCTCAGGCCCGCGGGCGCGATGGTGCGCTCGACGCACGGCGTGGCCTCCGGCCCCGTGTCGTTCATGAACATCTTCAACACGACGACCGACACGGTGAAGCAGGGCGGCGTCCGCCGCGGCGCGAACATGGGCATCATGCGGGTCGAT
>JBJMGP010000011.1:0-6865 GCA_045807865.1 Pyrinomonadaceae bacterium
AGCCGCGACGGCGCACGCGAGCGTGAGGGCCAGGAGGGTTGCGTAAAAGAGTCTGCTCATAGTCTTCCGGTCTAACCTCGGTTGTCGAAACTCGGCGCGGCGGCCGTCAACGGATTGTCTGCGGGATTTAACTCTTCTGGCGCGGGATTTCCCTGGGGCCGGCACTTCCCGGACGGCGCGGTCGGCCGTAGAGAATGAATCCTCATCAAACGCCGCCCGACGCCGTGCCCGCAAGTCTAACATCGCCCCGCATGATTCGCCACCCTTGCCCCGCGCGGCGCGCAAATACCTCTTGACCCTGGAACCGGTTCGGGACTTTATAATGCCCGGCGTGCGTGATGATTCGTCGAAGAAGGCTTACGTGCGGGCGGGCGAGTTGGCCCGCGCGGCGGGCGTGAGCACGGACACGCTGCGCCACTACGAGCGCAAGGGCGTGCTCGGCGCGCCGCGTCGCTCCGCGAACGGCTACCGCGAGTACCCGCCCGGGGCGCTGGAACGTGTGCTGCTCGTCAGGCGCGCTCTGGCCTTCGGCTTCACCCTCGACGAGTTGGCGCACGTCCTGCGCACGCGCGAGCGCGGCGGCGCGCCGTGCCGAGAGGTGCGGGCGCTGGCGGCGGGCAAGCTTGAAGAGGTCGAGTCGCGGCTCAAAGAGCTTCGCACGCTGCGCGGCGAACTGCGCGCGATACTCGGCGAGTGGGATGAGCGCCTGTCGGGTGCCGCGGACGGCGGACGCGCGGGGCTGCTCGAATCGCTGCCCGCGCGCCGCGCGCGTTCGGCCAAAGGTCACTCCCCGCGCGCGCCGCTTCCGCGCGGGTCTAAAAGTCTAGAAAGGCGAGACACCGATGATGAAGAAGATTAGCCTGACGCTCTGCGCCGCTGCGCTTCTCGCAGCCTGCGCCTTCGCGACCTACATCAACGCGCAGAAGGGCACGGACGCGCCGGCCGCCGCGCCCGACAAGCACGACGCGCAGACACACGACGCGCAGACACACGACGCGCAGGCGCACGCCGAGTGCCCCTTCATGCGCGGCGGAGAGCCGGGCGCACAGACGGGCGGCGGCCACGATGCGCACCTCGCCGGGGTCAACGCGCGAGGCGAGTCGGCGATGGGCTTCTCGCAGACCGAGACGGCGCACCACTTCCGCCTCGCGCGCGATGGCGGCTCCATAGAGGTCGAGGCCAAAGACCCGGCCGACGCCTTGAACCGCGACCGCATCAAGCAACACTTGGCGCACGTCGCGCGGATGTTTGCCGCGGGCGACTTCGACATCCCGCTGCTCGTCCACGCGCGCACCGTGCCCGGCACCCACACCATGTCGCGCCTGAAGTCGGAGATCGTCTACACCTTCGAAGAGACCGAGAGGGGCGCGCGCGTCCGCATCACGACCGGCAACTCCGAGGCACTCGCCGCCGTCCACGAGTTCCTCCGCTTCCAGATCGAAGACCACCAGACCGGGGACAAGCAGTAGGAAAGCAGGTAGACAGTAGTCAGCAGAAAACCCTTCGTCGCTCGAACCGCATGGTCGTCGTCGTCAATGTCCGACGGGCGGGGCCTACTGGCTACTGACTACTGTCTCCTGTCTACTTGTTTGTTATCATCGCGCGGATGTCTGTCCAGGGAGCGGAGAGCTTCCGCCTGATGTTGGTGGCGGGCGAGGAGTCGGGCGACGCGCACGCGGCGGCGCTCGTGCGCGCGCTGCGGGAGGCAGAGCCCGCCGCGCGCTTCGAGTTCTTCGGCTCGGCGGGCGCGGCCATGTCACGCGAAGGGGTCGAGCCGGTCGTGCGCGAGGAAGACCTCGCCATCACGGGGCTCATCGAGATCGCGCGCGCGCTGCCGCGCTTCTGGTCGGCGTACCGCGCGCTGAAGCGCGCCGCTTTCGAGCGCCGCCCCGACGCCGTCGTGCTCGTGGACTGGCCCGACTTCAACCTCGCGCTCGCGCGCGCTCTCCGACGCCGCGGCCTCCGGGTCATCTATTACATCAGCCCGCAACTCTGGGCCTGGCGCTCGCACCGCGTCCGGCAGGTGCGGCGCGACGTAGACCTCCTGCTCACCATCCTCCCCTTCGAGCGCGAATGGTATGCGGCACGCGGCGTCACGCACGTCGAGTTCGTCGGCCACCCGCTCGCCGGCTCGGTCACATCGCGGCAGACACGTGTAGAGTTCTGCGCGCGTCACGGCCTCGACGCCTCTCAGCCAATCGTCGCGCTCCTGCCCGGCAGCCGCCGTAAAGAGTTCGAGCGCATACTGCCCGTCATGCTCGACGCCGCCGCGCTCATCTCGTGGCGGAATAACCCGGACGTACAGTTCGTCGTCGCGCTCGCCTCGCGCCGCTCGCCCGGGGAAGTGGAGGCCCTCACCAATCGGCGCTGCGTGGGCTCGGGGATGCCGAAAGTGCTACGCATCGTCAGGGGCGAAGCGCGCGAGGCGCTCGCCGCCTCGGACGCGGCCGCCGTGTGCAGCGGCACGGCGACGCTGGAGGCGGCGCTCTTGGGGACGCCGCTCGTCGTCGTCTACAAGGAGTCGGCGCTCAACTGGCACACGCTCGGCCGCCTCATCGAGGTCGAGCACTACGGACTCGTCAACCTCGTCGCGGGCTACCGCCTCGCGCCCGAGCTGATGCAGGACGACTTCACGGGCGCCACGCTCGCGCGCGAGCTGCTCGCGCTGCTCGACCCCGAACGAAACGGAGAGGTGCGCGCGCGCCTGCGCGAGGCGACGGCGCGGCTCGGCGAGGGCGGCGCCTCGCGACGCGCGGCCGCGGCCGTGCTGCGTGCTCTGCGAGATTGGAAGGGGAAGCGTGAGGAGAACTCCGTCTAAGATTTATCTTCGAGCCGTTCGGTCAGCTCTTTCAAACGCCGCTTCAGCTCCTGAATCTCCTCGCGCATGCGCGGGAGCCGACCCCAGAGCGCGTTGAGCCGCTTGTACTCTTCGAGCGGCTGGACGGGCGTGCCCCACCAGACGCCTGGGCGCACGATCTTGCCCGGGAGGACTCCGGCCTGCGAGCCGATGATTGCGCCCGACAGCACGCGCGCGTGGTCGCCAAAGCCGACCTGCCCCCCGATGACCGCGTCCGACTCGATGACCGTGCTGCCCGAGATGCCCGTCTGCGCCGCGATGACGACGCGCTCGCCGATCTCGACGTTGTGCCCGACCTGCACGAGATTATCGAGCTTCGAACCCTTCCCCACGCGCGTCGTACCCAACGCGCCGCGGTCGATGCAGGAGTTCGCGCCGACCTCCACGTCGTCTTCAATCAACACGGTGCCCACCTGCGGGAACTTGTGGTAGACGCCCGCCGCGTCGCGCACGTACCCGAAGCCGTCGGCGCCCACGACGACGCCCGCGTGGAGCAGGACCCGGTCGCCGAGCGTCACGCCGTCGTAGAGCACCACGTTCGGCCGCAACACACAATCGCGTCCGACCGTCACGCCCCGGCCGATGACACAGTTCGAGTGCACCTGCGTCCCTTCGCCGATGCTGGCGCCGTCACCCACGGACGCCCCCGCGCCGACATAAACGCCCTCGCCCAAACGTGCGCCCTCCGCCACGGCGGCCGTCGGGTGTACTTGTTCGGTAAGTCTCTGCGGAGGATGCAGCACTTTCGCCGCGAGCGCGAAGGCGAGCTTCGGCCGCGCCGCCTCGATGACGCTCGTCACGCCTTCGACCTTCCCCGCCGCGCCCTCCGGCACGATCACGCACGACGCGCGGCACGCGCGCGCCGCTTCGAACAGCTTCTCATCCTCCACGAACGCGAGGTCGCCCTCGCCCGCCGCCTCGATGGAAGAGACGCGCCGCACGAACGCGCGCGCGTCCACGGCCACGTGCCCGCCGACCAGCTCGGCCAGTTCGGCGACGGTTCTGCCTTCTGCGTGTTGACTCATAAAAGGGGCGCGGCTCAACGCGAGACTTTGAAGAGGAGGTCGCGCTCGGCCGAGACGTTCGCCTCGCGCTCCTCGCGCGTGAAGCCGCGGCGCGAGCCGCGGATGAAGGCGGCGAGGTGCTTGACGTGCTCGTCGCCCGACTCTTCGAGCGCGGCGAGGGCCTGCGCGAGCGGCAGGCGCGCGCGGAAGAGAACCTGGTAGGCGCGCTTTAAAGCCGCCCGCGACTCCGGCGCGAAGCCTCCGCGGCGCAAGCCTATCGCGTTCAGCCCGCGCACCGCCGGCGGGTTGCCGTCGGTCGTGAAGAACGGCAGCACGTCCTGCACGATCTTCGACTTCCCGCCCACCATCGCGTAGCGGCCGAAGCGGACGAACTGGTGTGCCCCGACGTTCGAAGAGAAGAAGACGTGGTCTTCGACCTCGACGTGCCCGGCGAGCGCCACCCCGTTGGCCAACGTGTTATCGTCGCCCACCACGCAGTTGTGCGCGACGTGGACGCCGACCATCAGGAAGTTACGACTCCCGACCCGCGTCGCCTCGCCCTCGCCGCTCGCGCGATGAATGGTCACGTACTCGCGGATCAGGTTGTCGTCGCCGATGAGGAGCGCGCTGCGCTCGCCCTTGAACTTCACGTCCTGCGGCTCGCCGCCGAGGGTCGCGTGCTCGTAGACGCGGTTGCGCGCGCCTAAGGTTGTGTACCTCTTGACGACGGCGTGCGCGCCGATCTCGCAGCTCTCGCCGATTTGCACGTGCTCCTCGATGATGGCGTACGGGCCGACGCGCACGTCGCGCGCGAGTTCCGCGCGCGGGCTGACGACTGCCGTGGGGTGTATTTCCATAAGAGTTATCAGTGCGGGAGTTGAAGTAAGACTTGCGCGTGATGGTACGACGGCGGAAGGCAAAAGTAAAAAGGCAAAAGGCAAAAGTGCGGACGCGCTACGCGCGCCGAACTGTAATCGACTCTCCCGGCCTCTCTTCGCTTTTTCCTTTTTACTTTTCCCTTTTGCCTTCCGCCGAAGGCGGCTAACGTCTTGTGTTGACACGCAGATGCCGGTATCATGTCACGGTTTTGGAAACGGCCTCGTCGTCGTGTGTCTGGCAACGGGGCGGCCTTTGGGAAGCACTTATAATCTGTTTGGCGCGCGCCTCAAGTCCGCGCGCCTGCCTCGATGAAGGAGAGAGAGCCTTGTTCAGCGATAATTTCCGCCGCGGCGAGTCGGAGCAGAGCCGCTTCAGCGGCGTGAAGAGGTCGAAGCTGGTTTCGAGTCTGTCGGACGTGGCGTGGAAGGCGTTCCAGTCCGTCAACCGCCGGATTCCCGAGGGCGAGGCCGTGCGCCCGACGTGGGCGCCGGGGCCGCTCTTGAAGTCCTATGAGCGCACCGCGCCGCCGCTCGGCTTTCCGCGTGAGACCGACAGCCTGTGCCCGCGCTGCGTCAAGGAGGTGCGCGAGGGCGTCATCTCGGGCGAGACGCCCCTGGAGACCTTGATGCACACGCACCCGGGCGAGATCAAGGCGCAGATTTTCGAGGAGGGCGGCAAGGTCTACATGACCAAGACCTGCCCGAAGCACGGCGAGTTCAAAGACCTGATGGCGACCGACGCGCGCTTCCTGGAGCGCATCGAGTCGCTCTTCTACGGCCGCGACTTCCGCTCGGCCGAGGACACGCACGTCCACAAGCACGGCACTTCGAACATCCAGTTCGGCCGCGGCGCGGTGCTGACCGTTGACCTGACGAACCGCTGTAACATGATGTGCAACCCGTGCTTCATGGACGCCAACCAGGTCGGCTACGTCCACGAGCCCACGTTCGAAGACACGAAAGCCATCCTCGACCGCGCGGTCTCTTTCAAGCCGCGCCGCCAGATCATCATCCTCTTCTCCGGCGGCGAGCCTACTCTGTCGCCCTACTTCCTCGACGCGGTCGCCTACGCGAAGAAGGTCGGCTTCTACCGCATCCTCGCCGCGACGAACGGCATCCGCTACGCCGAGGATATCGAGTTCTGCAAGGCCGCGAAAGAGGCCGGGCAGCACGGCGTCTACCTCCAGTTCGACGGCGTCTCGGAGGAGAAGAACAAGCACCGCGGCGTCGGCAACCTCTTCGACGTGAAGCTGCGCGCCATCGAGAACCTCGCCTCGGTCGGCATCAAGGTGACGCTGGTCACGACCATCGTCAACACCATCAACAACGACGCCATCGGCCAGATCGTCGAGTTCGCCGCCAAAAACATCGACAAGGTGCAGACCATCGCCTTCCAGCCCGTCTCGTTCACGGGCCGCGACGAGGACGTGCCCGACCACATCCGCGAGCAGCAGCGCTACACGCTCGCCGGGATGGCCACAGACCTCGAACAGCAGCTCGACGGCCGGATGAAGTCCCTGCGCGACTGGTTCCCGCTCTCGTCCTACTCGGCCTTCACGTCCGTGATGGACATGTTGCAGGGCGCGGACGCGCCGTGGGGCTGGTCTTCGTGTAACTGCCACCCGAACTGCGGCATCTTCACGCTGGCGGTCGTCAACCGCCACACCGGCGAGTTCAAGTCGCTCTTCGACTTCTTCGACTACGAGCAGTTCATGAAGGACGTGTCGGTCATCACCGACACCGCCCGCGGCCGGAAGCTGACGATGGCGCAGCTCGCCATGGCCATCATGCGCAACTTCCAGCCGGGGCGCGCGCCCGAGGGCTTCCCCGTCTCGCAGATCATCAACCTCTTCAAGCCCTCCTCGACCAGCTCGGACTCCGACCGCAACGACCGCATGAAGCAGCGCTCGGACGACGCGGCCGACGTGTGGCGCGTCCTCTGCGTCGAGGGCATGTGGTTCCAGGACCTGTTCAACTACGACTTCCGCCGCACGGAGATGTGCGTCATCCCCTACGGCACGCAGGAGGGTGAGATCAGTTTCTGCGCCTACAACACCGGCGTCGGCTGGCGGCAGATCATCGAGAACATGCACAAGACCGCCGGGCTCGCCGAGTGGTACAAGGAG
>JBJMGP010000012.1:0-11023 GCA_045807865.1 Pyrinomonadaceae bacterium
CATACAGATGCGTGAATATGACCGGCATCTGTATCGTGAGAGACATCTGGTCGAATGCTTCATCGGCAAGATCAAGCACTATCGCAGAGTCTTCTCACGCTTCGAGAAGTTGTCAAAGAACTACTTGGGATTCCTGAGTTTCGTCAGCGCACTCATCTGGCTGCGCTAACAATGTCAACAGAACCTAGTCAAGACTTTGAGGCCACGAGCATAAGTTAAAAAAGGCGGGTGATTATACAGGCAGACTTTTCGACGGCACAACTTCGCCTACGCTAAAAATTGTGTGTGACTCGCCCCGGCCGGGCGGATGTAGGGCGCGCGGAGAGCGCGGCGGTGGCGGGAATGGTAGACGCCGCCGCCCGTAGTTCGGGCGGCGAACCGGAATCTACGTCGCGGGTTCAGCCCTCGGCCATGCGGCAGCGGGTGCAGTAGGCGACACCGGTCCCACGACTGAGCCGCCACTTGTGGCCGAGGCGGGAGCAGACCTGACGCCTGATGAACCGGTACCAGAAGGCACGGAGAGACTTCGGGGAGCGACGTGATTTAGGCATGGAGGGGCAGTTTACCCGATACCTTGCGCGCCGTGAGATTTGTGCGGATGGATTGAACGAGGGTGTCGGCGTGAGGGGCAGTCTAAAAGGGGCGTCAGCGGCCGGCGCCGCTGACGTGTACGGCCTCGCCGGCCGAGGCATTGGTGAAGATTCTCTCGGCCGCCAGCGCCAGCTCCTTCTGGAAGAGGTTGCTCAGGTAGTTGACGTCCATCAGGAGGCCGTCGCCGCCGAACTCGCGGTAGAGGTTGATGTAGCCCCACCCGGCCGTGTCGGTCGAGAGCGGCAGCCTCAGCGTCCAGAAGAAGTGGGAGCCTTCAACCTCTTTGGCCTCGATGTCGCCGCGCTCCCACTCCCAGCAGATGAGCCCGCCCCGCACCTCCGCGCCGCGCAGGCGCCCGTCGCCCTCTTCGAGCGCGAGCACCCTTTCGCTCGTCTCGTAGTCGCCGCCGCGGCCGAGCTGCACCGTCACGTAGACGAACTCGCCCAGCTCAAGCACCTGGCGCACGGCCGTAAACAGTTCGCCGAGCGAGCCGGCCTTCGAGAGGGAGTGGCTCGCGCGGCGCACGTGGACATGGTTGGCCGCGCGTATCTTCCGCTCCCCGAAGTTTCTCTTGAGTCCCGCGCGCACCTCATCCACCTCGTGATAGCGCAGGCGGCCGGCCGTGAGCACGATGGCCGCGCCCGTAATTAAAAGGATGAGGCCCGTCAGTTTCCCCTGGCCGCCGTCGCTCGTGAAGAGCAGGGCGAGGAGGCCGAAGAAGGCGCAGACGGCGTAGAGCACGAAGGCGACGCGCCGCTGCGACCAGCCGCGCTCCAGGAGTTTGTGGTGGATGTGCTCGCGGTCGCCTTCGAAGAGGGGCTTGCCGCCGATGAACCGGCGCGCGAGGGCGAAGCCCGTGTCGATCACGGGAAGCGCGAAGGCCATGAGTGGTATCGCCACGGCGACGACCGTCGAAGCCTTCTGCGTCCCCGTCACCGAGAGCGCGGCGAGCAGGAAGCCTATGAAGAGCGAGCCGGAGTCCCCGAGGAAGATCGAGGCCGGGTTGAAGTTGTAGCGCAGGAAGCCGATGAGCGCGCCCACGAGCGCGATGGAGATGACGGTGACGAGCGTGCGCCCGTTGACCAGTGAAACGCCGAGCATCACGAGCCCTGCGAAGAGCGACGCGCCCGCCGCCAGCCCGTCCAGCCCGTCGATGAGGTTGAAGGCGTTGCTGATGCCGATGACCCACACGAGCGTCACGATGAAGCCGAGCACGGGCGGGAGCGCCAGAGACCCGACGAAGGGGATGGTCAACGCCTCGACGCGCCCGCCCAGCGTGTAGAGCAGGACGGCGGCCGCGCCCTGCGCGACGAACTTCCACTTCGCGGACGCCCCCTTGAGGTCGTCGTAGACGCCGAAGAGGAAGACGAGCGCGGACGAGGCCAGCACCGCGACCACATTCTGCCACTGCCCGGCGAGCTGTCGCGTCACGAGGTTGTCGAGCAGCGGCAGAAGCAGCAGCGCCAGCATCATCGACGCGAAGACGGCGACGCCGCCCAGGCGCGGGACGGGCACGGAGTGCACGCGCCGCCCGTCCGAGGGCACGTCGAGCCAGCCGAAGCGTTGCGCGAGCCGGCGGATGACGGGCGTCGAGCAGAGCGAAGCGAAGAGCGAGATCAGAAAGAGAGTGAGGTATGTGTTCATATTGGTCGGGCCTCCGTTTACACCTGACTTCCGACGGCGGGTTGACCTGGGGCGTCGGACTATTCCGAAGGGGCGCGGCTCACCGCCCGACTTCGGCGGCGCTCCCCCCGCGCTCTCCGATCAACGTCGAGGGGTCGAGGCACTTGTACAGGCTCTCCGCGTAAGCCTCGACGGCGTGCGGCCGGTCGAAGCGGCGGAGAAAGAGTCGGCGGGCGTCGGCGCCCATGCGCCTGACCGCTGCGGGATCGTCCGCCCACGCCGAGACGACGCGGGCCAGGCGTTCGGCGTCGCCGGTCGGCACGACCTCGCCGCAGTTGTGCTCGGCGACGAGCCGCGCCACGTCGCTGCGCGGGTCGCCGACGAAGAGCAGGGGCCGCCCCGCGGCGAGGATGCCGTAGGTCTTACTCGGGACGCTGAGGCCCGCGAGCCCTTCGGCGAGCGTGACGAGGTGCGCGTCGCCGGCGGCGAGGCTGTAGAGCAGCCTCTCGCGCGGCTGGTACGGGAGCAGCCGCACGTTCGAGAGCTCGTGCCGGCGGACGTACTCCCTGATCTCGCCCGCCTTCGCTCCGTCGCCGACAAAGAGGAAGACTATGTCTGCGCGCTCCTTCAAAAGGCGCGCGGCTTCGAGCGGGGTGTCGAAGTCGTTGACCCTGCCGAGGTTCCCCGAGAACTGTACGACGAAGCGCCCGGCAAGCTCGTGCTCTTCAGAGAACGCGTTGCGCTCGCCCTCCTCCAACGGGCGTACCTTCTCGCCGTCCGCCCAGTTATGTATGACGTCGATCTTGAAATCGCTACCGCGCCCGACCTTGGCGGAGACCCTCTCGCGCATGCACTCGCCGAGGACGATGACGCGGTCGGCGCGGGAGAGAACCAGACGGTTCAGGCGGTCGAGCAGCCGCGTCGCCAGGCTCCCTTCGCGGAACGTGCCGAGCGCGACGCCCACATCCGGGTAGATGTCCTGCACGAGCGCGACCGTCTTCATGCCCTTCAGGCGGCAGACGGCCGACGCCAGCAGGCCGATGAGCGGCGGCGTGGTGAGCGCCAACACAACGTCCTGGCGCGGGAGCGCGAGGAGCTTCCAGGCCGCGCCCAGGTAGAAGGTGAAGTAGTCCGCCAGCCGCCCCGCGGCCGAGCCCTTGCCGAAGCTCGTCGCCCACGCACGCTCGACCCGCACGCCCCGGTACACATCCCTCTGCGGGAGGCGTTCGCCGCCGTTATAACGCCCGCGCCCCGAGAGCGCGGTCACTTCGAGGCCGCGCCCGGCGAGACTCTCGGCGAGGTCGGTCATCAGCTGACTCGTCGCCGAGTGGTCCGGGTAGAAGAACTGGTTAAGGATTAAGAGTCGCACCTGAACTGCCGCGGACGTGTGGCCTCTACGGAAAGCGCGCCGTGATTCACGCGGCACCCCAGCGCGCGCCGCTGTGCACGAGCGCGGCGTCGGCGGGGTGGCGGGCAAGCTCCTGCTGCGCCAGCTTCAGGTCGTGCTCGACCATGAGGCGCGCCAGCTCTTCGAAGCTCACCTTCGGCTCCCAGCCCAGCACGCGCCGCGCCTTCGAAGAGTCGCCGAGCAGGAGGTCTACTTCCGCCGGGCGGTAGTAACGCTGGTCGATCTCGACGTAACGCTTCCAGTCGAGGTCGAGGTGGCCGAAGGCCGCGTCGAGGAACTCCCGGATCGAGTGGGTCTCGCCCGTCGCGATGACGTAGTCGTCCGGCGCGTCCGCCTGCATCATCAGCCACATCGCCTCGACGTAGTCCCGCGCGTGCCCCCAGTCGCGGCGCGCGTCGAGGTTGCCGAGGTAGAGCTTGTCCTGGAGGCCGAGCTTGATGCGCGTGGCGGCGCGCGTGATCTTGCGCGTGACGAAGGTCTCGCCGCGGCGCTCCGACTCGTGGTTGAAGAGGATGCCGTTGCAGGCGAACATCTGGTAGGACTCGCGGTAGTTGACCGTGATCCAGAAGGCGTAGGCCTTCGCGCAGGCGTAAGGGGAGCGCGGGTAGAAGGGGGTCGTCTCGGTCTGCGGCGTCTCGACCACCTTGCCGTACAGCTCCGACGACGACGCCTGGTAGAACTTGGGCTTGATGCCCACCTCGCGGATCGCTTCGAGCAGGCGGACGGTGCCGAGGCCCGTCACCTCGCCCGTGTACTCGGGCACGTCGAAGCTGACGCGGACGTGCGACTGCGCGCCGAGGTTGTAGATCTCGTCGGGCTGCACCTGCCTGAGCACGGTGTTGAGCGAGCTGGAGTCGTTCAGGTCACCGTAGAGGAGCCTGAGGCGCGTGCCCGGCTCGTGCGGGTCTTGATAGAGGTGGTCGATGCGGTCGGTGTTGAAGGAGGAGGAGCGGCGGATGATGCCGTAGACCTCGTAGCCCTTCTCCAAAAGCAACTCGGTCAGGTAAGAGCCGTCCTGCCCTGTGATGCCGGTGATGAGTGCGCGCTTTGTCATACCTTAAAGAAACTCCTGGCGGGGCGAAGAGCGGGCGGAGAACCCGTCAAGCCGTGTGGTCTGTCCGAATCAAAATATACGCTGCCGGCCGGAAGTTCAAACCGCGGCACGCCGCACCGCGTGATTGCCGAGGTAGAGCACGTCCATTCGCGTCTTGAGGAAGCAGTCGATGGCGTGACGCGGGGTGCAGACGATGGGCTCGTTCTCGTTGAAGGAGGTGTTGAGGACGACGGGCACGCCGGTCAGCTCGCCGAAGTCTTTGATGAGCTGGTGATAGCGCGGGTTGACGGACGTTGAGACCGTCTGCAAACGCCCCGAGCCGTCCACGTGCGTCACCGCCGGAATCTCCGCGCGCTTCTCCTCCCTGACCTGATAGACCATGAGCATCGTCGGGGCGGGGTGTGTCTGCTCGAAGTAGTCTGCGACGCGCTCTTCGAGGATGGAGGGCGCGAAGGGGCGGAACGGCTCGCGCTTCTTGATGCGCTCGTTGAGGATCTCCTTCATGTCCGCGCGGCGCGGGTCGACGACGATGGAGCGGTTGCCCAGGGCGCGCGGCCCGAACTCCATGCGCCCCTGGAACCAGCCCAACACGGCGCCGTCGGCGATGTCCTGCGCCGCGCGCCGCGTGACCTCCCGGTCCGTGTAGCTCTCGTATTGAAGGCCGCTCTTCTCCAGCTCGGCGCGAATCTCCTCGTCGGAGAATTCAGGGCCGGTGTAGGCGCCCTCCATCACGTAGGAGCGCGGGCGGTCGAGGATGCCGTTGTAGATCTGGTAGCAGACGCCGATGGCGGTGCCGTTGTCGCCGGCGGCGGGCTGGACGAAGACGCGCTTGAACGGCGTGTGCAGCAGAATCTTGCCGTTCATCACCGAGTTGAGCGCGACGCCGCCCGAGAGCCCGAGGTCTGTGAGCCCGGTCTTCTCGTGCAGGTGTCTGAGGACGTGGAACCCAACCTCTTCGAGCCGTTGTTGCAGACTGGCGGCGATGTCCCGCTCGCGGTCTGTGAGCGGCTCGCCCTTCTCGCGCGCGGGGCCGAAGCGGCGGGCATACTCGTCGGAGTAGATACGGCCGATGACGGGCGAGCCCTCGTCCCAGCTCATCTCGACGCCCTCCGTGTGGTGTCGGAAGTAGTCGAGGTTGAGGCGGAAGCGCCCGCCCTCCTCCGTCCGGATCATGTCGCGGAACTCTTCCATGTAGCGCGGCACCCCGTAAGGCGCGAGCCCCATCACCTTCCCCTCGTCGCCGTAATGCGGGAAGCCTATGAACTGCGTCGTCGCCGTGTAGAGGATGCCCGTCGAGTGCGGATACTCGACCTGCCCCAACACCTCGACACTGTTCCCCTCGCCCACGCCCCACATGGTGGAGATGAAATCCCCGAACCCGTCAATCGACAGCAGCGCCGCCCGCTCGAACGGCGACACGTAGAACGAGCTGGCGAGGTGCGCCCGGTGGTGCTCCACGTTATGAAACTGCGCCCGGAACCGACTCTTCGGCACGCCGAGCTGGCGCGCCAAGTCCTCCTTCAGGTCGCGCACCTTGGCGGTGTTCGCCAGCCGGTCGCTGATCGTCCCGAGGAGACCACGCCCGTTCTTACCCTTCGCTCCAGAGCCGTTTCCGCTTGCAATGTTTTTCGCCGCGCGGGTGGCCGCGTAGAGAACCTTCTTGTGCAGGTGCGCCGAGGGGTCGCGCGAGATGCCGACGTGGTTGATGTTCTCGATGGAGACGCCCGCGGCTTTTAAACAATACTTGACGGACTCAACAGGAAAGCCGGCGCAGTGCTTGAAGCGGTTGAAGCGCTCCTCCTCGACGGCGGCGAGTAACTGCCCGTCGCGCACGATGGCGGCCGAGGCGTCGCCGTGGTAGGCGTTGATCCCCAGGATAATCATGATCGTTTAAAGCTTCCTTGCTGAGGGCGAGCGGGAGGCCGCTTCACCGAGTTGGGCTTTTGCAGGTTGAAAATGAAGGGCCTTTACTCAGAGCCGTCCGAAAGTGCGTGTAAGTGGCGACTCTCCTCGGGGTCGTCTGCGGGCTCCGCCCTCTTTCTTTGCGTCGCGCGGCGCAGGTCGCCTTCTATCATGTACAGCGACAGAATCATTTCCGCCACCGTGCGCTGTAGTGCGTAGAAGAGGCCCGCACTCCCGTCGAGAATCGCCCGCTTAACGAACAGGCAGTAGCAGAGCATCACGAAGGGCGCGACGAACCGCAACTTCCTGAGCCGGTCGGCCCAGCCCAGGCTTGCACTGTCAGCCCCGGCGAGCTTCTTCGCCTCGATGCGCATGTAACGGGACTGCGACTGTAGCCAGTGGCCGAGGGGCTTCCGGTCATCGTGCAGGATGCGGGCACGGAGCGGTTCGACCCGACCCTCGATCACAATCCTCTGCGTGTGCCCGTCCTGCCGGTAGTGTGCTTTCGCGCGGCGGTAGAGCACCGTCACCGGCGGGTAGGCCGAGCCGCGCAGCGACCGCCCGTTGATGCAGTAGACGAAGTTCGCGCTGTAGCCGGCGACATCCGCCCGCGGCTCCAACCCTCTTAACTCGTCCAGTAGTTCAGACGTAAGTAAGTAGTCGGCGTCCAGAGCCAGAACCCACTCCGACGAGATGCCTGACTCCTTAAGCCCGAAGTTCCATTGCCGCTCGTGGCTGTCGAAACGCCTCTGCACGACGCGCGCCTGCGGGAAGCCGGAGACGACCTCCAAGGTCTCGTCGCTACTAAAGCTATCGACGACCAGCACCTCCCTTGCCCAGCGCAGACGCTCCAGGGTGCGCCCGATGTTCGGGGCTTCGTTGTAAGTCAGGATGAGGGGGGTTATCTGTTCGAGCATCACGAACTCGCGTGCCCTTCCTGCCTGCTCACTTCGTAGACGGAGACGAGTTGTCTTGCTATCGCCTCCCAGGAGAACCGGCGGCGTACCAACTCGCGGCCGGCCGCGCCGCGCCGCGCACGCGCCCCGGCATCGCTCAAAGTATCGGCGAGCGTCCGCGTCAATGCGTCCAGTTCCAAAGGTGTGACCCAGCCGGCGCCCGCCGCCTCGATCTCCGGCGCGAGGTTGACGTGTGGACTGACGACGACGGGCACGCCGCAGGCCAGCGCCTCGACCGCGCAGAGCCCGAAGTTCTCCTGGTAAGAGGTCAAGGCCAGAGCGGCCGCCCCGCGGAGCGCGGCACCTCTCTTCTCGCCTTCAAGCCAGCCCGCGAAGATGACGTGAGCCTCACCACCCTGCCTGCCGACAAGGCGCCGGAGCGACTCCACGTACTCGCCCTCGCCGTCGCCGGCCAGCACGAGTTTCCACTCCGCGAACTCGGGCCGCTTCACCGTTGAGAGGAAGGCAGGCAGCAGCAGGTCGAGCCCCTTCTTCGGATGTAGGCGGGAGAGCACAAGCACGTACGGCGACCGACATGGAGACTCTACCGACCGCCCTTGTGACTCGAACCCACTGGCGCCGTTCAACGAACCCACCTCGACGCCGAGGGGGACGACGACGCCGCGCCCGAGTCCGAGCGACTCCTCCGCGAGCGTCTGTTCGGGCCTAGCCGTGTAGTGGATGGCGGCGGCCCCGTCGAGCATACGTCTCACCCCGAGGTGCCAGAATAGTTTCTTCCTCAGACTCTTCTGACCGAGACTCCAGGGGTCGAGTGTCCCCAGGGGGCGGATCACATACGGTACGCCCGACGCCCGGCACGCCTTGGCCGCCGCGAGGCACGCGTGCGAGAAGACTGCGTGAATGTGCACCACGTCGAACTCGCGCACGTGCGAGCCGAGCCAGCGGGCCAGCGGTCTCGAATACTTGTAGGCCTCGCTCCACTGTCTCGGGAAGAAGACGGCAGGCACGCCGCCGAACGAGGTCTCCCGCCCCAGGTCTATCGTCAGACGGCCCTCCCCATCGGCGTCGGTCGTCGCGATGAGCGTCTCGACGCCCACCTCGCGCAAAGCCCGGCACATATCCACGACCGCGCGGCTCGGCCCCCCGTAGCGCGGCGCGACCGACGGTATGACGTGTAAGACCCTCACACTGTCACCTGGTTCTGTGCACACCAGCGCTCCAGCACGTACAATGCCCACGGCCTCGACCAGCCGACCTTATGTGAGGCGTGAAGGAATTGCTCCCAAGTATCGCGAACAACGGCCGGCCGGAGACCTATCGACTCAAAACGGTTATCACAGTCGAAGGCGGCGTTCAATTCGCCGCGGAGGCGGGACTTCATCCAGCCTTCAAATGGAATAGTGAACCCCATTTTAGGCCTGTTCGATACCTCGACTGGCAGTAAATCGCCTATGGCGTCTTGAAGCAGCGGCTTTTGCCTGCCGCCATTCACCTTCCACTCACCCGGCAAACTCATCACGAGGCGAACAACTTCAATGTCTACGAATGGGACGCGGACTTCCAGTGAATGTGCCATGCTCATTTGGTCCGTATCCCGCAATAACGTGTTCGCCATGTATCCTTGCATTTCATATCGAGACATGGCGTTTAAAGGATCGCGTGAGTCTATCTTTGAGTCGTATGTCCCGTACGGCTGCTGTTGGATGGCACTTGACCCATCTACTAATAATGAAGGTACGTTTTCTTTAGAGAAAAGCTGTCGTGAAATTTTATAGGTATTCCTGACGGTAGGCCCTTCGGATAGTAACTCCCAAGCCTTCTTTTTCTGGACAGATCCATTAAAAGCTATCTGCCCTACTCGTGCGGCCGTCTTTCTCACCAGACTAGGAACGGCGCTAAATTTTTGCCACTGGCGCACCCGATGAAAGCTCGGGTAACCGGCGAAGAGTTCGTCCCCGCCCAGGCCGGACAGTGCCACGGTTATGCCAGCCCGCTTTACAGCCTTTGAGATAACGTATGAATTAATCCCGTCCATTGTTGGCTGATCCAGAGATGTAAGCGCGTCGGGCAGTATGGAGAGGAGGTCCTCCTCTGAGAGCAACACCTCCCTATGGTCTGTCCCGAACCGCTCGGCGATGAGCCGGGCGTAAGGCGATTCGTTAAACTTATTTTCGGTGAATACGACTGAGAATGTTTTCGGCCTCGCCTGAGACACCTGACTCATTAAGGCAATAATAGCGCTCGAATCTATCCCACCTGATAAGAATGCGGCTAGAGGTACGTCACTGGTCAAATGAAGGCGGACTGACTCTTGAAGTGTTGCCCTAAGGACCTGAACAGCTTCATCACGATTGGGGAGCTTGTTGGCTTGCTCTTCTGTAAACACATCACCAGCGTAGTTAACCTCTTCAATCTCTAGACCGCGTTCACCCGATTTAACTGCCAAAAAATGTCCCGGCAGAAGAGACCTAATGCCTTCGACAATCGTCAGGGGCGACTCGACCGATCCGTTTTGTAGGTATGAAATTATCCCTTCCGAGCTTACTCTTCTGGCTATCAGCCCTGTGGCTAAGAGCGCTCTTACTTCCGAAGCGAATATGAAGGTGTCCTTGTTTTTATAATAGTATATAGGCTTAATACCGAATGGGTCGCGCGCAAGAATCAACTGCTCTTCTTGGTCATCCCAGATTGCAAAGGCAAACATTCCCCTAAGACGCTTTAGACTGGCAACTCCCCAGCGTTGGTACGCTCGCAAAAGTACCTCAGTATCTGTATGTGAGTTCCATGGTGCGCCGTCCTCACTTAACTCGCGTCGGATTTCTTCAAAGTTATATATCTCGCCGTTATACGTTAGCCACAAGTGCCGATCGTGATTCGGCATGGGCTGATGCCCGGCCGTAGAAAGATCTATGATTGACAGTCGTGTATGCCCAAGCGACGTTATACCCCTCTTGCCGTGGCGCACCACCTGCCCATGGTCATCGGGGCCTCGGTGCTGAACCGCTGACAGCATCTGCCCCATTACTTTTTCCAGCGCACCTTCTACCCCGGAGTATGGGCCGCTGCGGTCATTGAAGGCCACAGTCGTTAATATAATGCCTGCGATACCACACATAAGTCGGTTATATTAAGTGCCCACTAAAGAGTTAGTAGATTGCGCGTCGGTGCGCCATGCTCACTCGTAGACAACCGATGGGCGCGAGCATTCGGAAGGCAATCTAAAGATTCATTACTAGCTGAGGCGAGGAGTTCTACGGTGGAGGCGGTGGCGGTGCCGAGTTTGCCGACGACGACGCCGGCCGCGTGGTTGGCCAGCACCGACGCCTCCACGAGTGTCGCGCCCGCGGCCATCGCCCCCGCCAGCGTCGCGATCACCGTGTCGCCCGCCCCCGTCACGTCAAAGACCTCGCGCGCCGCCGTCGGCACGTAAGTAGGCTCGCCGCCCTCGCTCAAGAGCATCAGGCCGCGCTCGCCCCGCGTGATGAGCACCGACCCGCAGCCCAGGCGCCCGAGGATGGCGCGCGCCGC
>JBJMGP010000013.1:0-9489 GCA_045807865.1 Pyrinomonadaceae bacterium
CGTGCAACGGCCGAAGCCCCGAAGCGCATCGTTATAGGCGAGACGGTTCATCCTTGATTGACCACGCGCGGGCGTGATACTTTCGGGGACGGCTCGTAAGCCGAACAAACTTTCTAAGAACCCCCAAGCCCGAACAGCGCCGCCCGAGTCTCGGTTGAAGCAGGAGTACATACGGCCATGACCGAAAGCAAGACCGCGCGCATTCTGACCCTCGCACTCTCCGCCGCCCTCCTCTTCGCCGCCTGCGGGCCGCCGGTGCAGAAGTCTGACTACTTCGGCAAGGTCGCACCGCCGCCCGGGCAGACGCTCCGCTACATCACGGGCTCCGAGCCCGAGTCGCTCGACCCGCAGATGAGTTCGGGCCAGCCCGAGGCGCGCATCGACGTGGCGCTCTACGAGGGGCTCGTCGAATACCACCCGAAGACGATGGAGCCCATCCCCGGCGTCGCCGAGAGCTGGAAGAGCAACGGCAACGCCAGCGAGTTCGTCTTCTTCCTGCGCAAGAACGCCAAATTCTCGAACGGCGACCCGATCACCGCGCGCGACTTCGCCTACACGATCAGGCGCGGCCTGAAGCCCGAACTCGCCTCGCGCGTCGCCGTCCTCGCCTGGGAGATCAAGAACGCCGAAGCCTTCAACACCGGCGCCGCCTTCGTCCGAGACCAGAAGACCGGGCGCTACGCCCTCGCCTCCGAGGCGGCCGAGTCCGGCGCGGGCAGCGAGCAGGCGTCCGCGCCCGTCGCCGGCGAAGACGCCGCGCCCGACACCGAGTTCCATCGGCGCATGCACGAGCCCGAACGGCTCTCCGTCCCCATCGACGAGAAGGAGAAGGCCAAGGCGTTCAAGGCCAACCCGAAGCTCGCGGCGCTGGTCGAAGGTAAGGAACTCGTCCCCGTCACGGCCGACGACGTGGGCGTCGAGGCGGTGGACGACTACACGCTGCGCATCACGCTCCGCCAGCCGGCGCCCTACTTCATGGGGCTCATCCAGCACCAGTTCTTCCGCGCCCTCCACGAGAAGACCGTCGAGAAGTACGGCGTCAACTGGACGAAGCCCGGCAACATCGTGTGCAGCGGCTCGCACATGCTCGCCGAGCACAAGCCTTACAACCAGATCGTCGTCGTCAAGAACCCGTACTACTGGGACGCCGCCACGGTGAAGCTCGACAAGATCGTCTTCTACCCGCTCGACGACCAGACGACGATGATGAACCTCTACAAGGCGGGCGAGGTGGACGCGACCTACAACCACACCGTCCCGGCCTCTTGGCTCAAGGCCGGCGTGCGCGAGGTGCGCGACTACATGGACGCGCCCGAGAACGCCTCGGCTTACTGGCAGATCAACACGACCGCCGCGCCGATGAACGACAAGCGCGTCCGCAGGGCGTTCGCCCTCGCCATCGACCGCGACGCGTTGGAGAAGTTCCGCGTCGTCTCGAAGGCGTCGAGCGTCTTCGTCCCCTCCGGCATCATTCACGGCTACCCGAGCCCCAAGGGTTACGACTTCGACGTGGAGGGGGCCAAGCGCCTGCTCGCCGAGGCCGGCTACAAGGACGCCTCGGGCAAGTTCGACGCGTCGAAGTTCCCGGCCAACAGCGTCGAGGTCATCTACAACACGAGCGAGTCGAACCGGCAGGTGGCCGAGTTCGTCCAGGCGCAGTGGAAGCAGAACCTCGGGTTGACCATCGGCCTGCGCGCCGTCGAGTGGAAGACCTTCCTCAACACGCGCTCCAAGCTCGAATACAAGGGCTTCGCGGGCGGCGCGGGCTGGGTCGGCGACTACATGGACCCCTACACCTACCTCGGGCTCTTCGCCACCGACGGCGGCGACAACGGGACGGGCTGGTACGACCCGAAGTTCGTGGAGATGCTCAACGCGGCGAACAGCGAGCCCGACCAGGCGAAGCGCTTCGCGATGCTCTCGAAGGCCGAGGCGTACATGATCGACGAGGTGCCCGTCATCCCCCTGTTGAAGCCCGCGACGAGCTGGATGAAGAAGCCCTACGTCAAAGGCATGTACCCCAACCCGGCGACGCTCCACGCCTGGAAGTACGTCTACATCGAGCACGACCGCGCGAAGTGGGACAAGGGCATGCCCGACATGACGACCGAGGAGCTGGCCGAGGTGAAGGAGTAGACGCGAGATGTTCCGCTTCATCGTCCGCCGACTGCTGGTGACCGTGCCGATGGTGCTCATCGTCATCTCTCTGACGTGGGCGCTCATCCGGCTCGCGCCCGGCAACTTCTACGCGAGCGAGCGGAAGCTGCCGCCCGCGGTCGAGAAGAACATCCGCGCCAAGTACGGGCTCGACCAGCCCTGGTACGTGCAGTACGGCCGGGTGATGCGCAACATCATGACGCTCGACTTCGGCAACTCGCTCAAGTACGAGACCGAGACGGTCAACGACATCCTCCGCCGCACGCTCCCGGTCTCGGCCGCCCTCGGGACGTGCGCCTACCTTCTGGCGCTCCTCGTCGGCACGACGATGGGCACGCTCGCGGCGCTCAAACAGAACTCGAAGCTCGACTACACGGCGATGGGTCTCTCGATGCTCGGCATCAGCATGCCGAACTTTGTCCTCGGGCCGATCCTCGTCCTCATCTTCTCGCTCTCGTTCTATTGGCTGCCGCCGGCGCGCTGGGGGGGCTTCCCCTCCTGGAACCTCGTGCTGCCGGTGCTGACGCTCTCGGCCATCTACATGGCCTACATCGCGCGCCTGACGCGCGCGGGGATGCTCGAAGTCCTGCGGTCGGACTACATCCGCACGGCGCGCGCGAAGGGTTTGACCGAGCGGCAGGTCGTGATGCGCCACGCGCTGCGCGGCGGGCTGCTGCCGGTCGTGTCGTTCACCGGCCCGGCGCTCGCCATCCTCATCACGGGGACGGTCGTCGTCGAGCGCATCTACGCCTTGCCGGGGCTCGGCACCTACTTCCTCAACGCGAACCTGAACCGCGACGAGCCGCTCATCCTCGGCATCGTCGCCTTCACGTCGATCCTGGTGCTGATCTTCAACCTGCTGGTCGATGTCGCCTACGGCTTCATCGACCCGCGCATACGGTACTGAAGAGATGAGCGACGAGAGCAGACCGAAGGTGCCGACCGAAGAGGCGCGCGCGCAAGACCCCTGGAGCGCGGGCGAGCCGGCGCTGACGCCGAGGGGGACGCCGCAAAGGCCGCCCGTCGCGGCGCGGCGCGGCGACGAGATACACGCCTTCCCCGAGACGGCCGTCGGCGAGGGCGACGTGCGCACGGCGGGCGAGGCGCCCGCGCGCGGCACTTCGCTGTGGCGGGACGCCTGGAAGCGGCTCTTGAAGAACAGGCTCGCCGTCTTCGGCATGTTCGTCGTGGCCTTCATCGCCGTCGCCGTCCTCATCGGCCCGGCCATCATCAAGGCGACGACGGGCTTCACCTACGACTACATGCCGCCGGGGCAGCAGCAGTCCTACCCGCCGTTCGCGGCGCCCGACGGCTCGTTCTCGTGGGCACACCCGATGGGGACGGACGCGGCGGGGCGCGACATGCTGGCGCGCGTGATGCAGGGCGGGCGCATCTCCCTGATGGTGGCCGTCATCTCGACCTTCGTCTCGATCCTCATCGGGGTGACGTGGGGCGCGACCGCGGGATACCTGGGCGGCAAGGTGGACGACCTCTTGATGCGCATCGTGGACGTGCTCTACGCCATCCCTTACATGATGGTCGTCATCGTGCTGCTGGCCTTCTTCGGCGGGCGCTCGCCGCTGCAACAGATCTTCCTGCTCTTCGGGGCGCTCGGGGCGGTGTCGTGGCTGACGATGGCGCGCATCGTGCGCGGGCAGGTCATCTCGCTCAAGAATCAGGAGTACGTGCTGGCCGCGCGCGCGACCGGGGTCTCGACCCCGAAGATCATCTTCCGCCACATCGTGCCGAACGCGCTGGGGCCGGTCATCGTCTACGCGACGCTGACCATCCCTTCCGTGATGTTGCAGGAGGCGTTCCTCTCCTTCCTCGGCCTCGGCGTGCAGGCGCCGTACGCTTCGTGGGGGAGCCTGGCGCAGGAGGGCATCCAGAACATCGCGGTCTTCCCCTGGCAGCTCGTCTTCCCCGGCGTGACGATGGCGCTGACGCTCTTCTCGCTCAACTTCCTCGGCGACGGCCTGCGCGACGCGCTCGACCCGCAGATGAGGAAATTCTGAAGGCGTAAACCGTGAACCGTCAACCGTGACGAGATAAAAGCAGCTCTAGCTTGTCACCCTTCACGGTCCACGGTTTACAGTAATTATGAGTCACAACGGCAACCTACTTTCGGTCAAAGACCTGCGGACGTACTTCGAGACGGAGGACGGCACCGTGCGGGCCGTGGACGGCATCAGCTTCGACTTGAAGCGGGGCGAGACGCTGGGCATCGTCGGCGAGTCCGGGTCGGGGAAGTCGGTGACGAACCTGTCGGTCATCCGCCTCATCCCGAGCCCGCCCGGGCGCATCGTCTCGGGCGAGGTGCTCTTCCACGGGCAGGACATCCTCTCCCTGCCGGAAGACGAAGTGCGGAAGATTCGCGGCAAGCGGATCAGCATGATCTTCCAGGACCCGATGACCTCGCTCAACCCCTTCATGCGCATCTCCAAACAACTGATGGAGATCACACGGCTCCACCTCGGCCACACGAGGGAGCAGGCGTACGAGCACGCCGTCAAGATGTTGGAGACGGTCGGCATCCCCGAGGCCCGCGCCCGCGCCGACTCCTACCCGCACGAGTTCTCGGGCGGCATGCGTCAGCGCGTGATGATCGCGATGGCGCTGGCCTGCGAGCCGGAGCTGCTCATCGCCGACGAGCCGACGACCGCGCTCGACGTGACCATCCAGGCGCAGATCCTCGAACTCATCAAAAATCTGAAGAGTGAGACGGGCACCAGCGTCATCCTCATCACGCACGACCTCGGCGTCGTCGCCGGCATGACCGACCACATCATCGTCATGTACGCCGGCAAGGTCTTCGAGCGGGCGCCGACGCGCGAGCTGTTTGAAGCGCCCGGCAATCCCTACACGAAAGGGCTTTTGAAGTCCGTCCCCGACCCCGCGCACGAGGAGGGGACTGAGCTGTACCAGATTCCGGGCCTCCCGCCCGACGTGGCCCACCTCTCCCCCGACCAGTGCCCCTTCGCCGAGCGCTGCTACCGCGCCGAGGCCATTTGTAGAAGAGAGTTCCCGCCCTTCGTCCAACTTAACGCCGAGCACTTCTCGCTCTGCCACTTCGCCGAAGAGGTCTATAACGATTCGCTCGCCGCGCGCGGCGGCGCGCAGACGGCGGGTTCGCACATCGACCCCAACGGGTCGCCTCTGCAAGGGGGGGCCGGCTGATGAGCACAGAAGGAGTGCAGGCCGGTGCGGCCAGGGGCATGGTGCCGCCCCATTTGAACACGGGCGGGCGTGAGCCGCTCATCTCGATCCGCGAGCTGAAAGTCCACTTCGACCTCGGCGGCGGCACCGCCTTCGACAGGCTCGTCGGCGGCTCGGCCGTCCGGCGGGTGGTGAAGGCCGTGGACGGCGTCTCGCTCGACATCTACCCGGGCGAGACGCTCGGGCTCGTCGGCGAGTCCGGCTGCGGCAAGTCCACCTTAGGCCGCGCGCTGCTGCGTCTGACCGAGCCGACCTCGGGGCAGGTCATCTTCCGGGGCCGAGACCTCGCGCGCCTCTCGAAGCGAGAGCTGCGCGGCCACCGCCGCCATCTGCAAATGATCTTCCAGGACCCTTACGCGAGCCTCAACCCGCGCATGACCGTCTCGCAAATCATCGGCGAGCCGCTCGACACCTTCGGCCTCGGCGGGCGCGGACGCGAGCGCGAGGGGCGGGTGCGCGAGCTGATGAGCGTCGTCGGCCTGAGCCCGCACTTCCTCAAGCGCTACCCGCACGAATTCTCCGGCGGCCAGCGCCAGCGCATCGGCATCGCGCGCGCGCTCGCGGCCGACCCCGACTTCATCGTCGCCGACGAGCCCATCTCCGCCCTCGATGTCTCCATCCAGGCGCAGATCATGAACCTGATGGAGCGCCTCCAGCGCGAGCGCGACCTGACCTACCTCTTCATCTCGCACGACCTGCGCGCCATCCGCCACGTCTCAGACCGCGTGGCGGTGATGTACCTCGGCAAGCTGGTCGAGCTGGCCGACGCCAAGGTCATCTACCGAGACCCCCTCATGCCTTATACGAAGGCGCTCATCTCGGCCGTCCCCGTCCCCGACCCCGCGGTCGAGGCCGCCCGCCGGCGCATCGTCCTCCAGGGCGACGTGCCCTCGCCCATCAACCCGCCGCAGGGCTGCCGCTTCCACACCCGCTGCCCCTGGGCCGTCAAGAGGTGCAGGGAGGTCGTGCCCCCCCTGGCCGAGATCAAGCCGAACCACTTCGCGGCCTGCATCCGCATCAGTCCGGAAGAGCCCGACATCGAAAAGGTGGCGCCGGGCGACACCCCGGGCCTCCGGGGCACAGGTCGTGTCATCGCACAGTGAAATTCCTCCACCATTAGCAGTTTAGACAGAGGTGACGAGGTCACAGCCCCCTTTTCGTGTGCGTGCCGCGGGGAGTCTGTGGTTCGCCTTGTCTATTGCCGTGCGGGCAAATATACTGCGGGAGGAGGATGGTGGCGCCTGTTCAGGCGCTCCCGCACTCTGAGATTCAGCCTGCTCTCGACGGGCCATCCCCGCTTACGCAGTCGAACCTCCCTCCGTCCGCAATTCGAGTCCGAAGGTCGTGCCACGACAGCTAATGGACAACACCACCCCGCCCTCAGTGGGTGCTGCCCAGAGCGAGACTTCCGCCGAGCTGCCACACGGCTGGGCGGAGGCACAGGAGGGGCTTGCCTCGTCGTCGGGGCTCGCGCTCCTGCTGGTCGAAGGCCGACAGCCGCCCGCGCTCGCCGTCTCGAATAACAACTCCATCTGCCATGCGTTCCAGTCTTCGCCCGCACACGCGCACCTCTGCCAGCCCGACTGCGGCGAGGCCCACGCTCGCGCCCTGCGCGAAGGGGGCGCGGTGCAGTACCGTTGCCACGCGGGGCTCCACTGTTTCGCCGCGCCCGTGAGTCTGGGGACGGGTGAGACGCTGGCCGTCATCGGCGGACGCTGTTTTCTGCGCGTCGCGGACTACCGCGCGCTGGCCGAGCGCCTACGCGCGGGCGACCTTGCAGACCTGCTTTCGGCCGACCTGTTCGGTAACGTCATCTTCGCGTCGCGCCAGGACCTCGAAGCCCTCGCCGCGCGCGTCGAGCAGGCCGCCGCGACGTTTGCCTCCGCCCCCAGGGGTCAGGCCGCGGCCGAGCCCTCGCCGACGGCGGGCGCCGACGGCATCGCGGGCGAGCTGGTCGTCAGGGCCGGCGAGGGGGCCGCAAGGCCCGCGACGAACGGCCACCACTCCGCGGAGCCGAAGGGCGAGGGGGCGAAGTCGGGAGAGAAGTTTGAAGAGAAGTTTGAAGAGACGGGGGCCCGCGTCGATGTCGCGCCCGCGCCGGCGGGCGTGGGGCGGGCGGCCTCTACACCCCCGGCCGAAGCCTACGCCCCGACGGGCGGAACTCCGCAGCCGGGCAGCACGCTGGAGGAGGCGTGCCGCAGGGCCGCCAAGACCCTCTCGGACGATTACGGCGTCGAGTCGCTCGCGCTGCTCCTGCGCACGGATGACAGCTTCTACCCGACCTGTGTCTCCGGCCTCTTCGAGAAGAGGCCGCCGCGCGTCGCGCTCAAGCCTAAAGAGATCAAGCTCCTGCTCGCCGCCACGAAGAGCGACTCCATCGCCGTTCCCGCCGGAGGGCGCACCGGCCCGAAGCACGAAGAGGCCGTCGAGCTCTTCCCGCTCGTCGTGGGCGACGAGATCAAGGGCGCGCTGCTCATCGGCGATAGCAATTTGAGTGAAGAAAAACGCCGCGCGCTCGCCGCCTTCTGCCGCGACATCTCGATGCCGCTTGAACTGAGCCGCCTGCGCGATGAGCTTGAACGCCGCGTCCGTGCCGCCTCGCAACTGCGCGCCTTCACGGAGGTCGTCAACTCCGCGCGCCCGGAGGATGCGTACTCAGCCATCCTTCGCCACTCGGCCGAGCTGCTGCGCGCCGAGCGCGGCTCGCTCCTGCTCTTCGACGAGCGCGCGGGCGAACTCTCGGTCAAGGCGGCGGTCGGCCCGCGCGCCGAGGTGACCCTGGGCTCGGGCATGCGCATCGGCGAGGGCGTCGCCGGGGCGGTGATGCGCGAGGGCAGGCCGGCGGTCGTGCGCGACGTGTCGAAGGTCTCGGGCTGGAACGCCGCCTCGACCTCCGAGCGGAGCTACAAGACGGGGTCGTTCATCAGCTACCCGATCACGGTCGGCGGGCGCAAGGTCGGCGTCCTGAACGTGACAGACAAGGCCGGCGGCGGCGCGTACGATGAGCTCGACCTGAACCTGCTCGACCTGATCGCGCCGCAGATGGCGCTCGCGCTCGACCGCGTCGAGTGGCACAGCAAGGCCACGCAGTTCCAGCTGCTCTCGATCACAGACCCTTTGACGGGGCTCGTCAACCGTCGGTATCTCGAAGAGCGCTTGCAGGAGGAGCTTGAGCGCTCGAAGCGCCACCGCTTCGCGATGAGCTTCATGATGGTGGACATCGACGACTTCAAAGCTTATAACGACGCGCACGGGCACCAGGCCGGTGACCTCGCGCTGGAGATGACGGCGCAGTGTCTGAAGACGGCGCTGCGCTCGGCCGACGTGGCGGCGCGCTACGGCGGCGAGGAGTTCAGCATCCTCCTCCCGCAGACGGGCCTCACGGAGGCCCGCGCCATCGGCGAGCGCATCCGCCGCCGCATCGAGCGCACGCAGTTTCCACACGGCCAGTCGCAGCCCACGGGCGCGGTCACCGTCTCCATCGGCGTCTCCTCCTTCGGCGCGGAGCTCGACACGCCGGCCGAGATCATCCGCGCCGCCGACCGCGCCCTCTACGCCGCCAAGGCGCGCGGCAAGAACTGCATCGAGTCCTACGAGTCGAAGAAGCGGAAGGCGGCCGGGGCGCAGGGTAAGGAACTGCGGCGTGAGGAGGGCGCCGAAGAGGGCTGACGAGGAATGCCTGTCAGGACTCCCAGACAGAGGCGCATACTCGCGCGCGTCGCGCCCGAACATTTCGTCGGGCGCGGCGAACAACTGCGCGAGCTGGCCGCCCTCGGCTCGGCGCGCGCAGAGCAGAAGGGGCTCCTCCTCTTCGCCGCGCCCCAGTCGGGCGTCTCCGAGCTTCTGAGGCAGAGCTTCGACGAGCTGTTCCGTCAGCGCGGCGGCCCCGCGCCCGTCTACTTCGCCTTCACGCACGCGGACGCCGCGACGACCGCCGCCGCCCGCCGCTTCCTCCAGACGTTCCTGACGCAGGTCGTCGCGCACCGCCGTGACGACCCGGCGCTCGTCTCCGCGACGCCGGCCCTCCGCACGCTGCTCGACCTCGCCGCGCCGCAGGATTACGAGTGGGTCGAGCGTCTCATACAGGACTTCGAGCGCGCGCAGGGGGAAGGGGAC
>JBJMGP010000014.1:0-111369 GCA_045807865.1 Pyrinomonadaceae bacterium
AGCCCCCGTGTCCTCGGGCACGCCCGTGAGCCCGCCCGTATAGACGAGGCCGGTCGCGGGGTCGAAGCGGTTGATGCCGGGGTTGTCCTTGGTCGGGAAGGGATAAATCTCCCAGCGCAGGCCGTAGGTCAGCGAAAGCCTTTGGTTGACCTGCCAGTGGTCGCGCGCGTAGAGCGCGTAGGACTTCATCCGCAGCGAGTTCGGGTTGCGGAGCTGGTCAACCTTGCCCGCGCCGCTCGGCAGGCCCAGGAGGAAGTCGGCCCAGTTGTTGAAGCGGTTGGCCGCGGTGCCCCCTTGCAGCGCCGTGATGTTGCCGCTGAACTGGAAGGTGCCGCGCACGGTCTGGAAGGTGCCGCCCTGCGGCTGGAAGTGGTTGAGCTGCTGGTTCTGGTAGTCGCCGCCGAAGCGGAACGAGTGCGAGCCCCTCAGCCACGAGACGTTCGACGAGCCGACGTACTGGTTGTCGCGGAAGATGAACGGGTTGCCGGTGTTCGAGTTCCCCATGTTCGCCCAGTTGCTGACGTTGAAGAAGGGGATGCCGGCCTGGAGCGGGTCGGTGCCGTTGGTGCCGGGAATCTTCAGCACGTCGAGGCCGAAGTTCTCGCCGGAGACCACGTCGGGGCCCGCCGCGCCGAGGCGCTGGCGCGTGTAGCCGAAGTTGGCGTCGAGGAAGAGCGACCCGTTGAAGGTGTATGTGCCGCCGAGACCGGCGACCTGCACGCGGCCGGTGGCCTCGCCGAGTTGGCCGCCGTTGATGGCGTCGCCGCCGGCCTCGCCCAGGATGGGCGGCTCGGTGATGAGCGTCGGGGACAGACTGTAACGCCCGAAGAGCGTCATCTTGTCAGACGGGTTCCAGTTGATCTTGCTGTCGATGTTGTTGCGGTTGAACTCGGCCGTGCCGTTCGTCAGGTAGTTGTTGACGAAGCCGCCCGCGTTGGGGAGCGGCAGCCGCTTAATCAGTTCGAGCGCCGCGAGGTCGATGCGGCCCGCCGGGATCGTGTTGTTGGCGAACGGCGTGCGCAGCGCGGGGTTGGCGTTCGACGCGGGGTCGTAGATCGTCGCGCCGCCCTCGGCCGCGGTCGGGAAGTGAACGGCGCCGCTCGCGTCGGGCCTGAGACTGGCCGGCGCGATGCTCACGCGGTTGTCGCGCGAGAGGTTCCGCCGCGTCGTGCGCTCGAAGTCGGTGAAGAAGAAGAGCTTGTTCTTGATGATCGGCCCGCCCACCGCGTAGCCGAACTGCGTCAGCAGGTCTTTCGGATTCTGCGGCGAGGTCTGGAAGTGGTTGCGCGCGGCGAGGCGGCTGTTCGTGTGGTAGACCCAGCCCACGCCGTGGAAGTCGTTTGTGCCCGACTTGATGATGACATTGACGGCCGCGCCGCCCGCGAGCCCCTGCTCGGCGTCGAAGGCGTTCGTCACGATGTTGACCGACTGGATGGCCTCGGCCGGCGGGACGTAGGCCGTGTTGGTCGGGAGCCACGGGTACGTGATGCTCGACCCGTCGATCTTCGTGTTGTTCTGGAGGCGCGAGACGCCGTTGACGTTGAACGAGATCGAACGCTGCGGGCTGCCCGCGGCCGAGTTCTGCTCACCGGCGAGCACCGAGCCCGGGACGATCTGCATCAGCGACTGGTAGTTCCGGCCCGCGCTGCCCGCGATGGGCAGGTCGTTGACCTGACGGGCCGTCTGCGTGACGTTCACGTCGCCGCGGTCGGTCTGGAGCGCGGTCGCCGTGTCGGCGTTGACCGTGACCGTGTCGCTCACCCCGCCCGGCTGGAGAGTCATGTCGAGGCGGCGGACGTTGTTGACCTCGATGTTGACCCCCTCGGAGACAGAGGTGGTGAACCCGTTCCCGGTGATGGTGACCTTGTAGGTGCCCGGGAGGAGGTCGCTGAATTGAAAGATGCCCTCGTCGTTGGTAGTCGTCTCCTTCGAGACGTTGGTGGCGGCGTTGACGGCCGTGACGGCCGCCCCGGGCACCGCCGCGCCCGCCGAGTCGGTGACGTTCCCCGTCAACGAGCCGTAGAGCACCTGCGCGTGGGTCGCCGCCGGCAGCGCCAGAGACGTGACGGAGAGGATGAAGGCCCAGGCGAGGGCGGTAAGCAGCCTGGGACGGTTATGCGACTGAGCCCCCGAACTCGAAAGCGGGCCGCCCTCCGGGGCGACGGCGGCGGCGTGGGGGCGCGACTGCCGCGGGCGGCTGACCTCTCGAACCGGCCGCCGGTCTTCATGGCTCTCTACGCGAAGCGTAAAGGCTCTGGTTAGCTGAAACATATCTCTCCTCTCCTTTCAGAACTGCTTTCAAGGTCACCTTGCGGGACTCTTCGGCTGGCGTATCGGAACTGAAACCCTTTGAAAACCTTCTGGAATGAACCGCCTGACTAGCGTGTGGAGGGCGTAAAAGCCGGCCTTGTTTCTCTCGCCTGAGCGGATCGAAAATTAAGGGCGGTGCGCTAAAGTCGCGTGGCCGGCTGTAAGTCGCAGTACCTCAACGACTTGGGAAACCGTATTGCGGTGGCGGCCTGTGATCGGAGCTGAATTATTGGCTTTACTTTTAGCATCCAAACTTTTAACATTGATTGGACGCTATTAAGTTCGAGGCCACAACAATACATTCCATCAGCATTCTTGTCAACAAAATGTTGCTTCCCTCCGATTTTGACGCTTTACCGAGAATTTCCGGCGGTCAGAAGGCTGTAGACGGATTGAAGGGCCTATAGGAGATGGCCTCATCCTGCCAGAGCAGACAAGGGTCTCTGTCGAGCAAAAGGTCGAGACGTCGTTTCAATTATCTCTGAGGGGTGACCAGAACAGGCGTTTATTGTAGATTAAGTCTAACTGTTGAATCGTCTAACTTAACGTGTGCCATGCGGAAAATCAACCTTTCCAACTTCCAGGTCGCGACGAGCGAGACGGCGCGCGACATCAACCGTCGGATTCTCCTCAACCTGATACGCACGCGCCAGCCCATCTCGCGCGCCGACCTGGCCCGTTTCTCTGGGCTGCAACGCAGCACCGTCTCCTCCATCACCGAACAGCTCATCTCGGAACAGTGGATCACGGAGGGGGCGCTCGGCCACGCGCCCAGGGGCCGTAAGCCACGCTTCCTGCACCTCAACAACGAGAGGGCCGGCATCATCGGCGTGGACGTGCGCCCGCGTCTGACGACGCTCGCGCTCACCGACCTCAACGCGCGCATCCTCACGCAGGACTCTCTACAGACGCCCGCAGACCCGCAGACCTTTCTGAGCGAACTGGCCGAGCGCATACAGAATATGCGCCGCTCCCAGCCGCAGATCTTCTGCGAGGGGATCGGGGTCGGCCTCCCGGGCCGCGTAGACCCCAAGACGCAAAGGCTCATCTTCGCCCCGAACCTCGGCTGGCGCGAGGTCGACATCAAACAGGCGCGGACGGTGGACATCAAGGGGCCGCTCGAAGAGGCCACGGGCATCCCCGTCGAAGTCGATAACGCCGCCAACGCCTGCGCGCTCTTCGAGACCTGGTACGGAAAACATTCCGAAGGGATACACGACCTCATCGCCCTGACCGTCTCCGAGGGCATCGGGACGGGAATCATCGCCGACGGAGAGTTGCTGCGTGGCGCGACGGGGCTGGCCGCGGAGTTGGGGCACATCTCTCTGAGCGAGGACGGCCCGCAGTGCCGTTGCGGCAACGTCGGCTGCTGGGAGGTCTACGCCTCGAACACGGCGGCCGTGGACTATTATATGAATGTGACCGGCGGCGCGCGCGCCGACCGCGGCGCGCAGGACGGCTCGACCCCGACCTTCGACTCGCTTTTACGCCTGTGCGAACTGGGGGATGTGAAGGCCACCGAAGCTATCGACCGCATGGCCCACTACATCGGCGTCGGCCTCGCCATGCTGATCACAGGGTTCGCGCCGAGCCTGATCGTCGTGGCCGCGGAGGTGACGCGCGTCTGGTCGAGGATCGAGCCCATCATCAATCGCATCGTTGCAGAGAAGTGCCAGCAGCCCTTCGCCACACGTATCACCCCCGTGGAGGAACTGGCTCACCCGCGCCTGCGCGGTGCGATAGCACTCATCCTCCAGAAACACTTCGCGGCCCCGACCGTCGCCTAAATTAAGGGAGACGGAGTCTTATCTTACTCCCCGCAGCACCCGCCGACGATTTAAAGGTGTCCTGAGACCCTTCCGCTTCTTTAAGATTTCAGCGCTCCTTAATATTTCATGTCCCGCTTATATTGTTGCAGTCTCGAACTATTGATTGCAGCAAGAGCTTGATCTCCAAAGTTAAAGGGTTCGCGGTCGCTCCTATTTTCTGGCGCTCGGGTCGCCGGTGGGAGGCGGGGCGTAGTCTTTCTTCGCGGGCGGGCCGAGCAGCTTTTTGAAGATGGGTTTCAGTGCGTCAGCCCAGACCTGGTAGCCCTTCACGTCGAGGTGCAGCAGATCCCGGTTGGTCATCCCTTCGTACAGCCTGCCCTCTCTGTCGGCCAGCCGGTCGTTGATGTTGACGAATCTGATTCTCTTCCCGTCGGCGAACTTCGCGATATTGACGTTGATCTGGTTGATGATGGGCATCACGGCCATGTTGTCGTTGCGCGGGGTGATGCCCATCAGGATGATCGTGGCCTTCGGGGCCTTCCGGCGGCAGAGGTCGAGGACGGCCTTGATGCCGCGCGTGGCGTCGGCGACCCGCGGGTCGTCGGCCCCCTGCGGGGACGTTCGGCCGACGTTGTTCGTGCCGGCCATCAGGACGATGACCTTTGGGTTGACGCCGTCCAGCTCGCCGTTCTCCAGTCGCCAAAGGATGTTCTGCGTGGTGTCGCCGCCCCAGCCGAAGTCGGCCGCGTTCCAGCCGTAGAAGTTCTGCCGCCAGTTCTCAAGGAACGCACCGTACTGCGCGTCGCTCGTGCCCCAGCGCCTCGTGATGGAGTCGCCGAGGAAGTAGACGTCGATGCGCCCCTTCCTCCTCTTCTCCAGAAGCTCTGCGTGCGCGAGCATGGAGTTCTGGTCGGCGCGCGCGACGGGCTGGTCTGCGGGTGCCGGCGTGGCCTGCTGCGCCGAACAGACGTGCGCGGCGATCAGCAGGAAGAGGAGAGAAGCGCAGGTCGCCCGGACGCGATGTCTTAAAGGGTTCATGGCAGATTCAGCTCAAGCGGGACGTGCAGATTCGTCGATTCCAGAGCCCATCTTACGACATGCTCGATGTGAGTCAATCACGCATGTCCTCTTTAAAGAGCAGGCCGTCGAACATCACCCCCGAGTCGGTCGTGAAGATCAGCCTGTCGCCGCTCAGCCAGCCGTTGGTGACGTAGAAGTCGGACGCCGTGACCCGGAAGTAGGCGAGCGTGCTCCCGCTCGCGGCGTCGTAGACGCCGACATCGCGGTGGTTGCCGCCGACGACGACGCGCCGCTCATCCTTAGAGAGCCGCAGGAAGGACGACTGACCTCTGTACTCACCTATGTCGTCCGAAGTGTCGGCGCGCGTGTCCCAGCGACGGAGGTGCGCCTCCCACTCGGTCGTGTAGACGTACCGCCCGTCGCCCGTCACCGCGATGCGCGAGATGTCGTCAATCTGCGCCGTCTTCGAAAGCACGCGCCGCCCCGTCGAGACCTCGAAGAGATTGAGCGCCCCGCTCTCGCCCCCGGCGGCGAGCCAGCGGCCGTTGCGCGAGACGGCGTAGTTGGCGAACGGCTCGCCAATACTGAACTCGCGCAGCGTCGAGCCGTCCTGCGTTGACGCGAGGGCTATCACGTCATTGCGCCTGTAGACGAACCCGCCCGCCGCGGCGTAGACGCGCACCGACGGCTCGGCGACCTCAAGCAACGTATGCTCCTCGCCCGTCCTCAGGTCGGCCAGCCTGATTCCCGTCGCCCCCTTGCCGGAGCCGTACGAGTAGACGGCCCGCGCGCCGCCCGCGAGCAACGCCACGCCCTGCGGCACGCCGAAGGGGACTTTAAACTCCCGCCGCAGCGAAAGGTCTGAGAGGTTCCAGACGCGGACGTAACTGTCGTCGCCTCCCGTAATCAAAAGCCCCGGCCGCCCCTCCTCTTCCAGCGCGTCCAAGGCGTATGGGAAGCCGTTCGTTTGAGTGAGCACGTCCGCCTCTTTCCTGCCGAGGTTCCACTCGACGAGCGCAGCGCCCTGCTCGTAGGACGCCCACACCTTCGCGCCGTCTTTCGACACGACCTGTCCGCTCAGGCCCGCCGGGTCGCCCGTGCCGTGCCACGTTGCACCCTTCGCTATCTCCTCGGCGACGGCGGTGCCTTCCGGCACGACCCTGACCCGCTGCGTCGGCTGTCCGTCCTCGCCGGAGATGAGCAGCACGTCCTGCGCTGCCCAGACACCCGCCGCCCCTTCGAACGTCCCGAGTTCCTTCCCCGTCGATGCTTCCAGCAGTGCCACGAGGGATGAGGATGTAGCTTCGTCGTAGAACCGCGCGGCGATGAGACGACCGCCGGGTGAAGGGGTCAGCGTTCCCCAGAGGCGGCCTTTCTGTTTTGCGAGCAAGACGCGCGCAGGTGCGTCCGGCCCGGCGGTGTCAAGGGCGATGATCGAGTTCGGCTCTACCTCCTCCTCGTCCTCTCCCCCCTCTTCATCGCCTTCACCCTCTTTCGCGACGGACTGCTCCTGAGGCGCGTCGGCGGCCGAGACATAGACGGTGCGCCCGACCACCGCGACGCCCGTGACCGCGCGTCCCAAGTCCCAGGACGCGACCTTCTTCCCCGTCTCAGCGTTCCAGACAATAATCTCCTCCGCCCCGACCAGGGCCACGACCAGACCCGTAGCGCCTTCGTAGGAGAGGAGCATAACTGAGCCGCGCTCGGCGCCCGCCCACTCTTCATACGAGCCGGTCTGCAAATCCCAGCGTCTGAGCACTCCCCTCTGCGCGGCGCCGTCGTGCGGCCCTCCCGCGGCAAGGACGTGTCGGCCGTCCGGCAGCATAACGACCGCGTGCACGGGGCTCCCCTGCTTTAATCTCTGCACGAACCTGCGCTCGGCCACGCCCCAGACGAGCACCTCCCCCTTCTCTGTGCCGACGATGAGTTTGCCGCCGTCGGCGGTCGAGGCCAGCCCCATGTATTCGTCGCCGTGCGCGTTGACGCGGCGCGACAGGCGCAGGCCGTACCCTTCCTCCTCTTCAACGCGGGCCGCAGCCCCACAGAGCGGCACGCCACACACCGCCAACACCACGAGCGCGACAAGAACACACAACAGACTTCGACTTCTCAAAGGTCACACACCTCCGGCTCAAAGTAGGGACTGCCACTGCCGGCAGTCACACTTTGCAAACGGCGTGCGACAAGCACGACCCTTTTATCTTCAAAAAGTGCGTGCTGAATTTTTAGTGGGGCCCGCCGTCTTTCGCGGACACTAGAGCGGTTTTTATCTATCCGCCGTGCAGACTTACATTGGCGACGCGAAATTGATAACGACCGGAGCCGACTTCGTAGACGACGCGCCCGCCCTCGACGCCGACGAGTTTGACGGAGTCTGCTCTGTCCGCAATCGAGGCTTTGCCCCGGCCGACCTCGGTCACAACCTGCGGACTCGGCGCGGGCACGTAGACGCGGCCGGTCGCGTTCGGCGGGACGGACACGTCAAGCTCCAGCCCCGTCGCCGTGCGCCTCCAGCTTGTGGCGACCGTGCCGCGGACGCTCTCGTACGAGGCCGACACGTAGTCCAACTCCCTCGACGGAATCTCGGGCTTGAACTCGATGACCCGAAAGCCCGGTGCGAGCGGTCGCAGCCCCGCGAGGTCTTCGTAGAACCATTGCACGACCGCGCCGAAGAAATGATGGTTGCGCGAGCGCGTGCTCGCCGGCCAGTGTTCGCCGAGCGCCGTGAACTTCGCCACGTCCGTCCAGTAGCCCCAGCCCGGCTCCGTGGTCTGCGTCGCCACCGTATAGGCCACGTCGTGATGGCCCGTCTCGGTGAGCACGGGCAGCACGTAGCGCGCGCCCAGCACGCCCACGTAGGCGTGACCGCCACGGTGCTTGATGATGTCGTCCGCGAGCCGGTTGGCGACCTCCGCCCTCTTGTCTTCCGGCACGAGGCCGAAGGCGAGCGGAAAGATTTGCGCCGACTGCACGAAGGGGTCCGTCTCCTTCTCGCGGTAGAAGCCTCCGGGGCCGAGGAAGCGCGCGTTGAAGTCGGCGCGAATCTTTTTGAACAGCTCGTCGTAGCGCGCCGCGTCCTGCGGCCTGTCGAGTGCGCGCGCCGCGTCGGCCGCGATGCGCGTGAGATGCGCGTAGTAGGCGCTCGACGTGAGCGCGTTGATCGTCGGCACGCCCTCCGGCGGAACCCAGTCGCCGAGGCCCGAGGTCAGCGTGTAGGCGAACCCGTCTCCATCCTTGTCCGTCCAGCGCGGCACCCACTCGTCGAGGTACTTCCGCATCGCCGGGTAGGTTCGCTCCAGCGCGCGCCGGTCGCCGTAGCGCATCCAGCTCTCCCACGGGATGACGAACCAGAAGGCATCCCACGCGGGCGTCGCGCCGCAGCAGTCCGCGGGCTTGAAGTAGTTTTTGCCGGCGACGTAGCCGTAGTTCTCGTTGCTCGGCGCGAGCAGAGGCACCTCGCCCTGCCCGGTCTGCGCGTCGAGCATGTCCTGAAACATCTTGCGGTAGAGTCGCTCCGTGTCGAACAGCAGAGAGGCCGTGCCCGCCGTCAAACTCGCGTCGCCCGTCCACGCGTTCTTCTCGTAGACCGGCGTGTCCGTGATGATGCCGTGCATGTTGCTCTGAATCGCCCACGTCGTGTTGCCGTGGATGCGGTTGAGCGTGCCGTTAGTCGATTCAAAGTTGGACGTTCGAGCAAGCCCGCTTCTGACCTGTTGAATGCGCTCGACCGTCACCGAAACGTCCGGCGGCAGCGGCTCGCCCTTCGGGCCGCTGAGCTGCACGTATTGGAAACCCTTGTAGCTGAAGCGCGGCGTCCAGACTTCAACGGCCGCGCCCTTCGCGACGTAGTAGTCGGTCTGCAACTGGCCGAAGACGAGGTCGTTGCCCGATGTGCTGGCGCGCCCGTCCGCGCCGAGCTTTTCGGAATAAAAAATCTCGACCGCCCTGCCCGCCGGCGCTCTGACCTTGACCTCCGCCCAGCCGGTTAAGTTCTGCCCGATGTCGTAGACGAACACGCCCGGCACGGGCTCCGTCCGCCGGCCGGCCGCGCGCACAGCCACGACGCGCACGGGCTCGTGCGTCTCCGCGCGCAAGACTCCCGCGGGTGCGTTCACCACCCGCGCCGTGTCCCAGTTCGAATCGTTAAAGGCCGGCCGGTTCCAACCTGCCATCTCACGTCGCGCGTCGTAAGTCTCGCCGAGGTAGTAACTGTCGTAACGCGTCGGCCCGCCGGTGCTGACCTTCCAAGAGCCGTCGGAGCTGACCACCTGCTCGGTCCCGTCCGTGTAAGTGATATATAGATCGAGCCGGAGGCGGGGCCGCGCACGCCACTCGGCCTGCTCCCAGCCCCAGTCCCACGTCCGCGTCGCGTCGTCGTAGTGTCCCGAGCCGAGTTCCGAGGCGATCACGTTCTCGCCGCCGTGGAGCAACGCCGTCACGTCCTGCGTGGTGTAGAGCACCGTCCGGCTGTAGTCGGTGAAGCCGGGGTCGAGCAAGCTCTCGGAGGCGGGTCGGCCGTTGACGGTCAGACTGTTATAGGCCACCCCCGACGAGTAGACGCGCGCCCTCGCGACCGGCTTTGAGATGCGGAACGACTTGCGCAGCAACGGCGCGGGACGCAGCTCGCGGCACTCGCCCTGGTTGTTCTTGACGAGCCGCGCCGACCAGTTGCCCACCAGCCACGAGACGGGACGGCAGAACTCTCCGGCCCTGCGAATCACCTCGTCGTCGGCCTTGCCTTCGGCCTCTGTTAAGACGCCCGAACGTTCCGGCCCCGCGATCCAGAGGCCCTTCCACTCGTCCGCGTCGAAGAGCCCCGTCTCGAACCACGTCGGCCGCGCCCAGTTGCTCTCAAGGCCGCCCGTCGCCCGCACGCGCACCGTCCAGTAGTAACGCGTGCGGGACTTCAAAGCCAGCCCCGCGTACACGACCCAGGGGTCGGGCGACGTGACCCGCCCGGAGTCCCACACGTCCGCCCTGCCTACGCGCGCGAGTTCCGGCTTCGACGCGACGAGGACGCGATACTCCGTCTGCAACAGCCCGCGCCGCCCGCCGACCAGAGCCCAACTCAACCTCGGGGCACGCTCGTCAATGCCGAGAGGCTGCGCGGCCGCGTCCGCCTCCAGTTGTGCCAGCCCGAGCCCCGCCGTCTGCGCCGACGCTCGCCAGTTCGCGGCGAGCACGAATAAGAGCAACAGAGAGAGAAGCGGCGTCTTCATGGTGAACAGGTTGACCATAGCCCATCCGCTCAAAGGCCGAGTACGGGGTTTGATTGGAAGATGCTCGGCGGGAGACGTCTGTTCGTGCCGGGGAGTTTGAGGCAGCGCTTGAGGGCGTAGTCGAAGAGCAGCGGGTTGAAGCCGTATATCTCGCGGAGGGAGGCGCCCTCGTCCGCCGTAATGTAGCCGGCACGTATCAGCGGCTTGGTCCTGATGAGCAGGTTGATGGCGGGCAGAGGGTAGTCGCTGCCGTTGACGAGGCGGCCGTGCAGGTCTTCCCTTTCGATGACCGTCGAGAGCGGGTGGCCGATGCGGTTGAACTGCGTCATCGCCGAGATGTCGCCGAAGACCAGCCCGTCGTACCTGCTCTCCTCCATGAGGCGCATGAAGAGGTCGAAGTTGTGTTGGCGCCGGCGACCGGTGTCGTCCAGGTCTTCGTTCTCCCCGAGGCTGGCGCAGTGCGCGACGATGACACGGACGCCGTGTTCGAGCGCCCTGCGCAGCAACAGAGGATTCCCCAGCCGTTGATCCTCCTGCGCCTCGACGGCCTTCTCCTCGCCGCCGTGGCTGAGGAGCACCAACCTCAGCTCCTTCATCTTCACATAGAACGGGTCGCATGCCTCGTCCGAAGGGTCGATGCCCATCGCGTTCGGCAGCCACTTGACCATGCGGCCGCCGCGGCGCGCCCAACGCTCCAACTCCTCGACCGCGTCCGCGCGGTAAGGGTGTACAGAGATGACCGGCTCGAACAGTTCCGGGTGTCGCGCCGCGAGGCCGAAGACGTATTCGTTGGGGACGTAGAACTCCGTCTTCTCGTCGTTCACCGTCCCGTCGCGTCTGTGGTTCCGGTCGAAGGCGAGCAGGCGGTACTTGCCTTGGGGCTCGATGTGGCGCACGAGCCTCAAGAGTCTTTCGGCGAACTCCGCGTCCGCGCGCCCGAGGTCTTCGACGCCGGCGGCGCTGAGGTAGACGGCGAACTTGACGCGGTGGAAGGGGTGGCGCCAGGTGCGCATCTTCGGGTTGATCTGGTTGCCCGTGCCGCCCGCGCCGAGCCCCGCGACGTGCGTGTGGTAATCGACGAGCCGCGCGGGGTCTACGTCCGCGTAGGCCGCATTGACCAGGCCGGACGCCTTCGGGCTGAGGCGGTCTTTCAACTCTTCGGGCCGGTGGGTGAAAGCGCCGCCGGCCTGCTTCAAAAGGCACATGTCGCTCCTCCGCACCGCCGCAGTCTATCCTTATTCCACGTCACCATTCTTGTAACACAATTTGAGGGAGCCCGAACCGGGACGAAGTCTGAAGCCTTCTGAAGACTCTTAAAATGCTACTTTCGGGACCGCCCGAGTGAGTTATACATCATATTTTTGTTGCAAGAGTGTTTGTCATTGGCTAAGATGATTGTGGCTATACGGCTGTCCAGACGGCCGTCTTGAGCCGTTTGTACCCGCCGGACGCACGAACGCCTTACCCTCCAAGTTGGTTCTTCGCGCGTAAACCTCGGAACACCTGCCGCACGGCCGCTGCTTGACTCCCAAAGGTCTCTGCCTCGGATCAAACTCTGCCCGGCAGATTTTGGCGAGACTGCCCGCCTAAAAGACACGCAGTCGCAATCCCCCTTAAAGGAAGGTGAGAACAATTCATGCTCAATTCACTCAAACGTGCTAAGCGTACCGCGCTCGCCGCCGCCCTGCTGTTGGCGGCCGCCGCGGGCGCCTCGGCGCAGACCACCGGCTCGGTGCAGATGACCGGGCAGGTCTCGAACTTCGTCGAACTCCGCTCCGGCGGCGGCGTCACCCTGACGGGCAACTCCGGCGGCAGCGTCACCACCGACGGCGTGGTCAACAGCCCGCTGGCGGTCGTGGTCGATCTCGGCGAGTTAGGCCCGGCCAACACCAACTCCTTCGTCAAGCTCAGCGTGCCGCTCAAGATGAGGAGCAACGTCGCCTACCAGTTGGACATGACCGGCAGCGTGACGGGCGCGGGCGCGACCGCCTACAGCCTCAAGGCTTCGGACGTGGGCTTCGGCCTCGTGACCAGCGCCCGCGCGAGCAGCCTCCACACCGGCACCGACACCAGCTCGGCCGACAGCGACCCGACGACGGGCGGCGCGACCGACGCCAACGGCCGCTGGACGTTCAGCGGCGCGGGCGCGAACCTGGGCGCCTACTCGACCGCCGCCGGGGTCTTGAGCGGCCCGAGGATCAACAAGGCCGTGCCCCGCTCCGATAACACGGGGCTGACGCTGCCCGCGGTCTTCGCCATCAAGCCGCAGTTCTACGACCCGACGGCGCTCGTCACCATCAACGCGGACTTTACGATCTCCGCTCCCTAAGCTCTCCGAACTTCGGTCACGAACAAGGGGAAACCATCCGGTTCGGCCGCCCGGACGCGGTCGCTTCACAGAGAAGTCAACGCGCCCGGGCGGCCGAGCCGCAGCAGTTAACGACAGTCAAGAGGTCGAGCGATGAGCAGCACAGTCTCAGTCTTAGCGCGCGCGGGCTTCGTCGCCGCCCTTGTAATCGCGGGGGCGGCGTCCGTCTCTGCGCAGAGCACGTCCGGCACCGTGACCATGACCGCGACCGTCTCGAAGTTCGTCGAGATCAACTCGGCCGGCCCGGTCACGTTGAGCGGCAACTCCGGCGGCGGCGTCACCACCGACGGCACGGCCAACCAGCCCCTCGCCGTCTCCATCAACCTCGGCGAGCTTGGCCCGAGCAACACCAACTCCTTCGTGACGGCGACCGTGCCGCTCAAGGTCAGGAGCAACGCCGGCTACGTCCTCTCGGTGAGCGCGACCGTCAGCAGCACGGGCACGACCGCCAACAAGATTACGGCGGCCGACGTGGGCTTCGGCCTCGGCGCGGTGACGCGCACGGGGACGGGCGTCAACACGGGCGGCACCGACACCAACGCCACCTCCGGCGACCCGACCCTCGCCGCCAACGGCTCGGTCAACGCCGCATCCGGCCGTTACGAGTTCACCGCGACGAAGTCGAACCTCGGCGCCTTCTCCACCTCGACGACGGCGCTCAGCGGCTCCTACGTCATGAACGCGGTGCCGCGCAGCAACGGCAACGGCCTGAGCGTCCCCGCCATCTTCGCCATCAAGCCGCAGTTCTTCGAGAACGGCAGCACCACCGTCAACGTGACCTTCACGGTCACGGCCCCTTGAACGTTCCAACGGTCTGACGACTCCAGGCGGCTCTCACCTCATCTTCCGAAGCCAGTGTTGACGAACTCCCGCGCCACCTCGCTCCCGTTGCTCGCGTGCCTGCTGCTCCTCTGCGCGGCGCGCGGCGCCTGCGCGCAGGGGGGGCAGAGTTTCGACATCAGCAGCGGCGGCCAGCCGACCATCACCGGCGCGCTCGGCGGCTCCGTCTCGGGCAGTTCGAGCGTGCTCAACAACCTCTCGGTCACGATCAACTTCGGCGAGGTCTCGCCCGCGAACTCGAACAGCGTCGTGAAGGTCGTCGTCCCCGTCACGGTGCGCAGCCGGCAGCCCTACAAGGTGACGGTCTCCATCACGAACTCGACCAACGTTGACCCGCGCGCGATTCAGCTCACGGACATCGGCTTCGGCGTGAACAACATGAGGGTGCTCGGCAGCAAGGCGCAGGTCTGCAACAGCAGCGGCCACGTCTTCTACACGCCCTTCAACAACGACCCCTCGACCTCGTTCACGCTGAATGCGAGCGGGCGCGTCGCATACCCTTCCGACCTGTCGGACATCAGCGGCGCGACCACCATCCTCAGCGGCCCGAAGCTGACCCAGGGGACAAGCGCCGGCCGCTTTGATGACGACGGCTGGGTCTTCGACGCCATCTTCGTCATCACCCCGCAGTACTTCGCCCCCGGCTCGGCGAGTGCCACGCTGACCTTCAACATCTCTTCCGGCCCCAACGTCCCTTGCTGACAAACACGCCATGAATCAGAGAGCACACAGAACCGCGACGCCCCTCCTCCTGCTGCTTCTTCTGTCTGTCTCCTCCGCCGTCGGCGCGGGGGCGCAGGCGCAGACCGTCCCCGCACCGGCGGCGCCCGAGGCCGGCGCGGACGGCATCGCGCTCGCGCCCGCGCGGGTCGAGCTGGAGATGCAGCCGGGCTCGGAGACGACCCTCGTGGTCAACCTCGACTACCACTCCGCGAACGCCGCCGCGCAGTCCGCGCGCATCGTGGCGAGCCTCAACGACTGGAACATCACGCGCGACGGTCAGGTCGAGTTCTACCGCGCGGGCACGCAGTCGAACTCCGCCAGCCCCTGGCTCATCTACAGCCCGGCCGAGACCACGGTCGAGCCCGGCCGCACGCACTCCATCCGCGTGACGGTCACGGTGCCGAAGGACGCCGCGCCGGGCGACCACCTCTCGGCGCTCGTCGTCGAGCAGAGGGCGGACAGCATCAAGTTCAACCAGAACCGGCGCCAGATGGTCGTGCGTTACCGCATGGCCTGCGTCTTCTACATCAAGGTGCCGCAGCTCACGCGCCGCGGTTCGCTTGAGAACCTCCAGGCATCCTTTGACGCGGCGGGCGTCAACGTCATCCCGACGCTGAGGAACGAAGGGAACAGCGTGCTCCGCCCCGTCTCTTCCGCGAAGGTTCTGGACGCGGCCGGGCGCACGGTCGCGGAGCTGCCCGAAGGCGACTCGCTCCCCGTGCTCGGCGGCGCGGAGCTGAGTCAGAAGCTCCGCATAGAGAAACCGCTTCAGCCTGGCGCATACACCGTCAAATACAGGATCGACTTTCAGGACGGCAGCAGAACAACGGAAGGCGTGACCGACTTTGTCGTAAAATAGCCGAGTCCGCCTCTCATCCTGACAATCCGGCTTTCCGGTACGGGCACGATGTCTACGGACATCGTGCCCGTGCTTGTTAACAATGTTTCAATGTCAGTTGACATCGTTTAGAAGTTCGTTGACATTGTCACGATGTCAACGAGCATTACGGCAATGTTTACTGACATCGTTTCAATGTTTACTCACATCGTTCCAATGTCTACTCATATCGTTTCAATGTTTACTGACATCGTCGTAATGTTCATTGACATTGTCGTAATGTTTACTGACATTGGCTTAATGTTCGTTGACATTGAGGCGATGTCAATGAGCATTGTTGTAATGTTAGTGAATATTGTGATGAAGTTTGTTGACGTTACTGCGGGAACGGCAGGAGTTACGGCGGTTTGAGCCGCGTTTTACTTGTTTGAGAAGCGTTTGACCTCGGGCGCGAGGGCGGTGACGGCGAACTTCACGCCGCCCGTCTCTGTGCCGGCGACAACTTTGACCGTGAGCGTGCCGGCCGACTTAGTCCTTTCGGGCAGAGTCTTCTCGTCGAGCAGGAGTGCGTACTCGCCGGGCGGCAGGTCGCCGACGGCGAACGCGCCGTTCGAGTCCGTCAGCGTGTCGCGCCCGCTCCCCGTCACGACGCGCACGTCCGAGAGCGGCTGCTCGCCCTCGTCGAGGAGGCCGTTCTCGTTCCGGTCGAACCAGACGACGCCGCTCACGCGCCCCGTGCGCACCAGTCTGAAATCGACTATCGTGTCGCGGCCGGCGGGCAGCGTCGCCGACTGCTGCGGGCCGTCGAGCATCGTCAGGTCGGCGCGCACCGAGAGCAGATCGAGGTAGACGTTGTGCTCGCCGGCCCTGACCTCTTCGACGTGGTAGAGTCCGCCCGCGTCGGTCTCGACGTAGCGGTTGCCGTCTACGCGCACCTTCACGCCAGCCTGTGCACGGTCAACCTTCGGGTCGAAGCGCCCGTCGGCGTCCACGTCCTGATAGACACGGCCTGAGAACGAGCCGTACCGGCCCAACTCCCTGACGGGCGCGTCGGCCGCGCGCTCGGCGCTCCGCTTCTTAAAGAGCGAGCCGCGCAGGCTCACAAGCACGGTCGGGCCGCCCTGCGTCTGTAGGTAGGAGAGTTGCAGCGCGGACTCGCGCGGCAGGCGCAACGTGGCGGAGAGTCTCTCCGAAAGGCTCACGTGCTGTGCGTCGCCGCCGCCGCGGTAGTAGCCGAAGCCCGCGCTCAGGTTCAGGCGCCGGTCGAAGAGCGGCTGCGACTGCCAGTCCGCGGTGGCGCCGAGTGCGCCGCGGCTGCCGAAGGACTGGCTCAACTGAAGCGAGCCCGTCTCGCCGAGCCTGATCGCGGCGCCGGTCTGCGCGTTGAGGTCGGCCGGGCCGTCGGTCTTGACCCTCGTCGCGTTGAAGAAGAGGCGCCAGCGCGAGAACTCTCTGCCCACGTTGAGGAGCGTGAACGCGGCGGCCTTCACCTGCGGCGTGCTGCTCTGCGTGTGTGAGAAGAAGACCGAAGGGAAGCTGCGGCGCGGCGGCGTGAGGGTGAACGCCGAGGTGACGAAGCGGTCTCCCTGCCCGACGAGGCCGGGGCGGGTCGCGGCGCTGCCGTTCAAAGAGGCCGTGACCCATCTGTTCGCACGCCAAGTGAAGCCGCCCGCCGCCAGCCTGATGGGGTCGTGCAATCCCGACTGCGGGTTGAGAAAGTTCGCGCCGGTGTATGCGTAACGGCCTTGCAAGGTCAGCTCGTCCGTAAGGTTGAACGAGCCCGACACGTCGGCCGCCGCCGCCGCGCCGTCCACGCTCACGCCCTCACGCTGCGTCCCTTTGAATTTGCCGAATCCGAAGTCGCCTTGCAGGTGGCTGCGCTCCGAAGCGTAACGCACGCTCCCCGCCGCCAGCTCGCCGCCGTGCCTTGGGCTGCCGAAGTGGAGCGCGCCGGAGGAGAAGCTGAACAGGTGGCCCCGCGCCCTTCCATCCGTCTGAGACCCGAAGGTCGCGTACGCGCCGAAGACGTTAGTGTCGTAAGTCAGTCTGTTCAGACCCGGCAAGCTCTGTGTGGCCGAACCCGAACTCTCGGACAGAGGCAGTACGCCGGAAGGCTGCGCTGCCAACACGCCTGAGACGGCGCGGCCCGCGAAGGCCGTCACGCGCGCGCGGCCCGCGGGCAGCTCAACCTGCGCGCCCCTTATCGTCGCCGAGATGAACTCCAGGTCGGTGCCCGTGCCGAAGTCGCCCCCGACGGAGCGCTGCCCGTTCGGCCGCTCGAAGGTGAAAGTGGCGTTGCGCAGAAGGCTCGGGTCAGTCCCCTTGCCGCCGGTCGAGTTCGTCAACAGTCCGAAGCGGCCGTCGCCGACGCGCCCGCTCGCGCGCAGCGTCAAGCCCTGGTTATAGGCCGTGTCGTAGCGGTTGAAATCATACTCGTACTCTAACTGGTACAGCTCCCAGTTCGCGTGGCGCGCGCCGTCCCTTACGGTCTCTGCGCGCACGTCGCCGCGCGTCACCCTGACCACCCGCGCCGCCTCGTCCACGACGACCGAAGCGTCGAGCAGCGCCGAGACTATCTCGACCGGCAGCATCAACCCTTCCGGGTCGGGCGGGAAGACGATGTCCGCCGCGCCTCCGACGGCCAGCACCACCGAGCCGTTCTCGCGCACCTGTCTGAGTTGCGCGCTAAAGTCCGCCGTGACACCCGTCTGACGCTGGACTGTGACCGTGCCCGCCGCCGCGTCCACGACGACTCGGTCGCCGAGGGCGCGCGCGACCGACGTGACCGGAAGGAAAAGGCGTCCGCCGCGGTACTGCGCGGCGCTGTTCGGCCCCGTCAAGGTTCGCCCGCCGACCATGATCGTCGTAATCCGCGCCGCGCCCTCGCCCTGTGCCGCCGGAGGATCGCCCGCCCCCGCGCCGTCGGCGAAAAGCGAGCCGCCCCACGCACGCGGACAGAGCGCGGCCGGCACGCACAGCACGCACGCAAGGCTCGCGGCCATGAAGGCTCTGTTTAAAAGGCGGCTGCACATGGCTGTGCGTGAAGGGTCGAAGTGTGCCCGCCTGTGGTTTCGCGGCGGGAGTGCCGCGGGCGCGGCGTGCGGAGGGTTTCCGGGACTCTGACAGGTCTCTCTTCGAAGGAGGCCCGAAGGCTTGAGGCGCGCTGCGCTCAACTTTCAAGGCAGCGCGTTTATTGTACATTTCAAGGCACGCTTTGTCCACGTTTAACCCACCAACGTGAAGTTGAAGCGCGGGCTTTGATGCGAGGTCGTTTTTAAAAATCGGCGTTGGATTGGCCGTTTCTCTGAGGTGAATTCGCCGGACGAGACTTGAAGCCGATGTACGCCAGACTCTCACTCTTGCTAATAGTGATGCTCTGCCTGACAGGCGCCGCCCGCGCGCAGTCGGGCGGCGGCTCTGTCAGAATGTCCGGCGTCGTCAGCGAGACGGTTGCGCTCTCGATCACGCAGGGGGCGTGGGAGCCCGGCGTGAGCGTCACCACGACCCGCAACGCCGACCGCTCCCTGACCGTCACCCTCTCGGGCACCACGCGCGAGTTGACGCAGTTGAGCCTCTACGTCCAGGTCCGCTCCAACGCCGACTACAGGCTCTACGCGAAGGCCGAGGCCGGCGACTCTAACCTCTCAAGCCTGCTCGTCACCGGCGCGCGCCCCACCGGGGACTTAGTTGTCCCGGGCGCGGCCGAAGCCGTCAGCGTGGCTGCGGCGTTCGACGCCGTGCACGGCGCCGAACGCTTCAAACGTCCTGACCTGTCCGCCCCAACGGAACTCCTCAGCGGCCCGCGCGCCTCGCTCGGCGGGACGCTTCAGTCGCCGCACAACGCCGTGGAGGTCGTCCTCTCGATGACGGTCGAGCCGCGGGCCGATGGTCAGGGATGGACTGTCGGGCTGCTTCTCTCGGCCGAACCCGACGGGCACCTTCCTTAAACCAACACACGACATTAATCTTTCAAGCGGCGTGTTGCGCGACGCGGCCGAGGGGCTCGACGTTCTGCTCGGAGAGCGCCTCACACAGAAGCGGCGCGAGCAAGTCCGCGTCCGCGAGGAAGCCGTCGTGCCCGTGCGAAGAGGTCAGCTCCTCGTAGCGGCATTCGACGCCGGCCGCAGACATCCGCCGCGCCAGCGCGCACACATCGCCGGGCGGGAAGAGCCAGTCCGAGGTGATCCCGACCAGCAGCACGCGCGCGCCGACGCGCCGCAGTGCCGCCTCTTCGTTGGCGTAGCCGCGCGCGAGGTCGAAGGTATCCATCGCCTTCGAGAGGACGAGGTAGGAGTTGGCGTCGAAGCGGCCGGTGAACGTCCGCCCCTGGTGGTCGAGGTAGCCCGCCACGTCGAAGCGCTCGCCGAGCGAGCGGCCCGGGTCTTCGCCCGCGCGGTCGGGTTTGCGCGCGAAGCGTTCGTCGAACAGCTCCGCCGACTTGTAAGAGCACATGGCGATGCCGCGCGCCAGCGCCAGCCCCTCTCTGGGCGGCGCGGTCTCCGTGTAGTGGCCGCCGCGCCACAGCGGGTCTTGCATGATGGCCTGACGCTGGAGGTGGTTGAGCGCGAGGCCCAGCGCCGGCAGCGGCGCCGCCCCGACGGCCACACACCGCTCGACCCTTTCAGGGAAATCGACCGCCCAACGCAGCGCCTGCATCCCGCCGATGGAGCCGCCGACGACCGCGTGCAGACGCTCGACGCCGAGACGTGCGAGCAGAACCGACTGGGCGCGTACCATGTCGCCGACGGTCACCAGCGGGAAGTTGCCGCCGTAAGGCTTGCCCGTCCGCGCGTCGATGGAGCGCGGCCCCGTCGAGCCGTAACACGAGCCGATGACGTTGACGCCGATGACGCAGTAGCGGCTCGTGTCGAAAGGGCGCCCCGGCCCGAACAGCTCCGGCCACCAGTCCGCGACTCGCGCCGAGCCCGAGAGCGCGTGACAGACCAGGACGGCGTTGTCGCGCCGCTCGTTCAACTCGCCGTACGTCGCGTAGCGCAGCGTCAAGGGTTGCAGCTCGCCGCCGCTCACCCGGAACGGTTCGTCCCGGGCGAAAGTACAGTCGGCCTCAGATGTCGGTTCGATGTTCGTGCCCATCCGTCCCTCCCTGTAGCACCAGCTCTTCCGCCTCGAAGCGTGAGGGGAGGAGACGCTTCCGCTCCAGCTCGGCGATGATTCGTTCGGCGCTCGTCTCGATTGACTCCTCGTGCGTGCGCACCAGCACGTCGGGCGCGAGCGGCTCTTCGTAAGGGTCTGACACGCCGGTGAAGCCTTTAATCTCGCCCGCGAGCGCCTTCCGGTAGAGGCCCTTCACGTCGCGCCCGGCGAGCACTTCCAGAGGGCACTCGACGTAGACCTCGACGAACTCGGCGCCGTCAGCCTCGACCGCGCGCCGCACCTCTTCGCGCACCTCGCGGTAAGGCGAGATGGCGGCCGTGATGGCGGCCACGCCGTTGCGGGCCAGCAGCCGCGCGACGTACCCGATGCGCCGCACGTTCGTGTCCCGATCCTCTTTCGAGAACCCGAGTCCTTTGGAAAGGTTCGTACGCACCTCGTCGCCGTCCAAGACCTCCACGCACAGGCCCCGCGCACTCAGCTCCGGCACGAGCCTACCCGCCAGCGTCGTCTTGCCCGCGCCAGAAAGCCCCGTCAGCCACAGGACAAATCCACGTCCCTCGTTCAATTCAGAACCCATCACTCTCCTTTCAAGCGCCCGACGGGAGCGCCGCCCTCTGAGCATCAATCAGAACCCTCGCGACCTCGGGGCGCGTGAACTCGACGGGCGGCAGTTGGCCGGCGCCGAGCAGCTCGCGCACGCGTGTGCCCGAGAGCGTGACGTGCTCGCCCGCGTCGTGCGGGCAGGTCTTGGCCGAGGCCATCGCGCCGCACGCGCGGCAGTAGAACGTGTGGTCGAAGAAGAGCGGCGTGATGCCCAGCTCGTCCGGCTCGAACTCGTCGAAGATGTGGTGCGCGTCGTACGTGCCGTAGTAGTTGCCGACGCCCGCGTGGTCACGCCCGACGATGAAGTGCGAGCAGCCGTAGTTCTTCCGCACGAGCGCGTGAAAGACGGCCTCGCGCGGGCCGGCGTAACGCATCGCGGCGGGGAGCACGGCGAGGACGGTGCGCGCGGCCGGGTAGTAGTGGCTGAGGATGGCCTCGTAGGAGAGCAGGCGCACGTCCGCCGGGATGTCGTCCGACTTGGTCTCGCCGACGAGCGGGTGCAGGAGGAGCCCGTCGGCGATCTCCAGCGCGCACTTCTGTATGTACTCGTGCGCGCGGTGGACGGGGTTGCGCGTCTGGAAGGCGACGACGCGACGCCACCCGCGCTGCCGGAACAGCTCGCGCGTCTCGGCCGGGTCTTTCCAGTAGGCACTGAAGGCCGGATGCTCCGGCCGGCTCACCAAGCTGACGCGGCCGCCGAGGAGCCACTCGCCTTCGGCGTAGAGGGCGCGCACGCCCGGGTGTGCCTCGTCGGTCGTGCGGTAGACCTGCGCGGCCTCGCGCGCCGCGTCGCGCAGGTACTTCTCTTCGAGGTGAAGCACGCCGAGCAGTCTCTTCCCTTGATAGAGCGCCACGTCGCCGCCCGTGCCGAGCGCGTTTGCTTCATCCTCCTTGACGGCGAGCGTGACGGGGAGCGACCAGACCAGGCCGTTCGCCAGACGCAGACGGTCGCGCACGGAGACGTAGTCTGCCTCACCCATGAAGCCTTCGAGCGGCGAGTAGGCGCCGGTGGCAATCAGTTCGAGGTCTGACACGGCGCGCGCGCCGAGGCGCAGCGCGGGCAGTTCCGCCGCCGCTTCGATGAGTCGCGCACGTTCGGCGCCGGTGACCTCTCGGTTGACGAGTACACCTCCGTGGGGGTTGATAAGTTTCACGTCGTCCTTTCCGCCGCGTCAGCGGCGTTTGAATTTAGCCCGGCCTTTCAAGGCCGGGTCAGCCGGGGGTTAATGGGATTGCGTCGCGTCAGCGACGCCTGAATTTGCCGCGCCGGTTCAGGCGTCGCTGACGCGACGCAGCCGTCTTCGTTTCAACCACAACCCCGGCCTTGCAAGGCCGGGCTAAACTCAGCCGCCGCTCCGCGGCGTATCTGCACACGATTCATTTAATTCTGACTTCCTCTCATCGGTGCAGGCCGCATTCGGTCTTGGCCGTGCCGCGCCAGCGACCCGCGCGCGGGTCTTCGCCGATGCGGACGGGCGTCGTGCAGGGCACGCACCCGACCGACGCATAGTTCAAATCGTGGAGCGGGTTGTACGGCACATCGTTCTTCAAGATGTAGTCCCACACGTCGCGCGCAGACCAGGCCGCGAGCGGGTTGACCTTGACGAGGCCGAACTTCGCGTCGCGCTCGACGACGCCGGCGCCTGCGCGCGCGGGGCTCTGTTCGCGCCGGATGGCCGTGACCCACGCGCGCAAGCCCTTGAGCGTCTCCCGCAGCGGCTCGACCTTGCGCAGCCGGCAACACTCTTCCGGGTCGCGTTCCCAGAGTCTCTCGCCGTGAGCTTTGGCCTGCGCGGCGAGCGTGAGTCTGGTCGCGCGGCGCTCGAAGCGCACGCCGTAGCGCACGCTCAAGCGCGCCGCGAGCTGGTAGGTCTCCGGGAAGAGCAGATCCGTGTCGAGGTAGAAGACGCGCATGCGCGGTGCGACCCGCGCGAGCATGTCGATGAGGACGCACCCTTCGGCGCCGAACCCGGTGGCGAGCGCCACCTCGTCGCCGAACTCCCCGGCCGCCCAGTAGAGGACGACATCCGGGCTCGCGCCTTCGAACCCGTCGGAGATGGCTTTCAACCCCTCGACTGTGGATTCACTGCCCGGTGCCGACGCCGTGGCCTTCATAACCTCCTCCTCGACTAAAGCGCCGGAACGGCCTCCGCCTCGCGTTCACTTAACAACTGAGCTACCGGCTCGCTCCCCACGACTGAGCTTGAAAGGCCCTCGAACCAGTTGAGATGATCTCGGAGCGAGACGACTTCGCCCACGATGATGACGGCGGGCGCGCGCAAGCATGCCCGCTCGACCTCGTCTTTAATCGTGCGGAGCGTCCCCGTGACGGTCTGCTGACCTTCGTACGTGCCCCAGCGGACGACGGCCGCGGGCGTCTCGGGCGAACGACCGGCGTCAATCAACTCTTTCGTAATCTCGCCCAGCCGCGACATGCCCATCAGGACGACGACCGTTTCGGCCGACGCGAGCCCGGCGAGCGCCTTTGCATGTAGACTGCCGTCGGCGCGCGCCCCCGTCACGATGGCGACCGAAGAGGAGTAGACGCGGTGCGTCAGAGGGATTCCCGCATAGGCCGGCGCGGCCAAGGCCGAGCTGACGCCCGGCACGACCTCGAAGGAGATGCCCGCGGCGTGCAAAGCCTCTGCCTCTTCGCCGCCGCGCCCGAAGAGGAACGGGTCGCCGCCTTTCAAACGCACGACGCGCTTCCCCGCACGGGCCAGCTCGACGAGCAGGCGGTTGATCTCCGTCTGCGGCGTCTGCCTCCCGCCGCCGACCTTGCCGACGTAGACCCGCTCGGCATAAATCGAAACCAGGCCGAGCACCTCGGGGTTGACCAGATAGTCGTAGACCACCGCGTCGCAACTCTTGAGCAGGTCGCGCGCCTTGACCGTCAGCAGCCCCGGGTCGCCCGGCCCCGCGCCGACGAGGTAGACCGCCCCGCGGCGTGCTCTCTCTTCTTCAACGCGCCCCGTCCCGTCTTCGGCCTCGCGGATGCGTTCGACCGCTGCGTCGATGACGAGGCGGTGCGCGTTGAGCGGTTCGGTGATTTGAAAAGTAACTCCCGGGTGCTGCCCTGCCGCGGCTCGGACTTCGACGGGGATGTCGCCGCGCGTGTGCCGCCCCGGCGAGAGGAAGTATGGGTGGACGACGATGTGCCGCGCGCCGCGCTCGACCAGCCGCGCGAAGCCTTCCGGGATGTCCGGGCGTGCAATCTCAAGGAAGGCGGCTTCGACCAGAGGGAAGACCCCGCGCTCGCCGATGCGCCGCGCGGCCTCAAGCACGTCGAGGTTCGCCTCCTCGCGCCGGCTCCCGTGCCCGACGACCAGCACGCCCCGCGTCTCTCTTTCACTCACGCCGTCACCCCCAACTCTTCGTGCACGCCCAGCCGCTCAAGCTCCTCGGTCGTGTGGCGCGCGATGAAAGCCTGGAAGCTGTCGCCCGCGCCGTTGCGCCGCGCGAGATACGTGCGCGCCAGACTCTCGACGTAAAACTTGATCTCCTCGGCCGGAATCTTGCGCGACAGCTCGCGCCCGAACACGTGGCCGTCGCCGAGATGGCCGCCGAGGTAGACGCGGTACGCCTCCGCCTTACCCGACGGCGTGTTGACGAAGTCGCCGACGAAGCCGATGTCGCACACCTGGTAGTGCGCGCAACTGTTCGGGCAGCCCGTGACGCTGATGCGCAGAGGGGCTTTGAAGTAAGGCAACGCCCGCTCAAGGTGTTCGATCAACTCGGAGGCGCGGTCTTTGGTCTCGGTCACGGCGAGCTTGCAGAACTGCTTGCCCGTGCAGGCGACGGTGCCGGTGCGGAAGGTCGAAGGCTCGACCGTCAGGTCTAACGCCGCGAGCCCCGCGGCCAGGCTTTCACGTTCGGCCTCCGGCACGTCGAGCACGACGAAGTTCTGCGCGGTCGTCAGACGCACGCGCCCGCCGCCGTGCCGCCGCGCGAGTTCCGCGACGGCGATCATCTCTGTGCCCGGCAGGCGACCTCGCTCGGTGGCGACGCCCGCGTAATAAAGTCCGTGCTGCTTCTGCGGATGGATGCCGACGTGCGCGCGGTTGGCCGTGACCGGCACGTAAGGGGCTTGGCCGTCGGTCAACTTCCGACCGAGGCGGTTCTCAAGCTCTTCGCGGAAGCGCCGCGGCCCCCACTCTTCGAGCAGGAACTTGAGGCGCGCGCGCGCGCGCGAGTCGCGGTTACCATGGTCGCGGAAGATGGAGCAGATGTGGTGCGCGACTTCGACCACGTCCTCGGGCGCGACGTGCGCGCCGAGGCGGTCGGCGAAACGCTCCTTCGAGCCGAGCCCGCCGCCGACCCAGAGGTCGAACGCGACGCGCCCTTCCACGCCCCGCAGGGCGACGAGACCGATGTCGCTGATCTCGTGCCCCGTGCAGTAGAGCGAGCAGCCGGAGACCGTGATCTTGAACTTGCGCGGCAGGTTCGAGAACTCGTGGTTGTCGAGGAAGTACCGGTGGACGGCGAGCGCGTAAGGCTCGGCGTCGATAAGTTCGGAGGCGTCGATGCCGGCGAGCGGGCAGCCGGTGACGTTGCGCGTGATGTCGCCGCACGCGCCGGAGGTGGTGAGACCGGCGCGCTCAAGCTCTTTGAAGATGGCGGGCACGTCCTCGATGCGGACGTTGTGGAGTTGTATGTCCTGCCGCGTCGTCACGTCGCCCGCGTTCCGTGCGTAAGCGAAGGAGAGGCGCCCCAGGGTCTCAAGCTGTTCGCTTGAGAGCGTCCCGTTCGGCACCTTGACGCGCAGCATGAAGAGACCGTCCTCCTGCGGGCGCTGCGTGTAGAGGCCGTACCAGCGCAGGCGCACGTCGAGGTCGTCCGGGTCGATGGACTGGAAGCCCTCGCGCGCGTAGCGCACAACATCTACGAGGCAGTCGAGGCCGTCGCGCTCGCGCTTGGCGCGCTCGACCCTGTTCTCTCTCCTGGCGACGGCCATAAACGAAAACTCCTGCGCTAAGGAGAAGCGCAGGAGCTTAAAAAGCCTGACCACTGTTCCTTAGCAGTTTTTAACGTGGAGCAAGTCACTCGAAATCGCCACGGTATACGACGAGTGCCCCGCGCTAAGGGAATTTGCGCGGACAACAACAGATCGTCATGTACGAAACGGTCAGCATCAGCCCCGCACTCTACCTCGCGCCGCGCGGACAGTCAAAGAAATAATTTTTATCGCGGGATAAATTGCGTACGAAATCCAACGGGTCAGTCCCGTCCAAATATGATTTATCGATTGATAAGGATTTTTGTTTTGACGTGGCGGCCTCCCCGCTCTATCGTGTAGCTGTCCTGTCAGAAGACCGTGGCGATTTCCGAGGGACTTGCTCCACGTTAAAAACTGCTAAGGAACCGACCGGGAAACTCTCAAGCTCCTGCGCCTTCCTTAGCGCGGGAGTTTTTGTTTTATGAGTCGAACCCTTGAAGACCGGGACATCACGACCAGGCTCGTCCACGCGGGCGAAAGGCAGCCGCCCCCGCGTGGCCTGCCCGTCTCGACACCCATCTACGCGACCTCCACTTTCACCTACGGCTCGATGGCGGAGGTTGACCGAGTCTTCTCGGGCGAGGATGCCGGCTACGTCTACACGCGCTACGGCAACCCGACGACGGGGGCTTTGGAGGAGGCGATCCGCGTGCTCGAAGGCGGCGCGGCCGCGTGCGCCTACGCGACGGGGATGGCGGCGCTGCACGCCGCCCTCTTCGCCTGCGAGCTGCGGCCGGGCTCGATTGTCCTCGCCTCGCAAGACCTCTACGGCGCGACGACCGAATTGCTCTACACGGTCTTCGGCTCGTTCGGCGTCCAGACCGCAACGGCCGACTTCACGCGCCCGGAGGAGTTGCGCGAGAAGGCTTTGGAAGTGCGCCCGCGTGTGCTGCTCGCCGAGACCATCTCGAACCCTCTGCTCAAGGTCTGCGACATCGAGGCCGCCGCCGAGGTCGCGCGTGAGGTCGGGGCGCGCCTCCTCGTAGATAACACCTTCGCGTCGCCCTACCTCTGCCGCCCTTTGGAGCACGGTGCAGACCTCGTCGTGCACAGCGCCACGAAATACCTCGGCGGTCACGCCGACGTGATGGGCGGACTCGTCGTCTCGCGCGAGGCGTCCGACGCGGCGGCGCTCGTCGGCGTGTTGAAGCTGGTCGGCGGCGTGCTCGGCGTCTGGGAGGCGCACGAAGTGTTAAGGGGTTTGAAGACGCTCGCCGTGCGGCTCGACCGCCAGTGCGCGAACGCGCGGAGGCTCGCGGAGCGGCTCGCCGCACACCCGCGCGTCCGGCGCGTTCACTACCCCGGACTGCACACAGAGCCCGAGGCCGTTGAGGTTTTAAGACGTACGCTGCGAGCGCCGCACGCCGGAGCGCTCGTCGCCATCGAGTTGGAAGAGGACAGCTTCGAGGCCGCCTTCCGCTTCATGGATGCACTCAAGCTCTGCGTCCGCTCCACGAGCCTCGGCGACGTGTTCACGGGCGTGCTGCACCCCGCCACCTCTTCACACCGCGAGGTCGCCCCGGCGCGGCGTCGGCGACTCGGGATCGCCGACGGGCTCGTCCGCATCTCGGTCGGGATCGAAGAGGTCGAGGACGTGCTCGCCGACATCGAACAGGCGCTCGGGGGATGACACGATTTTAACCAATGCCGCCCGGGACACACGCGGACTCCGTCTGCACCGCCGCGCCCTTCTCGCCACGGCCCGCCACAGACGCTCACCTTTTCAGGCCGTTTGCTAAACACACCGGCTGGCTTTAGCATATTCGTTTATTTGTCCGGCAGGAGTTCTGCCCGTAGTTCGCAAACATGGAGACGACCCGATGATCGGATTCGGTAAAAGAATTTCATACGCCACCCGCTGCTTCTTCTCTGTCCTCTCGCGCGGCGAGGTGCCGGAAGAGATCGCCCCGGAGGTGGTGCGGAGTGCGGCGGTAGCCCCGGCCCTCGCGCCCGAGACGCCGTCGCTGCCCGCCGAACGGCCCGCGCCCGCGGAGGATTCGGGCGACCGCGCCGTCCAGCTCCTCGCCCTTCTGCAACGCGACGGGCGTCTGGTGGACTTCCTGAGCGAAGAGATCGCGCCCTACCAGGACGCGCAGATCGGCGCGGCGGTGCGGGAGTTGCACGCCAACTGCCGCAAGGCGCTCGAACAGTACGTCACGCTGGAGCCCATTTACGCGGAGGAGGAGGATCGGCCCGTGACGGTCGAGGAGGGGTTCGACCCGGCCGCAGTCAAGCTCGTCGGCAACGTGACCGGGCGCCCGCCCCTGCGCGGCCTGCTCCGCCACCGCGGCTGGCGCGTGACGGAGGTCAACCTCCCCTCACTGCCCCCGCAGGGGGCCGGCCGCGCCGTCGTCGCCCCGGCCGAGGTAGAGATTCAGTAAAGCCGTGAACCGTGAACCGTGAACCGTGACAAGAAGAAGACGGTTTAATCTCGTCACGGTTTACGGTTCATGGTTCACGCTCTTCTCAAGAGGTGAATTCTTTTGGATACACGTTTCATTGTCGGAATTGATTTAGGCACGACGAACTCCGCGCTGGCGCAGTTCGATAGCACTGCGCCGGAAGAGTCGGCGGCTATCACCGTCGAACCGGTGCCGCAGTTGACCAACCCCAACGAGGTCGAGGAACGTACGCTGCTCCCCTCCTTCCTCTACGTCCCGGGCGAGCTCGACTTCCCGAAGGGCGCGCTCGCCCTGCCCTGGGAGCGCGAGCCGCAGGTCTTCGCCGGCGAGCTGGCGCGCAAGCGCGGCGCCGAGAACCCTTCGCGCCTCGTCGCCTCGGCCAAGTCTTGGCTCTCCTACGCGGCCGTAGACCGCACGTCGCCCATCCTGCCGTGGGGCGCGCCCGAGGAGGTGCGCAAGCTCTCCCCGGTCGATGCCTCGGCCGAGTACCTGCGGCACCTCCGCCAAGCCTGGGACGCGCGCGTCAACGCGAAGAAGAACCCGGAGCTGGCCCTCGGCGCGCAGCAGGTCATGCTCACCGTGCCCGCCTCTTTCGACGAGGAGGCGCGCGAGCTGACGCTGCGCGCGGCCGGCGCGGCCGGGCTCACGAACGTGACCCTGCTCGAAGAGCCGCAGGCCGCCTTCTACGCCTGGATCGACGCGCAGGGCGACGGCTGGCGCAAGCGCGTGAAGGTCGGCGACCTCATCCTCGTCTGCGACGTGGGCGGCGGCACCACCGACTTCAGCCTCATCACCGTCTCAGAGGAGGGGGGCGAACTCTCCCTTAAGCGCGTGGCCGTCGGCGAGCACATCCTGCTCGGCGGCGACAACATGGACCTGGCGCTCGCACGTCTCCTGCAACAGCGGCTCGAAGAGGAGGGCCACCGCGTAGACACATGGCAGTTGCAGGGGCTCTGGCACCAGTGCCGTCTGGCAAAGGAGAAACTCTTCGCCGACCCGAAGAGCCAGAAGCAGCCCGTCACGCTGCTCGGCAAGGGCTCGAAGCTCGTCGGGGGCACGGTCAAGACGGAGTTGCGCCGCGAAGACCTTGAGCGCGTCCTCGCGGACGGCTTCTTCCCCGTCGTCGGGCGCGAAGAGATGCCCGCGCGGCAGCGGCGCATAGGTTTTCAAGAGCTGGGCCTTCCTTACGCCGCCGACCCGGCCGTTACGAAGCACCTCGCGCGCTTCCTCGCGCAGCAAACATCGGGCGAAGGCGCCGACCAGATACGCCGCGGCCCGAGCGGCTTCGCCTGCCCGACGCACGTCCTCTTCAACGGCGGCGTGATGAAGGCCGGCGTGCTGCGCGGGCGCGTCGTCGAGGTCATCAACAACTGGCTCCAGGCCGAAGGCTTCGAGCCTCTGGGCGAGCGCGGCGTGCTCGACGCGCCCGACCTCGACCACGCCGTCGCGCGCGGCGCGGCCTACTACGGCCGGGCCAAGCGCGGGCGCGGCGTCCGCATCCGCAGCGGCGCGCCCCGCACCTACTACATCGGCATCGAAAGCTCGATGCCGGCCGTGCCGGGTCTGCCCGCGCCGCTCAAGGCTTTGTGCGTCGTGCCCTTCGGCATGGAGGAGGGGACGGAGGCCGCCATCCCCTCGCGCGAGTTCGGGCTCGTGGTCGGCGAGCCGGCCGAGTTCCGCTTCCTCAGCTCGACGGTGCGCAAGGCCGATGGGATCGGCAGTCTCGTCGAGGACTGGGGCGACGAGATCGAGGAGCTGAGTCCGCTCGAAGTCACGCTCAAGCTTGAAGGCAAGGAGGACACGGTGCTTCCCGTCCGCCTTGAGTCGCGCGTGACCGAGGTCGGCACGCTCGAAGTCTGGTGCGTCGCGCGCGACGGCTCGCAGCGCTGGAAGCTCGAATTAAACATCAGGGAGCAGGACGAGGGTTAGGGCGCGGCGGCGGCCTCTCGCAATTCAGTCATGGAAGCGTCGAGCCGTTACCTCATCGGCATAGACCTCGGGACGACGAACTCGGCCGTGGCCTACGTGGACACGGAAGAGAGACCTTCGAGGGGCGCGCCGCCGCCCGTCCGCGTCTTCGAGGTGCCGCAGCTCGTCGCCGAAGGTGAGGTGCGCGCGCTCCCGTCCCTCCCCTCATTCATCTACTTCACGGACGAGGCGGAGGACGAGGCGCCCGGCCTCCGCCTGCCCTGGGAGGAGCAGACGGACGGCGCTCTGGTCGGCGTGCTCGCGCGCGAGCGCGGCGCGCTCGTCCCCGGGCGGCAGGTCGCTTCGGCCAAGTCCTGGCTCTGCCTCTCGTCCGTGGATCGCACGGCCGAATTCCTCCCGTGGGACGCCGAAGCCGGCGACAAGATCTGCTCGCCCGTCGCGGCCTCGGCCCGCTACCTCACGCACCTGCGCGACGCCTGGAACCATTCGATGGCGACGGGCGCGGACGGCCTCGTCGCGGACGAACTGCGGTTCGAGCGGCAGCAGGTCGTGCTCACCGTTCCCGCCTCTTTCGACGAGGAGGCGCGCGAGCTGACCGTGAGCGCCGCGCGCGAAGCCGGCCTTGAGAATCTAACTCTACTCGAAGAGCCGCTCGCCGCCTTCTACGCCTGGATCGCGGCGCAGAAGGGCGGGCTGAAGCGCCAGCTCAAGGACGGCCAGCTCGTCCTCGTCTGCGACGTGGGCGGCGGCACCACCGACTTCAGTCTGATCCGCGTCCGCGTCGAAGAGGGCGAGGTGCGCTTCGAGCGCACGGCCATCGGCGAGCACCTTCTGCTCGGCGGCGACAACGTAGACCTCTCGCTCGCGCGCCTCGTCGAAGAGAAGCTCGGGTGGCCGCGCCTCTCGCTCAGACAACAGAACGCGCTGCGCCGGCAGTGCTGCGCGGCGAAGGAGCGACTGCTCGGCGACGAAGAGGTCGGGAGCGCGCCCGTCACGCTGCTCGGCGCCGGCCGCTCGGTCGTCGGCGGCGCGCTCTCGACCGAGCTGACGCGCGCGGAGGTCGAGGGCGCCCTGGCCGAAGGGTTCCTGCCGGCATGTGCGCCCGGAGACCTGCCCGCCAGCGAACGGCGCGCGGGGCTGCGCGAGTTGGGACTGCCTTACGCGAGCGAGCCGGCGATTACGAAGCACCTGGCCGCGTTCCTGACGCGGGCGGCACAGGCGATGAACGCCTCCGACGCGAGCGCGCCTGACGAAGAAGGGCGCGGCATGTTGGCGCGGCCTGACGCGATACTTTTCAACGGCGGCTTCTTCCACCCCGCCCTCGCGCGCGAGCGTCTCGTCGAGACGGTCGCAGGCTGGTTCCCGCAACGGGGGAAGCGCTGGCGGCCGAAGCTTCTACACAACGAGAGGCCCGAGACGGCCGTCGCCGTCGGCGCGGCCTACTACGCGCGCGTGCGTCGCATGGGCGGCGTCCGCGTCAGCGGCGGGAGCGCGCGCGGCTACTACATCGGCGTCCAGCAGGTCGGGCACGGCGCAGCTCAAGACGTACGGACGGCCGTGTGCGTCCTGCCGCGCGGCACGGAGGAGGGCACGCGGCTCGAACTCGGGCGCGAGTTCACGGCGCTCACCAACCGCCCCGTCTCCTTCACCCTCTACAGCACGACCACGCGGCAGGACTCGCAGGGCGAGGTCGTCCGCTTCGAGGAGGGCGAGCTGCACCGGCACGCGCCGCTCGTCACGGTGCTCCGCTACGGCAAGCGCTCGCGCCACATCGAGCTGGACGTGAGTCTGACGGCGCACTTCACCGAAGTGGGCACGCTCGAACTGTGGTGCGAGGCGCCGAAGACCGGCCACCGCTGGCGCTTGCAGTTCCAGCTCAGGGGCGCCGAAGCGATTGAGGAGGAAGCGGCCGAAGAGGACGAGTCGCAGCCTGCTGATGAGGTGGCGCAGGTCATCATTCCCGAAGAGGCCGTGGCTGAGGCCGAGAAGTTGATCCGCGCCGTCTTCGGCGGCCCGCGCGACGCACTGCCGGGCGAGACCCTTTCGCCCGAGGCGCTGCCCGGTAGACTTGAGGCCGCCCTCGGCTACCGCAAAGACTCCTGGCGCACCGAGACGATCCGGAAGCTCTGCGACGTGCTGGCCGAACTCTCGGGCGGCCGCCGGAAGGGGCGCAACTACGAGGCGCGCTGGCTCAACCTGTTCGGCTTCTGCCTGCGCCCGGGCTTCGGCGTGTTGCTCGACGAGTGGCGCGTGACGCGGGCGCGGAAGGTCTACCACGAGGGGCTCTGTTTCGAGAAGGACGTGCAGTGCCAGGTCGAGTGGGTCATCCTCTGGCAGCGCGTGGCGGGCGGCATGAGCGCCGGCCAGCAGCTCGAACTCTACGAGCGCCACAAGGCTCTGCTCGGGGTGGGCGGCAAAAAGGTGAAGGGCCGCCTCAACCGGCAGGTCGAGCGCGAAGGGCTGCTCCTGCTCGCGAGCCTTGAGCACCTGCCGCCCGACCTCCGCGTCGAACTCGGCGTAGAGATACTCGAACGCATCGAGGCGGAGCCGGGCAACAGGAGTTTTACGTGGGCGCTCGGCCGCCTCGGCGCCCGTGTCCCCCTCTACGGCCCGCTCAACTGCGTCGTGCCCGCCGAGGCGGCCGAGCGTTGGGCCGCCACGCTCCTCGACCTGCCCGAGTTGACGTCTCATGTCGCCGCGGCCGTCGCGCAGCTGGCGGCGCAGACCGACGACCCTCTGCGCGACGTGGAGCCCGCCTTCAGACAGGAGGCCATCCGCCGTCTGGAAGAGACGGGGCTCGGCGGCGAAGCAATCGAGGGCTTGCGCGCCCACGTCCCGCGCAGCCGCGCGGCCGCCGCACGCATGTTCGGCGAATCCCTCCCCGAAGGCTTACGCCTCCTGAGCTGAGTCGCGCGGAAGAGGAACTATCCCGACCGTGCCGGCCGCGAAAATTTATTTCGTTGACAGCCGGATGCGGTGCATATAAAGTTCCGCCGTCATCGTCAGTCGCCCTTGACCACACGCAATTCGCAATCTCAACACACAGCCCGGCGTTAAGTTCTCTGCTCTCACGGGACTTATGAAGCCCTACGTCAAGGCCCGTTCGGAACAACCCGATGCCGCTCAGCCTTTCTCTCAAGCCCGAAGCCGTTTACGTGAACATACGGACGCCCGCCTCATAACCTCGGCGCGACGTGCAAGGTCGGTTGAAGGGCGCGCGCAGGCGCGTCTTCGGCGCCGGCCCGCGTCCGCTCAAACAGGGACTGCCAGCAGACTCGAAGGAAGGTGAACATGGATCTCGACATCGCCGTCGTGGGCGGGGGCGTCTCCGGCGCGTACTGCGCGTGGCGCCTCCAACAGGAGCGGGGGGCGGACGCGCGCGTCGCCCTCTTCGAATACAGCGACCGCATCGGCGGCCGTCTCTTCACGGTCACGCTGCCCGGGATGCCGAACGTCAAGGCCGAAATCGGCGGCATGCGCTACATCCCCACGCAGCACCCCGTGGTGACGAACCTCATCAACCATCTCAAGCTTCAGACCAAGGAGTTCCCGATGGGCGCGCCCGCGCCGGTCGGCTCCAACTGCAACCTCTTCTACCTGCGCGGCAAGCACCTGCGTCTGCACGAGCTGGACGACCCGCAGAAGGTTCCCTACAGCCTCGCGTGGTCGGAGCGGGGCCTGGGGCCGACCAACCTCCAGGTTCAGGTGATGAACAACATCTACCCGAACTTTGCCAACCTCTCGCTGTGCGACCAGATGAAGGTCAAGGTCTTCGGCAAGCCGATCTGGCAGTACGGCTTCTGGGACTTGATGTACCGGGTGCTCAGCAACGAGGGCTACCAGTTCATGAAGGACGCCGGCGGCTACGACGCCAACGTCGCCAACGCCAACGCGGTGACGCAGCTCCCGGCCACCGAGTACAACGACGAGACGAAGTTCCTCACGCTGCGCGACGGCTACGACCAGCTGCCCATCACGCTCGCCGACCGGTTCCAGAAGATGGCCGGCGGCGTGCCGGAGAAGAACCGCCTGAAGATGAACCACCGGCTGGCGGAGATTCAGAAGGGCTCCGGCCAGTACCGCTACACCCTCATCTTCGAGCCGACCGTCACGCAGGATCGCAAGACCGTCCGGAAGGCCGCCGAGCCCATCAAGGTGCGCGCCAAGCAACTCATCCTCGCCATGCCGCGCCGCTCGCTCGAACTCATCAAGGCCGACTTCTTCTTCGAGGACTCCTGGCTCAAGGAGAACATCCCCTCCGTCCTCATCCAGAGCGCCTTCAAGCTCTGCCTCGCCTACGAGCGGCCGTGGTGGCGCGCGCTGGGCCTGGTCGCGGGGCGCTCGGTCACCGACCTACCCATCCGCCAGACCTACTACTTCGGCACGGAGGCCGAGCAGGAGAATGGTCTGCCCTTCCTCAACTCCCTGCTGATGGCGAGCTACAACGACATCAGCACCGTGCCGTTCTGGAAGGGGCTGGAGCACGGCGACGAGTTCAAGGGCTACCGCCCCTCGTGCCTTGAGCCGGGCGTGACCGACATCGTCCCGCGCATGGAGTTCCAGCCGACCGAGGAGATGGTCTACGTCGCGAACAAGCAGGTGGCGCAGCTCCACGCGCTGCCCGAGATACCGAAGCCCTACTCGGCCGTCTATCACAGCTGGAACGAAGACCCGTACGGCGGCGGCTGGCACGAGTGGAAGGCCAACTACCGTCTCGACGAGGTCATGTGCCGGATGCGCAAGCCCGTCGCGGGCGAGGAGATTCACATCGTCGGCGAGGCCTACTCGTACGGGCAGGGCTGGGTCGAGGGCGCGCTCGACACGGCCGAGTCCACGCTGAAAGATTTCTTCGGCCTCAAGAAGCCTTCGTGGCTGCCGAAGAAGGATTACGACAACCTGCTGCCCAACCCGTGCCCCGGCTGCGGCGACCTCGACGGCTGCGTCGAGTTCAAAGACCCGGGCGGCAAGATTCTGAGCGGGCTGACGCCGAACTGCCTCAAGGCAGTGGAGGAGGGATGAGGATGGCGACGACGACGACCGTCTCAAGCTACATACTCGCGCGGCTCAAGCAGGCCGGGCTCGGCCACATGTTCGCCGTGCCCGGCGACTACGCCGGCCCCTTCCTCGAAACGCTCGACCAGACGCCGGGCGTCGAGCGCGTGCCGAACATGAACGAGCTGGGCTGCGGCTACGCGGCCGACGGCTATGCGCGTTACAAGGGCATCGGGGCGGCCTGCGTGCAGTACGGCGTCGGCGGCTTCAGCATCCTCAACTGCACGGCCGGCTCCTTCGTCGAGCGCGTGCCCGTCGCGGTCATCTCGGCGAGCCCCAAGACCAAAGACCGCGTGCAGGAAGAGACCGAGGGCATCCTCTTCCACCACAGCACGGGCGACCTGCGCGCCGACCAGCACGTCTTCCAGCACGTGACCGTGGCCTCCGAGGTCATCAAAGACCCCGAGGCGGCCCCCGCGCAGATCGACCGTGCCATCACGGCCATGCTCACGCACCGCCGCCCCATCTACATCGAGGTGCTGCAAGACGTGTGGTCGATGAGCTGCGCCGCGCCGAAGGGGACACTCGCGCCGGTCGTCGCGCAGAGCGACCCCGACTCTCTCCAGGCCGCACTCGACGCGGCCTGGGCGCGCATCCGGAAGGCGAAGCTGCCCGTCATCTGGGCGGGCGTGGAGATACACCGCTACGGCTTGCAGGAGACGCTTCAGCAACTTGTGGACGCGAGCGGCCTCTACTTCACGACGACCAGCCTGGCGAAGACCGTGCTCGACGAGAGCCAGCGGCAGTTCATCGGCACCTACGCCGGCCCGGCCTCGCCCCCCCTGACGTGGGCCGTGATGGAGGCGGCCGACTGCGTCCTCGCGCTCGGCACGATCATCACCGACGACTACCTCAACATCATGGCTTCGAGCTTCGGCGAGATGGTCGAGGTCAATGATGAAGAGGCGCGGGTCGGCCGACAGTACTATCATCAGGTCACGCTGAAGGACTTCCTCGAAGGACTCCTCGAACGCTTCAAGGGGCAGAAGCGCGGGCCGCGGCGCTACAAGCTCCCGCCGGTCAAGCCCGCGCCCCAACGGACGGCGAAGCCCGGCGACGGGCTCACCTACAACGTCTTCTACGACGAGCTGAGCGCTTACCTGAAGCACGAGGGGCTGCTCGAAGAGGTCGCACTCGTCCTCGGCGAGAGCACTTCGCTCTACGTCTTCGGCAACCTCATGGGGCTGCCGCGCGACAGCTTCGTGTCGCAGGCGGCGTGGGGCTCGCTCGGGCACGAGACGGGCTGCGCGCTGGGCGTGGCGCTGGGGAGCGGGAAGCGCCCCTTCGTCGTGGCCGGCGACGGCGGCTTCCGCATGATCTGCCAGGAGGTGTCGAGCCTCGCCTACGCGAAGAGCAACGCCGTCGTCTTCGTGATGAGCAACAACGCCTACGCCATCGAGCAGGCGTTCGTGGACATCAAGGCCTTCACGCCGCAGGGGCAGTTCGCGGCCTTCGACCTGCTGCCCCAGTGGGACTACCGCGCGCTGGCGCAGGCCTTCGGCGCGCAAGGGTACCGCGTGGAGACGGTCGAGGAGTTGCGCACGGCGCTGGCGGGACTGAAGGGCGTCGAGGGCGTGCCCGCGCTGGTGGAGGTGGTCATCCCGCAGAAAGACCTGGCCCCGCAGCTCAAGCGGCTGGCGCAGACGCCCGTCACGCTGCGCAAGTACCGCCGCGAACCGAAGCGCCGCCGTTGAGCAGCGGCCTCGGCCGCCAACGCCCGGCCGGTGTGTATGGCACGCGCTTCGCCTATACTGTGGGCGTGCCATACACAACGGGCGCGCTCGTCTACAAGCTGCTGCTCTACCCGCTCCTGCGGCTCTACCTGCTCGTCTTCCGACCCGACGTGCTCGGCGTGCGGTGCCTGGTCGAGTACGAGGGCAGGGTGCTGCTCATCCGCAACCCTTACGGCTCGATGAAGTGGGATCTGCCCGGCGGCGGCGTCAGGCGCGGCGAGCGCCCCGAGGAGGCGGCGCGGCGCGAGGTGCGCGAGGAGGTCGGCCTCTCGCTCAAGAGCTTGCGCCCGCTGGGGCGCTACACCGGCACGGAGCTTTACGGTAAAGACACGGTCGTGAGTTACTTCGCACGGGCCGAGAGCGCCGACCTAAAGCCAAAGCGCGCGGAAGTCTACGAGGAGGGCTGGTTCGAGTGGGGGCGGCTCCCCGAGCCGCTGTCACGTGACGCCGCGAAGGTCATCGGGCTCTACCGCGCGGCCGCGGGGCAATAAGTCGTCGGGAGTCGTCGGAGTGTCGTAGCTCGGAACTCTCCCCCAAAAAGCGAACAGGCGCGTCTGCCTTGGGGGCTTTCGCGCCTGTTCTAATGTGGCTCACAGTCCTCACCCCTGCAAACCACTGGGCATTTGGGTTTACCGCATGCCCGGTTGTGAACACTATACCCGAATCCACCCGCGCCGTCCAATGCAGCCACGGATGGCTTTCACCGCCCGGAAGTAGTACCGTAGCGACATCCCACCCCAGCGAGAGGGGGCCGGGCGATGCCTCCGCCGTGTCGCCCGCTTCCGCTTCGCACCCGGCGACAAGATATGCCTCCCGGCCTTTGCCTACGAGCGCGGCAGCCAGTAGACCCTGACATCGCCGCGGTGCCCTGTCTTCACCAGACCCCTGCCCAACAGCTCGCCGAGCAGGATGCCGAGATAGTCGTTATTGAAGTCGGTCAGGGCCTGGATTTCCAGCCAGGTGCGCTCCCTGTCCTGAAGTGCGTCCAGCACCCGAAGCTGTGCGGCGTCCGACGGTGGTGTGTGTGTCTTGTTCAGCATAAGACGCCTGCGGGCGCAGTCGCCCCGGCTCAATAAGGACTGTCCGGTAACGTGTACACACACAGTAACACACACGGAAGAAAGAGGCGCGGTTCACGAAACGGAGCCATGGTCGGGCGTCCCGCGGGAAGCTATTCGGACGCGGGTGTGATACAGTCGCGCAGTCAGCCACCCGCAGCTCTTTAGACAACACACTCTCGACATCAGGATTTGCGCGCCAGGCCCTTCTCCTCGTGCCGTCTGTTTGTTCAACGCGACGACGAGGATGGTTCTGATGCCTGCTCCACAGCACTTTTAAGCTCAAGCGAAACCATTCACACCGTTCAACGGCGAGCCCGGTAACGGCGTCGCGTCTTAAAGGAAAGACATTAAAGTTAATGAAGTTTACTAACGAGCACTTCGAGCAGGCCCGCCGCGTCACGAGGCAATGGAGGCGGGACGGTTATAGCCAGATGGTGGTCATCAGGGAGGGCGTGCGCGCCAGCCGCTGTTACCCATGCCGGCAGCAGGAGGTGCCGCACGGCGCGCTCGCGAGCTGGGACTACTACCCCCTCCCGACGTTGGAGAGACTCAACACGAGCGCGGCGACCGAGCAGAACGCATCGAGGGCCGAGCTGTGGGTGGCGGCGACCATCGCCTACGGGCACAGGTACTCGACGGCGGTGTTGATGTAGCCGTCGGCCCCGCGCGGGGGCTCGGAAGGGGCGTCGGCGAAGGATGCAGAGCTACTGCCACTTCTGCGCGGCGAAGTTGCGCGGGCTCCGCATGTGGTGCCCCGACTGCCGCCGCTCGACCATCGGCTGGCTGCACGTTGCTTTAATCGCCGCCCTCGACGCGGCCGGCCTCGTTTACCTGCTGAGGCTTTTCTGACCGGAGCCACTTGGGCGGCGAGGGCCGCGTTTGCACACATGAGAGACCTGCGAGTCTATATCCACCCGGTAGGCCCGGGCGCGCGCGGCCAGGATGCGACGTTCTACAGCCAGCGCGGCGACGGCCCTTACTATCGCTGGGTCTACGCCGAAGGGGCCGGGCGTTGGCGCTACTCGCGCGTCAGCCTGGAGAGGCCGGAGCTGAACGTGCTCTGCGTCGCCCGCTGGGAGGCCGTCCCGGCCGCGTTGCGCGACCGCCTCGGCGAACACTACCTCGAATAGGACCGGCCGGACGCCGGCCGTGGAAAGGCGGAAACAGTTTGAGCGGACAGAAGCGAGTCAGCCGGGACGTGAGACACTACCTCGTCAAACGCCCGAACGAGATCATTGCGAAGAGGCGGAGCTGGAACGAGGTGCAGGCGGAGCTGCTTGAGAAGGAGACTTCCGCGGACGAGGCGATGCTCTTCCGCGGCATCGTCACCGCCGACGGCACGGAGTACCGTGACATGTACGCCGACAGCCGGACACAGGTGACCGAGCACACCGCTTAGGCTTGGAGGAGGGAGACGTGGCCGACGAACCGCGCACACTGGAAGAGGCGAAGTCCGAAGCGCTGGCTGCCTTCGCGGCCATCGCCGCCGTGATAGACCTTTCGGGCGAGGCCGTGACCGCCGATCAGACTCATGCGTCCGACGAGCTGCGCGCGGCCGCCGTGCGACACCTCTCGACCGCCCTCGAAATCATGCGCCGCGCGAAAGGCTTTAATGGGTGAGCGGCTACGACGATTTCATCGAACGCCTTGAGGCCGCGCTCGCCGACGAAGAGGCGCGCGAAGACTTTCTGGAATATCTGGAAGGACTGACGAGCGAGGGGCGCGCCGAAATACTGGCCGAGGCGGATCGGCGGGAGGCGGAGTCGGAAGTCGCTTGAGAAAGGTGAACGCGATGAGCACGAGCGAACAACCCGAGCACGGCGCGGCGGGAGAGCCGAACGAAGACGAAGGCGGGCAGCGCTTACAACACCCTTCGGACAACGCCCGAGAGGTGCCGCTCTTCCTCAGAGACAAGAGCGACGGGCAGAAGGGGAACGCCCAGGACGAGAAGGACGAGGTCGGGGAGTAGCGGGTCATGAGAAGCGAATCGGCAGAGCCGAGCGCCAAGATTAAAGTCGGCGACCACGTCCGCGCACTCGACGGCGCGTACAAAGGGAGAGTCGGGACGGCGCTGCGCGTGGTGACTTCGCGCGACGAGGGGCGGACTTCACACTCCATCCTCGTGAGCTTCCCGGCGGGCGGCGCCGACTACCTCGACGCGAGCGAGTTGGAGAAGGCGGAGACATCCGACGAGTGAGTGTGCCGTCGCCGTGCTGCGCGCATCTCGTCCCCGACTCCGGCCGCGACCTGCCTCAGGACGAAATCCCCTCACCATCCTCTTGTCAGACCGGCCCCGCCGCGGGACGCTCAGCCCGTCCGTCTTCTATTTAAGAGCACGGCTGTGGATGAGGCGCCGCATGCGGTCGGGGAAGAGCACGTCTATCTTCTGGGGCTCGACCAGCGCCGTCACCTCGCCCACGCCGAAGACCGGGTGGGTCAGCGACTGGCCCGCGCGGTAGGTGCGGGTGCGGTCGTACGGCTCGCCGTTCTTCGCGGTGGGACGCGTGGCCGCGCCGGTGCCGGCCTTGAAAGCACTGCGCGTCCCGCACTTCGGGCAACTCACGCGCGTGATGCGCCCGGACTTCGTGACCGACGCCACGACGTGGCCGCGCTCCTCGCCGCAGACGGCGCAGAACTTCTCCACGCGCTCCCCGCTCTGATGAACCTGATTGTCCACGTGAAACTCCCTTCTCTCAACGACGCCCGACTGTGAGCCGCCGACATTATTCGCCATTTTATTTCCCCGTGCCAGATGGAAGATGCCTTGCTCACGACAAAAGCCCCGGGCCTAAGCTTTCGACCTGGCCCGGGGCTTCTCGTTTCATAGAGTTTCCGGCGAGCCGGAGGGCGCTACCAGCGCGCGCCGCCGCCGCCGCCGCCGCGGTTGCCGCCGCCGCCGGAGCGGCCGCCGCCGAAGCCGCCGCGACCACCACCGCCGCCGCGGCTGCCGCCGCGATCCTCGCGGGGCTTGGCCTCGTTGACGTTCAGGTTGCGCCCGCCGACTTCCTTGCCGTTGAGCTGATTGATAGCCGCCTCGCCCTCTTCGCGCGAAGCCATCTCGACGAAGCCGAAGCCGCGCGAGCGGCCCGTGTCGCGATCCTCGACGACCGAAGCCGACTCGACCGTGCCGGCCTGCGCGAACAGGTCGCGGAGGTCTTCCGACGAAGTCTGGAACGACAGGTTGCCGACGTAAAGTTTCATGGACATGTGTGTGTATACCTCCCCCGCCTGGTGCGGGGCGTCAGGAGAAGCTTCGAATCGAAGTGGCTTCGTCGGAACGGTGGCAGCGAAGAACCTGCGTTCGGATGCTCAACTCGGTGAGCGGCTTCTGAAGTTAAAAGTTAGCCCGCTCTCGAACTATCAGAACGCCGCCGCCGCGAGGCGATGGGGCGCATCACCGCCGATGCGCGAGAGAAGGAAGGACACCTTTAGGATGCATCACTTGCCCCACTTGTTGCAACCGGCGGGGAACTATCTCGCGGCGGCAAGATGTCTCTTTTGTGTGTCGGTTTGTGCCATCGCCCCGTCTGTTCGCCCCGCGGCAGCCGGCGTTGGCCTCCCGGTCTCGGCCCGCCCTCCTGCCAACCTCCGCTCTTTAACTGTGAGAACTTCCGGCATACTTACACGCGAATAAGGCAGGGGGCAGACCAGGACTCGCTTAAAACTGACCTCAAAGATGCCGGTGACGCCGAAGCGCTGCACGTCGATGTCGCCCTTGAGCTGCAAGTTGGCGTCGAGCGTCCGTGTAGGTGAGCGTTATCGCCCGGCCCTTGTCTTCGGAGCTGTACTTCTAAGTTACCTTGTTGTCGTTCACCTCGGGTGGCTTGGCACCCAAGATGGTGCGCCCTCCTCTGTTGAGTTGTCGGTCAAGATGCGGACGTCAGATCCATCTGTTCGCATCACCGCGATCTCTCCGTACGGCTGAAATGTCGCGGCAAGCAAAAGCTGAACCGCTTCATCTTTAAATCCCTGCCGTGCTGTTGAAAACGCGATCCATTCTCCGTCTGGCGAGTATGCCGCATGGGCATCATTCCCCGGCGAATGGGTCAGGCGCTGAAGCCCGGTGCCGTCGGGCCTGAGGCGATAGATTTCGTAATCGCCGTCGCGCTTGCTGGTGAACGCGATCCAATCTCCGCGGGGCGACCATGTGGGGAACGTGTCGAAGTCCGAGCCGGTTTCGAGCCGGCGGCTCTTTTTCGTGGCCACATCCAGGATGAAGAGGTGCCGTGTCGTACCCTGGGCCGCCCTATAGACGACTTGCTCCCCATCGGGCGACCAACTCGGCATCCCGTTACTAACATCTCCTTGCGTCAGAGCCTCCAGGCCTGTGCCGTCCGTGTGTATACTCATCACTTGGGCAGACTTGATCTGCGCACGCTGGAAGAAGCCGCCGAGTCCGAACAGAATCGTGTCGCCGCGTGGTGACCAGGCAGGCCCGGTCGCGTCCTCTGTGAGCGGGCCTTCGTAGATCATGTGGCGACCAGAGCCGTCAGCGTTCGCGACCATCAGTGTGCCGCTTCGAATTGGTCCGCTGAAGTTCGTTAGCATGTATACCATGCGATCTCCCGCCGGGGAGAACGAAGAGGCGTCCGGCACGCGCAGCAGAGCGAATTGCGGGTCCGGGCTGCGCCATGGCCGGAAATCGCGGTCGCGGTCGCCACGATGGTCCCTCTCGCGTTGAAAAATCATCGTGCGATGGTCCGGTGACCAGTCGGGAGCTTGGAACTCACCGCGAAGTTCGACCTCACCGCCCGTGAGCCTGATGCCGTCCTTCGTCTGGTATGCGACCTGTGCCGCGCCCAGCCAGCGTGGAAACACCTTGACGCCTGGCCCTGACGTGAGCGTCTCGCGCCCGCCGGTCGCGATCTCCACCGACACAATCTGCGTCGTTCCGGTGCCGAAAATCAGACCGCCTCGGCAGACCTGGTCCACATCGCCGACGTAGAATCCGAGGCGAGAGCCATCCGGCGACCAGTGCGGCGTACCGGCGGTCTCAAGTGGGCCGGTAATCCGGCGCAGGGCAGAGCCGTCCGGGTGTGCAATGTAGATACCAGTGTATTGCGGAGTCACGAATGGGCCTGGGCCTGGCTGTGTCGTGTTCGGGCAGGCGGTGCGGGTCGGGTCTCGATCAGAGGAGAACGCGATCCAGCGGCCATCCGGCGACCACGCTGGCCTGAAGTCGCCCGCCGGATGATTCGTCAGGTCACGCGCCTTTCGCGTCGCGAGATCTAGTACCCAGATATCCGCTTGACCGCTTCGGCTCGAAACGAATGCCAGCGACTTCCCGTCGGGCGAGAGTACACCCTGATCGTCGAAGGCGGGATCATCGGTCAGGCGCTCAAGCCCTGATCCATCCGGGTGCACACGGTATATATCGGCAGAGCCAGAGCGTTGAGATGTAAAGACGACCCAACGCCCGTCCGGAGTGAAGGACGCGTTGTAGTCGAGTGCTCCGTGTGGGACAAGCGGGCGGGCATTATTGCCATCCCGGTCAGCGATGAAGATATCGGTGTTGTTCGGGGCGAAGCTCTTGAATGCAATCTTATACTTGGGAGTTGACGCGCCACTGTGCCCGCCCGCCAAAGTCGAAACAGCGCACGCGGTCGCAACCAACCAGAGCCGCCAGCCACGCGAATGAGCCATCTTCAACTCCTCCCAAGAGCGCAAGATTATTCCAGCCGTTTACCAACGCTAGTTAGCCGAAAACGGGTTGGCGCCGACATTCCTCAGCATCAATGGCGAGGACGAGGACGTTTGGGCCTTCGAGCTTTCGATCACATATCGGTTCCATGAGACCTCCAGCGGCCTGACGCCGCGCATCACGCGCCCGCCCGCATCTCACGCGGAGCATGAGAGCCGTCGGGTCGCATGCATGCGCTTGTTAGATGGCGTCTCGGAGCCATTTACACGGGACGCCATTGTAATGGTCATTGATGCGGTCAACCACCTGCTCCGGCGACCAGACTGCGCAGCATTCGAGCCCGACGCACTCCTCTCTGGTCGCCGGGCGAATCTTGCCTCCCAGGTAAATCTCGAAGCGTTCGGGGTTGAGCGCATCTCGGATGTAGCTGTTTGGGCAAACTGCGTCAACTGTAGGGTGTCGGTCGCGCCCCCGTGCTCGGGCGCGCCGCGCCGGGCTTGGCGGCAGAGAAGTAGCAATAGGCGCAGTGAAGATTATACGCCTTCGTCACATGCAGGAAGCATTGCGCCGACGCGACCGAAAGTTGGCTCGTGAGGACTTTCAGGAAGCCGCCAAAGGGGCTTAAGTCGGCTCGACACCGGGGAAGATAATTGACCGCCCAAATGATGTCAACGACGTCTCGACAGCACTTACCCGGTAGAGGGGGTTCTACTATGAAAGTTCGTTGTCCGGGCTAGGCGACTTGAGAAACGCGCCACCGCCGCTCCGGCCCAACGAGTTTTCGGCGGCGAAGGTACGTGAGTCGATTACTTCTTCCCTTCCAAAAAAGATCAGCGGAACTGCACGCTCTTCAGCATCGCTTCGTAAGTTGGCTGCAAGCGGGCGAAGTCTGCCTCCGGCGCTAGGAATAGCATGTAAATCAGGGAGCCGTCGTGCAGCGGGACGGTGATTAGCACGTCGCGTTCCGGCTGAGGCTGCCCGCTCGCGTTCGGGATTGGCGAAGGTGAACGTAAAATCGTGGCGCGGCCCTCGATGCCTCCCACGGTGACCGGCTTCGGCTTACCCGTCTGCTCCAGTTCGTTATTCTGCTGAATCTGCTGTATGAGCTGGGCCGTCATTTCGTCGATACTCGGGCGCTGCCCTTGCGGCGCCGGGGCACCGTTGAGAAGCACGCCGTAGCCGACGCCGTTGTTCGTGACGCCTGCCTGGGGAGCTATCGTCACAAATTGTCCCTGCTGCTTGGGCGGCGTCACCTGCCAGTTCTCCGGACGATTGATCGTCATCGGCCCGAGGTTGGCGTTCACCATTTTCTGGCTCGGCAGAACGCTCTCCAGCGAGACCGGTGTCGGCGGCGCGGCGGCCGAGTCACTGGTGGGAAATGTGCTGGCGCCGCCGGAGTGTAAGCCCGCGCCATTCCTCTGATTGAGGGCGTCCCATTGGCCGGACTTCGCACCCGCCTCGATCTCCTGTGCCGTGTAGGTCTTCACCTGCATGGCGCGCTGGTGAATCTTGACGAAGTCCGGACTCTCCTCGACGTATTTCGCCGCCGGCCAACCGGCGATCTGCGTTCGAATCGCCTCCTGCCGGTTGCCGGGATTGGGATGAGAACTGAAGAGCTCGGGCGGCGCCGCCCCGGCTTTAGCTCCCATCGTCTTGAAGAAATCGACCATGGCCTGTGGGTTATAGCCGGCCCTGTAGAGGATCATGGCGCCGACCGCGTCGGCCTCCGATTCGTCCTTGCGAGAGTAGTTCATCATCAGGCCCTGAGCGCCCATCTGGATGCCCATCTGCCCGAGCTGCCCGACCATTCCGCCCCTGCTGCCGACTACGGCCGAAGCGATTCCGGCGATCATGCTCGCGGTCTGTGCCTTGCCGGCCTGCTTCGCCGAGTGCTGCATGTACACGTGCGCCATCTCGTGTGCCATGACCCCGGCCAGCTCGGCCTCCTTCCCGGCGGCGGTGAGGGTCCCGAGGTTGATGAACATCTGCCCGCCCGGTATCGCAAAGGCATTGATCTCCTTTTGCGGGATGACATGAAACTCAAACGGCCAGGAATACTCCTGCGGGATCGTGGACACCAGCTTCTGGCCGAGCTGCCGAACATATTGTGTTTCCGGGCTGCCGTCGGGCAGGACCGGCATCTGTTGATAGACCTGCGCAGCAACCTCCATCCCGAGCGCCTGCTGCTTGTCCCTGGACATGGAAGTTTTGCCCGGATTGGGGAAGACAGGAGCGGCCGACTGCGCAAACGCCTGCACGGTCAGGCATAAGAAAACCAACAACGACAGGGTCTTTCGGAGCGTGCGCTTCATTGGGCCTCCTGGCTCTGCGCAATGACACTTGATACAGAGCCCTATTCCTCGACAATCTGCCACAGCAGGGCGGTGTTGCGCGGGCCCGCGCTCACCAACATCTGCCCGTCGGGGCTGAAGATATATAGGACCCGCGCATCATTCAGGGTCTGCTTCAATGTCCCCGTGGTAACGTCCCACACCTTGAGCCCCGCTTCGTCCTCAACGATGAGGCTCTTTGCGTCCGGGCTAAAGCTCCGTGCTGCCCGCTACTTCAGCACACCCGAGAGCAGTTTGGCCGCGCTCGCCCCGCCCTTGAGATCCACGAACTTCGTCATGATGGGGACGAACTTGACCGCCGTCTCGGGCGACATCCCCAATTGATTAAAAGCGCCCGCGACCGAAGCTATCGCCCCGGCCTTGCCCGGCAGCATGGAGCCCACCGAGCTGAGCATGTCCGCGGTGCCGCCCTCGCCCTCCTGCTTCGTCTTCGGCGCGGCCTTCAGGAAACCGTCCATGCCCGGCACGGCGTCGGCCAACTTGGCGAAGTCCGCGGGCTTCAACTTCGTCTTGGCGAGGCCGAAGAGCGCCCCCGCCCCTCCGATGGCCTGCTCCGGCTTGATCGAAAGCCCCTTGGTGAGGTTGCCGATCAGCTCCGGGCTCGGCGGCTTCGTGGCCACACTCTTCGGCGACGGAAGCTGCGCGCCCGCCGTCCCCAGCAGTGCGAGGAGTGCGGCGGCGACGAGCGTGATTCGCGTCCTGTTCTTCATGAGATCCTTCCTTTCATTGCAGCATCGCCTGCGGCAGAGACAACCCGACCTGGCGCAGGCCCAGCCCCTCGTGCCCGTCGGCGGGACTGCCGCCCGTGTCGAAGGTAGATTTAAAGCGCAGCAGGTCCTGGGAGCGGACATCGACGGCGCAGAACGAGGTCAGCGCGATGAGAAGCAAGAGGCTGGCTTTCATAACTCCTCCATCGGTCTCGGAGGGCGCGCCCCCGCGCAGGTGCAGGCCGTCATCGAGCGGTTACAGGAACCGACCCGGTGACCTGATCCGGCCGTCTCTGCAAGGAGTTACATTCCACCTGCCTACGGCTCGGTCGTCGTCACCCGCGCGGTCTGCTCCTTCTCCTCAACCAAGACGAGCGTCAGCGCCAGATAGCTGCGCGCGTCGCCCGTCCGCTCACGCTCGAAGTCGCTCAGGAACTTAAATATCTGCGTCTCGCCGGGGCGCAGAAAGACGCCCGCGTCAAGGTCTACAGTCATCCAGCCGCCGCCGTCGGGCCTTGTCTCGACGAACCACGACACCAGCCCGACGCGATAGAAGTCTTCGTCCTTTCGGCGGAAGACGGCGAAGGTCGTGTGGCGGTCGAGCGAGCGGGCGCGGGCGACGGGGAGCCAACGGGTTGCCACATCGAAGTAGTTCACCTTATCGAAGTAGTTCGCATTCTGGTTGAGCGCCTGCGGCCCGCGGTCGAGCGCGGCGGCCTCGGCCAGGAGGAGCGTGCTCGTCCGGCGGCTGTTGACCTCAGCCTTGCCCAGCGAGACAAGCTGCGCGAGTTTGCCGCTGAAGTCTGCGCTGCGGAACAGCCTCGTGCTGGAGGCCAGCCCGACGCCGTTCGCCTCGGAGATGAAAGCGTTCTTGTCGTCGGTGCGGAAGTAGACGGCCTGCACGCGGACGCGGCGCGCCTCGCCCTCCTCACAGATGCCCGGTGGGCGCATCGCGTAGGCTCTGGCGTTCGGGCAGGACTCCTGCAAGGTGAGCTGCGCGGCGGCCCGCGGGGCGAGCGCCAGCGTGGCGAGGAGGGCGGCGACGATGGCGAGGGACAGTTTCGGGGCCGAGTGCATCGCGTTCTGCTTCAGAGTTATCGGGTTCATTTCTTACTCCTTCATCCGTCCTCGGCGGATGTTTCAAATCAGACGGGGATATCTTCGTCAGGCCCTGCCGCGGTAAGGGCCGAAGGTCTTCCAAGTGGCCGGGTCGAAATCACGGGTCATGCCGCAGGAGAGGCACACGCGGTAGGTGCGCCCTTCGCGCGTAAAAGGGCGGCCCATCCGGTGGCGCCAGCAGCCGCCGAGGAACAGCCCCGCGATCTGTACGAACGCGCCGCCGAAAGCGTCCCGCCGCCCGCCCGGGCTTCCGTTTCGCTGTTGATTGATCTTCGCCGCGGTCTGCATCACGGCACCTCCCAGATGCGTCGAGGTGTCTCTTACGGCGCGAGGAGTTGTTCGGCTTGACTGAGCGGAGGATAGCAGCGAGTTGGGGGGCTGAATATTGTACGTGCGGGCAGGCGTCTTGTACTTTGGTGCAACCCCGCTCCAACTTCGGTGCACACACGAGGCGGGCGCGCCGGTACGGACGAACCCCTGCGGTCCGGCTAACGAACGGACAGGGCAATCCGCCCGACTCTCCAGCTGGCCTGAAAAAGGGGCAGGGTTGTGGGCCGGGAGGCTTACCTTTTCGCCTTCCGGGACGGGTCAGGGGTCGTGGGTCAGTCGAAGCGTTGTGCGGACGGCGGCGAGGAGGGAGGCGGCGCTGAAGGGTTTGCGCAGGAACACGATGGCCCCCGCGCGTATCGTCATTTCGCGGGTCTGCTCGTCGGCGTCGGCGCTGATGAAGATGATGGGGATGCGGCTGTCAGACCGATTCAGCCGCTCCTGCAAGTCCACGCCGCTGAGGCCGGGCAGGTGAACGTCGAGGATGAGGCACGCGGATTGACCTTGCCCCCCGTTGTTGAGGTATTCCTCCGCCGAACCGTAGGTCAGAACATCCAGCCCGTCGGACTTCACGATCCGCGAGACGACCTTGCGGATGGATTCGTCGTCGTCAACGACGGAGATGATTAGCCTCTTCTCCGTTGTCATCATCGCTCGACCCGCTTTCTACTCGACGGTCCCAAGCCAAGAACATAGCATGCCGTGCGGGGTCTGGGTATTGTACTTTGGTGCAGGCGTGCGCCTCCTGCCTAGCCCACGCCGCCCGCCACCCCGAGCTTCTCCGCCATCCTGACGAGTTCGGCCAAAGACTCCGCCTCCATCTTCTGCACCACCGCCGCGCGGTGCGCCTTGACCGTCCGCTCGCTCGCCCCGAGCCGCACCGCCACCTGCTTGTTCAAAAGCCCCTCGACGACCAGTGCGAAGACCTCCCGCTCGCGCGGCGTCAACTGCTCGTAGCGCCTCCGCAGTTCCGCCGCCTCCGCCCCGCGCCGGCGAGCCTCGCGGTCGCGGGTGTGCCCCTCCCGTACGGCGTCGAGCAGCTCCTGGTTGCGGAAGGGCTTGGTGAGGAACTCGACCGCGCCCGCCTTCATCGCCTGCACCGACATCGGGATGTCGCCGTGCCCGGTCACGAAGATGATTGGGATGAGAAGGTCGGCCCGCGCCAGTTCGCGCTGGAGGTCGAGCCCCGAAAATCCCGGCATCTGCACGTCGAGGATGAGGCACGACGGCGCGTCGGGCCGCGCCGAGCGCAGGAACTCCTCGGCCGAGTTGAAGGTGAAGACACGCAGGCTCACCGACTCGAAGAGGCGCTTGAGGTAGGAGCGCATGGACGGGTCGTCATCGACGACGAAGACCGTGCGCGTAGCTTCCGTCACGGCGTCACCTCCGCGGGCGGCAGCGTGAACCGAAAGCAGGCGCCTTCGCCTTCGTTGGCCTCCGCCCAGAGCCTTCCGCCGTGTGAGCGGATGATCGAGCGGCTGATGGAGAGGCCCATCCCCATCCCTTCGGGCTTGGTCGTGTAGAAGGTGCCGAACACCTTCTCCGCGTCACCGGGGCGGAGTCCCGGCCCCCCGTCTCGTACAGACACGAGGACGCCGCCCCCCTCGTCGTCGGCGCCTGTCTCGACGGTGAGTTCTCGCGCCGTCTCTACGACCGCGCTCATGGCCTCCATGGCGTTCACCATCAGGTTCAGGAGCACTTGCTGCAACTGCACGCGGTCGCCGAGCACCTGCGGGAGGTCGCCGCACAGCCTCGTCTGCACCCTGACGTGTCGCGCGCCGGCCGCCCCGCTCAGGAGCGACGTGACTTCACCGACCACTTCGTCGATGTCGAGCCGGGCTTTCTGCGCGTCGCCCTTCCTGACGAGGTTGCGGATGCGCTTCAGCACCTCACCTGCGCGGAGGCCGTCGCTATGAATGTCCGAGATGGCTTCACGCACCTGCGCGAGGTCTGGGGCCTCTCCGGAGAGCCACATGAGGCAGATCTCGGCGTTGCCGATGACGGAAGTGAGCGGCTGATTGACCTCGTGCGCGATGGAGGCGGCCAGCTCGCCGAGCGCCGTCACGCGGCTCATGCGCGCGAGGTCTCCCTGCGTCTGCCGCAACACTTCCTCCGCACGCTTGCGCTCGCCGATGTCGATGCCGACGCCGACGAGGTACGGCTCGCCGTCGAAGAGCGCCCGCCGGCCGGTGAAGTAGTAAGGGATGGCGCGCCCGTCCTTACAAACTAACTCGGCCTCGGCGTCCCCCTCGCCCGTGGCGAAGACGAGCCCGATGCGCTCCTCGACGAGCGCACGGTCGTCGCCGGCGAAGAAGTCGAGCGGGTGCATCCGCTCGATCTCGTCGCGCGAGTAGCCCGTGACGGCCTCGAAGTTCTCGTTCCAGCGGAGGAACCTGCCGGTCGCGTCGTAGTGGTAGAAGACGCCCGGCAAGCTGTTGACGGTGGTATCGGAAAACTCCTTCTCGCGCCGGAGGGCCGTCTCGCGCCGCAACAGTTCGGCGCGAGAATGGGCCTCCTCCAGCTCCCACGGCAACCGGTAGAGGTAGCCCGGCCTCTTGAGGAGGTAGGTCGCCCCCCCGAGTTTAAGGGCCTGCCGCGCCAGCTCTTCATCCTCCAGGCGACAGAGCAGCACGGCGGGAATGTCGCGCCGCTGCGTCAGGCGCAACTCCCTAAGCATCTCCAGCGCATTCAGCTCGTGCAGGTCGAACCTGACCAGAATGACGTCGTAGCGCGTGCCGCCGTCCCGCGGTTGCAGGGCCGCGAGGGCCTCCGGCCCGGTGTAGACGACATCCAGATGGAGGTGGCCGGCGTGCACGGCGAAGTGGCGAAGCGTGCTTTCCACGTCGCCCGGATAGTTTTCGACGTAGAGGATGTTCAGGGAGCGCGCCCGGCGCGCCGCGTCCGCCCGGTAGTGATTCAGCGCGCCCTCCAGGAGGACCGGCAGGCGTTCGAGGTAGTCCCGGCGCTTGACCACGTAGTCGTCGGCGCGGGCCTTGAGGGCCGCGACGGCCGTCTCCTCGTCCCCCAAGCCGGTGATGATCACGACGGCTAAGGGCAGACTGTTTTCGCGGATGTGCCGCAGGAGGGTGAGGCCGTCGCCGTCGCGCAGGCGCACGTCCGTGAGCACCAGTTCGAGCGGCTCCGAGGCGATGCGTTCCAGCCGCGCGAGCGCCTCGCGAACCGACGAGACGGTCTCCGCTTGGATGTCGGGGGCGAGCCCGCGCAACTTACGCGCCGTCAGTGCAGCAAGGCGCGTGTCGTCATCGACGTAGAGAATTCGCATAGCTTACGCGGGGGAGAGCGCAAGTATTATTCGGGCTGCGCGGTCACTTCTGCTTTAACCGCCCGCGGCCGGTTGCCCGCTATGGACATGGCAATACCTGTTGCCCCTCTTGTCAGAAAGACGTGGCCCAAGCCCTCTAAGGCATTATTCAACTGTACACCGGCATTGGTACTGTCAAAATTTACAGGCTGTCCGGGAGCCCATCGGATTCACATGGTGGGCCCGACCTGAGAGACGTTCGGAGAAACGGCACATCCTGGCGGGTTCCGCGGCGCACGCTGACCATCAGAGCTGAGGGGCCGTGCAAGGCGCTATAAGCGGCGCGCGAGCGTGTGAGTACGACGGCGTACGCGCGGGTACGCGCGGCGGTGGAGTCGGTCGGGGCCACCTGCCCGATCTTGAGCAGGATGTAGCGGGCGACGTCGCTGCGGAGAGGCCCGCATTTTTGGCGGGCCTCTTCACCCTTAGCGCGGCGGTAATTCGATTCTAATGACCAATCGCCGTCTGGCCGCGGCGTCATCTCGTGCTTCACGGTCGGTGCTCCACTTCAAAGTTGGGTGGTGGCTCATGTTAGGGTGAGCGCACGGCTACAGTTGTAGCGGTGGATGAAGAGGCGTAGACACGCCTCGTGCATCTGTGATGACTTCGAGAACGACAACGTCCGCCGCACGAAGCGCGCCAGCCGCTGACGCAGCGTCAGGTTCCACCGCTCGACGTGCGCCGTCTGCCCCGACTCCTTCCCGACCGCCGTGTGCTGCTCGACGGGGATCACGGTCGCGTACGCCTCCCAGAAGTCCGTGTAGCAGTGGGCGCGGCGTTAAAAGCCCGCTCGACGAGGATTGAAAGAGATCACGGTAGCGCCTTACAATCATTGTCACGTGGGGACTTCAGGTTGTACTTACACACTAATAAGGCCCGCGGCCCCCTCAAAAGTCTTGACGGCTTTTTGACGGGTTTGGGGGAGATAGAGGATTCCGGGTAAATGGGGGACGCAGTTCCGTACTCCCTTCCTAAGGATGAAAGCGACTGTTATCGCCAGTCATGAAAGTCGTATAAAGTGACGAAGAGGTCAGTTATGGAAGCAGATTATCGACCGACATACTTAGATTTATACAAGTCGGGGGAGCTGGAGCGGAGGGTGCAAGCCCTTGAAAAGATGCTACTCAGCTGCACGGTCTGCCCGCTCGACTGCGGCAACAACCGGATGGAGAACCAGCTCGCCCGCTGCTTCTCGGGGCGGCTGCCAATCATCAGTTCCTACACGCCGCACTTCGGCGAGGAGCCGGCGCTGTCGGGGACGCAGGGCGCCGGCAACATCTTCTTCGGCAACTGCAACCTGCGCTGCGTCTACTGCCAGAACTATCAAATCTCGCAGGCTCACAAGGAGCAGCTCAGGAACGAGGTCACGCACGAGCGGCTGGCCGGGATGATGCTCGAACTGCAAGCGCGCGGCTGCCACAACATCAACTTCGTCAGCCCGACGCACTTCGCCCCGCAGTTGGCGCGCGCCGTCCTCGTCGCCGCCGGGCAGGGCTTGAGCCTTCCCATCGTCTACAACACGAACGCCTACGATTCGGTCGAGGTGCTGCGCCTGCTCGAAGGGATAGTCGGCGTCTACCTGCCCGACCTGAAGTACGCGGACTCGTCGGAGGGCTACACCTTCTCCAAAGTCCCGCACTACGCGGAGCGCGCGCGGGCGGCACTGAAAGAGATGTACCGGCAGACGGGCGACGGGCTGGTCTTCCGGGCGGACGGGACGCTCGCGCGGGGCCTGGTCGTGCGCCTGCTCGTGCTCCCGAACGACGTGGCGGGGATTCGGGAGTCGCTCGAATGGATCCGCGATGAGCTGAGCCCGCGGGTCGCCGTCTCGCTCATGGCGCAATACTACGCGACGAACAAGGCCGCGACCGACGAGCGCTACGTGCTGCTCGGGCGCCGCATCTCGGAGAACGAGTGGTGGCGCGCCGTCTCACTGCTCGAACGGCTCGGCATGGAGGAGGGCTGGATGCAGGAGTACGACAGCGCCTCGCACTACTACCGCCCCGACTTCACGAACCCCGAGACGCCCTTCAAAGACATACGCGACTTTCAGTCATAAGGACGTGACCGATGAGCGATGCTGCAACGAAGGTGAAGGCGGAAGTTGCCATGATCGGCGCGACCGCGCCCGACTTCAGTTTGAAGGATGGCGCGGGCCAGGACTGGCGCCTGTCCGACCGGCGCGGGCAGACCGTCGTGCTGCTCTTCTACCCGGGCGACGAGACGCCGGTCTGTACGAAGCAGATGTGCTCCGTGCGCGATAACTGGGAGGAGTACCAGCGGACGGGCGCCGAGGTGGTCGGCGTCTCGACCGACTCGACGGAGTCGCACCGCAAGTTCGCCGAGCACCACTCGTTACCCTTACGCCTGCTCTCCGACCCCGACCGCCGCGTCGCGGAGATGTACGGCGCGAAGTCCTGGCTCCCCGGCCGCGCGGCGCGCGCCGTCGTCGTCATCGACGCCGGCGGGATCGTGCGCCACAACAAGGCGCAGGCGCTCTCGCTCTTCCGCCCGAAGGACGACGAGGTGCTCGCCGCCATCCGGGCCGCGCACAAAGACTGAATGAAGAAGGGATGAGTCGAACGCAAACCGCCTTGAGTTCATCACTCATCATTCGACACCCCCTCGTGTTATGCTTCCCGCACGCGTGAACATTTTTCAGAACTGATTTTGTAAGGAGAACTGTCAATGGCGGAACAGATCAAGTGTGCGCGGTGCGGCGAGAAGCGTGAGGGGCTCGGGTACGCGCCCTTCCCGAACGAGGTGGGGCAGCGCATCGGCTCGGAGATTTGCGGGGTCTGCTGGAAGGAGTGGCTCCAGCGCCAGAACATGATCATCAACCACTACGGCCTCGACCTCATGAACGAGGACGCGCAAGGATTCCTCTTCGACAACATGAAGTCCTTCTTCTTCGGCGGCGGCGAAGAACTCCCCAACGCGCAGATCGACACCTCGAAGGAGGGGACGATCAAGTGGTAGGTGGGTTGGGTGTCGGGTGTCGGGTTTTGGTTCCGGAATTTTAGCGCCGCGTGCCCGCTACGCTTGAGACGACCACAACCTTTAATTCTCAAACCCAAAACCCGGCGCCCGACACCCAGAACCCTACGCCCTGTACACCAGGGCACATTTCTCTTGTCTTGCCCCCTCCCGCGGCGTTAGAATCGCGCCGGTTTTCAAGCCCCTACAATTCGTCCAAGGCTTTACCGGGACGGCCGCACGCGCGACCCGTCCCGGCGGAGTTTGCTCGGGCGCGGGCTAACTTTTAAGGGAGACTCTTCCCGGGAGAAAGTATGAGGAGTAAAACGATCCTTTCGATGCTGGCGGGCGCGGCGCTCTGCCTGACGGCCGCCGCCTGCGGCTCCGACGACAACACGAACGTGACCGTCAACGCGAACGCCAACCGCGCGGCCAACGCGAACGCCGCCGCGACGGCGACGCCCGCCGCGACGCCCGCCGCCAGCGTCTACAACCGAAACTACAACTCGAAAGAGGATTACAAGAAGGACGAGACCGCCTACAAGGCCGAGGCCAAGAACGCCGGCTCGACCATCGGCTCCGGCCTCGAAGACGGCTGGATTCACCTCAAGGTACGCGCCGCGCTCGCCGCCGCCAACGACTTGAGGGACTCGACTATCAACGTGGACGTGGACAACAACGTCGTCACGCTCCGCGGCACGGTCGCCAACGCCGCCCAGAAGACGAAGGCCGCCGATGTCGCCAAGAAGGTGGAGAGCGTCAAGAGCGTCACCAACAAGCTCGAAGTCAAGGCCGACAGTTCCGCCAACGCCAACACCAAGAGCGCGAACATGAACGCCAACGCCAAGAAGTAGGAAAGGAAGTGGACAGTAGTCAGTAGGCTCCGCTTCGGCTACGACTTTCCTACTGTCTACTGACTACTGTCTACTTCCTTCTGAAACTTTTCCAAGCCTGCCCCCGTAGCTACGCGCGCACGGTCACAGAAAGGCGGCAACCCGCGCACGGCACTCCCGGCCCCCGAGCCGGCGCGCGCCGGGCCTTTCGGTGCGGCGGCACGCACATCCAGTCTTAACCGTAAAAATTTAGACGCGCTTCTCGAACGGCCACAGGTGCGGGCCGGGGCGCGCGAGTCTTCCCGAGTCCGGCAGGAAACCACCTTATGCGACACTCCCTTTTAAGAACTCTCGCGGCCCTCGCGGCCGCGCTGCTTACGGCCGCCGTGTGGCTCCAGGCGCCGGCGGGCGCGCAGCGCAGGCCCGGCGGGGGCGTGGACGTTTACGCCATCACAAACGCGCGCGTCGTCACCGTCTCCGGCCCGGTCATCGAGCGCGGCACGGTCGTCATCCGCGACGGCCTCATTGCGGCCGTCGGCGCAGGGCTGGCTGCACCGCCCGACGCGCGCACCATCGACGGCACGGGCCTCACGGTCTACCCCGGCCTCATCGACGCCAGCACTACGCTCGCCATCCCGCGCCCGTCGCCGACACCCGGCGCGGGCGGAGGCGGCGGAGGCGGGTTCGCCGGACTCTTCGGCCAGACCGCGCCCTCTGCCGTCTCGCCGAACTCGACGCAGCCGCCGGGCTTGCAGCCCGAGGTACTCGCCTCCGACATCATCCGACCCGGGGGCGCCGAGATCGAGGCCGCGCGCAACGCCGGCCTCACCGCCGCGCAGACCGCGCCGCGCGGCAACGTCTTCCTCGGCCAGTCGGCCGTCATCAACCTCGCCGGCGACACGCCGCAGCAGATGATCGTCCGCACGCCGGTTGCGCTCTACGTCGGCCTCAACCCCATCGGCCAGGGTCAATACCCGGGCTCCTTGATGGGCGTCTTCTCCTCCGTGCGCCAGATGCTCCTCGACGCGCGCCGCTTCCGCGAGGCCAACGAAATCTACGAGCGCAACCCGAGGGGTTTGCGTAGACCCGAGCAGGACAAGTCGCTCGCCGCACTCCAACCCGTGCTCGCGCGCCGGATGCCGGTCGTGATGCAGGCCGACCGCGTGCGCGAGATCGAGCGCGCCCTAGACCTCGCGCAGGAGTTCAACCTCGACCTCGTCATCAACGGCGGCCTGGAAGCCGACCGCGTGGCCGCGCGCCTGAAGGCGGCGAACGTCCCCGTCCTGCTCTCGCTCAACTTCCCGCGCCGCGCGGCCGGCGCCTCGCCCGAGGCCGACCCGGAGCCTTTGCGCGTCCTGCGCGAGCGCGTCGAGGCGCCGAAGACCGCCGGCCGGCTCGCCGCCGCGGGCGTGCGCTTCGCCTTCCAGTCGGGCGGCATGACGACGATGACCGACTACCTCGCCAACGCCGCGCGCGCGGTCGAGGCGGGGCTCGCGCGCGACGAAGCGGTGCGAGCTTTGACGCTCAGGCCGGCGGAGATTCTCGGCGTCTCAAACCAGCTCGGCACGGTCGAGGTCGGCAAGATCGCCAACCTGACCGTGACGCGCGGAGACCTCTTCGATAAGAACCGGCGGGTCACGCACCTCTTCATCGACGGCCGGCAGGTCGAGCTGCGTCCGGCGGCGACCGCGCCGGGCGGCGCGACGGCCTCCGGCACCTGGACGCTCAACGTCAACCTCGGCGGCTCCGGCAACGAGCGGCAGGAGTTGAGCGCGACGCTCACGCTACGGCAGCAGGGCGAGAGTCTGACGGGCTCGCTGCAAGGACAGCTCGGCTCGGGCACCATTGCGAGCGGGACTCTGACGGGCTCGGAGATCAACTTCACCGTGCCCATCACTCTGCCCGCGCCCGCGAGCCAGACGACCGACGCCATCTTCACGGGGACGCTCTCGGGTAACGAGATGCGCGGCACCGTGCAGGTCGTCGGCCGCGGCGCCGGCACGTTCACGGGCACGCGCGCCGGAGGCCCGCCCGCGGGCAGAGGCGTTGGAGAAGCAGCGCAGGGCGGCGGCGCTCAGACGCCCGCGGCCGGAGCGCTCGCCGGGACTTGGAGCATCACGACGACCGCTGGCTCACAGCAGATACCCGGCACGCTCACGCTCCAACAACAGGGCACGCGCGTGACCGGCCGCGTCGAGACGCCCTTCGGCACGGCCGACATCACCGACGGCTCGGCCACGGGCGGTGGCGGCTTCCGCATCGCGACCACGCTCAACATCGAGGGGCAGAGCACCGACCTCACCTTCGAGGGCACGGTCAGCGGCAACCAGATGAGCGGCACCGTCACCTCCGCGCGCGGCTCGTTCCCGTTCAGCGGCACGCGCACGCCGTGAAGGCGTGAACCGTGAACCGTCAACCGTGACAAGTGAAAACCAGTTATTAACTCGTCACGGTTGACGGTTCACGGTTCACGCCTCCTAACGGTTCACAGTTTACGGAGAATAATAATGAAGAGACTTTTGACGCTCGCACTTCTATTCGCGGTGGCCTGCGCGCAGGCGGCGGCGCAGACGCGCAGGGGCGGCGGCCAGCCGCGCGCCTCTGCGGAGCCGGCGGCGGCCGCGGCGGCGCAGGACACTCTGATACGCAACGCGACGGTGCTGACCGTTTCGCACGGGACTCTCAACGCGACGGACGTGCTCATCCGCGGCGGCAAAATCTCCGCGGTCGGGCAGAACCTCAAGGCGCCCGACGGCGCGCGCGTCATCGACGGGTCGGGCAAGTACGTCCTGCCCGGCATCATCGACGCGCACTCGCACTCGATGATGGACGGCTCCGTCAACGAGTGCACGCGCTCGGTCACCTCGATGGCGAACACGCGCGACATACTCAACCCGACGGCCGTCAGCATCTACCGCGAGCTGGCCGGGGGCACCACCGCCGCCCTCCTGCTCCACGGCTCGTGCAACGCCATCGGCGGACTCTCCACCACGGTCAAGTTCAAGTGGGGCCACCCGGCCGCGGACTTCCCCGTCCCCGGCGCGCCGCCCGGAATCAAGTTCGCGCTCGGCGAGAACCCGAAGCGCTCGAACTTCAACGTGCCGGGCCTTGCACCCCGCTACCCCGCCACGCGCATGGGCGTGGAGGAGACCATCCGCGACGCCTTCGTGCGCGCGCGCGACTACAAGAAGGACTGGGACGACTACCGCGCCGCCAACGCGCGCGGCGAGAAGAACGTCATCCCGCCGCGGAGGGATTTAGAGCTTGAGCCCCTCGTCGAGATACTCGAAGGCAAGCGCTTCGTCCACTCGCACTGCTACCGCGCCGACGAGATCCTGATGCTCATCGGCATCGCCGACGAGTTCGGCTTCAAGGTCAGGACGTTCCAGCACGTCTTGGAAGGCTACAAGGTCGCGGCCGAGATCGCTCGCCACGGCGCGGGCGCCTCGACCTTCACGGACTTCTGGGGCTACAAGATGGAGGCATACGACGCCATCGCCTACAACGCCGCCGTCCTCGTCCGCCACGGCGTCGTGACCTCGGTCAACTCCGACTCCGACGAGCGCGCGCGCCGCCTCAACATCGAGGCCGCGAAGACGATGCGCTACGGCGGGCTGACCGAAGAGGAGGCCCTCAAGCTCGTCACCCTGAACCCCGCCATCCAGCTCGGCGTGGACAAGCGCATGGGCTCCATCGACGTGGGCAAGGATGCCGACCTCGTCGTCTGGAGCGCGCACCCCTTCTCGGTCTACGCGCACCCCGAGCAGACGTTCGTGGACGGCGAGCTGCTCTTCGACCGCCAGGCCGACATCGCACGCCGCCCCGCCCTCGAAGCCGAGCGCAAACAACTGGAGCAGGCCGAATCGAACCGCGCCCCCGCCCAAGGAGGCACGCCGCCGCGCACGCCCCCCTCGGTGCGCCGCGCCTACACCGACGACGACGACGTGCAGGACGTGCAGGAGGACAACCGTCGATGAAGACCACACGACTCTCATCCTTAACCAACGCCCTGTTGGCCTCCGCCCTCTGCCTGCTGCCCGTAGCAGCGCACGCGCAGGACACCGACCGCACAGACCCTTCGATGACGAACACGCCGGCGCCGACCTACGTCATCCGCGGCGCGCACGTCGTCACCGTCTCGGGCGCCGACATCGACAACGCGACGGTCGTCATCTCGGGCGGCCGCATCAGCGCCGTCGGGGCGAACGTCAACGTGCCCGCCGGCGCGCAGACGATTGACGGGAGCGGCCTGTGGGTCTACCCCGGCATGATCGACGCGGGGACGAACATGGGGCTGTCGGAAATCTCTTCCGGCGCGCCCGGCACCAACGACACGGCGGAGCTGGGCGACATGAACCCGAACGTCGCCGCCATCTGGGCCGTCAACCCTTCCAGCTCGCACATCGCCGTGACGCGCGTCGAGGGCGTGACCAGCGTGCTCTCGATGCCCTCGGGCGGGACGATCTCGGGGCAGGCGGCCTTCATCAACCTCGCCGGCACCAGCCCGCGCGAGATGGCCGTCGCGCCGCAGGCCGCGCTCGTCATCGACTTCCCGCGCGTCGGCGGGGGCGGCGGCTTCGCGGCCTTCCTCGCCGCGCAGCAGGGCATCTCGCAGGACGCGCTCTCGGCGCGCGACCGCCGCGTCGAAGAGCTGCGCCGCCTCTTCCGCGACGCCGAAGCCTACGGCCGCGCGCAGGACGCCTACGCCAAAGACCCGAAGTCCGTCCCGCGCCCGCCGACCGATCTGAAGCTGGCGGCGCTCGTCCCTTACGCGCGCGGCGAGCGACCCGTCATCTTCCGCGCCGAGCGCGACCGCGACATCCGCAACGCCGTCCGCTTCGCAGAGGAGCTGAAGCTCAAGCCCGTCATCATCGGCGGCAGCGAAGCCTGGAAGACCGCGCAGTTTCTGAAAGAGAAGAACGTCCCCGTCATCCTCGACAGCGTCTTGAATCTGCCGCTGCGCGAGGACGACGGGTACGACTCGCTCTACGAGAACGCCGCGAAGTTGCAGGCCGCGGGCGTCCGCTTCTGCATCTCGACGGGCGACTCGGGCGCGCACGTCCGCGACCTGCCCTTCCACGCCGGCATGGCCGCGGCCTACGGTCTGCCGAAGGCCGAAGCGCTCAAGGCCGTCACGCTCTACCCGGCGCAGATCCTCGGCGTCGCCGACCGCGTCGGCTCAATCGAGCAGGGCAAGATCGCCAACCTCGTCGTCACCGACGGCGACCTGCTCGAAGCGCGCACGCACGTCCGCCACCTCTTCATCAACGGCCGCCAGATACCACTGGTCAGCCGCCACACGATGCTCTACGACCAGTTCAAGGACAGGAAGTAGACAGGAGTCAGAAGAAGAATCAGGCGGCGCGCCACAACCTTCGGGTCGGGCGCGCCGCCTCTGCTTTTCTCCTGACTCCTATCTTCTGACTCCTGACTCCTGTTTTACAACCCTCTCGCAAGCCAATTGCAACCAACGCCGCCCCCGTTTCCGCATATCGTCTCACCGAACAATTAAGATCACTGCCCGACAACCCGACACGTGTACGTAAAGCGCCTCGCCGTAGGACTCACGCCGTCGTCTTAAGGTCGCAGTGAAAATCAGATTCCGGTAGTTGGAGGAGAGGATTACATCATGAAGAGTTCCAGAACACTACGCGCCTTCGTGGCGGCCTCCGCCCTGACGCTCGCCGTCGCGCCCGCCGTCGCCGCGCAGGACACGCAGAGCAGCACGCGCACGTCCGCGGTCGTCTCGGGCCAGAAGATGAAACTCCGCGGGGCGGTCGTCCGCCGCGACGCGGACTCCTTCGTCGTGCAGGACGACACGACCGGCGCGCAGACGACCGTCGTCCTCAACGACCGCACCAGCGTCAAGACCAAGGGCGGCTTCCTCGGCGGCGGGACGAAGTACGCGCTGGCGTCCGTCACCCGCGGCCTCCACGTCGAGATCGAGGGTCGCGGCGACCCCTCGGGCAACCTCGTCGCCGACAAGGTGCGCTTCACCGACGCGGACCTCCGCGCGGCGCGCACGCTCGAAGCCAACATCGTGCCGGTCGAGGGCCGCATCGGCACGGCCGAGACGCGCGTCGGCGAGGTCGAGCAGAACGCGCAGCGCATGTCGGGCCAGTTGGACGAGCTGGCAGCCGTCTCGAACGCCGCGGCCGGCGGCGCGGTCGCCGCGCAGGAGACCGCCGACCGCGCCGTCCAGGGCGTCCAGGTCGCCAACGAGCGCATCAACAACGTCGACGACTACACGCCCGAGCAGTCCATCAAGGTCAACTTCAAACTCCGTAGCGCCATGCTGACGCCCGAGGCCAAGACCTCGCTCGACCAGGTCGCCGAGTACGCGAAGAACGCGAAGGGCTACCTGATCGAGGTGACCGGCTACGCCTACGAGTCGAAGGATAAGAACGTCAACCGCCGCCTGAGCGAGCAGCGCGCCGAGTCGGTCGTGCGCTACCTCGTCGAGAACCACAACGTGCCGCTGCGCCGCATCCTGACGCCCTTCGGCTACGGAGCGATGAACGCGCTCAACGATAACAAGACCCGCGACGAGCGCTCCGAGAACCGCCGCGCCGAGATACGCGTCCTCGTCAACCGCGGACTCACGGGGGCGCCCGGCGACGGCTCCAAGATTTCTGCCGCCACGTCGCCGGAATAGAAGGCAGTAGACAGTAGTCAGTAGAAGAACAGCGGGCGGTGCGACTCAGCAATGAAGCTGACGCACCGCCCGTTCTTTCCCTACTGGCTACTGACTACTGTCTACTGTCTACTGCTTTTCACGGCAGCGCGACGAAGCCGCTCAGGAAGTTTCGGGCCGTGGCGGTGTCGGTTCTGTAGATGACGTTGGTGGACTTGCAGAGCGCGTCGCCGGTGATGGTCGTGCCGGCGATGATGTTCGTCTCCGACGCGCCCGCGCCGAGGAAGTTGGGGCCGCCCGAGTCGCCGTAGCAGGCGCCGCCGTCGTCGTGCGCTGGGTTCTGCGACAGCCGCAGCCACGCCGGGTTGACCGAGTTCAAAGACGCCACCGAGAACTCGCGCGTGTCGAGGTAAGCGATGACGGGGCCGCCCGGCTGGTTCACGGGCTCCTGCCCGCCGTAGCCGACGACCGTGAACTTCTGGCTCTGGATGCCCTGCAACGAGTCGAGTTGCCCGGCCGCCGGCAGACGCGCGGGCAGGATGCCGTTGACCGGCTTGTCGAAGACGACGACCGCGATGTCGTGCGGGTCGGACTGCGCCTGGTTGTACTGCGGGTCGGAGTAGTAGGTGCCGGCGTAGAGCTTCGACTTCGAAGAGTACTTCGCGTCGAAGGTGACGTAGACGCGCGACGTGCCGAGGTTGCAGTGGGCCGCCGTGAGGAAGACGGTCGGGGAGATGAGCGTGCCGGAGCAGTATGGGAAAGTCCCCGAGGAGAACTCGCCGACGAGCGCGCCGACCTGCGGGTGGCGGTTGCCGTCGAACTGCCCGTAGGTGATGGCGAGCGCCGTCAGGGCACACGCGGATGCGATGAGGAGGACGAGGGCTGTGTTCCTGAGCTTGAACATCTTGTGGGTCTCCTTAAGACGAATCTCTGACTGTCGTGTGGGTCGAACCGGATGTTAGGCGTTCACGTCCGGGAAACGCTCAATCGGCGCACGGTTCCGCCGAAAGATTCCGTGAACTGTGCGGGAGAGGCTACCCCGCCGGCCGCCGGTTGGCAACCCCTGGCACGCCCCACGCCTCAACTAATTTCCGCCCCCTCACCCCGGCACGACCAGCTTCGAAGGGGGCAGCATGGCGGGCTGGCCGCGGTGCTGCCAGCAGCGGCCGGGGCCGCGCACGCGCCGCTGGCACGGCGTCCCCTTCTTCGTCCGCGCACCGCAGATGTAGACGACCTCTTCGGGGTCGGTCGGCCGCTCGTTCGCCGTCCTGTCAGGGCCGTAGGCAGGTTGCGGCTTCGGCTGCGGCGTCGCGGGCGCGGGCGGTAGGGGCGCGACCGTCTGCGTGCCGCGCTCCAGGACGAGCGGCGGGGCGGGCGGCCTCAACAGACGCCCGAACAGAAACCCCGGCAGGAAGAGCGCCGACGCGAGCAGCAGAGCCCTTTTCAAACCCGCCCGTCGAAAGCTGCGCCCGCACGTCGCGCAGAAACGGCGACTTGTCCACACGCGCCAGCGCGGGCGCAGGACGCGCTCGCCGCACTCGCAGCAGGAGTGGTCGGGGTTGTGAACGGGGGTGAAGAGAGCGGCACATCAATGAACACTTGACGGGTCGCGGCCATCGGGCGGGTGCACATTGATGAACAGGATACACAGAAGCGGCACAGGTTTTTGTCCCAGCCTTGTACCGCCGGAGAGAAAGAATGAAGACGCTGGTCGAAGATGAAGAGTTGAAAATGCTGAGGGCGATGGCCGAAGGCGCACGGCCTTTCGAGCGGAGCGGCCTTTGGGAAAGGCTCGCCGCGAAGGAGTGGGCGGAGATAAAGAAACTGCCTCCGCGGGAGAGACTTGGAATCGGATATTACGAGGCCGCACGCAGGCGGGTGGAGTCGCTGAAAGAGGTGGTGCCAAGGTGACGGCGGCGCGCACTAAAAAACTCCGTCTGTTGAGTGAAGAGGAGTATACTTTACCCGACGAACTCGCCGCAGAGTTGAAGCGGTTCGTCTCGAAGCTCACGGGCCGGAAAGTGACCGGCGCCCTCACGGTAGACTTGGCGGACGGCGGCATTAATCGTGTGAAGCTGCAAGAGGTCGTGCAGCAAACGTCAGCTAAATAACTTTTTCGGATTCTCGTCTTAGACGTGGCCGACTTGAAGCCCAACGGGGCTTTCCAAGTCGGCCTTTCGTGTTGTTGGGGGTGATTGAATGGCGGGACAGATTCACGATCACAACGGCGCGCACCGGGTCGGTTGCCGCGAGCAGGATGCGGCCTGGCGTCAGGTGGTGGCCGCAAAGCAGCTTGAGGCTTTACGCGCGGGCTGGCGCATCGGCGGGTACGTCGAACGGATGCGGGCGGCGCTTCAATCCGAGGAGATGACCGCTGAACAGAGGGGATGGCTAGAGGCTCATATCAAAGAACATGAGGAATGGTTTGCCGCCTCGGTGTTGCTGCTCGAAGCCGAAAGAGACCGGGCGTCCGCGCGCCTCTCGAAAAAGGGATAGTAAAAGATGGCCGACATTCTCATAGCTGCGGAGCAGACCGCGCCGGGGTTCTGGCGCTTCGACGAAGGCGACACGGCGGAGTTACGCATCGCCGCCCTTCAGCCTTTCCGCAACTCGGCCGGGGTCTACGTGCCGAGCGGGAATATTAGCAACCCGGATACCTGCCTCGTGGTCGAGTGCGTCGTCAACGCCGACCTGTCGGTCTCCATCCCCAACGTGACGGAGCTATTTACAACTCAGGATTCAATCGATAATCAGAACGTCCAGTATCAGGCGGCGCTATTCCCCCGGAGCGGCGGTAACGCGCGCCAGATGTGGCCGGACGAGACGACGGGGAGCGGGTTTAGTATTCAGCCCAACTTAGCACCCGCGACAACATGGTCTCAGATATGCCTGACGAATAGAGCCCGGTATCTGGCGAATCCGCCGCAGACCTACCTCAACCTGCCCGACCTCATCAACTTCGGTGATGGGAGGTGGGGCGCTTACAGATATGCGTCCGATGTTGACGCGGGGATAGCCTTTGCCGACGTGCCGCCCGTCCTGGCGAATCATCCTGAGTTTGTGGGCACGAACAGCCCGCTCCTCCCCTCGGCCGGGCAACTCGCCGCGATGCTCGGGACGCAGGGCACGCCCTCGAATACGAACCGCTACGTCACCGACGCCGACCCGCGGTTTGCGCCGCGCTACATCGACCCCGCGGCGGCGCCTTATAGCGTCCTGGGCGACGGGACGCCGCAGTCTACGGCCGGGTTGCAGGCCGCCCTCGACGACGCCCGCGACTCAGGCGGCCTCTACACGGGCGTCTACCTCAAGCCGGGCCGCTACGGGTTCAATTCGGGCTCTCTCGTCGTCCCCTCGTCAATCGCGCTCATCGGCTCCTGGGAGGCCGCCCCCACCCACTCGTGGCTCCACGACGACCCGGAGACGCTGTTCCAGCAGGACGCGACAGACGGCAAGGGCACGACTTTTGAGATAACCGTCGGGGCGGGCACGTCCACGGGCGCCTTCATCACGCAGTACGCGAACGCGACCGTGAAGGGGATAGCCTACTATTACCCGAACCAACTGCGGACGGCAGTCACGCCCACGGTCTATCCGCCGACGATTCTCTTTACGGGCGAGACCTACACGGCGGCCGACCAGCGGTTAGAGAATTGCGAGTTCATCAACTCGTACTTTGCAATCAAGTCCCGGTACTCAAGCCGCTTCACCATCCGAGACATTCGCGGGTGCCCTATCTATCGGGGCATCGACATCGACAAGCAGTACGACTACGCGCTGATTGAAGACGTGGAATGGGCGAGCTTCATCTTCTCCGCCGTGTGGGACACCGACCCCGCGGGCGCGAACATCGGCCGCTGGATGAATCAGAACGGCAACGGGCTCGTCATGGCCCGCGTGGATCACCTGATTGTCGCTAACCTGTACTGCTACGGCTATCAGCGGGCCATCTACGGCACGACCTCGACGGATGAGGTGCTCGCGGGCCTGACCATCCCGGGCGGGGCGCCGTGGGCGACCTTCATCAACGCCGGGGCGGACGGGTGCGGGATGCTCGCCTACCTCGAAGACACCGCCGGGTCTGCCACCTACCCGGGCGTCGGCGTCATCTTCAACGGCGGAATGGTGACGGGCAACCTCGACCCCGCGAACCTGAGCCTGACGGGTTTCGGGATTGCGACGGGCACCGGCTTCAGTGGGCAGTTGCAGGTCTCAGGCGTGTTGATCGGCGGCGGGGCGGGCGTGGCCCGCGATTACGGCCTGTTGCTTCAGGGCGGCGGGCAGGTGCACGTCGTTAACTGTTTCTTCCACACCTGGGAGTTCGCGGCCATCATCGCCGCGCCTTCGAGCGTTCTGAACCCGTTGAATTTGACGGTAACGGGGAACACCTTCTACGGGGCGGCGGGCGCGGCCATTCAAAGCACCGGCCCGGCCTACATGGTCGGCCTCTCCTCGGGTAATCAGTACATCAACCGCACGCACACCGAAGCCTTCAACCTGTCGCAACAGGCGGGCTACGAGTTCCACTCGAACGGTGACAAGTTCGCCGACAACGTGTCACTCATCGGCAACGTGGCGGAGATCAATGCCGGCACGGGCGGTTTCGTCGTCCTCGACAACGGCAACCTCGCGGGCTTCGGCAACGTCTCGGCCGCCTCCTCCTCGGGGCAGGGCTCGGCCGGGATGGCGGGCATTACGACGGGCTCGGACGGGTTCGCCGTCTTCTCCGTCAACGTCTCTTTCGACCGCGACACAGGTTTCTATAACCGCCTCAGCGTGTCCAACGAAGCGTGGCAGATTCTACAAGAGGCGAAGGCCGACAACTCGGGCCGCACGGTCTTCCGTCACGCCGACGCGGGCGCGAATCCTATCGTGTGGACTGACGTGTTCGTGCTCTCGCCGACCGGGGCGGCGACTTTCTCGGGTCAGTACGCCTCGGCCGAGGTGGACGCGGGGAACTCGGGCACCGCGAAGACCATCGACTGGAACGCGGGCAACGTCCAGTACGTCACGCTGACGGGCGACTGCACCTTCACCTTCTCCAACCCGATTGCGGGCGCGCGCTACTGTCTCATGCTCAAACAGGACGCGACAGGCTCGCGGCTGGCGACGTGGCCGGCTGCTGTGCTGTGGTCGGCTGGGACTGCTCCGACGCTCACCACTACGGCCGCGAAGGTAGACATCATCACGTTTATTTTCGACGGCGTGAACACGAAGTATTACGGCGGCTCGGTGCTTAACTTCTGATGGCTACCTCTACGAAATTCGTCGGCACGGCCGCGAACGATGCCTCGTGGGGCGGTCATGCCTGGTCGTCCGCCTCCAACGTCACGGCCGACGACGGCGCGAGTGCGACGGCCGGCGCGATTGGCGAGGAGGATGACACTCAGTATCTCAAAGGCACGATGGCGGGGAACGTCTTCGCCGTCCCCGCCGGCGCGACCGTTGACGGCGTCGAGGTCGTCGTCAAGCGACGCGACGCGGTATCGCCGGTGGGCGAGGTCATCGACGCGGAAGTCCGTCTGGTGAAGGGCGGCGTGATTGACGGCGACGACAAGGCCGACGTGGGTACGGCGTGGCCCGCCTCTTTCGGGGCGAAGACCTACGGCGGGCCGTCCGACCTGTGGGGGCTCACGCTGACGGCCGACGACGTGAACGCCTCGAACTTCGGCGCGGCGCTGCGGGCCTACTGCAACTCCACCGCGGCCGAGCCGCGCGTCGATTACATCTCGATCACGGTCTACTACACGGCGCCGTCGGGTGCGGCGTCGGCGACCGTGATGCTGATGGGTGGAGACTGAACTTCGGTCGAGGTGAAAAGTTATGACCATGCCGGGCTACGCAAGACTTCGGCGCCTGATGATGCTGATGGGTGGGGATTGAGGTGAAGCTATGAACTGTTGCACCTTCATACCGTGGTGGCGCTGCCCGTGGCGGTGGCCGCGGCCTTCGTGGAGGCTTGTCAGATGAGCGAAGAGAGGGAGCTGACAGGGCGCGAGCGCCGTATGCAGAATCTTAGGCCCTTCACACCTGGTGACCCGCGCATCAACCGTGAAGGCCGCCCGCGCCAGATATTCTCAAAGGGACTCCGCTCGGTGCTCGAAGGCGAGCGCGAGGGCGGCAAGTCCGACCGCGAGGAGTTGCAACAACTTATCATCGACGTGGCGCTCGGGCGCAAGCAGGCTACGCCGACACAGATGCGGGCAATTGAGTTCATCGCCGACCGGCTCGAAGGACGGCCCCGCCAGTCCATCTCCGTTGACACGGACGAAAGGGAGCGGCGCGAGCGGAAGTTACAGAACTTCCTCGCCGAGTCTGAGCGCGAAGGCGATCCGCTGACACGCGAGCAGGCAATAGCCATTCTGGGGGAAGAGGATTCCGGCTTCGAGGACTTTGAATGAGTGACGCGCTCGACAGGATCAAGGCGCGGCGGGAGCGTGCGCGCAGGACTTTAAGTGCCCCCGACAAGCCACCCAAGACACAGAAGGCTATCGCCCTCGAAGCCCTCGGCTATGAACCCTGGGCGATGCGGCTCGGCCCCCGCACCTTCAAACATCCTTTCTCTCCCTTCCATCATCGGTTCTGGCGCTGGTACTGGCCCACGAGGATGAAGCTGCTCGCGGGCGAGCGCCTGACGGTTGACGAGTTAACCGCGCTCCTGATTTGGGGGAGGGGCTGCGGGAAAAGCTCACACGTCGAATGGGCGTGCATCGCGGAAGGCGCCCTGTCGGAAGGCGCTACGGATGAACCGGGATTGGTCGGCTACGTCTGCGCCGACTCAGACCTTGCCAAAGGACATTTAGACTCTATCCGCGGTCGTCTGGAATCTTCGGAGGTCGCGCATTATTACCCCGGCCTTGCTAACCCGCGCGTGAGCCGCGGAGTTCAAACCGCGTGGCGGCAGGATAGGCTCGTCACGGCCTCGGGGTGGGGCATCATCCCTTTGGGCCTCAAGGAAGGCGTGCGCGGCTCGCGTCTCGCTGACATGCGGTTCTCCATGCTCGTCTTTGACGACATCGACAACCGGAAGTACAGCCCCGAAGTCATCCGCAAGAACCTCGACACCATCGCCTACGAGATACTGCCCGCGGGCAACCCGCAGACCTTGAACCTCTTCCCGCAGAACCTCGTCCGCGACGACGGCGTGCTCTCACAAATCCTCTCCTATGAAACTGATGTGATGTCGCATCGGACGGTCATCGGGACGGAAGAGGGCGAGCCGCAACCGGCTTTCGATGAAGTAGAGCTAGAACCGGACGAGGAGAGGCCCGGGGTTTACAAGATCGCTTCGGCCGTGCCGGTGTGGGAAGGCTTCGACCGCGCCGCGGCAGAGGTCTTTCTATCCAACTCGGGGCGCGCCGCGTTCCTCGCCGAGTACCAGCACGACCTGACCGGCGACCGCTCGGAGTATGTGCTGCCGAACTGGCGCGACGAAGTGCATGTGATTACCCGCTCGGAGTTCGGGGCTCGCTACGGGACGCGGGAGGTTCCCGTCTCGTGGGGCGTTCACATCCTGCACGATTGGGCGCGCACGAAGTCGAAGTATCACGCCAACGTCGCGAGCTTCCTCTCGGTGGCCGCGCAGAACTCAAGACTGCCGGGGCTGACCATCCTGCACGAGCCGATGTCGTTCGGGCCGCAGACCGAGGCCGACGACGTTGCTCTAAGGATTCTCAAGACGCTCTCGCCGACGGTCACGCACCGGGGGCGGACCTACACCTGGGACGAGCTGCTGCGAATGGCGCTGACGCGGGACGGGGTAGAACAGTTTTTCGTGAGCGTGACGCGGCAGATCGAGGCGCGGAGGGATGTGCTCTCGGGCGTCTTCCCCCCGGCCGTCGATGTGGTGACGAAGCAGCGGCGCGTCCTGAGCCTTCGCATGAGCCACGAAGCGAAGGCGGCGCGCGACGTGTACCGTCTCATCTACGGGCTGAACTTTCAGCCGGCCAACCCCGGCGCCGACGGCGGGCTTGAGCACCTGAATAGTCTGACGCGGGTAGATCGCACACGCCCGCATCTCTTCAAGGAAGACGAGAGGGGCGAAGACGGGACGTATCGCCTGGGGGCTACGTCGTTCTTCCTGCTGGTCGAAGACCACGAAGCGGCGCCTCCTCCGAAGGGGGCATCATCGGCGCGGCTCAATGACTCGGCGCTCGCCCGGCGGCAGTTGTCGAAGTGGCGCAACGTACCCGAGAAGGTCTCGGAGACGGGGGCAATCGAGCGCGGCCCGATGAAGATGGATGATGACTTCGGGAACATGCTGATGATGCGCTATCACGACGGACTCCCGCCCGCCGCTCCCCTCAACTATGAAGAGAAATTAGAGGTCGTGGTTCCGCGGCTGCGGGAGTTGAAAGATAAGCTCGCGGCGCGTGAGCCACTGACGCCGGCCGAACAGATGTCCTATTGGTTCGCCCGCTCCGAGGCAAAGAAGCGCGTCCCGCGCTCTGGCGTCCGTCGGTGGGATGTGTACGGGCAGGAAATGGGACTTGAGGATGACGATTGACCGCGTTGAGCTGTGCCCTTTCAGTAACGCTGCCTCACTCTTCGCCCCACACCAGTTCCCTCCAGTTCGGCGGTATAATACCGAGTTTCAGAGCATTAGCAATCATTCCCCGGTGATTAGGGTCCGCTCTTAAAGTGTGATGCATCCTGCAAAGCGTGCGGAGGTTAGAGTCGGCGTTGGTGCCGAGTTTGCCACTCCGTATGTGGTCGATGTGACACTCTTCGAGGGTGACGGGATGCTTGCCGTGCGGGTACTGGCACATCCCGCCGTCCCTCGCGTAAATTCTCCGTCTGGTCTCTAACCAGACCTCCTTGGGTTGCCGTCTTTTTGGCATTAATAGCCCTTGCCCTGCCGGACCCAGCCACACCTAACCCAGCCGCGCCATGCCACGCCACGCCACGCCACGCCGAGCCACGCCGTACCCGTCCGGACCACGCCTTGCCTGAGAGAGGCTACGTCTCCGCAGCCTCGAACCTTTCGACCCTGAAGCGGCCGAAACCTATTGACCTGCCGTCCGCGAGTCCCGCGAACTGCCCTGCGTCATTCATCACCGCCTCCATCTCGCCGCGGCTGACGATGGTCTTATCCCAGGCGAGCGAGAACTTCGCCCGCCAGCCCGGACAGGCCGCCACCCTGTAACGGACGTTCCTGCCCTTCGTGCTCGGGTTCTTCACCGAGCGCACGTCCATGTAGACGGGTAGCGTCGGGTCTACCGCCGGGGGCTCCACGGTCTTCGAATCGAACTCGTGTCCGTTGGGGAAGCCGGGGAAATGGCGGTCTATCAGCACTAGGTCGTCAGTTACCTGAAGGGTGGCTGAGACCGCCGACTGAATCGAAGCGCGCCCCCGCTTGGTGTACCTCGCCGCGTCCCTGATGGCGGCGAATACGTAGGCCGGCTCCAAGTAGAGCTGCCCCCGTCGCGTGACCAGCACGGTCCTGCGCCACTCCTCGGGGTCGTTACCCGCGACCCCCGTCCTCTCCTTGCGTTTGTCCGTCGGGATGGCGTCCGGCCCGAAGTGGTGCCAGAGGAGCGGACGAGTCCCCTCCACGGACACCTCTGCCCGCAGCGTGTTGCCCATGTTGTTACCTCGTTCGGTGTGAGCTGCCGCCCGAAGGCGGCCAGTCAGAAGGCTTCGGTTGTAACCAACCCTTCGGCCTCGGCCTCAACTCTTTCGAGACAGTCCTTAACCGTCAGGTCACAGAATTTGCACTCGTCCGCGCTCGGCACTCGCCGGGGCGGGGTATCCGCGCTCACCCGCTTGATAAGGTCCGCCAGCTTCGCGACGAACCCTGAGTCAACGGACCCGGCGGGTATCGACACCTCGTGGTCGGGGTAGACGACGAGGCCGTCGAACCTGACGCCAGAATACTTGGGGAAGGCAAGGGGCGTGGCCCACATGTAGATCATGACCTGCACCTGGTCTGACGCCTTCGGCTGGCCGGTCTTCACGTCGCAGATGGTGCCTGAGCCGTTGAGGCCGATGAGGTCGGGCTTACCTTTGAGGGTCGCGCACTTGCCTTGTAGAGAGAATCTATTCTGCGCTTCGACCGAGACCGCCTGGCCGGCTTCAATCAGTTGTCCGTACATGCGGTCGAGGAGCGCGGTGTGGGCGAGGCGCCAGCCCGTCGAGTCGAAGGTGGAGGGGGCTCTCTCGTAGCGCTCGTGGTTGGCCCTGAACCAGGCGGCCCACTCGCAGGACTGCTCTCCCACGAGGAGCTTGGAGAGCCAGGTCGTTGAGACGTACGGTGAAGACCTGCGGACGGTCATGCGGGCGACTCCTTTCCGTTGGGGTCACGCACACTACTACCGGCCGCGGTCACACCGCAACTGTTATTTTCGGGCTGTCGAACGGGAGGCGAACTAAAAGAAAAGAAAGCACTTATTCCACCACACTCGTTCTGATGAAGCGGCGAAAATATGCTCTGGCGAGTACGCCGGAGCCCGACTCATCTGTACCCGCCCCTACCGTCTGCCTTGCCTGCTTCCACCGCCAGCGCTCGCTGCTCCAGCCCTGCCAGAAGTGCGGCTCTCGTAGGTTGGCGCACGTCGCGTTCCTCAGGCAGACGTTCGGCGACGAGTGGGAGCTGCTGCTGAAGGCGGAGGAGGGTAAGGTTCACTGATTCGCCCGGCCGCAACATAGTTTCACCCTTCGGGACTAAGCCGTCCTCGACAAGTGCCCGGCATCAAGTCTGGCCGTCATGCTGTTTGACGAAGTAGGCGCGCGCAGACTCGTCCGCTTCGGCGCGGTAGTCAGCGACCTGCCCGGCGTCAGCCTGCGCCAGCGCGGCTTTGAGCCCGTCCGCATCCAAGTCCCGACAGTACGCAGGCGTGCCGGGATGCTGCCGCCAGGAGTCGGCGAGCGAGCCGGCGTCGATGCCGTCGAAGCCGAGCGCGTCGAGCAGGCGCAGCACCAGCTCTTTGGCGCGCGGGTCGTCCCCGGCGACGGAGAGGCAGATGCGCCCCGGGGTGCCGGCCGGGACGCCGCGCCTAGCCAGGCTGTCGGCGACGATGTTGTTGAACGCCTTGACCACGGGGCGACCGAGCACCCTCGCCACCCACTCGCTGTCAGTTAGGCCGCCGTCGATCTCGGCGATGCGGCCATCTCGTGACGGGTAGTAGTTTCCCGTATCGACAACCACAGCCGACGTTGCGGCTAGGGTGTCGCGCGGCAATCGTGGCACCGCTGTCTCAGGGACGGCGATGATGACCACGTCGCGCGCGCGAGCGGCCTGCTCCACCGTCGTCGCAGTCGCGCTGGTCTCGGCGGCCAGCGCGGCTAATGAAGCGGGGCCGCGCGAGTTGGCAACCGACACCTGGTGCCCGAGCGCCGTGAGGTGCCGCGCGAGAGTGCCACCGATGTTACCCGAACCGATAATCCCGATGTCCATGTTCACTCCCTCCCGTGGTGCTTTTGATAGCGCCACACGAAATATTGTTTAGCCTAACATGTTGAGCCGAAATCGGCTGCCCGCCGCCCGTCCGTTATTCCACAAAAAGGTACTTTCGTGGAATTGCACTTTATCAATCCGAAGCCTAATATCATTCTTCCTTGTTGCCCGCGTGCAACATAGTGTAACCTCCGCAACGTGGGGACACTCGTTAGCCTACTCGAAAACCGCTACGCGAAGCTCTACCGGGAGCAGCTCGCCCTCTGGCGCTCCCACGGGCTGGGACTCAAGACCTGCCACCAGATAGCCGCTCACATCTGCCGCGACGAAGACGCTGGCGAAGGTCGCCAACTATCTCGCGAAGACCTCGATGAAAGCCGCGGGCGTGCTCGACCTGACCGACTCGCGCTTCTTGGACGTGGCGCTCGCACGCACGCCCGTCGATGAAGTGTGGGGCGTGGGGCCGTCCTATGCGGTGAGACTGAGGGCCCGCGGGATAGAGAACGCGCTCCAGTTCCGCGACCTCGACGTGCGCTGGGCTCGCAAGAGCATGACCAACGTTGGCGCGCGCCTCGTGCTGGAATTGCGCGGGGTGAGCTGCCTGCCCTTGGAGACGGCGCCTCCGGCTAAGAAGTCGATCACCACCTCCCGCTCGTTCCCCGTCGCCGTGTCGGAGTATGGAGAGCTGAAGGAGTCCATCGCCTTCTTCATAACGAGGTGTGCGGAGAAGCTGCGGAAGGGGAGGCTGGCGGCATCGGTCGTGACGGTCTTCATCCAGATGAGCAGATTCTCCGCGGAGGCTCAGTACGGCAAGAACGTGACGATGGAGATGGTCTACCCCTCGGACTCGACGCAGGAGCTACTCAGGCACGCCGTGGAGGCCCTACAGCGCATCTACCGCAAGGGCTCCGACTACCGAAAGGCTGGCGGGGGCGAACCCGAAAGGGCGGTGGAGGACGAAGGCGGCGAAGCGCAGCCCGCGCTACACGACGAAACTAGCGGAGGTGCCGCTGATTAGCTGAGCGGGCGTCGGTGTACGTCGCTGTTAGCTCGTTCCGTACTCAAATAGTCTCTGGCCAATCATCTTCGTTATCGTCTACCGGTTTTAAATCCGATCTCCGCGGTTGAGTCTGCATTCTGATTGATGCCGTCCCGTCACCCCTCCAACTGTATTGGTAGCGTAGCGGGAGCGGACAATCACTCATCTCAGATTTTATGTGCGTGAGAATATTCTTCAACCCAGCCACATACGTAAACTCCCCGATTATCTCCCTCTTCTTAGGTTTAGCCTCCCAAAACTGTGGCTGTTCATACGAATAATGAAAGACAAGTATAACTTGGTCGGGCAAGCCGTGAATCTTAGGAAATAGGCCGGCAAGTTCCTTCGCGGACTCTTGTGATTTCTTGTATTCGGGGTGATTCGGCGGAGGAAGCACAATGACAAAACGTCCCACAAGACCCCACCCGACAATTCGTTCGACTTCCCACAAGACCGATTTAGTAATTCCTTTCTCAGGAGGTAGAACAAGAAAAACGACAAGTGCACGTTTGAGCAGCAGCTCGATTATCTTCTGCCAAGAGGAGTCATCAGTCGAGATAAATTTGGGCGAGGACGGAACCAATTTCAGCTTAGGGTCAACCAAGGCAACCGTTTCGCAATTGAAAACATTATTGACTGTCTCTCCGATAATTTGCTCGACGGTCTTCGACATTTTCCACACACCCAACCCAAATAATCGCATCATTATACGTGACAAACTGTCCGTAGGTGGGTCGGCCCTAAGCGGTATGAAGCCGTCTGCACCAAAGGGACGTAAAATCAGACAATATTCCGTCTGAGAATTATAAATGTGTGAGACATAATCATCTGCCGACGCGACCGACCCTTTCATCCTCACTGAAGAAAAAACGATTACGGAGTAAATAAGAAACGTCAGCCAAATAATGGCCAGCCTGATTAAAACTAAAGATGAGAGAAATGTTACCTCGGATGAAACAAGTATGATGGTGAACAGGAGTGCACCGCCTCCTCCGAGGGTCCACAGAAAGGCCAGTCTGCGTATGCTACTCCCCACTCTTACCTGCTCCGTTCATCCCACATCACTCTGGGATGCAGCGAACGCCACGCATCATGCGCCTGCGCTGCTGAAGGTACTTGAAGGCAGCCGCGTTCGTCTCACCCCTGAGTGACCGCAGCGGCTCCCGGCTCGTCTAGGTGGCGGCCCAGATCGCGCCGAATCGTGGCGGCTTATATTACGGCCGTCCATCTCCCTTCAAACTTCGCGCGAGGATGCCCATCAGGAGAGCTGACCCGGAAAATAATTCGCAGGATGATCCCTTTCGGGGCCTGCTTTCGCGTTATCAGCGTGAGCGGCTCTGAGGATTTGCCTCAAGGTGGTCGCCTGCCGGAAAATTATCCGGTCGCTATCTTTAGAAGTAACTATGACGGCTTTGGAGGTAACCATGACGGAACAACAGAACATCACCCGTGACCAGTTCAAGCGCCTCAGCGAGGACGTGCTCAAAGACGCCCCCGCCGTACTCAAGGCGCGTGACAAGTCCGACAAGGCACTTGATAAGAAGAGCGCCTTGCTCCGGGCGCTCCACTCCCGGTTGAGCGAAAAACTCGGGCAGCCCGCCAACGGGCAGTTGTCCACGAGGGGCTTCAAGACTTACGAGTTCGCGCTCCGCGAGGCCATCTACTCACTCGCCTTGGAGCGCGCGAAGGAGCCTTTCGACTATCAGAAGGTCGTCGATGAGTTCCTGGCGCGTGGCCTGAAGGCGTAGGGTCAGAGGCTTTCGAGCGCCACCCACTTATTCCCGGCGTCGCACTCTTTCTTCGTGCCCTGGCAGACTTCAAAGCCCGTGATGGGATGAATCTCCCAGGCCGTCGCCCGCGGCATACTCTGGAAGTGAGCGTGCGCGCTGTCGTACATCAGCCAACCCGTCACCCGCACGTAGGTCTTCGTACCCGCCAGGGCTTGCAGCGTCGGGAGTTTCCAGTTGGCGTCGCGCGAGCGCGGGCTCATTTCGACTACCAGGGATTGCTTCATCGCGCCCGTCTTCGTCGGCACGAGGTTGAGGTGGAAGTCGTTGTTGTTGAGCCCCGTGAGGAAGCAGTTGCAGGTCTCGGGCGCTCCGGTAAGTTTGGCGTGAATCAGGAAGCCCTTCACGGCGACGGCCTTGCCTTCCCCGATGTCCTGGAGCGGCGTCCGGTCAGCGCCCACCTTCCAGGTCTTGGGGCTCGCGTCGTTTAGCTTCACCACGTCCGCGATTGACCACTGCTCAACGTTCGCACCTGCCGGGGCGTCCTTCTGATTCTTGAAGGTGTTGAGGTTGGGGTCACCGCCGCAGCCCTTCAGCGGGCATTTTGAAAGCGACTTCACGCACGCCGGCTTACCCTTGGCTTCGCCGGTGTAGGCAAGGGGCGAGAAGACCGCAAGCCCCGCCAAGAGAAGTATCGCGAGAGCCTTCTTCATATTTTCTCTCCTCTGTATCGAGACACGTGAGGCCGGCGGGGTCACCCGCCGACAGGAAAAGCACCCTTGGAGGTCAGGAACAATATGCCCGGAGGCCACGTGTGTCAACAAAAAAGGAGGTCGGGTGTCGGCCCCGGCCTCCCTGCTCTTCACAAACCTGGCGGAGTCTGTGCGGCTCGCGGCCGCCGTTCTCGCGTCGGCGGCGCTAGGGTAGGCGCGTCCAGCACCCGCCCCGTGTTGACGCGGCTTATACCACCGGCGCCTACACCCTTCAACAGTGAACTTCTCTCGTCCGAGTCACTGACGTTCGACGGCGTTGGACTTAGGCGCCCTTGCTTCAAATGCGGCGCCCCCGCTCTTTCGAGCATTAGCCGAAGTCCGTAAACTTCTATCGCCTTTCACCGGCGCTCATTGAGGGTCACAGGAATGAGGCCCGTTGGGGAAAGGCATCGCGCCCTTGTCATAATAGTTATTGCCTTCCTGGGACTCTTTCACTTTATTCGTCTCGTCCACTAACAGGTGAAAGTACCTGCCCGCGAACGACGTGTACTTGCTGCCGTACTGCTGCATGTCGAAAGTCAGGGTCGTTTTCTCCCCCGCTTTCAGGGGCGGCACGTCAAGCCCCACCTGCTCGCCGACTTTCGACTTCTTATCCGGCCCCTCATAAAGAGACAAAATAAGCCTGTTGCCCCCGGCCGTGCCCTTACACATGTTCGTCACCTCGACATCCATCTTACCCGCGTCAATGATGACACTCGTAATACGTAAGTCGGGGAGCGCAACCTTGACGGGGCGTTGAGGGGAGTCCAGCTTAGGATTCGGCCGCTGCGCCCGTGCCGTCGAGGCGGCTAAGACTACGGTCAAGAGAAGGAAGCCGGAGACAGAGATGGCCTTGAGTTTAGTCATTCTTAAGCCCTTTCATTTTGAGGCTCAACGGAGAACTAAAACCTTTGAGCGTTAAGCTGTTTCTGGGAAGTCGGTTTGCAGCAGCCTGCCGGAACAGAGCTAGGGCATAATAAACTTAGAGACTACAAAAACAAAGACTTTTGCATTCATGTGCGTCGGGTAAAAGCGAACGAGGATGCCAGCCTTGGGGGCGGCATCCTCGTTCTAGATGGCTCACAGTCCTCACCCCTGCAAACCACGGGGCGGAAGGGTCCACCGACCGCCCGAGTGCCGTGAGTTATATCCGACTTGGAGGGCGGCGTCAACATTTGTTCGGCGGCGCCGGGCTATGTGATGAACCTATCGGGCGGGCTACGGGTTGCCGTAGGTGATCCTGACGGTGATGTCACTGCCGGTCGCGGCCTCGTCGTAGTTCGGGATGCCCGCCCCGACGACCTCCACGCGCTTGATGACCTTCTCCTGGCTGGAGTACCTGCCCGCCCCTGTGTCCCCGAACGTGCGCGGGTCGAACTCGATGGTGACGGAGCCGCCGCTGATGACGATGGGTGGGTCCTGGGAGTTTGACATTGTGCTTCTCCTCATTCGACGGGTGCCATGACGTTGTGCGAGGTGTCCACTTTACTATGAGTGAAGCGGGCGAAACGTTCCGGGACAGTCATCCATCAAATCGCCCCCTGCGGGTAAAAGCGAACAGGCGCGTCAGCCTTGGGGGCCTCGCGCCTGTTCTAGATGGCTCACTGTCCTCACCCCTGCAAATGCGTGGGCGGTAACACCCGGCTACCGCCCGCCGGGCGAGGAAGAGACCAACTCCAGTTTGGAACTCTTCACGTCGATGAGCGGCCCTAACTCATAAACGTTCCGGTAGCCGTAGCTGTAGAGGGCGATGTAGGTGGAAAGGTTCAGGGAGGCGATTGCGATCTTCGTCGGGAATGGCCCCTCCGCCCCCCGGAAGTTATTGTTGCAGTAGATCAGGACGCGCGCGCCCTTGTCCGGGATCATCCGCCCGAGGCTCTCGACAGCCATGTCGGGGAAGCTCAAGTTGATGGCCCCTTTGATGTGCAACTCGTCATATTTCTGCCGGCTCCGCGCGTCCAGAATGATGACCCCCGGCTCCCGACTCATCCGGATGAACTCCTCTTCGGAGAGCCGGCGCGTCTCCCGATGCCGAGCGGCCTCTGCGGAGACGCGGAGGTAGCCCTCCATATTGATCGCCGGGTTGACGGCGACTGACCTGTCTTGACCGCTCGCGCAGGCCGAGACGCACGACATCGCAAGGGCTAAGAGTAACAACCGGCGTTTCATATCGACCCCTCCTTCTGCCTGAAGAACGAGTCAGATATCAAACTCTTGCGGCCGATCTTTGTCCCCGTCACTCATAAGCTGACGGCGGCCGAACGCCCGGCTTCACCCGCGCCCCTGTTCAATGTTCATGAGAGACTACGTGAAGGGGCGTCGGGTGCGTGCCGTTGTTAGGTGGCGCGCTTCGGCTCTGTGTTGTACCCGCCATCGCCGTACGGCTTGAGCTTATCGAGCCACATCTCCTCCAGCGTCCGCAAATCCGCCTTCGGGTTGTATCCATCTCCGTCAGGTATGTCTAAGGTGTCGAGCACCTCAAACTCAAAGGCTTCAGCCCCATGCTCGTCCCAGTCCTTTTGCAGCACCTTGTTCGGATGCCCTCCCATACGCAGTTGCGACTGCTGGCGGTTAAGCATCGCCGGAAGATCGATGCTCGTCCCGACGAGCGACTTACCGTTGGCAACGCAACGCACTCGGTAAACGCCTGCGGGACGCTTGCTCTCTTTATACTCTCGGACCAACTGCTTGCGGTTCATAAATAATCCCTACGATGATTGAGGTTCGTCCAGCAACCTGCATTACCCGAAGCCGCCTAACTACTATTGTGCCGAATGATGCGGCCTAACTCCGTAATGGGGCTGCAAAAGCCGAATGCAGCCCTGCCATGCCCCCTATCTTGCCCGTCCCCCTCTCCGGCGGCAAGAAAACTTCGCGCGTATTTGCCCCAGGTTGAATCCGGGTATGCTACGCCGTCTCGGGGGTGAATCTCTCGTCAGGCGGGCGCCTGGCTTCGGCGGCGGGGCTGTGAGAGCCGTCGTGTCGGCGGTCGGGTGCAGGCCGTTGTTAGGTGGATTAGGATACATGGCAATCCTGGGCGAGGCACCTGACGACAAGCTAACCGGGCGGCGACGTTACTCATCGACTTCAGGTTCCGCTGGATTCGCCGCTCCGTTCCAGTCCACGCGATGGGTAGGTGTCTCTTTGTTGGCAAAGCTATTTCCAGCCATACTTCCTGAACGTAAGGTTCAAGCGAGGCTTGGCGCAGCACTCGTCGCGAGGCAGCGCGTGTTCGTAGAGTTCCTGGCATCCCTTCCCAATGAACAGGAGGCTCCCTGAGGAAAGATGGATGGAGAAACGCTCGGCAGCGTCGGACGTACTTCGGAAGATAAACTCTCGTTCAGCGCCAAGGCTCAGCGATGCGATTGCGGATGTCGCCCCATAAGCAGGAAGATCCCTGTGGAAATCCACGCCCTCAGAGCCGTCCTTGTAATAGACGCATCGAGCCACCTGGAAGCGAACACCAGTTTGCTCAGTAATGCGGTCTCGCACGAGGGCAAGCGAGTCCGTCCATGGCGATCTTTGGCCCCAGACATCCGGGAAGGCATCAAACGAAGTCAGTTCGGGGTCGGCAAACAAATAGGCTCCGGTTTCGTTGATGTGCTCAGTTCCGTCGAACATCCTGACGCTTCTGTCGATGACATCAAATCCGGAGAGTATCTCGGAGAAGAGGGCTTCTGCTTCCGCACCACTCAAGAAATCGGCACGATAGTATGCTTCACATTGGATTGGCAGTGACTTCATTCATCTGGCGCCTAACTACTATTGTGCCGAATGATTCGGCCTAACCACGCAATGAGGTCGTAAAAGCCGAATGGGCCGCCCGCCGCCCCGTATCCTGCCCCTCCCGGGCTACGGCGGCAAGAAAGAGTAAGAGCTGCCGCGGCTTACAAATGACCGCGGCGGCCCCCCGGCCGTCCGGGTGGCGGCCCAAAGCGCGCCGAACTCGATTGCCTATTGACCTGGAACGAGGAACACGTCCCATGCCCAGCGCCCCGCCTTCGCGCCCTTCGCGTCGTCCACCTTCGCCCGGTAGCGGAACTGGTTGCCGTAAGCGTCGGTGCGCTTCGACTCCTTGTAGTCCAAGTGTATGCGCGCCACCTCCATCTCCGGCAGCGTGTGCAACTCCGCGGGCTGCGAGACGCCGTCGTGATTCGAGTCCTGCCAAAGCCTCAAATTGGAGTAGATGGCGTCGCGCCGGTCTATCAACCCGTCGCCGTTGCCGCCCTGCCCCGCCTTGTCATACTCGGCCAGCGCGAGGAAGCCGTTCTTATCTTCGCCCGGCGGAGGCGCAGGCTGCGGGGTGAAGTTGCCGAACAACTCCTGCCCGTTATTGATCACGCCGTCGCCGTCGCGGTCGAGGGCGAGCCAGGCGTCATCTGCGCCGGCGGAAGTCCAAGACACGCGCTCGGCAACTCCGTCCGCAGTCAGATCGAAATTGACGCCGTTCGCGGTCGAAGTTAAATCGAACCCGTCGCCGTCGATGTCCAGAATGATCGGCGATGCGCCGCAATTTATATAGGCGCATTCGGTAAAACTCCATGTGCACGTGGAAGAGCAGTTAGGGGGAGTGCTACTTGTGCAAGCCGGAGGCCCCTGGGGGAAACACCATGGCGACTGCGGGGTGGTGGAGCATGTATTACTCGTGGAGTCCCAATACCCGCCGCTGCTGACACATGTCTCACTGTACGGCGGTATCGGGTCTAGACACTTAGGGTCCGCCCCATCCAGCAACCCATTCCCGTCATTGTCTATGCCGTCATCGCACGTATTCCCAAGCCCGATACGCTCATCGGCGTCGTCAGGTTCGCTCGGGGCGGGATAGCTCTCCGGCGGGATCTGCTGGCACTGCCCGCTAATCGAGGCAAAACCAAGACCGCAAGTATTTGGCTCCTGGGTCGTAATTACCGGCGGAGTATCGGCGACCATGCCGGGACAACTTTGCGGGGGATCCAGGAAGCTATCTTCTGTCTGTCCGGGGTGAGCACAATCCACGTGAAAACGTCTGTCGTAAAGGATGTATGAAACGGGGTGGGTGCTTGAACGAATCGTCGCTGCACCCATATACCACTTTATAACTTCTGGGTCGTAGGCGTCTCTACCTATAGTAATTTCATTTATCGTAGGGTCATAGGGGCACTGTTTGTCCAGCTGTGCGAACGTCGTTTGACTTCCAATGCTAAAAGGGTTGGGCTGCACGCATTCGCCGTGGAATATTCCTGTGCATGACCTGTCGGGGTCAGAACTGCGGTGACTACATTGCCAGGGCTTAAGTCGAACGTCGGGGGAAGTGGGCCTTACCCAGGGAGGTGTGGCATAGGCTACCACCCATCGTAAACTTACCACGGCGATGGCGGTAAGACAGAGAATGGCTGCGAGCCTGTAGCTACGATTAATACTTTTCATGGTCTTCTCCTTTTTCTCCGCCGTCTGAGTTTGTCACCGATACGGATTGCGCCCATGCCCTATCCGCCACGTGATTGGCGATGGTCTGCTCATAATTCGCGTAAGTGCCATTGCGCGTAAGGATTTTCCGGTTTGGGCCGTAAATTTTACCGTCGTCCGCTAACATCACGGCATCGAGCCTCACCACTATCTCTTCATAGTCTTTAAAGTCCGGGAAGTTTTCACTCTTCGGTGACATCGGTGGCGGGTTATCCGCAGTTACCATTTGAGCACCCCGCCCTAAGCCACAATATTTAGCCGCCCCCGGCGGTATCGCTCCCCCCCCGACCCGGTGGTACATCTCTTTTGTCCACGGGTGCAGATCCTCGTCATAAACCCACGAAGGTATTTGAGCGGATATGCGATTAAGTATTTCGCCGTTCTGACCTAAGCCATTGCCTCTTTTCTTCCGTGTCTCGAACACGACCCTAAAGCCGTTAACTGTGTGTGATCCGTTGTTACGGATCACATAGTCGCCCAGGCTCTCCACTCGGTTGTAGGGCACTTCGATGGTTAGACCTAGGGACTCAATGCCCTCCGTCCTGACCGTGAGATCGACGTCTTTAAAGTATGTGCTGTGCATGGGTGATCCCTCGTGGCGGTACCACGCCTGCCCCCCTACTCCAAGGGCCATAGCTAATAGCGCGATGATCAAGGCATACAGAGATCGTCTGCCGGAGAAATTCAACATTTGTTCTTCCCCTAACCCGCAGGACGAAGCTGAGGAACTCAGATGGAGGTAACGGTAGTGCGCCTACTGTTCAAAGGAGGTTGTTTGGAATAGCAACTGAAAGCGAGGTGACGGTTACGAGAAGGCTACGGCTGAAGGAGCCGCAACAGTTTTCGTGAGCGCGCAGTATATCTACTCCCGTGCAAATTAATTGTCAACAAAATTCCCACCCGCCCTCACGATGAAGCATCAGACTTACGCCCCCTTGCTTCAATTGAAGCGCCAACCCGCACGCCGAGAAGGCTCAGCCGCCTTCAGCCGAATCCCGGCACGAAGAGAAAGGGGCGAGCCCCGAAGAGACCCGCCCCCGGCAGATGCGCAACGTTGCGCATCTGCTCACGCCGCCCGCCTCATCTTCTCCTTTCTCCGATGCGGGCACGCCCCGGCCTCATGAAGCATCCGGTGACAGACCACGCATCGCACCTCGACGGCGAAGAGACCCCGCCCCGGCGCAGGCGTCTCAAGTACCCACGTCACGACCCCCGAAGAGAAGGCCCGCAGCACCCTCCGGTGCAGATCACCGTTGTGGTACGTGTGGTGAAACTCTAAGACCCGCGCGTACTCCATCCCGAGGCCGCAGCACGCGCAGGCGCCCCCGAGCTTTAAGAGCGCCTTGCGCCGGGCGTGGCTCACGTCCTTACCCGCGGGCTCGCGGTCGAGCTTGCCCCGACATCGCACGACGGCGAGCCACAGGGCGCGCAACGCGGACAGGTAGACGCCGGGGGCTTTCACGGCCTGCCCCCTTTCCGGCGCGTGCGGCTCTCGCGGTAGTTGAAGCGGGCGAGCAGGCGCGGCCACTTGAGCGCCCGGCGGCGCACGGGTCGGTGATCGTGAGCGCGCAAGACCGCCTCGGCGAAGGCGTCGGCCTTCATCGCGCGCCCCCTTTCTCCCGCTGCCGCAGGCCATCGAGATAGTGCCCGAGGTCTGCCATGACGGCCTCGTCCACGCCGTCGAAGTTCGTCGCGTATTCCTCTTCAGTCAGGATGTAGATGGTCTCGGCGTCGTCCTTCGTGCCGACGTAGGCGAGCCAGCGCAGGAGCAGGATGAAGGGCGCGAGCGCCTGCCCGTTCCGGCCGATGTCTTCGAGGTGGTCGCCGACGATGGACGCGAGCTTGATCGCCTCGTCGCGGGTCATGCCCTGCTCGGGCTTCAGCTTCTCTTTCGTCGCCTGTTTTGCCCTCACTTGGCACCCCCTTCTGACTGCTCGGCGTGCTGAGCGAAGAGGAGCGTGATGTACTCGGCCGAGTCCGTCACCGCCTCATTGTTGTCAAGGTTGTTGAAGACTTCGGAGAGCCCGTAACGGATGTGCTGCCGCAGGGCGTCGGGCGTCGCGGGGTGCGCGAGGACGCCTGCGAGCAGGAGCGCCAAGTTCTCCAGGTCGGCCGCGCCCGGCTTGCCCTTCGCCTCGGGCCGTGCTTTCCTTTTGCTGTCCATCTGGCTTTGAATCCTTTCCGGTTTTGAAGTTGATGGCCGAGGGGCGCGCGTCGCATCCGCCAAGAGGGACGCGCGCCCCACTGACTGTCTCGCCCTACTTCCCCGCCGCGCCTTTCTTCGCGGCCTTCCCCTTGCGGCCCTTCGGGCGTGGGGGCGTCACGTCTTCCCAGCCGTCGATCTCCTGCCTCGCCGTGATGAGGTGTGGCAGCAGCGTGCGGGCGAATGAGACGTGGAAGAAGCTTTCATCTTCCACGAGTCCGGTGAGCAGTTCGCGGTAGAAGTCCCACGACGCCGCGTAGGCTTCCGAGTTGCCCGACGTGAAGCCGTACTCAATCTGCCGCAGCTTCCAGATGCGCCAATCGCGCGAGGTCTTGTCTTCGGGCTCAGGCTGCGAGAGTTCGGGGGCGTTGGCCGGGTCGGCGCGCTCCCGCTCCTCACGCTTCCCCTCGTCGTAAAGCGCGTTCAAGTCCGCCGCGCCTGCGTCCACGCCCTTAACGAGATCGAGCAGCTTGCGGTAGTGGTAATCCTCCGGTCCAACTTCGGTCGCGGCCTTGACGAAAAAGGAGAGGAAGTAGTCAGAGTTGATGTCGAGCAACACGCCCTCGCCCGCCTCCATCACGGCGTCAACGCGCGTGGCGAAGTAGTAGGCGCCGTCGGCGTACTTCCGCCCGCGCTTCCGCTTCAGCCACGAGTTATAAATCTCGACGACGCGGTGGCCGACCTGGAGAGCGCCGGGGTTGTTGAGGAACAGTTTGTAGGTGCTGACGTAGGCTTCGGCGGCAAGCGGGTGCGCGGCTTTGGATGCCGTCTCGACGGCCGCCCTGATCGCCTCGTCCTGCTCGGGCGTCAGGCCGCGGGCCTTGCCCTTCGTCGCGCCGCGTAGTTTCTTTGTGGTGGTCATCTACTTATCCCTTCGTTGGTAGGTTGTGGCCGTGGGGCGTCTGCGCGCTTGAACCGCGCGGGCGTCCCGTTTTCCTTCTGGCCTTGTTCAGCGGTCGGAGGCGAATCCGAGCGGGGGCCGAGGGCGCCCCCTTCCCTTCCCTAGTCGTTGCCGTCGTACTCACTGACGGCCGCCGCCTGCCTGCGCATCTCTTGAATCCCGCGGAGCGTGATGATCGTCGCGGCCATGTGCTTGCACGTCAGCGGCGCCTTGCCGTGGCGGGTGCCGGCGGGACAATCGCAGCCGATGAAGAGGCCGGCGTCCGTGCGCGTCAGGCGGACGTGGTAGCGGGTGCCTTTGGCCTTGTTCGTGACCTCGTACATGTGCGGCTCGGCGCGGCGCACGCCCATGCGCTCGTTCTGGAGTCTCTCGGCCGCCCTCGTGAACTGGTTGCTGCTCTGAATCTGAATCATCGTCTTCGCCTCTGCTTCAACGTCTCAATCCGACAGAATCATAAGGCATGCCTTATGATTCTGTCAACATAATAATAAGAGACGCCTTACAATTTTCTTGATTTGCTTTCGGCGGCGGGTGTATCCTTCTAGCTCATGAAGAGGCTAACCACTGCCAAGGCCGCCGAACGCCTCGGCGTTGCACAGGTCACAGTCAACGTCTGGTGCCTTCGCGGGCTGTTCCCTAACGCCGCGCGCGAGGAGACGGCGCGCGGCCCGGTATGGACAATTCCCGAGTCAGACGTGAAAGGCTTCGTGAAGCCCAAGCGGGGACGCATACCAAAAACGAAGACGGAGACACCTCTACGCAGTTCGTCGCGGAAGAAAGGTGGGAAGAAATGATCGAGGATAAAGCAACCGAGAAGGTGAAGGAGTTGGCGAAAAAACTGGGCCTGATTGTCAACGCAGGCGCCGGCAAAAACGCCAAGCCGACTGGTAAAAAGAAGGGCGGGAAGAAGTGAGCGGGATGCTCCTCGGATTTATCGCGGCCTTGGCCGATGCGGCGCCGGAACCCGTCCGCGTCGCGGCGTCCGGCGGCGGTTACTACGTGGCCGGACTGGCGTTAGCCGCGGCGGCAATGACCGTGGGGGTGCTGCTCATCCGGCGGCGCAAGGGGTGATGCCACGGATGGGGTTTGTGAATGAGCGAGCGTCAGAAGAAGACGGAGGATGTGCCGGCGGCCGAGTCGGATGAGGACGAGCCCGAGCGGCCGGAGCCCTCGCCCGAGGAGGTGAAGAGGCGGCGAAGGCAGAGGCTTTTTAAGGCTCTACTCGAAGCGAAGGGGCAACTGATTTCGACTCCAGAGGATACCGTTCACTAGACGAAGGGCGGCAGGCCGAAGAAAGGCGGTTAGACATGCGGACGGTGGGCCGAGAGCCCTCCGACGCGGCGAAGAGTGCCGGGAGGCCGAAAGGCTGACGGCGAGGGCCGTCCCGACAGCCCGGCACTCTTCGCTACCAATATCGTTGACACCTGCCGCCCAAACCCATACTGAAGCGCCCCTTACGAGGGGCGCCTACCTTTTATGAACATGGCTCGACTCGTCTGCTCACTCGTCCTCGTGACGGTGATCGCCGCGAGCGCGCTCGGCGCTCAGGTCGGCGTCGGCACGAAGCGCGGCGGGCAGTGGCGCGCGCTCCACCTCATCGGCTATGGGAGCGACGCCGACCTCGAAGCGCTGGGCCGAAACATCCCGAAGCTGGCCGCTATGGGCGTCAACGTACTGATCCTTGAGGTCAATTACAATTTCAGCTTCAAGTCTCACCCGGAACTCCGCAGGGGCGCCGCCCCGATCACGAAAGAGGGTGCGCGTAAGTTCTCCGAGCTCTGCCGAAAGAATGGTATCCGCCTGATACCGCAGTTCCAGTCGCTCGGCCACCAGTCCTGGGCGGCAGAGACGTTCCCGCTTCTGACTAAGTATCCGGAGTTCGATCTGACGCCCGGGGCCTTCCCCGCCAACAAGGGCAAGATCAAAGGCGCGGACGGGGACTTAGACTTTTACTGCCGGGAGTGGGACCCGCTCAACCCCGCGGTCAACCGGGTCGTCTTCCGGCTGATGGATGAGATCATCGACGCCTTCCGGGCGGACGCCCTGCACGTCGGGATGGACGAGGTCTTCCTTCTCGGCTCCGAACACTCTCCCTCCACCAGGGGTAAAGACCCCGCCGTACTGTTCGCCAAGGCGGTCAACGATCTGCACCGTCACCTGGTCGGCCGGCGACACGTCGAGATGCTCATGTGGGGCGACCGCCTGATAGACGGCCGTGAGTATGACTTCGGCGAGTGGGAGGCTTCAATGAACGGGACGGCCGGCGCCGTTGACCTTATCCCGAAAGACATCATCATCTGCCCCTGGCACTACGAAAAAAGGGACACCTACCCGTCGATCCCCGTGTTGCTGGGGAAAGGATTTCGCGTGCTGCCGGCCGGCTGGAATAAGGTGGAGGCGACCCGGGCGTTAATCGAGTACGACCGGAAGCAGTCGAGTCCGAAGATGCTGGGACACCTCTTCACGACCTGGGGGGTCAAGAAAAAAGTGTTGACCGAGTATCCGCCCCTGGTGGAAGGGCTGAAACTCACGCGCGCCGGGAGTTCGTCAGCGTAGCGCCGCACCGCTCACACTGACAGTCGGCCGGGGCGTTGTTCAACCCGCAGGTCGGACACTTCCGGTAGCGGTCACGCTTTGCCACATCCCCCGCGGGTGGCCCGCCCACGCTCTCGAAGAGTGAGACGGGCCTGTCGGCGGCAACTGCCTCTTTGGTATAAGCCTTAATCCCCTTCTTCTTCACCCCCTTGACCACGCCCGGCAGGATGAAGGCCGTCGCGGCGGCGAGGGTCAACCCCCCGGTGACGAGCGGCCCGAACTTATTGAGGGCGATCAGGGCACCTATCACCACCGCTAAAATGGGCAACCCGTACCTCCTGAGCGGCGGCATATCGGGCGGCACCAGCAGCCCCTCCCGCTTATACGCCTTCGCCTGCTTACTGCTCAGCGGCCAGGTGGTCTGACACGCCGCGCACATGATTGAATATTGAACCAGTCCGGCGACGCCGAAGATCGCGACCTGGAAGTAGCTGTACCGCGCGGCCGCGTTGAAGGGTCGTTTAGCGTTGCAGACGGAACACTGAAGGTCGCCCATCCTGCCGAGCGGTGCTGCGTCCGCGCCGAAAACGAATAGAGCCATGACGGGGCCTCCTCGGGGGTTGATGGCCGCGCATTAGAACGCCTTTCGCCCTAGCCGTCAAGGTTCAGCTCCCGCACCCCGGCGCGCGAGCGCCTACTGCCTTTCCTCAACTCCCATCTCCCGGGCGTCATCTCCGTGACGGCGGCCCCTCCCGCGAGTCGTGCGCTAGCACGGCGCTCTGCTCACTAATCTTATCCCCCTCCGCTTCCAAGCACCTGATACCCTGCGCCGGTCTCCCAAAGGTGAAGAGCCAGCCCCGCTACCTGCGCCCCGCGAGCTGCGTGGTGTGTGGCGATGTTGGAAAGGTGTTACGTAGGTTGGTTAGTTGTCAGAGGGGTTAGTTTGAGTACCCCGGAAAAAACTCACTCGGTCGGAACGCAAACTTTTTATTTTTGATTTCGGCGACGCTGGGCACACTGGGGAAGCACGTGGGCGACACTATGTGGGCGAGCTTGGGCCGGGGCAACGGAAACACCCACAAAGTCTCACACTGATAAAGCACCTGCCATACACGGGCGGGGATTAGGCGCGAAGGATTTTGTTGGGGTTTTGCTTTGCGGGGGTCTGCGGGCTGGCTGCTACCAAAGGTAACAAGGGGGAGAGCGTGGGAATTACTAAGTGCGGCCCGGAGGAGCAAGCACCCCTCAGGGCTCCAACTCGTCTTCCACGCTGCCGGCCTGCGTCTCCACGTCGTCCATGTCCGCCTCGACATCGGGTACGACATGGCGCCAGTTGGAGCCCGCGCGGAAGCTGTCCACGCTGGTTCTCAGGCTGTCCACCTTGAGGCGCAGATCTGACATCTCGTCGCGGGCGCGCTGGAGTTGGTCTTCCAGTTCGCTAACCTTGGCCTCTAACTCCTCCTTCTCCGTTTCCAAGTGGGCGTTCCGGGCCTTGAGGCGGTCGTACTCGGACTGTGAGACGCAGGATGATAGCAGGAGGGCGAGCGCGACGATCAGGGCGAGCTTCTTCACGTTGAATCCTCCGGGCAGGTGGGGCCGGCAAAGTTCGTAGGCCGGATTGGTTTCCGCTTGAAGGCTTCGGTGGCGGCGGAACGATACGCGGAAGATGGTGTGGTGTCAACGTTTTCTCTCTGAGCGCGGAGTTCTGCCTCATAACCCCCTAATCCCTAATGCAGTTTTGAGACAGAGTCAAGCCAAGATAAATCTTGTGTTTAACTTAAAAATAGGGCATACTTTTTAAGTAAGATTTGTTTAACTAAAGGCGAGTTAAGTTAGCTAATGACCTCCCAAAGACTGACGGGTGACTATGTAATTTGCTCTGAACGTTACGACCCCTTTAGGGCGTTCATACCTAAATGCCTGCCGCCCGACCCACCCCTAGTTCTGGATGATGAAATTTGCGATTTGATGGAAAAGGCGAACCGCGCTCTCGGGCGGTTAGATGGGGTGACTACGCTCTTACCCGACACCTATCTGTTTACTTACTTCTACGTCCGGAAAGAGGCGCTTCTTTCATCTCAAATCGAAGGCACGCAATCATCCTTACAAGAGCTTTTACTATTTGAGATGGAAGAAGCGCCCGGGGCTCCGCTTGACGATGTTCTGGAAGTGTCTAATTACGTCCGCGCGCTACACTATGGGCTGCAAAGCATTCGCGGTAAGGGCCGTCTGCCCCTTTCCTTGCGGTTACTAACAGAGGTTCACGGCATCCTCCTGGCAAAGGGGCGCGGAAGCGAGAAAACGCCCGGCGAGTTTCGGCAATCAATCGTTTGGATTGGCGGGCCGACACCTAGCAAGGCCGTGTATGTCGGCCCGCCATACGAAAGGCTGATGGAATGCTTGGACGCCTTTGAAAAGTTCCTTTACAACCAACCCACGCGCACGCCCGTACTCATTAAAGCGGCTTTAGCTCACGTTCAGTTTGAGTCCATCCACCCATTCCAAGATGGTAACGGGCGTCTCGGGCGGTTGTTAATTACCCTCTTGCTCTGTTCGGAGGAGGCTTTAAAAGAGCCTATGCTTTACCTGAGTTTGTATTTTAAGACGTACCGCGATGAATATTATGCCCGCCTGCAAAGCGTTAGGGAGAACGGTGATTGGGAGGGATGGTTACGCTTTTTCTTGAAGGGCGTGCTAGAGACTGCACAGCAGGCTTTCAAAGCGGCCGAAGATATTTTAAGGCTATTTGATATGGATAAACGCCGCATAGCGACTTTAGGGCAGCGCGCCAATTCAGTCCTGCGCGTTTATGACATCGTGCAAAGTAAGGGGATTATCTCTGCAACTCTCACCCGAAAGATGCTGGCCACTAAGGGTATGGCGCTTTCAGAACCGACCGTGTACACGGCCATAAAGCATTTAGAAAAGCTTGGTATCTTGGATGAAGTAACGGGGAAGGAGCGTAACAGGTTTTATCTGTATCGTGCGTACATGAATATTTTGGATGAGGGTACGCAGCCGATTAAAGGTGGCTGACGAAGGTGGAGATAGGAGGGCGTCCGTTCGTCTCAAGGCGCGAGGTCGAGTCCTTCCGGCCGGTGAAGAAGGGCTGGCCGAAGGGGAAGAAGCGGAAGGTGACTGCATGAGTCTGGAAGTTTCGGAAGAATAGCTTGATATTCGGCCCGCCTTACCCGCGTCTAGCTAACGCGCGGACACGCCATCCCTAAGCGGAGGGCGTGCAAGATAGAAGGCGTCATTATGAACAAAGATTCTCCGCAAGGTAATGCTTTAATCGTCAACAACCGTGAGTGCGTTCGGCGCGTGCTGTCATCTGGTGGTTACAGGTCTGTGGCGGGTAAAGCACGTCCCGAGTTCCTTCGCGCGTTTGAAGGCGCGTTGCTGGCGGCGGACACTGCGGACGACGTAGCAGACGCTTTCAACTTCGCCGAACTGGAGCCCCAAGACGCGCCGGCTTGGGAGGAGGCTTACTGGCGCTACTTCTACGCCTTTCACTTTGAGAGCCTCTTCCCAGAGTGTGGCGTCTCACTCGATCTCCCCGACCGCAAATCTTTTTTCGTGCTCGTGGCTAATTCAAAACCCGAGTGGGGCCTTGACCTGAACGCGGACGCCGAAAAGAACTTTGACGTTATCGCCACTTACATAGACTTGCTCACTAACGAATTGAAACAAAATCCCAGGCTGTTTGAAGTGTGGGCCGCTCAACAACGGCAAAGGCGGTCGTGAGTTTCAACTTCCGGCACAGGGAGCGCCGTATAAGATTATTTGTCAGAGCCTCCGAAGAGGAAGACGTAAGCCGTGCTGTCTATAATGATATAGAGTTTGCTGACTTTGAACTTTTCCCGCTTGAAGTAGACCAACCCCTGAATGTCTTCACGCGGGAAGATCGAGTTTGCCCGTAGCGCGGCGTTCATAATGCGGGTGGTCCTCTCGTCGGCGCTTGTCGTAGCAGTGGCATTGGCGGCTGCGGCGTTGCGTAGCGCCTCCGTATTGGGCGCGGTCGAAGTCGTGGTGGCCGTCGAGCTGTAAATACCGCTTGCCGTCCCACCACTACCTACAGTGGAAACCGAACCGCTTTCGATAGTCTGCGAGGTGATAGTTCGGGTCGCCATGCCTGCCGCGAAGGAGCGGAAGAAGTTCCCCCAAGCGGCGCGGTTCTCGTACTTCTTAGCTACTTTCTGCGCGTCGAGCGAGAAACCGTAGCCGAACTTGTCCTTTTTGTCCCAGTAGACGAGAAAAAAGTCTTCGGGGTGGATGTCAACTCGCTTGTCCGATCCGTTCAGGACCGCCACTTCGATAACTAAGTAGTCCCCGCTATCGTAGCCAGTAACTCCCACCATCAGCCCGTCTTGCTTAATGATGCGGATTGATGCGCCATCAGCTAGAACCTCATCGGCGTACGGCTCTTTCGGCCCCCAGATCATCTCTCTTGTGGGTTTGGGCGGTAGGTCACGCTTCTGCGCCAGCGCGTAAGGCGAGATGATGATAACGATGAGCAGTAAGAGCAGTGTGGCGGGCCTTCTCATGATCTGTTTCCTTTTATGACCAGCGCTATGGAGGCGATAGGTTGAACGGCGTGGCCCGGCGGCGAGGTTGCTCGGCCTTCGAGATTACGGCCGGCACTATACGCCTAGATGGTCGCGGGGTAAAGGTTAAGTCCACTGCAAACAGCAGCTAAGTTCGCTGTTTCCCGTTAGGAGTGAAAGTTATAGCGAGAGCGGGGATGGTTTCGTTGCCCACGCCCGCTCATTCAGAAGTAGAGACACTGCTTCTACCGCTGCTGGAAAAGAAAGAAACCAAGAAAGGACATTTCTTCGACAGGAGTAGCTCTCTGTAGATTTATCTTGATGTGGGATACATTTTCAATTATAATCTAGTTGAGTAAACCAACTGCTTTGGTGAATAATGGCAACCAAAAAGAAGAACAAAAAAAGCGAAGATTTGAACGAGCTTATCTCCATCACCGAGGCGGCGAGATTGCGGGGCGTTACCCCACAGGCCATCGACAGACTATTGCTCCGCGGCAGGCTTGAGGCTGTAGAGATCGGCGGGAGGCGTTTCTTACGCCGGCCTGATGTAGTCAACTTCAAGCCGGAGGTCGGGGGGCGGGGGCACAAAGCCAGGAGTTAGTTATGGGAAGCGTATCAGGTAGTAAGGCTAAAAAGATGGCGGCGGGGATAAATGAACCTCTTCCCTCTAAATCAGTCATTCACTGGTCAGAGCACGATGGAGAAACAGTGCCTGTTACTTGCAACGTATGTATGGTTAAAAGGCATGTGCAGATCGCGGGTATAACCGACAGTTACTTAGGACGCCATCCGAGCTGTGTCAAGGCTACTAAATATCCAGTAGGCTACAAATTCAAGAGTGGCGCGCAGGTTGTCAAACGGGAGAAGAATGATAAGGCACTTATTAAGTGCTCATGTGGCTGTGAGCATCAAGTCCTGAGGATTCAGCCACGAACGACCGGCCTATGTTCCGATTGTGGTAGAGGTAAGATATTAGGAAAGTTCAGTCACCTGTGTTCTAGAGCAGAGATTGATCCGTCAGACCGGAAAATATCAGAAGGTCGCGACCGCCGCCAGCAATGGGCTTTTATATGTGTGAAGTGTGGTGAGAAAGACTACGCTTGGCCGGCTCAGTCTAAAAAAAAGAACTGGAGGGGACTTTGCTCGTCATGTGTTTCTAAGGTCGGGCCGAGCCATCGACTCCGCGGTATCGTCGTGATTGAGCCCTCGGGGTGCGTAATTAATCGTGATGATCGGTTGCCGAGTAACTCTCATCTGATTGCTGTTACCTGCAAAATAACATTGGAGGATGGAAGTGTATGTAACAATAAAGAGTATTTCCACGTAGCGAATAATCTAAGACAACATCCTACTTGGCAAGGATACTGCTCCCGTCACACACCTACAGACATTATTAGATTGCTTCAGATTCAAGCTCTAAGAGCGATTCACAACAGCAATGAGCAAAAGAATGGGGAAGCGAAAAAACGGGATGTAGGCCGTCCATCTAAGCCTGTTGAAACAAAGCGCGCGGAAGCGCGTCGAGTTCTTAGTCGCATTCGAGAGGAAGTATCTAGGCTAAAAGATCAAGGGTTAGAAAGATCGTCGGTGACAGCAAACTTAACCGCTGAGAAGCTAAATATAGGCGGCGTGACCGGCGGCAATACCATGATGGAACAAGTCAGAAGGGGTGGAGTTAAAATAAGTTGGCCTAAATTGCGAGATGGAATCTGGGACGACTCCACGGAAATTCAGAGAATTCTTATGGAGTAACTCCACGGAAATTCAGAGAATTAATACATGATGTAAGGCGTAGGTAAGTTTTGTAGATTGAGCCTGGCTCCGCGGAGCCAGGCTCTTTTACTTTTCACACACACGACCGCCCCGGAATTCCAGCTCCGAAGTGGCGTGTTCCAAACTTCTCGATTGAGTTTGAAAGGTGGTTGACAGTTGCGGATTAAAGCACAAGGACGCCCCGGGGGGCAAGAACCCAATCACTTGCCCGCTGCCGCCATTTTCACGAGAACTGCGGCGACAAGTCACAGTAAAAAATTTCCCGTTGTCGTCCGCTCTGCCACCGCGCAAGGACGGTTCGGCAGCGTCTTCGTACGGACGGCCGACGGCGTGAAGCTGTGGTCGCGGACTGAGCCGAGGCGCGGCAGGCACGATGCCCAACTCATCCTGGCGCGGAAGGGTCTGCTCGGAGTTGATCCGCTCGGCGCTTTGGTGAGACACGCAGAGCGGGCTGCCCGCGAGTTCGGCATCTACGCCGAAGGAAGGCGTGTGGCCTGATGGCTGACACCCCGCGTGCCCCTCTGCGCCCCGAGCAGCTCGCCTCCTTCCGCGGCTGGCGCTTCGGCGCCACGCTCGATTGGGCGAGCCTCATCCTGGCGGCGATAGACTACCCGGTTGAAGAGAACCGCTGGTTCGTGGACGCGGTGTGCGGCGTCTACCAGCGGATTAAACTTCATTACGACGGCGCCGGAGTCCCCATCACCCACGGCGCTCTCGCCAAGCGTGCAGGACGGTTCAAGAACAAGTCGCAGGCGGCCGAACTCGTGCGCCGGGCCTTGGAGCGTGACTCCGAGTGGTCGCGGCTCAAGTGCATGATAGTCCTCGATGTGGAGCGGCCGAAGCCCTACGAACGGAAGGGCAAAGACAAGCGCGCGGCCACGAAGTACACCGACTACCTGACACCCACCGCCGTCGAGGCGCAGCGTCTGGAACAGGCGGTGAAGAAGGCAGACCCGGCCGCGTGGAAGTCCTCGACGTACAGGGGTGAGAAGCGGGCGGAGATACTCGCCGAGGCGATCAAGATGCTCCCCGCCTTCGAGAGCGTCGAGGACATGCCGGCCGCGGCGGCGACTTCCGGTTCCGCGCCGAAGCCCCAGACGCTCAGTGAGTACGTTGAGGCGCAACAGGCACGCGAACTAGCTACCCGGCGGCGGGTCGTGGACAGGATCGCCGGGGAGCACCTGACGGACGCGGACGAGATCGACGCCCGCCTCGCCGCGCTGGAGGTCTACTACAGCCGGGCGAAGGTGCAGTTGGAGAAAGACTACGCCTCGGCGCGCGCCGTCCTGCTCGGGATGCGCTCGACCCGCCTCGTCACCCCGGCCCGGTTCACAGACCCGGAGGAGATAGCCGCAGAGGTGGACGAAAAGCTCGGGACGGAGGCCGGGAAGACCGGCCCGGCCGCGTGGCTTCAGGAAGACCTTTTTGGGTACTACAAGGGTAACGCCGGCGTTACCCTTGTAGTACCCGACGGCGCGCCCCCCCTTACACCCTCCTCCCTTAGTGGTAAATACATTTATAAGGGTGGCCCGGAGGTGTCCGGATGAGCGCCCCGGTCGAAGTGGGCGGGTTCGTGATGCCCGTCCTCGAAACGATGATGGACTGGGCGCTCTTCTGGGCCGGGCAGGCCATCCCAGTCTTCCCGCTGCACGAGGTCTACGACGGCGTCTGCACCTGCACCTGCACGAAGCGCTGTAAGGGCGGGGCGCACAAGTGCGGCGCGTCCTGCGAGGCGAAGGGCAAACACCCGCGCTGGCACCGGGACGACCTGCCGAACGGCGTCGAGAACGCGACCATAGATTTCCCGACCATCCGCCGCTGGTGGATGCGCTGGCCGACGGCGAACGTCGGGGGTGCGATGGGTCGGGAGATGCAGCTCGTCGCACTCGACTTCGACCCGAAGAACGGCGGCGACCTGTCGCTCAACGACCTCCTCGAAGCCCATGGCGACGCCTGGCTCGACACGCTCACGATGAAGACCGGGAGCGGGGGCTTTCACTTCCTGTTCCAGTACCCTGCCTCTCAGGTGCTCCGCAACTCGGCTGGCGAAGTCGGCCCGGGCGTGGACACGCGCGCTGACGGGGGCTACATCGTGCTCCCGCCTTCGATACACGCCTCGGGCAATCTCTACGAGGTCTGCCGAGCCACGCCCGTCATTCCCGCGCCCGAATGGCTGCTCGAAGTGTTCCGGCCGAAGGCGGAGGCGCCGCGGCCCATCAACTTTCAGGCAAGCGCACACAGCCACGCGCGGGCGTTCTCCGGCGGCTCTACCATCGTCGAGGGCGAGCGCAACGAAAGGCTGTTCAGGGTCGGGTGCGCCGTGTGGGGAAAGGGCGAGGTCGGCAGCCGCGGCGAGCTGCTCGAAAGGCTCATGGAGGTGAACCTGTCGAGGGTGTCGCCGCCGCTCGACTCGGACGAGGTCTGGAAGATCGCGGAGAGCGTGAGCCACTACCCGCTCGGCGCGCCGGTAACGGAGGGCGCCGCGTGATTACTCTCGGGGCGCAGGAGGGCAGTTATTACACACGCAATAACCACTCTTCGGAAGCGCAAGATTCAACCATTTCCTTGAGCGGACAGGATGGATTTTTCGGCGCGAAACCCGGCGGCCGTAACTCCTTTCCGCTCTGAGACATTCGTTGTTATTTTTGTTAGCTAACAAAAATAACAAGTTATCGAACGGGGTTAAGTGCAATGGCGGCTATGACATTCGGGATAACAGGCGTCGTCGTAAACGGGCCGCGCTCTCTAGCGGGTCAGACCCGGGTAAGAACTATTTACCATGCCGCGGCGGGTAAATCCTTCCTTCCACCGCGGTCGATTCGTCGGCGACGGACGGTCACAGCCTCTGTGATGATAAGTGGTGATAAACGAGCCGCCCGCTAATGATAAAGGATTATAAATCAACGGCTTATCAGTGCTTTGGCACGGCGGATGCCCTGAGTGTCTTCGGAGTGTGAGGCGCATGAGACATTGCCGCAGAGGGGTTGTAACTCATGAATCTTGAAGAGCAGATCGAGCAGATTGCCGAGACGGTTTGTCGGAGATTAATGGCCGAGGCGGCGGCGGTCACGCCCATCGACCGGCCGCCCGCCCAATCCTCCGAGCCCCTCGTCGGCGCCCGCGCCGCGGCCGCGCACCTCTCCATCTCCGAGCGCCAACTGCGCCAGATGGTCAGCGACCACTCGGTGCCCTTCTACAAGGTCGGCTCAAGCGTCAGGTTCAAGCTGTCGGAGTTGGAGTCGAACGCCAGAGTCGAGGAGCGGCGCTTGAGGGCGGTCTAGGGGTTGAAGTGCGGCGCCGCACTCTATACACTCCCGGCCACCCTCCCGATGGCCGCGACCGCCTTAAGGAGGAGCGATGGCAGTCAGAAAACGTGGTAAGCGCTGGATGTACGACTTCATGATCCGCCGGGTGCGCTACAAGGGCTCTATACCCGAAGCGCGCACCAAACAGGAGGCTCTGGACGTGGAGGCCCAGATGCGCAGGGCGGTCTACGAAGGGCGCTACGGGAGGCAGGCGGCGAACACCTCCTTCGAGAGGTTCGTCCGCGAGGTCTTCATCCCGTACGCAAGAGCCAACCGCAAGCGGCACGAGCAGGACGAGAGGATAGCCCTGATGTTCTGTGAATACTTCAAGGGCAAGGCGTTCCACGAGATTTCGCCGATGCAGGTAGAGCGGGCGAAGAAGGAGAGGAGAGACGGCCACAAGGCATCGACCGTCAACCTCGAACTCTCGGTACTGTGCCGCGTCTTCAACCTGGCCGTGGAGAACGGCTACACCAACCAGAACCCTACGACCAAGGTGCGCCGGCTCCGCGACGAGGAGCGTCGCGCCAGGTACCTGACCCGGGAGGAGGAGGTGCCTCTTCGCGAGACGCTTTCGGAGAAGTACCCACACCTCCTGCCGCTCTTCGACCTGGCCCTGAACACCGGCATGAGGCTTCGGGAGATGCTACTGCTTCGTAAATCGGAGGTGGACTTTCCGACGGGCCGGGTCATCCTCCCCGCGGAGCGCACCAAGGAGAAGCGGCGCAAGATACTCCCGCTCAACCCCGCGGCCCTCGATGTCTTGCGTACTCTGGCGGCCGACTCGGACGGCCGCCTCCTCTTCGGACGGGGGTTCGAGGCGTCCTACGTCGAGCGGCAGTGGAAGGCGGCCTGCCGAGAAGCGGGGGTCGCGGACCTCCACATCCACGACCTCCGGCACACCTTCGCCACCCGCTTGGCCGAGGCCGGCGTCAATGAGACGACGATCATGGGTCTGCTCGGCCACTCGTCGCTTCGGATGACCACCCGCTACGCGCATTCGACCCCCGAGGCGATGGCGCGCGCGGTCGAAACGCTGAAAGAACGTCCCAACTTTGTCCCAACTCTCAGAAAAACCGCGCAAAACTAGGCGGTTTTTCACCCTCCCGCACTCGCAGCAGAAGTTCGGCTTGTACAAGGCTTTCGCATCTCCCCGGACGCTTGAGGACGCCTCGTCGGCGGCGCCGTGTTTGGAGATACTCCGCGGGGCTTGGCGGCGAACCCGTGAGTCTGACTCGAACCTTCGAAGGACGGCGCGAATTATACGCCGCCGGCCGCCGGCCGTGAAGGATTTTCAGAGCATCATTCGTTTCACGGGCAAACGTACGTTGCACGCGTGGCACGCGCATGTTATAGTGTCCCGTGTCTTCGGGCACGGTGCGAGCGATGAGTCTGAAACTCTACTGCAACCGCTACGGACACTTTAAGGACGCGCTCGTCTGCTCGGTGAACTGTGCCTTCCGCACGCGCTGCAACGACTTCGCACTCTACTACGACGAGCACCGCGCGGAGTTGGACACACTCGTCTCGGACTACTACGACGCGCGCCGCGGGCCGGAGGGGAGCGCCTCCCGCGCGGCCGCAGACTCGACACTCACGCACATCCAGCCGGTCGCAAGGCCCGAGGAGATGCGCAAGCTGATACGCCTGGAGGTTTTAAGAGAGATGGCCGAATCCTTTTACATCTGGATCGACAAGGAAGACCGCGCCGAGCTTTTGGAGACGGCCGACGTGCTGCGCCGCGCCGAGCGCGGCCAGAAGGCGAAGAGCATCTACCGCGTCGCGCAGGAGATGGAGCTGCGCTACCAACTCGTCCCGCGCAAGCGCATCGAGAAGGCCAGGCGCGTCGCCGAGGCCGCGGCCGAGCGCGCCGAGGCGCGTCGCACACGACGCACTCCCGCGCGCCCCTCGGCGCCCGCGCCCGTCCCCTTCCCCGCCCCCGTCGCAGACGACTCCGAACGCGAAGCGCCCGCCCCTCGCCGCGCCCGCGCGCGAGCCGGAAGGTAAATTCTCTCGGGTGGACAGGATGCACGGGGGGAATTAAGGATCGAAGATTTCAACTCTGAAATTTCAACTCTTTAACTACTCATCCTGCGCATCCTGTCCGCCCATGTGCCTTCTTACCCATTCACCCGAGCCGCTCGTGAGGCACGCGGTCTCGTCTGGCAACTCGCCGCTCGACACACGCACCCAAGCCACTACCGCCAGGGCCGTATGCGCGCGCTTGCGCAAAACAGCGGCGCCTGCGCATACTATCCGCGCACCGAGCGTGTTCGAGCGATGACCTTTTTCAACATTTTCCGGCACAACTCGCTGAAATTCGCCTGCGCCCTCGTCGCGCTCCTCTGCCTCTCGGCCGGCGCGCGCGCGCAGGATCAGGACGAGGACGTCGTCCCCATCAACTCGAACCTCGTCATCCTCAACGTCGGCGTCGCCGACCAGAAGGGGCACGCCGTCACCAACCTCTCGCAGTCCGACTTCAACGTCTATGAGGACGGAGTCAAGCAGTCGGTCGTCAGCTTCGAGCCCTCCACCGCCCCCTTCAGCCTCGTGCTCTTGCTCGACATGTCGGGCTCGACCATCAACTTCCGCCCCACGCTCAAGCAGTCCGCGCTGCGCTTCATCGACGCGCTCGGCCCTGAAGACCGCGTCGAGGTCGTCGCCTTCAACGACAAGGTGCAGACGCTCCAGCACTTCACCGGCGACCGGACGAAGATCGCCTTCGCCATCGAGGAGGCCAAGGGCAAAGGCAGCACGAGCCTCTATAAGGCGCTACGCCACTCGCTCGCGGATCTCTCGAAGGAAGGAAAGCGGCGCAAGGCCATTGTCGTCCTCACCGACGGGCTCGACACGGACGAGCGCAAGCTCGACGGCGAGACGACCGCCGGGGCCAGGACCGGCGACGAGGCCGTCGCCACCGTCAAGCCCGACCAGAGCGCCGCGCTGCGCTCCGTGCTCGACCTGGCCGACCGGCTGGGTGTCACAGTCTACCCGCTCGCGCTCCCCTCGGCCGACCCGACGAAGATGCTCCCCTTGACGCCACAGCAGTTGGCCATCTATTCGGCCGCGCGCGCGCGCATGCAGACGCTCGCCGACCGGACGGGCGGGCGCCTCCATGAGATACATCGGCTGGAAGACATGGGGCGCCTCTACGCCGAGGTCGCCGCCGAGATGCGCACGCTCTACAGCCTTGCCTACCAGTCTTCAACCGCGCGCCCCCGCGACGGCAAGTGGCGCGCCATCACCGTCGAAGTCGCCCGCCCCGACGCCATCGCACGCTCCCGCCCGGGCTACTACGCCCGCTGAAAACACAAGGCTTTTGCGGGCCGTTTCGCCGCCCGCACCCCCGCTTGACACTCCCCACACGCGCCTTTTATATTCGTCACATCTCTTCACAAGAGAACACACGCACCCGTAGCTCAGTTGGATAGAGCGTCTGACTACGAATCAGAAGGTCGCACGTTCGAGTCGTGCCGGGTGCATCAATCATATCAATGAGAGAGGGCGGCCATGTGGCTGCCCTCTCTCATTCCGTGTGTCTATAGTGTGCTAACTTAAAAATGATAGTTTACCGCAGCACACATCGGGATGTTTATAAGCGAACCACTTAACCCCTCTTCTTTTCTGGCCTTGGCGTAAACTTCTGGTTCTCTGGCAGCTTCTTAGGTGGAATGGATGAACCTTGCTTATCCTTATTCCCAGCCGTCCGTTCCGCAATTTCCTTCTGCACGGATTCCTTCAATCGTTTTTTCGCCTTCTTATTCATATGAAGATTATACCTTAGACCTATAAATCAAATGACACATCCTGACGTGGTCTGCGCCAACCGTCACAGGGAGCGGACACATCAGCGATGGCTGGCAAGTTTAAAGGTTGAGGAGATTGACAGGAAAATTTTCCGCGCGGGTGATCCCTCCCGGCGAGGCTTTGCGCGTTAGAGGTTGGGGCGACCAAGGGGCAGCCCCTGGCAGATGCCCGGACTGTGCGAGGTCTCGATGAGGTTCATTCATATATTCATCCCCGTGACGGCTCATTCATCTACCCTCGGGCAAGTTTCATCCACGCAGTCCGTCCGCCGCACGGCCATCATGACCCCGTACACGTCCTAACCCGCGGGAGCGGGCACCTCCCCGGGCAGGATTCAACTTTCTCCCCCGACCGAAGAGGGGGCGAGGTCTCGCTGCAAAGCGAGACCTCGCCCCCTCGACGTATCTACCCCCTCTTTAGAGGGCAGCGACCGGTGCGAACTTGTCCGCGAGGACGAGGCTCAGGGCGCCCATTAAACTCGCCTCGTCGCCGATGGTCGAGGGGGTGAGGCGCGCGGCGGGCAGGTCGCGACGGATGCTGCGCTTGACGGCGTCGTCGAGGATGCCCGACACCAGTTCCCACGCGCGCGTGATGGCACCGCCGACGACGACGATCTCCGGGCTGAAGCCGACGATGAGGTTCGAGATCCCTCGGCCGAGGTAGCGGGCGGTCTCCAGGAGGGCGGCGCGCGCCGCGCCCTCGTCGTCGAGCGCGCGGTCGATGAGGTGCGCGAAGCTCAACTGCCTCGCCTCCTCGTCGCCGACCAGCGCCGCGTAGCGCGCCACGGCCGCGCGCCCCGAGGCGAACGCCTCCCAGCAGTCGTAGCCGCCGCACGAGCAGGGCACGGGCGCGCGCTCGCCGATGACCATGTGGCCGAACTCGCCGGCCGCGCCGCCCTCGCCGCGGTAGATCTGCCGGTCGAAGATGATGCCGGTGCCGACGCCCTCGGCGATGAAGACCATGATGAAGTCGCGCGCCTCGGAGACTTCCGCGCGCCCGAACCAAAGCTCGGCGAGCGCCGCCGCGTTCGCGTCGTTGTCCACCGCCACCTTCAGACCGGTCGCGACGCCGATGCGCCGGCCCACGTCGAGGTCGCGCCAGTTGAAGTAGGGGACGTAGATGAGCCGGCCCGTCGAAGGGTCTACGAGGCCGGGCAGGCTGACGCCGACGCCCTCGATCTTCCCGGGGCTTTTTCCAATCAGGCGCGTGGCGGCCGAGACGGCGCGGCGGATGGTCTTCTCAAAGTCCGGGTGCGTCTCGAAGACCTCGCGTTCGAGGACGGAGCCCGCGAGGTCGCACGAGGCGACGGTCGTGTGCGTCGGCGTGATGTCGATGCCGACCGCCGCGGCGCCGCTCGCGTGCAGGGCCAGAAGCTTCGGGCAGCGCCCGCCGGTCGAGACCCCCGCGCCGATCTCCTCGATGAGCCCTTCGACCAGCAGCGAGTCCACGATCTCAGAGATGGTCGAGCGCTGGAGCGAGGTGCGGCGCGCGATCTCGGCGCGGGAGATCGGCCCGCGGTCGCGCACATAGTTGAGCACGATCTGCCGGTTGATGGCGCGCATCGTGCCGAAGTGCGCCGTGTGTATCCGCTTTAAGTCGATCCTGCGCGTCATACGGCAAAAGGAGTCCGGCCGAAAGCCGGCGGCCTTTGATCCACTAACGCGACGAGATTAGCACGAAGCTGCGGCCGGCGTAGAGGCGGGCGCCGTTCCGCGCGTCCGTCATCATGAGCGGGCGGGGGCGCTGGAGCCTCTCGTCGTTGCGCGCGCGCACCGAGAGGACGCGGCGCCCGCCCACGTCCATCACGTTCAGCCGGCCGTCCGCGCTGAACCCGAAGCCGTACGCGCCGGTCGGGAGCCGCGCGCCGCCGACGGTGATGGGCGAGTCGGTGATGATGAAGCCCTGATACTTCGCCTGCACGTCGCTCGAATAGCCGGAGGTGTCCACGAGCCCGGCCATCACGAAGCGCTTCGGCCCGAACTGCGCGACCGCCGCGTTGCGCATCTGCGTCGCCGCGCTCTGCCCTTCGAAGTAGAAGCCCTGCGGGACGACGCGTTCAAGCTCCGCGCCTTCGAGAATCCGCGGCCACGCCTGCGCGAGGGCGGCGGCCGGGAGCAGGAGCAGGAGCAGCGCGGTCGCGGGAAACACCGAACGTAGTCTGAGACTGGGGGACATGGTCTTCGTCACTCCTTATGTCGTGTTTGAGAAGAACGTCTAAAGTTGAGAACGCGGGACGCGAGGATAGCAGAGGAGCGGGGCGCGGGCCATCGAAAAAGTTTTACCGCCCCGGCGAACATTTCGGTTGACGGCGGCCGCCCGTCTGCTTTAATCCTTGTGCACCGAAGTTCGCCGAAGCTTTCCCGTCATCCAGAAAAGTCACTTGAGCGTTACGTGCAGGACGGTTCGACGCCATGGCGTCGGAAGAACGTCCTGCCCACGCTCAAGCCGAGGTTCAAATGAAAGCGCTCAAACTTATCTCAATCCTTCTGCTCTCCGCCTTCGTCCCGCGGGCCGCGGCGCAGACGCCCGCGCGGCACAACCTGATGCCCGTGCCCGCCAGCGTCCGCTTCAACCAGGGCAGGCTCGCCGTCGATAAGACGTTCACGGTGGCCGCCGCCGGGCACGTGGACGAGCGCCTGCGCGCTGGTGTAGACCGCACGTTGCGGAGGCTCGAAGGGCGCACGGTGTTGGAGTTGGCCCGCGGGCTGAGCGCCGACACGACGGGCGCGAAACTCTTGGTCGAGGCGCGCGGGCCGGGGAAGACCGTCCCGGCGGTTGACGAGGACGAGTCGTACACGCTCGAAGTGAACGAGCGGCAGGCCGTGCTGCGCGCGGCGACCGTGGTCGGCGCGCTCCGCGGGCTTGAGACCTTCCTCCAACTGCTCGAAGGCGACCGCGGGGGCTTCTACGTCCCGGCGGTCTCCATCCAGGACCAGCCGCGCTTCCGCTGGCGCGGCCTGCTCATCGACATCGGCCGCCACTTCGAGCCGATGGAAGTCCTGAAGCGCAACCTCGACGCGATGGCCGCCGTCAAGCTCAACGTCTTCCACTGGCACCTCACCGAAGACCAGGGCTTCCGCATCGAGAGCAAGAAGTTTCCGAAGCTCCACCAGCAGGGCTCCGACGGGCTCTTCTACACGCAGGACGAGGCGCGCGAGGTGATCGCCTACGCCGCCGCGCGCGGCATCCGCGTCGTCCCGGAGTTCGACATGCCCGGCCACGCCACCGCCTGGGTCGTCGGCCACCCCGAACTGGCGAGCGCGCCGGGGCCGTACACGATTGAGCGCAACCCCGGCGTCTTCGAGCCCACGCTCGACCCGACGCGCGAGGAGACTTACAAGCTGCTCGAAGGCTTCCTCGGCGAGATGGCCGCGCTCTTCCCCGACGCCTACATGCACATCGGCGGCGACGAGAACACGGGCAAGCAGTGGAGGTTGAACCCGAGGATTCAAGCCTTTATGAAAGAGAAGGGCATCAAGGACAACCACGGGCTCCAGACCTACTTCAACCAGCGGCTGCTTAAAATCCTACAGAAGCACGGCAAGCGCATGATGGGCTGGGACGAGATCTTCCAGCCCGACCTGCCGAAGGACGTGGTCATACACTCCTGGCGGGGCACGAAGGCGCTGGCCGAAGCGGCGCGGCTCGGCTACGACGGCGTGCTCTCGAACGGTTACTACATCGACCTCGCCTACCCGGCCTCTGCGCACTACCTCACAGACCCTCTGCCCGAAGGCAGCGGCTTGAGTGACGCGGAGGCGGCGCACGTCCTCGGCGGCGAGGCGACGATGTGGGGCGAGTGGGTGACGCCCGAGACCATCGACTCGCGCATCTGGCCGCGCGCGGCCGCCGTCGCCGAGCGGCTCTGGTCGCCGCGCGAGGTGCGCGACGTGGAAGACATGTACCGGCGGCTCGCCGTCTTGAGCGTGCAGTTGGAGGAACTCGGGCTCACGCACGAGAAGAATCAGGCGATGATGCTGCGCCGCCTGGCGGGAGGCCCATACCCGCCCGCGCTCGAAACGCTCGCGCAGGTCGTCGAGCCGGTGAAGGAGTACCACCGCTACCAGCAAAGGCCGCAGACGATGCTCTCGCCGCTGACGGGGCTGGTGGACGCGGCGCGGCCCGACGCCGCGGGCGGGCGCAGCTTCTCGCGCCGGGTCAACCTCATCCTCTCCGACGCGCCGCGCTTCGCGCTGCACTTCAGCACGCTGCGCGACACGCTCACGTCGTGGCGCGACGCGGGGCCGGTGCTCGAAGCGCTGATCGACAGGTCGCCCGCGCTCTCGGAGGCGCGGCCGCTCGCGCGCGACCTGTCGTCGGCGGGGGCGATAGGACTCGAAGCGCTCTCTTACATCCAGCAGGGCGTCGCGCCCACGGCCGAGTGGCGCGACGCACGCCTGGCCGCGCTCGCCGAAGTCGAGAAGCCGAAGGCCGCGCTTGAATTCACATTCCTGCCCGCGCTCCGCGAGCTGGTCTTCGCCGCCTACGAACAGCCGCAGCTCAAGACCGAGGCGCCCGCCGACTGGCGCAAGCGCGTCCGCGAGCTGGCCAACCCTCCGCGGCCGGGCGGACAGTGAGGCTCATTCTCAACCATCAATGGAGACACGGAGGCACGGCTTGAAGTTATAAGTCATCAAGCCGTGCCTCCGTGTCTCCGTAGTGAAGTTACTGTTTACCGATAGACGCGGACGTAATCGACGTACGTCTTCTGCGGGAAGACGGTGGTCGTGTCGGGGTCGCCGGGCCAGTAGCCGCCGACGGCGAGGTTGAGCAGGATGAAGTGCGGGTGGTCGAAGACCCACGTCGAGCCGGGCGGCAGGTCGGCCGGCGTGCGCGTCTGGTAGAGGTTGCCGTCCACGTACCAGCGTATCTGGTTCGGCTCCCACTCGACGGCGAAGACGTGGAAGGCGTCGCTGAAGGCCCCGTTCGTCAGCGCGTACTGTGAGCCGATGCCGCTCGCGCCCGAGTAGCCGGGGCCGTGGATCGTGCCGTGCACGATGGAAGGCTCGCGGCCGATGTTCTCCATGATGTCGATCTCGCCGCAGTTGGGCCAGCCCGCGGTGTTGATGTTGTTGCCGAGCATCCAGAAGGCGGGCCACATGCCCTGCCCGTACGGGAGCTTGATGCGCGCCTCGAAGCGGCCGTAAGCCTGCTCGAACTTGCCCTGCGTCTTCAAACGCGCGGACGTGTACTGGCACTCGCCATACCAGCAGCGGTACCTCTTCCCCGGAGACTCCTTGTAGGCCGTGATGACGAGGTTGCCCGCGCCGTCCATCGCGGCGTTCTTCGTCGCGTTCGTGTCGTACTCACGCTGGTGGTTGCCCCAGCCGTTCGAGCCGTTGCCCACCTCCGCGACCCACTTCGTCCCGTCCACGGCCGACCCGGCTGGCCCGTTGAACTCGTCGCTCCACGCGAGTGTCCACGTCGTCTGCGCCGAGGCCGTCGCGCTCAACGCGAAGCACAGCACGGCCGCCACGCTTAAGCGCGCCACCAACCTTTCCCTTCCCTTTGACATGAGGTTCCCTCCCTATTCGAAGTTAGTTCAACCTGCCGTTAAGGACGAAGGGGGCGGCCGGATTATAACCCACGCGGGCGGGGACTTGCGCAAACGCGCGGGAAGGGGTAGTAATGAATCAAACCAACAAACAGGGAAGAAAGCCGTGGAGTTTTACGCCGCCCTCGTTCTCGCGCTCGCGCTGGCCGCCATCGCCGGCGTGCTCTACTTCTACGTCATGTTCCTCGAAGGGCGCTCGCGCCAGTTGAAGAGGCACATCGGTGAACTCGAACGCTCCAACCAGGAGTTACGCCGCGAGCTCGAACAGACGCGCGCCCTGCTCGACCGAGAGCTGGAGCACAGCCGCACGCTCTGGCCCGAGCTGCTCGACGACGCGGGCGACCTCTCGCGGAATTAAGCAGTAGGCAGTAGGCAGAAGTCAGTAGGAAGAATGCCTTTCTACTGGCTACTTCCTACTCTCCTTCCACCTTCCCCTGCAACTTCACTTCGCGCGGGGCGCCGGGCTCGGCCGTCAGCTCGACGGGCACGAGCCAGACGAGCGTCCTAATGCGGCACGTGCCCGTGTTGTCCTCGCGGCAGTAGTAGAGCGTGAGGCGCACCTGCAACTCGGCCGTGCCCGCGGCCGTCGCGCGCAGGGGCACGACGAGCGGGAGCCGCAATGACTTCATCGTCTGGCCGAGTTCGGAGGCGGCGTCGCCACTGCGCGCCGTCAGGTCCGCGTTGCCGAGCGCGAGCCGTTCGCGCCCGCTCTCGACCGTCACGCGGTAGCGGTTCGGTGCGGCCGGGTTGAGGTGGTAACCCGCGGGGAGTCGTACGTCCACCACGAGCGACGCCCCGCCGCCCACCCCGAGCCGCTGCGCCGAGAGCTTCGACTCTTCCATGTTCGGCCCGGCGGCCTCCGTCGCGCCTTCGGCGGCCGCGCCCGCGGGCGGCGGTTCGAGCCCACGCATGACGAGGGTCGTCGTCTGTTTCGTCGAGAGGTCTACGACGCGCACGGCGTGGTTGTTCGTGTCGGCGACGTAGAGTTTGCCCCGCGCGACCGAGAGCCCCCCCGGCTCGTAGAACTCGGGGCGCGCCCCGTCCGTCTGCCCGGGCTTGCCCGTGCCGGCGAAGGTCGAGACGCGGCCCGTCCGCGGGTCGAGCACCTTGAGCTTGTGGTTGTACGTGTCGGCGATGTAGAGCCGGCCCGCGTCGAGCGCGAGCCCGAGCGGGTGCTGCAAGCGCACGCCGTCGCCCGCGCCGTCCTTGTCGCCGAACTCGAAGAGGTCGCCGCCCGCGAGCGTCCGCACCTCATCGCCCGCGATGGCGCGGACGATGTTCGACTCGGCGTCGGAGACGTAGAGCGTCGAACTATTGACGGCCAGCCCCGAGGGCTGCGCGAAGGCCGCGGCGTCGGGGTCTTCGAACTCGCCCAGGCGTTTGCCGTCGGCGCGCGCCTCGCGCCCCGTGCCGGCGTAGACCGAGACCTCGCGCCGGTCTAAATCCAACTTCCAGATCTGGTGCGGCCCGGCCATCGCGACGTAGAGCGTGCGCCCCGCGAGCGCCAGATCCCAAGGCGAGTTGAGCGAAGTCGTCAGGGCCGGGCCGCCGCGCACGCCGTAGTCGCGCAGTTGCGCGCCCGTGCCGGCCGCGGTCTCGACCGTGCGGCCTTTGAGGTCAACGCGGCGCAGAAGGTGGTTGCGCGTGTCGGCGACGTAGAGCATCTCGCCATCGAGCGCGAGCCCCTGCGGGCCGTCGAAGCTCGCCGCGTCGAATGGGCCGTCACGCTTCCCGCGCGCGCCCGAGCCGATGGTGTAGAGGAGGCTCCCGTCGAGTCTGGTGACGACGACGCGGTTGTGGTTCGAGTCGGCGACGAAGAGCCGGTCTCCCTTCTCGTCGGCCAGCACCTTGCCGGGGAAGGCGAGCGGCAAGTCGCCCGTCTTCGCGCGCTCTAAAGCGAGCTTGAGGGGGCGCGGGTCGAGCGTCCCGCGCTTGCGTGCCTCCGCGACGAGTTCGCCGACGGCGCCGTCGATGACCTCGTAGTGTCCCTCGCCCGAGACCTGCCCCACGACGTAGCCGTCCGGGTCGATGAGCACTTGCGTCGGCCAGGCGCGCACGGCGTACGAGTTCCAGATGCGGAAGTCGGCGTCGTTGACGACCGGATGTTCGAGCCCGTAGCGCAGCACGATGCGGCGGATGTTCCCGGTCTCCTTCTCGTTCTCGAACTTGGCCGAGTGGACGCCGATGACGACCAGCTCGTTCGGGTACTTCTCTTCGAGTCGCTTGAGGTCGGGGATGACGTGCATGCAGTTGACGCAGCCGTAAGTCCAGAAGTCGAGCAGCACGACCTTGCCGCGCAGGCCGGCGATGGAGAGCGGCTTGTCTGTGTTCAGCCACCCGCGGCCACCTTCGAGTTCCGGCGCGCGCACGCGCCCACGCTCACGAGCAGACACATCGTCACCGCCTTTCGCCTGCTGCGCGCGAACACCCGCCGCGAGCAACAGGCAGATCGACACGGCCGACAAAAGCACTCTCATCCTCATCATCCCGGGTTTCACTTCCCTTCGTAGATGCGTGTAGTTTACCAGAAGGGCGCGGCGGCCAACGGGTCGGAGCCGACCGGGACGGCGGTCGGCTCTGAACGCTCTTGCGTCAGGGCAGGTCACATGCTAGACATTTCGAGAGCCCCCGCGTGAACTCATGACCGAGCACGAAGAGAAGTACGCCACGACGACGCGCGACGAGGCTCGCGCGCTACTGCTGCTGCGCGCGGGCGGCCTCGCCTTCGCCGTCTATGCCGAAGAGTGCGAGTGCGTGACGCCCTGGGCGGAGCCGGCGCCGCTGCCGCACGCGCCCGGCACGGTTCTCGGCGTCGCCCCCGTCCGGGGCCGCATGCGCACCGTCCTCGACCCCGCGCGGCTGCTTGAGTCCTCGGGCCTCGCGCACGAACGTCGCCCGAACGCGCACGCGCTGATCGCCTCGCTCGCCGGCGACGAACAACTGGCGCTCGCGTGCGAATCGTCCGCGTCTCACACGCTGAAGGCCGACGAAGATGTCTCCCCCCCGGCCTCTCCCGCACTCCCCACGCGCGGCAGCTTTCAACACGCCGGCGAGACCGTCTACCTCCTCGACCCCGCACGTCTCTTCGACGCCGCCATGAGCGGCACCGAACGCAGAAGACAGAGAACCGTCAACCGTGAACCGTGAACCGTGACAAGTTAAGAGCTGTTTTTTCTTGTCACGGTTTACGGTTCACGGTTGACGGCTTTACTATTTACTCACGATGAACGATCAGGCATTTCAGACTTTGGAGTACGAGGGGGCGCGTGCGCTCGTGCGGCGGTACGCGCAGACGCCGGTGGGGCGCGCGCGGGCGGAGGCGCTTGAGCCGCTCTCGTCGTTGGAAGAGGTGAGGCGTGCGCTGCGCGCCGTGTCGGAGTGCGTGGAGCTGCGCGCGCGCGGATCGCGCTGGTCGTTCTCGGAGCTGAGTGACCCGGCCGAGGCCATCGCGCGCCTGCGAATCGAAGGCACGATCCTCGACCCGCTGGTGCTGCTGGAGCTGGCGCGCCTGTGTGAACAGGCGGCCGACGCGCGCGCCGCCGTCGCCGCCGAGCGCGAGGCCGCGCCCGTGCTGTGGGAGGTCGTGGAAGCCTTGCCGCGGACGCTGCCGGGTCTGGCCGCGCGCGTCTTCTCGAAGATACTGCCGTCGGGCGAGCTGGACGACCGCGCCTCTCCGGAGCTGGCGCGCATCCGCGCCGACATCGTGCGGATGCGCTCGACCATCACGCGCTCGCTCGAAACTCTGATGCGGCGCTCCGAGGAGTCGATTCAGGACCAGCTCGTCACCGTCCGCAACGACCGCTTCGTCATCCCCGTCCGCAGCGACCACCGCGGACGCGTGGCCGGCGTCGCGCACGGCTTCTCCTCCTCGGGCGCGACCGTCTTCGTCGAGCCCCTGGAGACCATCGAGTCCAACAACGAGCTGCAAGCGCTGCGCGAGACAGAGGAGCGCGAGGTCACGCGCATCCTCTCGACTTTAACCGAAGAGCTGCGCACGGAGCTGCCCGCGCTGGAGCAGGCGGCGGACGCGGTGGCGGAACTCGACTTCGTGGGCGCGAGGGCCGCGCTCGCCGCGCACCTGCGCGCGGTCGAGCCGGTGATTGATGAAGAGAACGTCCTCGAACTCTCCGAAGCACGACACCCTTTGCTCGAAGAGAACCTGCGCGAGCAGGGCCTGGAGGTCGTGCCCGTCTCGCTGCGCCTCGACCCTGCCCGACCCGTCATGGTCATCTCGGGCGCGAACGCGGGCGGCAAGACCGTCGTCTTAAAGACCGCGGGCCTGCTCTCGCTGATGGCGCTCTCCGGGCTGCACGTGCCGGCGCGCGCGGCGCGTGTGCCGCCCTACGGGTCGGTGCTCGCGGACATCGGCGACCGGCAGTCGCTCGCCGCGAACCTCTCGACCTTCACGTCGCACGTCTCGAACATTCGCCGCATGGTCGAGTTGTGTGTGAGCCCCGCGCTCGTGCTCTTCGACGAAGTCGGCACGGGCACAGACCCC
>JBJMGP010000015.1:0-8516 GCA_045807865.1 Pyrinomonadaceae bacterium
ATGGAGCCCGCGATGAGATTTGAACTCATGACCTCCTCCTTACCAAGGAGGCGCTCTACCCCTGAGCTACGCGGGCGCCAAGCCGTTAAAATGGAGCGGGAGACGAGGCTCGAACTCGCGACCCTCAGCTTGGAAGGCTGATGCTCTACCAACTGAGCTACTCCCGCCCATCCGGATTGCGGAATGCGAAATGCGGATGGCAGATTAAAAAGGTAGTACATCTCCTCATCCGCCATCCGAAATCCGCAATGAGCTGGTGCAGGGGGTAGGATTCGAACCTACGTACGGCTTTCGCCGGCCGGGTTTACAGCCCGGTGCCATTAACCACTCGACCACCCCTGCCAATGTCAAACCCGGACAGAGCCGGCGAAGGGACTTGAACCCCCGACCCTCTGATTACAAATCAGACGCTCTACCAACTGAGCTACGCCGGCCTATTACGGTAGAGAATCCGTGCCTTCCGGCAAAACGTGAATACTAGCAACGCCTTCGGGAAAAGGCAAGCCGCCGCGGCCACCCGTCGCAGACTGCCGCCCGGGCAACGATGAACAAACCTGTTGACGCCCCCGCGCGCCAGCCGCTAGGATGGAGAGGCCCTCCAGGGCGGCGCCCCTCCGGGGCCTTGTATGCCGCCCCGCGCCTCTTCTAAAGAGCCCCGCCCGCTGTCCCGAAGAACTCCGAGCGAGTCAAGGCCTGCGGATTGACGGACACCTTTGATGCCACAAACACACAAGGAGATTACCCGTGCGTAGCTGCGACACGCTTCCCGCCTGCAAAATGCTGCTGCTGTTGCTCCTATTTTGCGCCTTCGCCCATGCCCCCGCAAGCGCCCAGACGCCGAGGCCGCAAAAGCCAGGCGAGACGCCGATGCTCGTCGCCCCAGAGGCGCGTCGCCCCGCGCCGGCCGCACGCGCCAGCGAGGCAGCCTGCGGCGGCTACATCGAGCAGACCTCGCAGGCCGCCGTCGGCCAAATCGTCGGCGCCGAGCAGGAGAGGGCGCGTCGCGTCTTCGCCGAGGGCAATCTGGTCTACATCGACACGGGCGCGCAGGCCGGCGTCAAGGTCGGGCAGGAGTTTACGGTCGTGCGGCCCCGCGGACAGTTCCATTCGAAGTTCTCGCGCAAGGCGGGTTCGCTTGGCGTCTACACACAGGAGGTCGGGCGGCTGCGGGTCGTGCGCGTGCGCGACCGCGTCTCGGTGGCCGAGGTGCGTGTGGCGTGCAGCGACCTGCTGCTCGGCGACCTGCTCCGCCCGGCGCAGGAGCGCCCCACCCCGCAGGCGCGCGCCGAGGAGGCGCTCGACCGCTTCGCCGAGCCGACGGGCAAGCCGAACGGCCGTCTCGTGCTCGCGCGCGACGGGCGCGAGATGGTCTCGCGCGACGACGTGGTCTTCGTCGATCTGGGCGCGGAGGACGGCTTGAAAGTCGGCGACTACCTGACCGTCTTCCGCCCGGAGAACCATGGCACTATCGTGAAATATGGTGACGAGCAGGCGGCCAACGCGCGCCGCGGCTATGAGAGCGAAGAGTTCCACGGCGGAGGCTTTTCCAACCAGACGCAGCGCCCCAAAGACGTTGACGGGTCGAAGTACGGAGAGACGGTCAAGACTCCCGCCATCAAGCGCACCCGCCCGTCCGTCCCGCGCCAGGTCGTCGGCGAACTGGTCGTCCTCCGCGTCGAGGGGCGGACGGCGACGGCCGTCGTCACGCGCATCGCGCAGGAGATACATACCGGCGACGCGGTCGAAGTCCAATAGCCGTGAACCGTAAACCGTAAACCGTGACAAGTAAGAACAGGCTCTTACTTGTCACGGTTTACGGCCTTTAACGGTTGGGGGTCGTCGTGCCCGCGGCTTGCGGGAGCGGGGCGCGTGCCGGTTCGCGCGCGGCGTTGGAGCGCACGACGGCGTCGCGGTAGAAGGCGCGGAAGTATTCGTACATCGAGAGGCAGGCGAGCAGCACCACGACCCACAGCATCGCGCGCCCCAGCGTGTAGAGAAGCACCTGCCAGTCCGTCACCGTCACACCGCCTTCGCTAAACAGGTGTCGCAGCGCCTCGCGCAACTCCGGCACCGTCCAGAACTGTATCGCCGGGAAGGCGTGGCCGAAGTTTGCCACGGGCGGCTCGCCCGCCGTGCTCGAAGCGATGAGCAGCGCGACGGCCAGCACCTGCGCCACCATCTTGAACTTCCCCATCCGCGACGCGGAGATGACGACCCCGTCGGCTGCCGCCACGCTCCTCAGCCCCGAGACGGCGAACTCGCGCCCCACGATGATGCAGACGGCCCACGCCGGCGCCAGCCGGTTCTCGACGAGAGAGATGAGCGCGGCGCTGATGAGCAGTTTGTCTGCGATGGGGTCGAGCAGGATGCCGAAGCGCGAAATCTGCTGGCGGCTGCGCGCGATGCGCCCGTCGAGGAAGTCTGTGAAGGAGGCTCCGAGGAAGAGAGCGACGCCGAGCACGTGGCGCTGGACGCCGAACCAGTTCTCCGAGAAGGGCGTGAGTAGCACGACGACCAGCAGCGGCACGACGAAGATGCGCGACAAAGTCAGTGCGTTCGGAAGATTCAGCACGTCGCTCCCCTGCTCTCTCTCATCTCTTGCTCCGGTCGCTTGTTCGCGGGCGTCTCTCTGTCGCGAAGTGTAGGAGCCGTGCGAGAAGGGTGTCAAGACGCGCCGCCTGCCGCGCCGCCGTTCACGGCGCGGCAGGCGTCCGTCCTGTGACGGACGAGGCGATGCGGACAAGCACGCGCGCTCCCCACCCGCATCAAGATCGACGGGGTTGAGATTTTTTTCCGGTCTGCTTGATGAGGACGCCCCGGCAGGCCGCCAACTGTGCGAGGACGGCGCCATCCTTCCTCGTCAGCTTTTGCGCCAACTGAACCGCACGGTTGAAGTCGTTGGCCGCGAGCAGGGAGAAGCTCGGCGCGAAGTCCGGCGACCCCAACCGAAACATGCTGGCGAGCATTGTCTTCATCATCGAGCCGATGCCGGGCGCGGCGTCCGACTTGGGGGCGGGGGCGGTATCTGCCTCGTTGAATGCCTTGACGGTCGCCTCCATCGACTCGAACCCCTGCGTGGGGTCTAGTCGAATTTTGACCTCGGTAATCATGAGCAGCGCCTGCGCCTTCTCCATTCCGTCTTTGCCCCTGTCGATTGTCTTTTCGGCTTCCGACAGGATTTCCGAGGCCCGCGGGATATTCTGCCTGTCGAGTAGAGCGCGGGCGATCTTCGCAAGAAGGAGCGCGCGACGCCGAACGTCCGAAATCTCTTTTGCGTAGCCGAGGGACGCGTCGATCTCCCCCTTTCCGAGTAAGTTCGTGGAGGCACTGAAGCGCACGGTCGATTCCAGTTCGTCCCGGAAATCCTCGGCCGAGATTTTCTCCGCCAGCGACAGCGCCCGCTCAAATTCGCCGGCCCCGCTCGCCGACAGCGTGGCCCTGAAGTAGAGCAGGTCGCGCTGGAACGAGTCCTTTGCCGCCTCGGCCTGCTTCGCAATGTCATCCGTGCTGCCCGACTGCGCCAGATTACTCACCGTCTCCATCAGAGAGTTCTGCTTCAGGCGGACGGCAATCGCCTCCAGCGCCCCGCGGAACAAGACAGCCTTCTCCGGCAGGTAACGGGTGAAGAAGGGCAGCAACCGCTGCCCCGTTATGTAGTCAATGGGGTTCGGCACGCTTGCCGGACGAGCCTCTGCGCCCGTGGCCGCGGCCGGCGGGGGGAAGGCCAGTGACGTGTACGTGTCAAAGGCGAAGTCGAGGAACTCGACGGCCAAAGGCCCGGCGGCCTGTGTCTCCGTACCGGTGTTGGGCAGAGTGTCGCCGCCGTAGGCGGTGCCCGTCGAAAACTCGGGCAGCGCGTATGCGGCCAGAATCGTGAGGTTGACGGCTGAGTACCCCTGACGACGCCGGGCTGCCGCCAGCACCGATTTATAGAGCGCATCCGCCTGCGCGGGACTCGTCCGGCGCAACGCGTAAAGTACGCGCACGAGCGAGGGGTCGAGGTAAAGACCTCCTTCGAGACCGGCTTCGGCCAGACGCACGGCGCGACGCGGGTTCGTCTCGGCGATGCTCAAAGCCGATTCGAGGTAGAGCCCGGGGCCGACTCCCGCGTTATCCGGGTTGGTTGCATCGTCTTCGCCCCGCGCGCCTTTAAGGGAGCCGATCAGATTCTCCGCGAGGTCTGGGTCGCGGCGCGCGACGACACTCAAGACTTCGCCGCGCAGCGCCATCAGCGCAGCCGCGCCCCCGGGCGGAGAGGCGGGCGCGGTACCCTCCTTGCCCTTCTCAAGTTTGGCCGAGGCTGTGGCGTCGAAGGCGTCTTTAAAGATTCCGCGCGCACGCGGTTCGTCATAGGGCCACAGGATGTCCGCCGCCTGCACCTGCGTCTTGATTCTGAGCTGGTCGTCCTCGAACCCTTTCGACGTCGATAAGAGTTGTTCGAGCACGGCCAACGCGTACTGCTGCTCAAGGGTCGGCGTCTCGCGCGTGCTACCCGCCCGTGGCTTCGCGCCTCCCCCTTTCCGCTTCGACCCCGAGCCCCCTTGCGCCGACGCCGCCACGCACAGCGTTGCGCCCAGTAAAACCGCGTATGCAATATTCAGTTGGCACATACACTCACCCCCCGAAGCATCTCGGGCCGCGCCGGCCAAGCCGTGTACTTTACGAGCCCCGCCGGCGCGGCCTGTTCGTCAGTGCTGACGTTTAAAGAGTTCGACTACGCTGCCGACTCTTCCACCGCGGCGGAAGCATTCTTGCAAGCGTTGTATGCCCTCACAGCGGCGGCCGCCGCCGAGACCGTTGCTGCCGCACAGCTTTCTATAGTCCCAAGGGCGCAGATGGCGACGGCGCTGGCGGCCGCCGTGACCGCGGCCACCGTCGCTTCGGCGCAGGCATCTCCCACCCACGGCGACCCGAACCTGACACGCCGTAAGACACCGCCGCGTACATCACGGGACTGTTGACGTGCGGCCTTGGCGACTCGTCTGAGGCCGTTGATCTTTCCTGATGCGTCGCGCTCGAACAGCATCTTCCCGCCGTCCGCGAACGAGAAGCCCTGCCACAGCCCCTTGGCGTCGTAGACCAGCCCGACCCGCGTGCCGTCGTCGAGGACGACTGACTGAATCCTGTTCCGCTCGTCGTAGGTTGCCCCCTTCTGTGCCCCCTCGTTCATGCGCTCTGCCTGTGCCTGCGCCTGCGCCCGCTTTTGAGCGGACGCTCGCCTACCGTTGAGGGCGGCGACGTTGGCCGTCGGCGCCGTCAACGCAACCAGCAAAAACAGCAAGGCTGCGCGTGAAAGTATTCTGTTGGACATGGTGCTTCCTCCGTCGTAGAGAAGGGTTTGAGGTTTCATCGCCGCGCGAGGGCGCGGCGAATACAGGGGTGACGGATTTACACGAAAGGTGGTTGAGAGGTTCTACCCGCCGACTCGGCCCGTTGTCGGTGTAGTGTGTGAAACCACTTCGCGGCCGAGAAGGCGCCGAGGAAGGTTGAACCGCCTCTAGCTTACCTTTTGCAAATGGAGTTACTTGTTAAAAGGTATAGGCGGTACCTTGAGCTGAGCGTCGCGTACTCTATACCCGTCCGCATGTTGCGTCAAGGATTTTTTCCGCCGCGCAGGTGAGGAAATTTCGTCTACCCGCTCACTGCTTCCGGCCGCCGCCCACGGGCTGCTTCGGCTTCTCCTGTTGCTCCTGCTTCTCGGCCTCTTCCAGACACTTCGCGGCGAGCGCGAGGACGGCCGAGGCGCGCAGGTACCGGTCGCCGAGTTGGTTGGTGTGCGCGAGGGTCGCCTCGAAGTCGCGCGCGCCCAGCTCGCCGAAGGAGCTTTCGAGCGTGAAGGTGGGCATGGGCCAGCCGGCGTAGGTGGCGAAGTTCTTCCCGGCGATTCTCATCGGGAGCGAAGCGGAGACGAGGTTGGGCTCGTCCAGTTTGTTGATGGCGGCCACGGCCTCGCCCATCACGCCGAGGCCCCGCAGATAGTCGAACCTCGCGTAGAGGTGCGCGACGCCGAGCAGCGCGCGCGCCTTCGGCTCGGAGTCGGGCGCCTTGCGCGCCGCGGCGAGGACGGACGAGAGCAACTCCTCGGCCCGCTGCCTGTCGTCGGAGCGCTTGAGCGCTTCGGAGGCGATGTTGAGGAAGAGCAGCGCACGCGCCTCAAGCGCCTCGACGTGTTCGGCGAGCCGGCGCGCCTCGTCGAAGTCGCCGGCGTAGGCGGCCTTGTGCCCGCGCCTGAAGTAGAGCCAGCCGATGACCTGCTGGCGCACCTCCGCCTCCTCGATCTTCTGCGCGGCGGCTTCCACGGTCTCCAGCGGCGCGGCGTCCGAGGAGAACAGGATCGCCATCGTGAGGCTCCCGTCGCGCCGGTCGGCCGGGAGTCTGGTGGCCTGCTCGACCGCCCTCTCGAATGAGCCTTCGCTCGGGGCCGCGGCGGCGCCGTCGAGGTCGCGCTTCGAGTAAGCGGCCGCGCCGTACTGTTGTTCGGCCGAGAGGAACGCGACGGCCTGGCCTTCGAGCGTCGTGATGCGTTCGAGCGCGGCGGGCCGCCGCGCGCCGTAGAGCGTTTCGAGCACCTTGAGCGCCGTGTAGATCGTTTGCGCCTCGGTCGGGCCGCGGGACGGGCCTTCGGCGGGCGGTTGCTGGCCGAAGGCCGCGAGCCGGCGCTCGGCCAGGCCGAGGAAGGCGTTGACGAATAGACGCTGCAACTCCGGGTCGGCGTTAAAGCCCTTCGGTTGTCCCACGCCCAGATTCGGCGTGACGGACGCGATGGCCTGGGTCAGCCCGAACGGGTAGTAGGAGAGGTAGAGCATCGAGTTGACCTCGTCGCGCGCGGCGTAGGCGGCAAGGGCTTCCCTGAAGAGCCCGTCGGCCGCGCCGCGGTCGGCGGCGGCGAGCGCGTAGAGGAAGCGCGGGACGTACATCGTCGCCGGGTCTTTGAAGGTTGTGCGCGCGACGGCGAGCGCCGTCTCCCTGTCCGTCTCAAGTAGAGACTCGGCGAAGGGCAGCAGCTTTTCGCCCACGGAGCGGTGCCGCTGCTTGCTCGCGTCCTCGGTCTTCTTCGCCTCCTCGCGCGTCTCTGCGGCGGCCCGCGCGGCCAGTTCGCGCGCCCACGCCGCGTCGCGCCTGGCTATCGCGCGCAGCACCTCGAAGCGCTGGTCGGGGAGCACCACGATGAGGCCGGGGACGCGGCTGTCGGCCCGGCCCCTCTCCTGCCGAGTCTCGTCGCCGCGTTCGCGGTAGAAGGTTGACGCCAGCTCGTAGGCTTCGGCGAAGACGGCGCGCGCCTGCGCCCGCTCGCGCGGCCAGAGCAGGTCGGCCGCGCGCGTCATCACGCCGATGCGCTTGACCGGGTCGTCGAAAGTCTTCGCCTCCGACAACTGCTCGCCGACGAGCGCCAGCGCGCGCGACGGCTCGCAGTAGACCTTCGGCCTGTCCGCCTCTTTCTTCACCTGCGCCCCCGCGTAGGCGGGGGGCAGACAGAGCGTCATCAGTAAGAGCGCGCGCGTGAGATGTGAAGCCATTCGGACTCCCGCCTTTCTCTGTGCTCAGGTGTTTCGGCTTCCGACTTCGACCGACAATTTTAACGCGCCGGTGGGCGGCGCGTTCCGCAAAGTCCGCCGGTCGGTCGAATTCGGGCGGGTCGCTTGCCCGCCTCCCCGGGGTCGTTTACAATCGTCGTTTCCGCGTAGCGCCGGATTCTCCACTGTAGTGCGCGCGGATGATTTCAGGCAATGGCAATTGACCGCATCACGGTGCGCGGCGCGCGCCAGCACAACCTGAAGGACATCAGCGTCGTCATTCCGCGTGACAGCCTGACGGTCATCACCGGACTCTCGGGCTCGGGCAAGTCTTCGCTCGCCTTCGACACCATCTACGCCGAAGGCCAGCGCCGCTACGTCGAGTCGCTCTCGGCCTACGCCCGCCAGTTCTTGGACCAGCTCGAACGGCCCGACGTGGACTCGGTTGACGGCCTCTCGCCCGCCATCTCCATCGAGCAGAAGACCGTCTCGCGCAGCCCGCGCTCGACCGTCGGCACGGTGACGGAGGTCTACGACTATCTCCGCCTCCTCTTCTCCTCCGTCGGCCAGCCGCACTGCCACGTCTGCGGCGCGCCCATCACCCGCCAGTCGGTCGAGCAGATCGTCCACAGCGTCCTTTCACTGCCCGAGGGCGAGCGCGTGATGGTGCTCGCGCCGGTGGTGCGCGGCCGCAAGGGCGAGTTCAAGAAGGAGCTTGAGAAACTTCAGAAGGACGGTTTTCTGCGCGCGCGCGTGGACGGCGAACTCGTCTCATTGGACGAGGAGATACGGCTCGACAAGCGGCGCAACCACACCATCGAGGCCGTCGTTGACCGCCTCCTCATCAAGCCCGGCATCGGCGAGCGTCTGACCGAGTCCGTCCGCACGGCCTTGAAGCTCACCGGCGGGGCCGTCCTCATCTCCGTCGTTGACGGCGAGGAGAAGCTCTACTCGGAGCGGATGGCCTGCGTCAACTGCGGCATCAACGTCCCGCCGCTTGAG
>JBJMGP010000016.1:0-28600 GCA_045807865.1 Pyrinomonadaceae bacterium
AGGAGAGGCGCTCGAACGGATACGACGGGTCGAGCGGCAGGTAGGCGCCCCCGGCCTTGAGGATGCCGAGCAGGCCGATGACGAGTTCGGGGGAGCGCTCCACGCAGAGGCCGACGAGGGTGCCGCGGCGGACGCCGAGGGCGCGGAGGCGGCGGGCGAGTCGGTCGGCCCGGGAGTCGAGCTCACGGTAGGAGAGCCGGCGGCCGGCGAAGCTGACGGCGGCGGCCTCGGGGGTGCGGGCCACTTGGCACTCAAACAGCTGATGAACGCACGCCGCCGGGGCGACCTCCTCCCTCGCTCCGCTCCATGCGACGAGCAAGCGGCTCCGCTCCGACTCAGACATGACGGGCAGCTCCGAGACGCGCTGCCCGGGACCCGCCACGGCGGCTTCGAGGAGGTTCACATAATGGCCGAGCATGCGCTCGACCGTCGCCGCGTCGAACAGCTCGGTGCTGTATTCAAGGAGGCCGGTGAGTTGTTCGCCCATCTCCTGCATCGAGAGGGTCAGGTCAATCCTCGAAGTTTTACTCTCGACGCTCAACGGTCTGAGGGCCAGTCCGGGGAGGCGCAGTTCCGCCCGCGGGGTGTTCTGCAAGAGGAGCTTGGTTTGGAAGAGTGGGGAGCGACTGAGGTGGCGCTCGGGCTGCAACGCCTCGACCAGTTTCTCGAAGGGCACGTCCTGATGCGCGTAAGCATCCAGCGACACCTGCCTAACGCGCGCCAGCAGCTCGCGGAAGGTGGGGTCGCCCGAGAGGTCTGTGCGCAGGACGAGCTGGTTGATGAAGAAGCCGAGCAGCCCTTCCGTCTCGCCGCGGTTGCGGTTGGCGATGTCGCTGCCGACGACGATGTCCTCCTGCCCCGTGTAGCGCGAGAGCAGCAGGTCGAAGGCGGCGAGCAGCGTCATGAAGAGCGTCACGCCCTCGCGCCGGCTCAAGCTCTTGAGCGATTCAGACAGCTCCTTCGACAACGCCAGCGTGGCCGTCGAGCCACGGTAGCTCTGCGCCGCCGGCCGCGGCCTGTCGGTCGGCAACTCCAGTGAGGACGGCGCGCCCTCAAGTTGTCGTCGCCAGTATGAGAGCTGCGCTTCGAGCACCTCGCCCCGCAGCCACCCGCGCTGCCACACCGCGTAGTCCGCGTATTGCACGGGCAGCTCGGGCAGGCTCGGCTGCTCGCCGCGCGAGAAGGCGGCGTAGAGCGCCGTCACCTCTTTGATGAGCACGCCCATCGACCAGCCGTCCGAGATGATGTGGTGCATCGTGAAGAGCAGCACGTGCTCCGCGTCGTCCACGCGCAACAACTGCGCACGCAGCAGCGGCCCCGCGGCCAGATCGAACGGGCGCTGCCCTTCCTCCTGCGCCAGTCTTAACGCCTCAGCCTCCCGCTCCTCCGCGCTCCCGCCGAGCTTCAGCAACGGCAGCCCCACCCGCAGCTCCGCCCGTATCTCCTGCACGGGGCTACTGCCCACGACCTTAAAGGTCGTCCGCAGCACCTCGTGGCGGCGCACCACCTCGTCGAGGCTCCGCCCGAGCGCCGCCACGTCGAGGGTGCCCGTCACCCGCAGCACCACGGCGAGGTTGTAGACGGGGGAGTTCGGCTCCAACTGGTCGAGGAACCAGAGCCGCTGCTGCGCGAAAGACAACGGCAGCTCGCCGTCCCTCGCGGCCGGGAGCAGCGGCGGAAACGGTACTCCCTGATTGGCCCTATGCAGCTCGTCGATCTTGTCGGCCAGCGCGGCCACCGTCGGCGCGTCGAAGACGCTGCTTAATAACAGTTCGACCTGAAACGCGCCCCGCACCCTTGAGATGAGCTGCGTGGCAAGGAGCGAATGGCCGCCCAGCTCGAAGAAGTCGTCGTCTTTACCCACACGCTCGACGCCGAGCAGCGAAGCGTAGATGCCGGCCAGCATCTCCTGCGTGGGCGACTTGGTCTCTTCGACGGCGCCGTCCGGCTGCGGCCGAGTCCGGTCGGGCGGCGGCAGCGAGCGGCGATCAACTTTACCGTTGGGCAGCAGGGGGAGAGCTTCCAGCGGCACGAAGAAGGATGGGATCATGTAGTCCGGGAGCCGCTCTTTGAGATGGCTGCGCAACTGCTCGGTCGAGAGGGATGCGCCGGGCCGCGCCACGACGTAGGCCACGAGCCGGGGGTCGCCCGCCGCGTCCTCGCGCGACACGACGACGCCCTCGCGCACGCCCTCGTGCCGCGCCAGCACTGTTTCGACCTCTCCCAACTCGATCCGATAGCCCCTGATCTTCACCTGGTGGTCGATGCGGCCCAGGTACTCGATCTCACCGTCCGGCAGGTGCCTCGTGAGGTCGCCCGTCCGGTAGAGCCGCGCGCCCGGCTCGCCGGAGAAGGGGTCGGGCACGAAGCGCTCGGCCGTCAGCGCGGGGCGGTTGAGGTAGCCGCGCGCGACGCCAACCCCGCCGATGTAGAGTTCGCCCGCCACGCCTGCCGGCACTAACTGCCTCTGAAGGTCGAGGATGTAAACTCGCGTGTTCGATATCGGCCGCCCGATGGGAACCGTCTTCAGCCCGCCGTCCCTCGCGCAGGCCCAGGAGGTTACGTCCACCGCCGCTTCGGTCGGGCCATACAGATTGTGCAACTCGGCGTTTGTGCGCGCGTAGAAGCGCTCCTGCAAATCCGGCGACAGCTCCTCGCCGCTGCATATCACGCGCTTCAGGCTGGCGCACTCTTCGACGCCCTCCTCGCTTAGGAACGCGCGCAGCATCGGCGGCACGAAGTGCAGCGTGCTGACCTGCTCCTCCCTGATCAACTCGACGAGGTAACGGGCGTCCCGGTGCCCGCCCGGCCTCGCCAGCACGAGCCGCGCCCCCGTCATCAGCGGCCAGAAGAACTCCCAGACGGAAACGTCGAAGCTGTAAGGCGTCTTCTGCAAGACGCAGTCGCCCCCCGTCAGCCCGTACTCCTGCTGCATCCACAACAGGCGATTCCGGATGCCCCGGTGCGTGTTGACGGCCCCCTTCGGCAGCCCCGTCGAGCCCGAGGTGTAGATGACGTAGGCCGCATTGTCGCCCGACGTGACCCGCGGCGGGTTGGCGCTCTCCTGCCCGGCGACGAGCGCGCAGTCGGCCGCGAGGGTGACGAGGCGGCCGCCCCACTCGGGCAGGCTGCCGGCCGTCTGCTCGTGGCAGAGCAGGGTCGCGGGCCGCGAGTCCCCTAGCATCAGCGCCAGACGTTCTTTCGGGTAAGCCGGGTCGAGCGGCAGGTAGGCGCCGCCGGCCTTCAGCGTGCCGAGGAGCGCGACGACCAGCTCAACGGAGCGCTCCATGCAGACGCCGACGAGCACTTCCGGCCCGACGCCGAGGCTTCGCAGGTAGTGCGCCAGCCGGTTGGCGTGCTCGTTGAGTTCACGGTAGGTGAGCCTCGCGCCGCCGAAGACGAGGGCCGTGGCGTCGGGCGTCCGCCGCGCCTGAGCTTCGACGAGTTCGTGGAGCGACTCGTCCCCCGAGTACTCGGTCTCGGTGTCGTTCCAGTCCAGCAGCAGTTGACGTTGCTCGGACTCGCTCAGCATCGACAACCGGGAAATCCTACGCCTCGGCTCGGCCACGGCCGCCCGGAGCAGAGCCTCCAGATGGCGGAGCATCCGCGCCGCCGTCGGGGCGTCGAAGAGGTCTGTGTTGTACTTCAGCTCAAGCGTTATGCCCTGTGGGGCGTCCGTCACCGACAGGGTTAAATCGAACGTGGCCGTCTCGCTCTCGACCGGGAGCGGCTCCACGCTCAGCCCGGAACCGTTCGCGCCCGGGCCGCCGTCGGCGTGCTGCACGAGGAGCTTGACCTGAAAGATCGGCGCGATGCGCATGTCGCGCTTCGGGTTGAGCGCCTCGACGAGCCGGTCGAAGGGCAAGTCCTGATGCGACTGCGCCCCCAACATCGCCTCGCGTGCGCGCCCGAGCAGTTCCAGAAAGGTCGGGTCGTTCGACAGGTTGACACGCAGCGCGAGCTGGTTGACGAAGAAGCCAACGAGCGGCCCTATCTCGGCCCGGTTCCGGTTCGCCACGTCCGTCCCGACGACGATGTCCTCCTGCCCCGTGTAGCGCGAGAGCAGCAGGTCGAAGGCGGCGAGCAGCATCATGAAGAGCGTCACGCCCTCACGCCGGCTCGACCGGCGCAGCGCGGCCGAGAGGTCTGAGGTCAGTTCCCGCGAGGTCGTTGCGCCGCGGTGGCTCTGCACGGCCGGGCGCGCCCTGTCGGTCGGCAGTTTCAGCACGGGGGGCGGGCCGCTTAACTGCTCCCGCCAGTAGGCGAGTTGCCGGTCGAGCACCGCGCCTTGCAGCCACTCGCGCTGCCAGAGGGCGAAGTCGGCGTACTGAATCGGCAGCTCCGGCAACGCGGGGGTAAGGCCGCGGCTGTAGGCGCCGTAGAGCGCCGTCACCTCTTTGAGGAGCACGCCCGTTGACCAGCCGTCGAAGACGATGTGATGCACCGTCACCAGCAGCACGTGCTCCTGCCGGCCGAGCCGGAGCAGCCGAGCCCTGATGAGCGGCCCTTCCGTCAAACTGAACGGCGTCCGCGCCTCCTGCGCGGCCAGCCGCCTCGCCTCCGACCCTCGTTCCGACTCCGGCAGTCCGGTCAGGTCTTCGGCCGGCAGCGTCAGGATCAGACTCGGCTTGATGACCTGCACGGCCTGACCGTCCCCCGCCGCGAAGGTCGTCCGCAGCACCTCGTGGCGCCGCACCACCTCGTTGAGGCTCCGCTCCAGTGCCGTCACGTCGAGGCGGCCCGCGAGGCGCATCGCCATCGGGATGTTGTAGGCGGCGCTGCCCGGCTCCAACTGGTCGAGGAACCAGAGGCGCTGCTGCGCGAAGGAGAGTCGGAGCGCGTCGGACTCGCGCCGCGCCGCCCTGACCGGCGGCGGGCCGTCCTCCTTCCTCCCCCCGAGGTGTTTTAAAAGGAGGTCACGCTTGGCCGGGGAAAGTTCGGCGATGCGCCTCGCGATGTCGCTCATCTTACTTGCCCTCTCCCGTGAACTCGCCCTCGCCCGCCAGTATGGCCTGAACCTCCTCTTCCGACAGGCCCTCCAGTCTTTCCAGCATGGGGGCCAACTTGTCGGCGTCCGCCAGCTCGCCGCGGCCCTGCACGATGGTCAGGGCCAGACCGGCGACGGTCGGGGACTCGAACAGGCTGCGCAGCGGCAGGTCTACGCCGAAAGCTTCCCTCACGTGCGACATGATCTGCGTGGCGAGCAAGCTATGGCCGCCCAGCTCGAAGAAGTCGTCGTTCATGCCGACGCGCTCGACCTTGAGGACGTTGGCCCAGATGGAGGCCAGTTCCTCTTCGACGAGGTTGCGCGGGGCTTCGTAGTCGGTGTCAATCGCGGGGCGCGCCTCGGTCGGGGCGGGCAGGGCCGCGCGCTCAAGTTTGCCGTTCGGGTTGAGCGGCAGGGCGTCGAGCAGCATGAAGAAGGATGGGATCATGTAGTCCGGGAGCCGCTCTTTGAGATGGCTGCGCAACTGCTCGGTCGAGAGGGATGCGCCGGGCCGCGCCACGACGTAGGCCACGAGCCGGGGGTCGCCCGCCGCGTCCTCGCGCGACACGACGACGCCCTCGCGCACGCCCTCGTGCCGCGCCAGCGCTGCCTCGATCTCGCCGAGTTCCACGCGGTAGCCCCTGATCTTCACCTGATGGTCGATGCGGCCCAGATACTCGATCTCGCCGTCCTCACGCCAGCGCCCGAGGTCGCCGATGCAGTAGAGCCGCGCGCCGGGCTCGCGGCTGAACGGGTTGGGCAGGAACTTCTCGGCCGTCAGCTCGGGCCGGTTCAGATAGCCGCGCGACAGACCGTCGCCGCCGATGTACATCTCGCCGGCCACGCCGACCGGCACGGGCTGCAACGTCGCGTCGAGGATGTAAATCTGCGTGTTCGATATCTGCCGCCCGACGGTCACCGCCGCGTCCTCGCCGCGGGGCACGAGCGCGCAGGTCGTGTAGGTCGTGTCCTCGGTCGGCCCGTAGAGGTTGTAGACCGCCTCGACGTGCCCGAGCGCGTAGACGCCGTTGACGAGCGTGCGCGGCAAAGCCTCCCCGCCGAGGTTCACAATCCTGACCGTCTCCGGCACCCCCCCGCCCCGCACCAGCTCCTTCATCGCCGACGGCACCGTGTTGACGAGCGTCACCTCCCGCGCCTCGGCGAGGCGGGCCAGATCGAGGGCGTTCTCGGCCCCGATGACCCTCCCGCCGCAGGTGAGCGGCGCGAACAGCTCGAAGACCGACATGTCGAAGTTGATGGACGTGGAGGCCAGCACCCCTCCCAACTGCCCCGCGCCGTAGTACTCGACGCCCCACTGCAACATCACGACCGCGTTGCGGTGCTCGATGGCGACGCCCTTCGGTCTGCCGGTCGAGCCCGACGTGTAGATGACGTAGGCGAGGTTCGAGGGGAGGCTCTGGGGAGCGAGGTTCTCCGCGCTCATCGCGGCGACGGCCTCCCGCCGCTCGTCCACGCAGACCACCTCTGCCTCCAGCCCCGACACCACTTCCCTGAGTGCGGTCTCCGTCAGCACGGCGCGCAGGCGCGCCTCCTGCGTGATGAAGCTAAGCCGCTGTTTCGGGTAAGCCGGGTCGAGCGGCACGTAAGCCGCCCCCGCCTTGAGCACCCCGAGCAGCGCGATTGGCAGTTCCGCGGAGCGCCCCATGCAGACGCCCACGGCGTCTTCGGCGCCGACACCGAGCGACATCAGGTAACGGGCGAGCCGGTTGGCCCGCGCGTTCACCTCCCCATAGCTCAGACGCTCGGCCCCCCACACTATCGCGAGGGCGTCCGGGGTGCGCGTGACCTGCTCCTCGATCAGCTGGTGGATGAGCCTCTCTTTCGAGAAGCCGGCCTGCGTGTCGTTCCACTCGACGAGGAGCTTGTGTCGCTCTTCGTCGCCGAGCAGAGTGCGGCCGACGTGATCCGCGTCCGGCGTCTCGGCCATCTGCCTGAGAGCCTCGGCGTAGTAGCGGCCGATCCTCTCCAACTGCTCTCCGCTCAACCATGACGGGTCGTAGTGTAGGCTGAGATGCACCTGCTCCACCGAGACCGACAGGCTGAACTCCGCGAGCAGGGGAAAGTTAGTCCTCTGGAATCCGTAAGAGTCCAGCACCCGGCTCCCCGTCACCTTCTCCAACCGTTCCGCGACGTGGAAGTGTGTGAAGTTGAACGCGGTGTCGAAGAGGGGCTGCCCCTGATGCATCCTCTGGAGCCGGGCCAGAGGATAGCGCCGGAACGGCAGCAGCTCGCGCTCGCCGCCGAACACCTCCTCGACCAGATTGAGCCAACTGCCGCCACCCAGATTCAGGCGGAACGGCAGTGTGTTGAGGAAGAGCCCAAACATCCGCTCGCCGTCGGTGGTCTCGGGGCGGCCGTTCGAGATGAGCCCGGTGATGACATCCCTCTGACCGTTCAGGAGGCTCAGGACTTTCAGGTGCGCGGCCAGCAGCACGCTCTTGACGGGCACGCCGGCCCGCTGCGCCAGCCGCCCTAAACCGGCCGAAGTCTCCGGCGAGATCGGCACCACCAGCCCCGCGGCGTGTTTGGCGTCCGCGGCCGACTCGGGAGTGATCCTTTTCGGCAGCCTCACGATGGTCGGGTCGCCGAGCTTTCGCTGCCAGTACCGGTGCGCCTCTTCGGACTTCAGCACCTCCAACTCCAGCGCGACGTAGTCCCTGAAGGGAGGGGGCGGCGAGAGGTCTACCTTGAGGTCATCCTTGCCCAGCAGGTAGTAGTAGTGCTGGAACAACTCCGTCAACATCGTGGCTACGCTCCAGCCGTCGCAGACCGCGTGGTGCTCGGTGCGGCTGAACTGGAAGACTTCGTCGCCGCACCTGTGCAGATGCAGGCGCAGCAGCGGCGGCTCCGCCCAGTTGATCTTTCTCTCCTTCTCCCTTTCGAGCCAGTCTCGAATCTCCCGCTCCTGCTCCGCGGGCGGGAGGTGACGGAGATCGTCCATCGTGAGGGGGAGCGAGAAGGTTTTGCGCACGAGCTGTAGCGGCTGACTGAAGTTGTGGAGGTCGAAGTAGGTGCGGAGCAGCGTGTGGCGCGCCGCCAGTTGACCCACCGCCTCGTTCAGACAGTCGAAGTCGAAGGGCATCTCCATGCGGATGCTGAAGGTGTTCTGATAGATCGCCAGCTCCGGGTTCAGCTCGCTGTGGAAGACCATCCCGGCCTGAAGCATTGTCAACGGGTAGGCGTCCTCCACGTCGTCCGGCATCTGCCGGCGGTCGGCCTCGGAGATGAGGCTGAACGGCTCGCTCGGCGGCGGGGCGGTGTCGCAGGCGTCGGCGGACTCGACCTGACGCGCGAGCCTGCGAACAGTGCTGTGCTCAAAAATCTGCGGCAGCGAGAAGTTGAGCCCACGCTCTTTCGCACGCGACAGCACTTGAATACTGCGAATCGAGTCGCCGCCGAGAGCGAAGAAGCTGTCGTCGATGCCGACCCGCTCCTGGCCGAGCACCTGCGACCAGACCTCGGCCAGCGCGGACTCCGTCGGCGTGCGCGGGGCGACGAAGGGCGTCTGCCCCCGCCCGGCCGGCGCCTCCTCGGGGGCGGGCAGCGCGCGGCGATCCACCTTCCCGTTCGGCAGTCGCGGCAGCGAGTCGAGCACGACGAACGTCGCGGGCATCATGTAGCCCGGCAGCCTCTCACCCAGATAGCTCCGCAGTCCCGCCACGGAGATTTCGGTCTCCGGCGCGGCCGCGAGGTAGGCCACCAGCCGCTTCTCACCCGGCGCGTCCTCGCGCGCCACGACGACGCACTCGCCGACACCCTCGTGCTGCGTCAGCGCCGCCTCCACCTCGCCCAACTCGATGCGGTAGCCCCTGACCTTCACCTGATTGTCGACGCGCCCCACGAACTCTATCTCCCCGTCCGGGAGGTAGCGCCCCACGTCCCCCGTCCGGTAGAGCCGCGCCCCCGGCTCGCCCCCGTACGGGTCGGGGACGAAGCGCTCGGCCGTGAGCCCCGCCCGGTTCAGGTAGCCGCGCGCCACCCCCGCGCCCCCGACGTACAACTCGCCCGTGACGCCCACCGGCACCGGGCTCGTCCGCGCGTCGAGGAGGTAGAGGCGCACGTTGGCGACCGGCCGCCCGATGGGGATGGTGCTGCGGCGGGTCGGGAGCCGGCAGTCGTAGACGCTCGACCAGACGGTGGCCTCGGTCGGGCCGTACTCGTTGAAGAGGGCGGCGTGCGGGAGCGCCTCCTGATGCTGGCGCACCAGCTCCTTCGGGCAGACCTCGCCCGCCACGACGACGGTGCGCAGCGACGACAGACGCCCCTCCTCCGCCTGCTCAAGGATGACACGCCACAGCGAAGGAACGGCGATCAGGTGGGAGACGGAGTTCTCGTCTATCAGTCCCGCGAGCCCCTCCACATCAGTCAGCGACCCCTCGCGCGGGAGGACGAGCGTCCCGCCCTGCGTCAGCGTCCAGAAGGTTCCGACCACCGCCATGTCAAAGGCCACGGACGAGAGCAGCAGGAAGCCGCCGACCGGCTCCGGATAGTACTGTTCGCGCGCGGCGAGCAGGTGAAGCAGGTTCCGGTGCGTGACCTGCGCGGCCTTCGGCCTGCCCGTCGAGCCGGACGTGTAGATGGCGTAGGCCAGATTGTCGGCCGCCGCGACCGGCTCAAGGTTCTCGTCGCTCTCGCGCTCGATCTCCTCGCGGTCGGAGTCGAGGCAGACGGTCTGACCCCAGTGGCTCGGCAGCCCCCCGGCCAACACTTCGGTCGTGAGCAGCACGGGCGCCTGCGCGTCCTCGATCATGAAGGAGAGGCGTTCGAGCGGGTACGCCGGGTCGAGCGGCAGGTACGCGCCCCCGGCCTTGAGAGTGGCGAGGATGGCGACGACGAGTTCGGGCGAGCGCTCCAGACAGATGGCGACCAGCACCTCCGGGCCGACGCCGAGCGCGCGCAGGCGGCGGGCGAGTCGGTTGGCCCGCCGGTTCAGCTCGCCATAGGTCAGCCGCAGGTCTTCGAACGCGACGGCCGCGGCCTCGGGCGACTCGGCGGCACGTCCTTCGATCAACTCGTGGACGCGCACGCCGGCCGCGTACTCGTGCGCCGTCTGGTTCCAGTCGAAAAGTATCTGCCGCTCTTCCCGCTCGGTCAGGATCGGCAGTTCGGAAATTCCCTGCCCCGCGTCGGAGGCGAAGCCCTCCAACAGCCGACGCAGGTGGCCGAGCATTCGGTCGGCGGTGGCGCCGTCCAAGCGCGGGCCGTCGTAGGAGACCTGAAGCAGAATTCTCTCCCCCGGCACGGCCGTCAGCGTGACGGGGTAGTTCGTCTTGTGGATGGCGTTGACGGCCCCGGCGCTGAGGCCGACCTTCTTCTCCGACAGCGACCGGTCGACGGGGTAGTTCTGGAAGACGAGGAGGCTGTCGAAGAGTTGCTGCCCCTTGGGCACCTCGCTCCACCCCTGAATCTGGGAGAGCGAGCTGTACTCGTACTGGCGGAGTTCTGTCAGACGCCGCTGGAGCTGCCTGAGCCAGGGCACGAGCGCCTCTACGCCCGACACCGAGACCCGCAACGGCAGCGCGTTGATGAAGAGCCCGATCCGCGTCTCGATGCCGACGAGTTCGGCGGGGCGGCCCGAAACCGTGACCCCGAAGACCACGTCCTCCTCACCGCTGTACCGACTCAGCAACAGCGCCCAAGCGCCCTGCACCAGCGTATTGAGCGTGAGCTGATGCCGCTGGGCAAACGCCTGCAATTGCGCCGACAACTCCGGCGGCAGGAGTATCTCCCCTTCGCCGGCCTCCTCGCTGCCGTCGCCGACGGCGCCGCTCCCCCCCGCGGTAATCCGGGTCGGGGAGGTGAAGCCCTTCAGACTCTCCCGCCAGAACTGTTCGGCCTTCGACTGGTCTTGCCCGAGCAGCCACGCGATGTAGTCGCGGTAGGGGTAGACCCGTTCCAGTCGCACATCTTCGCCTTTGCAGAAGGCTTCATAGAGCCGGAAGACCTCGTTGAGCAGCAGGGACGTACACCACCCGTCCATCAACAGGTGGTGGTGGCTCCAGACGAACTCGTAGGAGTCGTCGCCTCTCCTGAGCAGGACGAACCGCATCAGCGGCGGGCGCGAGAGGTCGAAGTCGCGTTTCGCCTCCGCTTCGAGGAAGGCGGCGAGGCGCTCCTGCCACTCCGACTCTGCCAGCCCGCCCCAGTCCTCCTCCTGCCAGAGCAGGCTCGCCTCTTTGCACACGACCTGAAGCGGCGCGTCCAACCCCTCCCAGACGAAGGCGGTGCGAAAAATAGTGTGCCGGTCGATGGCGCGCTGCCACGCCTCCCTGAAGGCGGCGACGTTGAGTTCCCCCTCCAGCCGGCAGTTCAACTGCTCGATGTACGTCCCGGAGGTCGGGGCGTAGATGGTGTGAAAGAGCAGCCCTTGCTGGAGCGGCGCGAGCGGATAGATGTCTTCGACCTTGCCGTAAGGCTGCGTCACCCGGTCGAGCGTCTCCTGCCCGAGCCGCGCCAGCGGGAAGTCCGAAGGTGTGTGACCGCCGGCCTCGGCCGACGCGCAGTGTGCGATGATCGCCTCCAACTCCCGCACATAGCTCTGGCCCAACCGCTCGATGGTCTCCCGCTCGTGCCGGTTCTCGCTGTAGGTCAGGACGACCTGTAGTTGCCCCCCGACCACGTAGCTGTTGACGCTCAGCGGGTGACTCCTCTTCGCCCGGCGACTGAACGGTTCCCCGATGGGGCCGCCCGCCGCCCCGAGCATCCCCTCCCCGTTCAGCGCCTGATCGAACTGCCCCGAGTAGTTGAAGCTGACCCCCGCCCGCGGCAGCGCCTCCAGCCGCCGCCTCGCTCCCGCGCTCCCCATGTGCCGCAGCAGCCCGTGCCCCAGCCCCCGCCCCGGAGTCTCGCGCAGCCGCTCCTTGACGCGCCTGAGTTCGTCGCCGACGCCCCCGCCTTCCAGCTTCAACAGCACCGGGTAGATGCTCGTGAACCACCCGACCGTCCGGCTCACGTCAACCCCCTCGGCGACCTCCTCTCGCCCGTGCCCCTCCATGTCCACCAGTAAGCTCGGCCCGCCCGCCCACCCGTCGAAGGCGCGCACGAGCGCCAGCAACAGCACGTCGTTGATCTGCGTGCCGTAGGCGGCGGGCACCTCCTTGAGGAGCCGCTGCGTCTGCTCGCGCCCGAGCGACAACGAGACGCTGGCGGCGCTCGCCTGCGTGTCCTCACCGGCCTCCTTCTCAATTGGCAGCGCGGCGACGCGCTCACTTCCTATCCGCTCCCAGTACTCAAGCTCCGCCTCCAGCTCCTCCGAGCCGGCGTACTCTGCGAGCGCCTCGGCCCAACGCTTGAAGGAGGTCGTCTTGGCGCACAGGCGCACCGCCTCGCCGGCCTCCAACTGCTCGTAGACGGTCTGCAAGTCTTCGAGCAGGATGCGCCACGACACGCTGTCCACCGCCAGATGGTGGACGACGAACAGCAGCCGGGCCGGACTGTCGGCCCCGCCGTCGAAGAGCGCGACCCTGATGAGCGGCCCGTGCTCCAGGTCGAGGCTCCGCTGGACTTCGTCGGCCGCACGCCCGACGGCCGCCTCCCGTTCCGCCGCCTCCAGCCCCGAGAAGTCATGGTGAACGACACCCACCCCGGCCTCGTCGGCTTCGGCCATCCGCTGGCGCCAGCCCTCGGCATCGCGCCGGAAGCGGAGCCGCAGCGCGTCGTGATGCGTTGTCAGATGAGTCACCGCCCGTTCCAGCAGATCGAGCTCGACGGGCTGCCGCAACTCAAACATCAGCGACTGGTTGTAGTGGTGCGGGTCGGCCATCTCCTGCTCGAAGAACCAGTGCTGGATGGGTGTCAGCGGCAGCTCGCCCGTGACCAACCCCTGCTCGGCACTGACGACCCGGGCGTCGCCCGCCACTGCGGCGAGTTCTGCGATGGTCTGGTGCTCGAAGATCTGCTTGGTCGTGAGGCGCAGCCCGGCCTGCGTGGCGCGGGCCGTGATCTGGATGCTGAGGATCGAGTCCCCACCCAGTTCGAGGAAGTTGTCGTGGACGCCGACCCGCTCGATGCCGAGGACCTGCGACCAGATGCCGGCCAGCAGCTCCTCGGTCTCGTCGCGCGGCGCGACGAAACTGTCCGCCGCTTCGTCCCTCGCATGCTCGGGCGCGGGCAGGGCCTTGCGGTTGACCTTCCCGCTCGTGTTCAGCGGGAACTCGTCGAGTACCACCAGCGCTGACGGCACCATATATTCGGGCAGCCTCTCCCGCACATACTCCCGCAGCTCGGCACCGCTCACCTCGCGCCGCGTCAACACATATCCGACCAGCCGCGTCTCCCCCGGTCTATCTTCCCTCAACACCACCACGCTCTCTCTCACCGCGCTGTGCTCGTTGATGATTCCTTCCACCTCGCCGAGTTCAATGCGATAACCTCTAACCTTGACCTGCCGGTCACGCCGCCCGACGAACTCCAACTCGCCCCCCGGCAGCCACCGCGCCACGTCCCCCGTCCGGTAGAGCCGTGCCCCCGCCTCCGGACTAAACGGGTCGGGCACGAACCGCTCGGCCGTCAGCGCGGGGCGGTTCAGATACCCGCGCGCCACCCCCCCGCCCCCGACGTAGAGCTCGCCCGCCACCCCCACCGGCACCGGCTCGCCACCACCCTCCAGCACGTAGACCCGCGCGTGTGCAAGCGGCCGCCCGATTGTCACCCGCTCGCCCTCTCCCACCTCCCCCATCGTCGCACACACCGTCGCCTCCGTCGGCCCGTAGGCGTTGATGAACCGGCGCGAGCCCCCGCCCGCCCACCGCCTCACCGCCTCGGCCCCGCACTTCTCCCCGGCCGCCACCACCACCCGCAACTCCGGCAAGTCCTCCGCCGCCAAAGCCGAGAGCAACGTCGGCGGCAGCGTCACCGTGTTGATCCGCTCGCGCCGCAGCAGCCCGAGCAACTCGGCGCCCGCCCGCAACTCCTCCCGCCCGGCCATGACCAGCGTCGCCCCCGAGAGCAGCGCCGTGAAGATCTCCGAGACCGAGGCGTCGAAGCCCGCGGAGGCGAACTGGAGTTGGCGCACCCCCTCGCCCAGCCCGAAGGCCTCGGCCTGCGCCGCCGCCAGTCGGCACACGCCCCCGTGCTCGACCATCACGCCTTTGGGTCTGCCCGTCGAGCCCGACGTGTAGATGACGTAGGCCAGATCGGCGGGCTCGACGGCGACCTCAAGGCTTTGGTCAATCTCTCTCTCGACCTCCGCCCATTCCTCGTCGAGACAGAGAGTCTGTCCCCAGAAGGGGGGGAGCGCGTCGGCCAACTGCGACTGAGTGAGCAGGACGGGCACCTGCGCGTCCTCGATCATGAAGGAGAGGCGCTCGAACGGATACGACGGGTCGAGCGGCAGGTAGGCGCCCCCGGCCTTGAGGATGCCGAGCAGGCCGATGACGAGTTCGGGGGAGCGCTCCACGCAGAGGCCGACGAGGGTGCCGCGGCGGACGCCGAGGGCGCGGAGGCGGCGGGCGAGTCGGTCGGCCCGGGAGTCGAGCTCACGGTAGGAGAGCCGGCGGCCGGCGAAGCTGACGGCGGCGGCCTCGGGGGTGCGGGCCACTTGGCGCTCAAACAGTTGATGAACGCACGCCGCCGGGGCGACCTCCTCCCTCGCTCCGCTCCATTCCTCAAGCAGCGTGTGCCTCTCTTGCGCCGAGAGCAAAGTCGCTGTCCGGATTGGCGCGTGCGGGTCGAGGGCCAGCGCCGCGAGCGCCCTTTCGTAGTAGCCGTGGATGGCCTCAAACTGCTCGTCCGCGATCTCGTTCACGTTGCAGTCGAAGGTCAGCTTTATCTTCTGCGTGTGGGGGTCAACGATGAAGGTCACCCCCAGCGGGAAGTTCGTCTCGCCGACCCCGACGGCGCCCAGAACTTTTATGTCGCCGCCCCCCCGCAGGCCCTCGCTCGTGTGAAAATGGATGTAAGTGAATAACGTATCGAAGAGACTCTGCTGGCCCAAATCTTTTTGAATCTGCGCCATCGGGTAACGGCGGTAAGGCAGCATCTCACGCTCGGCGTCGAACGTTTGCAGCACGAAGTCGAGCCAACTGCCGGCGTGTAGAGAGAGGCGGAACGGCAGCGCATTGAGGAACAGGCCGATGATCTTGTCGCCGTCGGCCTGCTCGGGCCGCCCGTGCGTGATGAGGCCGGTGATCACGTCGGGGCGCCCGGTGAGCACGCTGATCACCTTGAGGTGGACGGCCAGCAGCGCGCTCTTTAAAGGCACGGCGGCGCTGAGGGACATCTCCCTGAGCTTGTCTGAGACTTCCGTCGGGATGTTCAGCTCGTGGTGACGGGTGCGCGAGCCGCTTGCGTGCGCGGCCGCTTCCGCCAGGCGCGGCAGCTTCGTGTAGGAGGAGTCGCTCAACAGACGGTTCCAGAACTCGCGGCATTCGGACGACGCGATGGCCTCCTGCTCCAGTGCCACGAAGTTACGGAACGGGCTGCTCGGCGGCGGCACGACGGCGACGGCCTCGCCCCGGAGCAGCGATTGGTAGCGCGTGAACAACTCGGTGATGAACAGGTTATCGCTCCACCCGTCGCAGATGGCGTGCGGGGAGATGAAGGTGAACTGCGCCCGATCCTCGCCGCGGAGGTGTACGTGGAAGCTGATGAGGGGGTAGCTGTTCCAGTTAAAGGGCCGGCGCTTCTCGGTCTCAAGCCACGCCCACAGTGCTGCTTCCTGTTCCGCGTCCGGAAGCTCACCCAGGTCATAGACCCGCAGCGTCACGCCCGCCTCCGCATGCACCAGTTGCAGCGGCTCGCTGTAGTCGTTCAGGTTGATCTCGGTGCGGAGCATCGGGTGGCGCGTGACGACCTGCTCCAGCGCGGTCTGCACGGCGCCGAGGTCGATCCGAGTCTGTACCTGATAGCTGATGACGCTGTGATATGTCCCCGGCGTGTGCTCGCTGTGGAAGACCATCCCGGCCTGAAGCATGCTCAGGGGGTAGGCGTCCTCAAGGTCAGGCGGCAGCTTTTGCCGATCCTCGTCTGAGACGAGACTGAAGGCCCCGCCGCGGGCCGCAGTCACGTCGGCCGCGGCGCTCTTGAGGATGTCCTCCTTGTGGAGACGCAGGAGCCCGAGCAGGTCGTCGGTGAGCGCCCCGGAGGGGGCTTCGTACTTCAGCCGGTCTCCCTCGGCCCAGATGCGGATGTCGCGCCGACGCAGTTCGCTCAAAAGTTGCTCGATGATCATATCTCTCCTGTCACGCGCTCTGATGAGGCGGCCGGTAAGGAACCTTGTAAGGGCCACTCGGGCCGGTTGTCCTCGCCGTCAACGACCGGCGCGAGTTGACGGATGGTCTGGTGTTGGAAGATGTGTGCGATGGAGAAGTGCAGATTCAGCTTCTGCGCCCTGGCGACGACCTGAAGACTGCGAATCGAGTCGCCGCCGAGAGCGAAGAAGCTGTCGTCGATGCCGACCCGCTCCTGGCCGAGCACCTGCGACCAGACCTCGGCCAGCGCGGACTCCGTCGGCGTGCGCGGGGCGACGAAGGGCGTCTGCCCCCGCCCGGCCAGCGCCTCCTCGGGGGCGGGCAGCGCGCGGCGATCCACCTTCCCGTTCGGCAGTCGCGGCAGCGAGTCGAGCACGACGAACGTCGCGGGCATCATGTAGCCCGGCAGCCTCTCCGCGAGGTGGGCTCGGAGGCCGGCTTCGGAGACTTCGCCCCCCGGCTCCCACGCGAGGTACGCAGCCAGAGACTTCTCGCTGGCCGCCTCCTCTCTGACGATCACTGCCGCCTCCCTGACACCCTCATGCTGCGTCAGCGCCGCCTCCACCTCGCCCAACTCGATGCGATAGCCGCGCACCTTCACCTGCTGGTCGAGGCGGCCCAGGAACTCTATGTTCCCGTCCGCAAGGTATCGCGCCACGTCGCCCGTGCGGTAGAGTCGCGCGCCCACCACGCCCGAGAAGGGGTCGGGGACGAAGCGCTCGGCCGTCAGCGCGGGGCGGTTGAGATAACCGCGCGCCACTCCCTCGCCACCGACGTAGAGTTCGCCCGCCACCCCCACCGGCACCGGGCTCGTCCGCGCGTCGAGGAGGTAGAGGCGCACGTTGGCCGGCGGCCGCCCGATGGGGGTGGTGCCGCGGCGGGTCGGGAGCCGGCAGTCGTAGACGCTCGACCAGACGGTGGCCTCGGTCGGGCCGTACTCGTTGAAGAGGGCGGCGTGTGGAAGCGCTTCCTGATGCCGGCGCACCAGCTCCTTCGGGCAGACCTCGCCCGCCACGACGACGGTGCGCAGCGACGACAGACGCCCCTCCTCCGCCTGCTCAAGGAAGAGCCCCCAGAGTGACGGGATGGCGATGAAATGCGAGACGGAGTTCTCGTCTATCAGTCCCGCGAGTTGGGCGAGGTCGCTCTGTAAGCCCTCGCGCGGGAGGACGAGCGTCCCGCCCTGCGTCAGCGTCCAGAAGATGCCGGCCACGGAGCTGTCGAAGGCCACGGACGAGAGCAGCAGGAGGCCGCCGACCGGCTCTTCGTAGTAGAGGTTCCGGGCGACAGTCGAATGGAGCAGGTTTCCGTGCGTGACCGGCACCGCCCGGGGTTTGCCGGTGGAGCCGGACGTGTAGATGGCGTAAGCGAGGTTGCCGGCCGTGACGCCGCTCTCGGGATTCGACTCGCTCTCCCGGCCGATCTCCTCCCGGTCCGGGTCGAGGCAGATTACGTGCGCCCAGTGGCTCGGCAGCCTCTCGACCAGCCCTTCGGTCGTGAGCAGCACGGGGACTTGCGCGTCTCCGAGCATGTAAGCGAGACGCTCCAACGGATACGACGGGTCGAGGGGCAGGTAGGCGCCGCCGGCCTTGAGCGTGGCGAGCAGGCCGACGACCATCTCGGGCGAGCGCTCCACGCACAGCCCGACGAGCACTTCCGGCCCGACGCCGAGTGCGCGCAGGCGGTGGGCGAGTTGGTTGGCCCGCCGGTTCAGCTCGGCGTAAGTCAACCGCCGGCCCTCGAAGACGACGGCGACCGCGTCCGGCGTCCGCACGGCCCGCTCTTCGAAGAGGTGATGGATACACTCGCCCCACGGGTATTCCGCCCCGGTCGCGTTCCACTCGGAGAGGATGCGCTCGCGCTCAGCACCGCTCAGGAGCGGGAGGTCGGAGACGCGCCGGCCGGGATCGGCCGCGACGCCTTCGAGCAGGGTGCGGAAATTACCTGTCAGCCGCTCGACGGTGGCGGGCTCGAAGAGGTCGGTGCTGTACTCGACCAAACCCGTCAGCCCCTCGTCCGCCTCGGTCAGGGAGAGGAGCAGATCGAAGGTCGCCGTCGGCACGTCGAACTCGAAATCGCTCAGGGTCAGGCCCGAGGAGCGCGTCCGTCTGCGCGGCGTGTTCTGCAAGATGAGCTTGGCCTGAAAGAGCGGCGAGCGGTTTAGATGCCGCTCGGGCTGCACCGCCTCGACCACCTTCTCGAAGGGCACGTCCTGATGAACGTAGGCGTCGAGCGCCGTGGCGCGGACGCGTCCCAACAGTTCCACAAAGGTCGGGTCGTCTGACATGTCCGTGCGCAGGACGAGCTGGTTGATGAAGAAGCCGATCAGGGGCTCGGTCTCTTTGAAGTTGCGGTTGGCGATGTCGGAGCCGACGACGATGTCGTGCTGGCCCGAGTACCTTGCGAGGAGCACTTGGAAGGCCCCGAGCAGCGTCATAAAGAGCGTCGCGCCCTCACGCCGGCTCAACTCCCTGAGCCTCTCGGCGAGGTGGGACGGAAGGTGGAATTTCTGGTGCGCGCCCCTGTAGGTCTGGACGGGCGGGCGCGGGAAGTCCGTCGGCAGCTCCAGGGCCGGGGGCGCGCCCGCCAGTTGCCGCCGCCAGTACGAGAGCTGCCGCTCTAACACCTCGCCCCGCAGCCACCCCTGTTGCCAGGCCGCGTAGTCCGCGTACTGCACCGCCGGCACCGGCAGCGCCGGCTCCGCGCCGGACGCGTACGCCTCATAGAGAACCGACATCTCGTGGACGAAGAGATTCATCGACCAGCCGTCCGAGATGATGTGGTGCATGGCGTAGACCAACACGTGCTCCCGCTCGCCCAGACGCAGGAGGGTCAGGCGCAGGAGCGGGCACCGCGAGAGGTCGAACAGCCGCTCGGCCTCTGCGACCGCCATCTCGCGTGACCGACTTTCACGCTCGGCCTCCGGCAGATGGCGCAGGTCGATGACCGGCAGCGCCACATCGAGCGCGAGCGCGACGACCTGCACGGGCCGCCCGTCCACCGAGGCGAAGCTCGTCCGCAGCGCCTCGTGGCGGCGCACGATCTCCCCGAAGCTCCGCTCCAGCGCCCCGACGTTCAACTCACCCTCCAGCCGGATTCCGCCGCGCATGTTGTAGGCGCGGCTGTTCGGCTCAAGGTTGTAAAGGAACCAGAGGCGCTGCTGCGCGAAGGAGAGCGGCAGCTCGCGGTCGCGGCCGACGGGCACCATCGGCGGCGCTTCGAGCCCGAGGCCCGCGCGCCGCGCGCCTTCCACTTCCCGCGCAAAGGCGGCCAGCGTCGGGCGCTCGAACAGAGTCCGCAGCGCCACCTCTACCCCGAAGACGGCCTGAATCCGCGACGCCACCTGCGTCGCCAGCAGACTGTGGCCGCCCAGCTCGAAGAAGTCGTCGTCAGCACCGACCGTCTCAAGGCCGAGCACCTGCGCCCAGATGCCCGCCAGCACGTCCTCGACCGGGCTGCCCGCCTCGTTTGCCCCCGGCGCCTGCACCGCCCGCCGCCCGCCCGGGGCCGGCAGAGCGCGCCTGTCCACCTTGCCGTGCGGCGTGAGCGGCAGGGCGTCGAGCGTCATGAAGGATGAGGGGATCATGTAGTCCGGCAGAAACTCTTTGAGGTACGCCTTGAGCTTCCGCGTCAGCGCCTCCCGCTCCCCGTTCTGGAGGACGTTGATGCCTCCGCCGGGGAAGACCTTCTTGTGAAACTCCGTCGCCCGGAAGACTTCCCGGTGGTGGTAGGTGGTGTAGTCGAAATCAACGTCCCCGGCGTGACGGCGTTGGAGCGTGCCCCTGATCGTATAGTCGAGGTTGAGCCCGTTGTCGCTCAAGAGACCGCGCACGGTTCCCCGGATGCGGTCGCCCTCACGGACTTCGACGCCCGGGTAGAAGACCGGCAGGTAGACGGGCAGCCAGCAGTAATCCCGCTCCAGAATGTCTATCACCTCGTCCTCGGCGGTGTAGAGGTTGAGCCACACGACGAAGCCCGACAGCTCGGCGTCGCGCTTGATGGACAACTCAATCTGGTGCTCGTACTCCGGCTCGATGCGGCCGGTGAAGTCCAAATCCTCGAACGTCCCGGAGTCCGAGACGACGTACCCCGTCGAGAAGTTGCGCAGACAGAGCCGCAGGTCGAAGCGGTGTCCTACCTGTGAGAAGACCTTCTCCGCGTACCGCGCCGACACGCCCGTGAAGCCGGGGTCTTCCAAAAACTCCTCGGGCAGTTCGACGGCCGCGACCTTCGTCAGGCTGCGCGACGGGATCATCACCCCGCCCTCTTTCATGAACCTCCACGCATTGTTGATGATCTGGGCGGCGCCCTCGCACCCGCCGACCGGGCCGACGATCTCCGAGACGCACACGTCCACCGGCTCCGGCAGTTCCACCTCCGTCGAGTCGCCGTGGATGAGAATGATCCTGTCCGACAGGCCGAGGCTTTCCACCATCGCCTGAGCCTTCAGGTAAGACTCTTCGAGCAGTTCGACGGCGTAGACCCGCTCGGCGCCGGCCTCGACACAGAGGCGGGCCAGAATGGCATCTGAGCCCGTCCCGATATCCAAGACGATTTTGCCCGGCACCGCCCTCTCGATGGCGATTCGGTAACTCTGGTTCCTGAGCTCGTCATGCGTCATCGTGTGGTAGAGCAGGTCGTCGTAGACGTAGAACTCAGCCACCGACGGCCACAGCTCAAGGCGCTCTCTGCCGTCGCGCCCCGCGCCCGGCTCGCCCTCCCGCGGCACGCAGTAGGCGACGAGGCGGCGCTCGCCCGGCGCGTCTTCGCGCGCCACGACGACGCTCACGGCCACGTTCGGGTGGGCGTCGAGCAGGGTCTCGATCTCACCGGCCTCGATGCGATAGCCCCTCACCTTGAACTGTGAGTCGCGCCGGCCGTGAAACTCGATCTCGCCGTCAGGCAGTCGCCGCGCGAGGTCGCCGGTCTTGTAGAGGCGGCTGCCGGCGCCGCCGAAAGGGTTGGCGATGAACCGCTCGGCCGTCAGCCCCGCCCGGTTCAGGTAGCCGCGCGCCAGTCCTGCGCCGCCCACGTGCAGCTCGCCATAGACGCCCACGGGGGCGGGGCTCAGGTGGCGGTCGAGTATGTAGACCTCCGTGTTGGCAATCGGCCTGCCTATCGTCACGCGGCCGCCGTCCAGCTCCGCGATGGTCGCGCACACCGTCGCCTCTGTGGGGCCGTAGGCGTTCAGGAGTCGCCGCCCGCCGCCCGCCCAACGCGCCGCCGTCTCCCGCGGGCAGTCCTCGCCCGCCGCGATTACGGTCTCCAGAGCCGACAGGTCTTCGGGGGGCATAACGGCCAGCACCGACGGGGGCAGCGTCACCGTCGTCACCTCCCGCTCGCGTAGCAGCCGAAGCAGTGCGGGGCCGGGCATCAGCGATTCGCGGTCGGCCACGTGAAGGCTCGCCCCCGAGAGCAGCGCCGTGAAGATTTCCGAGACCGAGGCGTCGAAGCCAAAGGAGGCGAACTGTAGGACGCGACAACCTTCATGCATCCGGAAGGCGCTGATCTGCGCCGCGACCATGTTGCACAGGCCGCGGTGCTCGACCATCACGCCCTTCGGTCTACCGGTCGAGCCCGACGTGTAGATGACGTAGGCGAGGTCGTCCGGCCCGGCCCCACCTTCCGGATTTTCCTCACTCTCTCTTGCGACCTTCTCCCGGTCCGAGTCGAGGCAGATTACGTGCGCCCAGTGGCTCGGCAGCCTCTCGACCAGCCCTTCGGTCGTGAGCAGCACGGGGACTTGCGCGTCTCCGAGCATGTAAGCGAGACGCTCCAACGGATACGACGGGTCGAGGGGCAGGTAGGCGCCGCCGGCCTTGAGCGTGGCGAGCAGGCCGACGACCATCTCGGGCGAGCGCTCCACGCACAGCCCGACGAGCGAGCCGGCGCCCACGCCGAGGCGGCGCAGGTAGTGGGCGAGCCGGTTCGAGCGCGCGTTAAGGTCGCCGTAACTGAGCCGCCCCTCGCCGAACACGACGGCGACGGCTTCGGGAGTGAGGGCGGCGCGGCGCTCGAAGAGCTGGTGGACGCAAGCGTCTCGCGCGTAGTCCGCCGCCGTCGAGTTCCACTCGACCAACAGCTCGCGCTGCTCGGTTTCGGACAGCAGGGGCAGCTCCCAGACGCGCGCGCGCGGCTCCGCCGCGCCCGCCTCAAGCAGCCTCGCGTAGTGTCGCAGCATGCGCCGAACGGTCGCCGCCTCGAAGAGGTCGGCGTTGTAGTGCATCATGCCGGTCAGCCCGGCGGGCGTCTCCGTCATCTCAAGCACGAGGTCGTACTTGATCGCCTCGGTCTCGACGGTCAGGGCCGAGACGGCCAAACCGGGAAACTCCACGGCCGTGGACGGAGTGTTCTGCAACACGATGGCGACTTGGAAGAGAGGCGGACGGCTCGGCTCCCGCTCGGGTTGCAACTCCTCGATCAGCTTCTCGAACGGCAAGTCCTGATGCGCGTAGGCGCCGAGCGTGCTCTCGCGGACGCGCCCCAACAGTTCAAGGAAGGTCGGGTCGCCCGAGAGGTCGCCCCTCATCACAAGGACGTTGATGAAGCAGCCGATGAGGTCTTCGGTCTCCGCGCGGTTGCGGTTGGCAACGTCCGTGCCCACCACGATGTCGTCCTGCCCCGTGTATCGGCTGAGAAGTGTCTGGTAGGCCGCCAGCAGGGTCATGAACAGAGTGACGCCCTCGCGGCGGCTCAGGGCATAGAGCTGTCCGGAAACGTCCGCGGACAGCGCGAAAAGCTCGTGCGTGCCCCTGTAGGTCTGGACGGGCGGGCGCGGGAAGTCCGTCGGCAGCTCCAGGGCCGGGGGCGCGCCCGCGAGTTGCCGCCGCCAGTACGAGAGCTGCCGCTCTAACACCTCGCCCCGCAGCCACCCCTGTTGCCAGGCCGCGTAGTCCGCGTACTGCACCGCCGGCACCGGCAGCGCCGGCTCCGCGCCGGACGCGTACGCCTCATAGAGAGCGTGTAGCTCGCGCAGAATTATGCCGACCGACCAGCCGTCGCTGACGATGTGGTGCATCGTGAGGAGAAAGAGATGACTCTTCTCGCCGAGGCGCAGCAGCGTGGTTCGCAGCAGCGGCCCTTTCGAGAGGTCGAACGGGCGGCGCGCCTCCTCCAACGCGAGCCGCATCATCTCTGTTTCACGCTCGGCCTCCGGCAGATGGCGCAGGTCGATGACCGGCAGCGCCACATCGAGCGCGGGCGCGACGACCTGCACGGGCCGCCCGTCCACCGAGGCGAAGCTCGTCCGCAGCGCCTCGTGGCGGCGCACGATCTCCTCGAAGCTCCGCTCCAGCGCCCCGACGTTCAACTCACCCTCCAGCCGGAAGGCACCCGGAACGTTATAGACGTACGCGCCGGGCTCAAGCTGGTCGATGAACCAGAGGCGCTGCTGCGCGAAGGAGAGCGGCAGCTCGCGGTCGCGGCCGACGGGCACCACCGGCGGCGCTTCGAGCCCGAGGCCCGTGCGGCGGGCCGCCTCGACCTCGTGGGCGAACGCGGCGACGGTCGGCTGCTCGAAGAGGCTCTGCAACGCCACTTCGACGCCGAAGGCCGCGCGCACCCGCGAGACGACCTGCGTCGCCAGCAGACTGTGGCCGCCCAGCTCGAAGAAGTCGTCGTCAGCACCGACCGTCTCAAGGCCGAGCACCTGCGCCCAGATGCCCGCCAACATCTCCTCGACGGGGTCGCCCGCAGCTTTGAAGCTCCCTTCCAGCTCCGGTCTGACCCGCTCCGGCTCCGGGAGCGCCTTGCGGTCAATCTTGCCGTTCGGGTTCAGGGGCAACTCGTCGAGCACGACGAATGCCGACGGGATCATGTACTCGGGCAGGCGACCTTTGAGATACGAGCGCAGGGCGGCGGCCGCGACCGTCTTCCCCTGCTCAGCCGCGACGTAGGCGACCAGTCGCCGCTCGCCGTCCCCGTCCTCGCGCGCCGTGACCGCCGCCGCCCCGACCTCCGGGTGCTCGGCGAGCACGGCCTCGATCTCTCCCAGCTCGATGCGGAAGCCCCTGATCTTGACCTGATGGTCTACGCGCCCGAGGAACTCGACGCTCCCGCCCGACAGGTAGCGCGCCACGTCGCCCGTCCGGTAGAGCCGCGCGCCGGGCTCGCGGCTGAACGGGTCGGGCACAAACCGTTCGGCCGTCTGACCGGGGCGACCAGTGTAGCCCCAGGCCAACCCCTCGCCGCCCACGTAGGGTTCGCCCGCGACGCCAACCGGCGCCGGATTCATCTCCGCGTCGAGGATGTGGACGCGGGTGTTCGCAATCGGCCCCCCGATGGGGACGGTTCTGTCCGCCGCGCACACGTCTTCGACCAGTTGCCACGTCGTGAAGGTCGTCCCCTCCGTCGGCCCGTAGACGTGCAGCAGCCTCTCGGGCCGGCCCGCGCGCAGGACTTCAGCAACCCACCGCGGCTCTACGGCCTCGCCGCCGAAGAGAAGGTGCTTGAGGGGCGCGAACCCGTCGGGCACTTCGCGGGCCACCTGATTGAAGAGGGCGGTCGTCAGGAAGAGCGTGTTGACGCCCCGCTCCTTGAGCTGCCGCGTCAGGTCGGCCGGCGAGATGGCGACCTCCTTCGGCAGAATCACCAGCGCGGCCCCGTTGAGGAGGGCGCCCCAGACCTCGAAGGTGGCGGCGTCGAATGAGGAGTTCGACGCCTGCGCGACCCGGTCGCGCGCCTCTAACTGCACGTAGTCCGTGTCGCGCACGAGCCGGTTGATGGCCCGATGGGGTATGCAGATGCCCTTCGGTCTGCCGGTCGAGCCCGACGTGTAGATGACGTAGGCGAGGTCGTCAGGCCCGGCACCGCCCTCAAGATTTTCGGCTGCCTCCCGCTCAATCACCTCCCGGTCTGCGTCGAGGCAGACCACCTGCGCCCACGTCGCGGGCAGCGACCCCAGCAGATGCTCCTGCGTCAGCAGCACCGGCGACTGCGCGTCTTCGAGCATCAGCGAGAGCCGCTCAAGGGGATACGAAGGGTCTAAGGGCAGGTAGGCGCCGCCGGCTTTGAGCACCGCGAGCATCCCCACGACCATCTCCGCCGAGCGCTCGACGCACAGCCCGACGAGCGCGCCCGCGCCCACGCCGAGGCGGCGCAGGTGGCGGGCCAAACGGTTAGCGCGCTCGTTCAACTCGCCGTAACTGAGTCGCCCCTCGCCGAACTCGACCGCGTCGGCCTCCGGGGTCAGAGCGGCCTGCCGCTCGAATAGCTCGTGGACGGCAGCGCCCCTCGGGTAGTCGGTCGCCGTGTCGTTCCACCCGAAGAGAATCTGTCGGCGCTCGGCCTCGCCCAGCATGGGCAGCTCCGAGACGCGACGCCCGGGGTCTGCGACGATGCCTTCGAGCAGGACTTGCAGGTGACCCAGCAGCCGCTTGATCGAGTCGCGCTCGAAGCGGCGATGGTCGTACGTGACCTCGAACTCAAGCGCGGAGCCGTGCGCCACCGCCACCGTCAGCGGGTAGTGTGTCTTGTGGATGACGCGCACCTCCTCGACGCGCAGACCCGCCCCGCCGCCCGCCGGGGCGGGTTGGGTCGGGTAGCTCTGGAAGGAGAAGATGCTCTCGAACAACTGGCTCCCACGGGGCACCTCGCTCCACCCCTGAATCTTGAGCAGCGAGCTGTACTCGTATTGCAGCATCTCCACCTGACGCGCGCGGAGCCGCCCGAGCCACGACAGCACCGGCTCATGCCCGTCGAGCGCGACCCTCAGCGGCAGCGTGTTGATGAAGGGGCCGATCATCTGCTCGACGCCCGCCAGCTCGGCCGGGCGCCCCGAGCCGACGACGCCAAAGACCACGTCGTCGCGCCCCGTGTAGCGACCGAGCAGCAACGCCCACGCACCGTGGAGGATGTTGCTGAGCGTGAGGCGGTGGCTGCGCGCCAGCTCTTGCAGCCCCTCGGTGAGCGCGCGCGGCAGGGTGAGCCGTTCGTATTCGTCCACCTCCTTCTCGCCTTCGGCCGGCGCCCCGCAGCCGGCCACGACCGAGAGGGTGGTCGGGGAGGTGAAGCCCTTCAGAGTCTCGCGCCAGAACTGCTCGGCCTTCGACTGGTCTTGCCTGAGCAGCCACGCGATGTAGTCGCGGTAAGGCCGGGCCGGCTCCGGCCTCGACTCGACGCCGCGGTTGAAGGCTTCGTAGAACGAAAAGACCTCTTTGAGGAGGAGCGAAAGCGACCAGCCGTCCATGATGAGGTGGTGGTGGCTCCAGACAAACTCGTGCGAGCCCGCGTCCGTCCGCATCAGCGCCGCGCGCATCAGCGGCGGCCTTGCGAGGTCGAAGCCGAGCGCCCGGTCGGACTGTAGGAAGTCGAGGAGCCGCCCCTCCCGCTCGGCCGCGGGCAGACCGGTCAAGTCCTCCTCCTGCCACGGTAGCTCAGCGCGTCTGCGCACGACCTGCAACGGCTCGTCCAACCCCTCCCACACGAACGCGGTGCGGAAGATGGCGTGGCGCTCGATGACCCTCTGCCAGGCCGACTTGAAGGCCGGCACGTCGAGGTCGCCCGCGAGGCGGCACCGCATCTGCTCGAAGTAGACGCCCGTCCGGCGCGCGTAGAGCGAGTGGAAGAAAAGCCCCTGCTGCAAGGGCGAGAGCGGGTAGACATCGCTGACGTTCTTCATAGACATTTTCCGGAATGGCCCCTCGACCGAGCGCGCACGCGCCGAACCTGCCGCCCCTCAGTCGGCGACGCTCACCGGCGAGGTGAGGCGTTCGGGCGAGCGACGCAGCGTGTGCGAAAGGATTTCGCGCCGCCAGTCGTCGTAGATTCGCTCCCGACGCGCGATGTCCGCGCCCCACTAATTCTGCGCCGACTCCACGTCCAACTCGTCCACGAGGGCCGACAGCTTCCGAAGCTTCTCCGCGTCCAGATTGGCGAGTGGGAAGTCCGAGGGCGTGAAGCCCCCCGCCCCCTCCGAGAGGCAGTGTCCAATGATCGCTCTCAACTCCTCGACGTAGCTCTCCGCCAGTCGCTCTATCGTCTCGCAGCGGTGCCTCCGCTTGCCGTACGTCCAGCTCACGCGGAGACGGCCCCCGGCCACCAGCGCGTTGACGCCGAGCAGGTGGCTCCTCCGGCCCCGCGGGCTCAAAGGCTCGCCGAGCGACTCGCCGGCCGCCGCGAGCATGCCTTCGCGTTCGAGCGCCCCGTCCAACTGACCCAGATAGTTGAAGCTCACCTGCGCCCGCGGCAGCCGGCCCATCCGCCGCCGCGCCGCCGCGCCGCCGAGGTACTTCAACACGCCGTACCCGACGCCGCCGCGCGGCACCGCGCGCAGCCGCTCCTTCAACGCGCGCAGCTCTTCCCCGATCTCGCCCGACCCCACTTCGAGTGCCATCGGGTAGAGGCTCGTAAACCACCCGACCGTTCGGCTGAGGTCTACCCCTTGAACCGCCTCCTCCTCGCGGCCGTGCCCTTCGACATCGACCAGCACGCGTCCGCCCGCAGCCCATACCCCCAGCGCGCGCCCCAGCGCCAGCAGCAGCACGTCGTTGATGCGCGTGTTGTAGACGCCCGGCACCTCGCGCAGCAGACGGTTGGTCTCCGCCTCGTCCAGCCACGCCGTGACGTGCGCGGCATCGCCCTGCACGTCCTCCCCCGCGCTCTCTTCAAGCGGCAGCGAGGTCTCGGCCCCGTCGAGCGCCGCCTCCCAGTACTCGACCTCCCCGGAGGTCTCCGCGTCCTGCCCGAGCCGCGCCAGCGCCTCCGCCCAACGCTTGAACGAGGTTGTCTTCGCCGGCAGGCGCACCGCCTCGCCCCGCCGCAGTTGTTCGTAAGCCGTCTCCAAATCCTCAAGCAGCACCCGCCACGAGACGGCGTCCACCGCGTGGTGGTGGATGGCGATGAGGAGCTTGGAGGCGTCGCCCCCGCCGAACTCGAACAGCGCCGCGCGCACCAGTGGCCCACGCTCAAGGTCGAGACTCGCCTGCACGCGGTCGGCCTCGCGCTCCAAAGCCTCGCGCCGCGCCGCGCCCACCGTCGCCGAAAGGTCTACGCGCACGACCTCGACGGCCTCTCCCCCCTCATCCACGCGCTGACGCCAGCCCTCCGCGTCGCGCCGGAAGCGCAGCCGCAACGAGTCATGTTGGTCGAGGAGGGCCGACAGCGCCCTCTCAAGCAGCCGCACGTTCACCTCGCCTCGCGGCTCAAGCACGACCGACTGGTTGTAGTGGTGCGGGTCGGCCATCTCCTGCCCGAAGAACCAGTGCTGGATGGGTGTCAGCGGCAGCTCGCCCGTGACCAACCCCTGCTCGGCCGCCGCCGCCGCCTCGCCCCGCCCGGCCGCCGCCGCCAGCTCCGCCACCGTCTGGTGCTGGAAGAGCTGTTTGGTCGTCAGCCGCAGCCCGGCCTGCGCGGCGCGCGTCACGATCTGGATGGAGAGAATAGAGTCGCCGCCCAGCTCGAAGAA
>JBJMGP010000017.1:0-40848 GCA_045807865.1 Pyrinomonadaceae bacterium
GAACTCCTCGGCCGCCTCGAAAAGGATTTGGTCGACGTGGGCGAGGTCGAGCAGCGCCCGAAGATGGAAGGCAACCAGATGTATCTAATCTTCGCCCCGAAGCGGCACAAGTCGCCGAAGCAGCAGCAGGAGGCGAAGACGGACGGCGGCGCCAAACAGGGGCCGCCAGTCCCGCCCGGCACCGGCGGGATAGTTCAGTCATAGCTGTTAGCTTTTAGCTCTCAGTTTTATCTATCGCGCCGGCCAGTTTAAGAATTCTCGCGGCCGGCCAGCTTTAATCAGAGCTATTAGCTAATAGCTCAACCGGAGGTTGACATGCCGAAACTTAAGACACACAAGGGCGCGGCGAAGCGTTTCCGCACGACCGCGACGGGCAAGGTCAAGCGCGGCCACTCGCACGCGCGCCACATCCTGACGAAGAAGACGGCCAAGCGGAAGCGCTCGCTCGACATCGACGTGCTCGTCTCCGACGCCGACGAGGTGCGCATCGAGCGCATGCTGCCCTACGGGCGTAGCTAAGGACGGTCAGCCGTAAGCGGCGAGCAGCTTTGAAGACTGCTCGCCGCTCACTGCTCACTTTCAGAGGAGGTTTTTTAAGTCATGCCTAGGGCAAAACGTGGGAACAAGCGCACGGAGAAGCGCAAGAAGATACTGGACCTCGCGAAAGGATATCGCGGGACGAAGTCGAAGCTGTACCGCTCGGCGAAGGAGTCGGTCGAGCGCGGGCTCAAGTTCGCCTACACCGGCCGCAAGCTGAAGAAGCGCGACTTCCGCAGCCTGTGGATCGTCCGCATCGGCGCCGCGGCGCGCATCAACGGCCTGAACTACTCGCAGTTCATGCACGGCCTGACGCTGGCCGGCATCGAGCTCGACCGCAAGGCGCTCGCCGACCTCGCGGCCAACTCGCCGGACGCCTTCGCGGCGCTCGCCACGAGCGCGCGCACCGCCATCGAGAACCGGCCGCAGCCCACACCGCCGGCCGCAGTCTAAGGGTTGAGAGAAGATTGATGAGAGGACTGCCCGATGAGTTCCGAAGCGGTTGACTACGACGGACAACTTATGGCCGTGCGAGAAGCGTTCGAGAAGGACATCGAACGCTTCTCGCGTTCTTATTCCGGTGGGCTTAGTAAAAGCACGCTCCTTGAAGTTGAAAAAGAACTCAAGGAACTTACGGAAGTGCGAACACACCATACCGGACGCAAGAGCGCGCTTTCTGGTCTTAAGAAGCTAATAGGTCGCGTTAAGGCAGAGGATCGCGCTTCGTTTGGGCAGCGAGTACAGATTCTTGAACAAGAAATCGTTAGTGAGATTGAAGTACGTGAAGAAACTCGACAAGAGCATCTTGCTGCTCTGCGCATTGAGCTTGAACGTTTAGACGTGACGCTGCCCGGAAGAAGGCCGCGGCGCGGACATCTGCACCCGATCACTCTGCTGCGACAACGCATTGAGGACATCTTCGTCTCGATGGGCTACGCCGTGGAGGACGGGCCGGAGGTCGAGACTGACTTCTACAACTTCACCGCGCTCAACATCCCGGAGCTGCACCCGGCGCGCTCGCCGCAGGACACGTTCTACACGACCCACGGCTTGAGCCTGCGTTCGCAAACGTCCACGGTGCAGATTCACGCGATGCAGCGACGGCGTCCGCCCCTGCGTATCGTCGCGCCCGGCCGAGTCTTCCGGCGCGACACCCCGGACGCGACGCACAACCCGATGTTCTTCCAGGTCGAGGGGCTGCTCGTAGACCGCGGCATCAACATGGGCCACCTGAAGGGGACGCTCTCCGAGTTCGTGCGCCGCCTGTTCGGCCCCGCGACGCGGACGCGCTTCCGCCCGTCCTACTTCCCGTTCACCGAGCCGAGCATGGAGGCCGACTACTCCTGCTTCAAATGCGGGGGCACGGGCTGCCGGCTCTGCAAAGGCTCCGGCTGGATCGAGCTCGGCGGCTCCGGCATGGTGCACCCGAACGTCCTGCGCGCCGTCGGCATCGACCCCGAAGAGTTCTCCGGCTTCGCCTTCGGCCTCGGCATCGACCGCATGTGCGGCCTGATGTACGAGCTCGACGACATCCGCCTCCTCTTCGAGAACGACGTGCGCTTCTTAGAGCAGTTCTAGACTATGGACATCAGCTACAACTGGCTTCGAGAGTTGGCCGACGTGTCGCTCCCGCCGCGGGAGTTGGCGGAGCGCCTGACGATGGCGGGGCTCGCGGTGGACGCGGTGAAGGAGGCGGGCGACGACTTCGTGTTGGAGTTCGACCTGACCTCGAACCGCCCGGACTGCCTGTCGCACCTCGGCATCGCGCGCGAGACGGCGGCGCTGACGGGCGCGACACTGAGGCTCCCCGACCTGTCGGTCAGGAACGTCGGCGGGCTGGCCGAGCAGTTCACGGCGGTCGAGATCGAGGACGCTCGCCTGTGCCCGCGCTACGCCGCGCGCGTGGTGCGCGGCGTGCAGATCGCGCCGTCGCCCGAGTGGCTCGTCAAGCGTTTGCAGGCCATCGGGCAGCGCCCCATCAACAACGTCGCCGACATCACCAACTTCGTGATGCACGAGCTGGGCCAGCCGCTCCACGCCTTCGACCTCGCGAAGCTCTCGGAGTTCCGCATCGTCGTCCGGCGCGCGCGCGCGGGCGAGAAGTTAAAGACGCTGGACGGCGTCGAGCGCGAGCTGGACGGGCGGACGCTCGTCATCGCCGACGCCGCGCGCGCCGTGGCCGTCGCGGGCGTGATGGGCGGCGAGGAGACGGAGATTTCCGACTCGACGGTGGACGTGCTCGTCGAGAGCGCCTACTTCGACCCGCAGTCGGTGCGCCGCACCTCAAAGCTGCTGGGCTTGCAGACCGAGGCGTCCTACCGCTTCGAGCGCGGCGTGGACTACGAGGGCGTCCGCCGCGCGCAGGATCGCTGCGTCGCGCTCATCTGCGAGCTGGCGGGCGGTACCGCGACCGAGGACGCCGTCGATGTCTACCCGGCGCGTATTGCACCGCCGACCGTCCGACTGCGCCCCCGCCGCGTCGAAGAGTTGACGGGCCTCAGCGTCCCCGCCGAAGAGAGCCTGCGCATTCTCAGCTCGCTCGGCTTCGAGCCGGCCGCGGGTGTTGACGGCGGCGAACTCTCCTTCGGCGTGCCGACGTGGCGGACGGACGTGAAGATCGAGGAAGACCTCGTCGAGGAGGTCGCGCGCGTCTACGGCTACGACAAGATCGGCGAGGCCCTGCCGCCGTCGCCCGTGACGGGCGAGTATCTCGCGGGCGACAGGCGGCGCCGCGCGGCGCGGCAGGTGCTCACCGCCCAGGGCTTCAACGAGGCCGTCAGCATCAGCTTCATCGAAGAGTCTGCGGGCGTCGCCGAGTCCGGCGAGAGCCGCTTCGAGCCCGTGCCCGGCCTCCAGAAAGTTGAAGGCACAGGCGCATTCGTCACGCTGTCGAACCCGATCATCGAGGGCGCGCGCCTGATGCGCCCGAGCCTGCTCCCGGGGCTGCTCGAAGCCACGCGCCACAACTTCAACCACGGCACACGCGACGTGCGCCTCTTCGAGACCGGCCGCGTCTTCGCCGCGAACAACGCCTCTGAAAATGAGGGCGAGCCGCGCCCGAACGAGGTCGAGGCATTCGCGCTCCTCGTCACCGGCGAGGCGCTCGAAGAGGGCAGGGCCGCGGGGCGCGCGGCAGACCTCTTCGATCTGAAGGGCGCGCTCGAAGCGGCGTCGGACGCGATGCGCGTCGGCGAGCTTGAGTTCGAGCCGGCTTCAGTCCGCCATCTGCGCGAGGGTCAGTCGGCGCGCATCAAATTAGGCGGGAGCGAGGTCGGCCACGCCGGCCGTCTCTCTGAGGAGCTGGCCGCGCGCTACAAGTTCCGCCAGCCGGTCTACGTTGCGGAGGTGAGTCTGACGGCGCTGCTCGCGACGGGCGACCGGCCCGCGCGCTACACGCCGCTGCCGCGCTTCCCCGGCGTCTCACGCGACGTGTCGCTCGTCGCCGAACGCCGCGTCGCCTTCGGCGAGATGCGCCGCGCCATCATCTCACTCGGAATCGAAGAGTGCCGCGGCGTCACGCTCGTGGACGTGTACGAGGGCGCGAACATGCCGGAGGGGAAGCGCTCGCTGACGCTCCGCGTCGAGTACCGCGCCGACGACCGCACGCTCCGCGACGAAGAGGTCGACGCCATGCACGCCCGCGTCGTCGCCGCTCTGGAAGAGGGCTTCGGCGCACAACTCAGGGGATGAGGTGCCGGGTGTTGGGTGTTAGGCGTGGGTTGAAAACCGCATCCAACCAACACCTCACAGCCAGAACCAAACGCCCAAAGTTAACTCTTGCGCTCTCGCGCGCCTCGGCGCATAATCGCTCGGCAGTCAGGAGGCCGCAGCCGCACGGAGAAGGAAGATGGTCGGATTGACCGGACTTGAAAAGTTCTCTCACCTAGAAGATAAAATTTACCGCACCATCGAGCTGACCAAGACGCTCCGCCAGGAGAAGGAGGGGCTGGAGCGCGAGTTGGCCTCGGTGCGCCGCGAACTGGGCGCGCTCCTGGACGAGAAGGACAGGCTCGAAGGCCAGGTCGAGCGCCTGCTCTCGGAGCGCGACACCATCCGCACCAAGGTCGAGGCGATGCTCGACGCCATCGCCGTGCTCGACCCCGAGGCCGTCGAGGTCATGCGCAGGTAGCCCCAGAGACTTTAAGGCATGAGCGCCATCAAGAACCCGGCGGAAGGCACGCCGACCATCCGGGTCGAAATCTACAACCAGACCTACAACATCCGCTCCGACGGCGACAGCGAGTACGTCATCGGGCTGGCGGAGTTCGTCGACCGGCGCATGCGTGAAATCTCCTCCGGCACGCTCACGGTCGATTCGCTCAAGGTCGCCATCCTCGCCGCGCTCCACATCGCCGACGAGCTGCACCGCCTCAAGCGGCTCCACGAGCAGACCGACCAGCAGCTCGCCGCCCGCAGCGCCGAGTGCGCGGAGATGCTCGACCGCGTCCTCAAGACCCGCCACGTCGCCGACCAGGCGAGCCCCAGCAGCATCACCATCTCCTAAAAAAGAGGACGGCCGGAGGTCGAGCACGCACGCTTTTGTCAAGCGGGCCGCGCCCACTTTTTCGCGCACATTTTCTGACGCGGGCCGACGGGCTGTGCTAGTATCTGACCCAGGCTGAGGGTGTCGGTTCTGCACGGCTCGCCACCGATTTACGTTGGTTGAGCCTACGTCGTAAATAAGGGAGACCGACGCCGGCGCCAGTGCGCTCCCTCACCGTAGGGATGCGCCGGAGGCGACGGCTTCGACCGCAAGGTCAAGGTCACCCACCTGCTAGAACGCAGGTTCAATTACGACTTCGGAGCGGCCGCCGCGGTTCGCCCCCGGCCCTTAATTCTCGTGAACCGTAAACCGTGAACCGTGACAAGTGAAGGACGGCCCTTCTTGTCACGGTTTACGGTTTACGGTTCACGCCTTTTGACCTATGAGAGTCTTGATGATCGGAGACGTGGTGGCGCGACCCGGGCGGGTGGCGGTGCTGGAGCGCATCCAGGACTTGCGCGAGCAGCATGCGATAGACCTCGCCGTGATGAACGCCGAGAACGTCTCGGGCGGCTTCTCCGTCACGCCGCAGCACGCCGAACAGCTCTTCGCCGCCGGCATCGACGTGATGACCTCCGGCAACCACATCTTCGACAAGCGCGAGGCCGCCGCCTACATCGCGCGCCAGCCGCGCCTGCTGCGCCCGGCCAACTACCCGGCGTCCACGCCCGGCTCGGGCATGTGGGTGGGTGAGGTGCGCGGGACGCGCGTCGCCGTCCTCAATTTGATGGGGCGCGTCTACATGCCGCCGACGCACGACAACCCCTTCCCCGTCGCCGACGAGATGCTTGCAAGTTTAGACGGGCAGGTGGCGGTGCGGCTCGTGGACGTGCACGCCGAGGCGACCTCCGAGAAGATCGCGCTGGCGTTGTACCTGGACGGCCGCGTCTCGGCCGTCGTCGGCACGCACACGCACGTGCAGACCGCCGACGAGCGCATCCTCCCCGGCGGCACGGCCTTCATCACAGACCTCGGGATGACGGGCAGCTACTCCGGCTGCATCGGGATGGAGCGCGAGGGCGCGCTCGCACGCTTCCTCAGCCCCGCCGCCCCGCGCGCCGAGCACTCCAAAGGCGACGTGCGCATCTGCGCCGCACTCATCGACATCGACGACTCGACGGGCCGCGCCCGCGAAATCTCCCGCCTCTCCCTGCCACACGAATCGTGAAAAAGAAGTAGTCAGTAGGCAGTAGAAAACATCGGCGGGCGTTGAGGGGTTTAAACCCGACGCCCGCCGTAATGGTTTTCACTATTGACTACTGACTACTGACTACTACTCGGGGTCAGCCGAGGAGGCGAGCGGCGGGGAGCTGAGGGCGAGGCGGTAGCTCTCGGGCAAAGAGATGACGCGGTTGTTGGAGTCGGTGACGACGTGGCCGGTCTCGCCCTCGGCGATGATGCGGCCGTCCGCGGCGTTGATGATCTCGTAGCCGAAGCGGACGCTGCGGCGGCGCAGCTCCGTGATGTGCGTCCGCACGATCAGCTCGTCGTCGTAGCGCGCGGGCGCCTTATAGCGGCAGTAAGACTCGGCCACGACGAGGAAGGCGCGGTCGTTCTCCTCCATGTCCTTGTAGGCGAAGCCGCGCGCGCGGCAGAACTCGGTGCGGCCGATCTCGAACCAGACGAGGTAGTTCGCGTGGTACACTACCCCCATGCGATCCGTCTCCGCGTAGCGGACGCGAATCGTCGTCTCGTGCCAGTCGTCGAAGAGGTCGTCTGCTTCGATGGGTTGCATCATCGTCAAGGGTTGCGAGCGCGTTCCGGTTTCAGCGGACTATAAAAGCGAAGGGTTCGTGATGTCAAAGAGAATCAGGGCGGGGAAGTGGGCCGCGCTGGCGGCGGTGTGCGCGTGCGTGTGCGGCGCGGGGGCGGTCGCGGCCTCCGGACAGAAGGCGAAGCCCGCGGCCGTCAACCCGAAGACGGCCGCCGTGCGCGAGGCGACCGCCGAGGTCTTGCGCGAGACGAGCGAGCTGCGCAAGCTCCCCATCCTCCGCCAGGTGCGCAGCGGCGCGCAGTCACGCGCCGAGATCGAGCAGATGCTCGTCCGCAACCTCAACGAGAGCGCGACGCCCGAGGAGATCATGGCCGGCGAGACCGCGCTGAAGAAGTTCGGGCTCGCGCCGGCCGACTTCCAGCTCCGCCCCTTCCTCATCAAGCTGCTCACCGAGCAGGTCGCGGGCTACTACGACCCGAAGACGCAGGAGTTCTACCTCGCCGACTGGATCGACCTCGACGGCCAGAAGCCCGTGATGGCACACGAGCTGACGCACGCCCTGCAAGACCAGCACTTCAACCTCCGCCGCTTCGAGGACTGGCCCAGGCACGACTCGGACGCCGAGCTGGCCGCGCACGCGCTCGTCGAGGGCGACGCCTCGTTCCTGATGATGCAGTACGTCGCGCGCAGCCCGGCGCGACAGCTCGCCTTCCTCAAGTCGATGATGTCGGGCGGCGCGGGCTCCAGCGAGCAGATCGAGAAGGCGCCGCGCGTCCTGCGCGAGCAGATCCTCTTCCCGTACCTGCAAGGCATGATGTGGGTCGCGCAGGTCTACAAGCAGGGCGGGTGGGAGGCGGTCTCGGCCGCCTACAAGAACTTGCCGAAGTCGTCCGAACAGATCTTACACGCGGAGAAGTACGCCGCGGACGAGGCGCCGCAGCAGGTCTCGGTGCGCGACCTGTCTACGTCGCTCGGCCGCGGGTGGCGGATGGCCGACAACGACGTGCAGGGCGAGTGGGGCTGCTACATTCTGCTCGACGAATTCCTGCAAGCCATCGACGTGTCGAAGCGCGCGGCCGCCGGCTGGGGCGGCGACCGCTACGCGCTCTTCGTCGGGCCAAGGAAGACGGACGCGGTCGTCGCGCTCAAGACCGTCTGGGACACCGAGACTGACGCACGCGAGTTCTTCGACGCCTACGCGCGGCGCACGACGAAGCGCTACGGCGTCGAGCCGGCGGAGGTCGCGCCCGCCGACCGCCAGGTCTGGAAGACGGGCGAGGGCCTGGTCGTCGTCGAGCGCCAGGGCGGCGCGGTCGTCGTCCTCGAAGGCGTGCCCGACGGCGTTGACGCGAAGGCGCTCGTCAAGTCTCTGTAAACCCTCCCAGGGAGATGAACCCCCGCCCGCCCGACACCCCGGCCGCAGTCCTCGACTTCGTAGACGACTGCGGCCGCGCCTTCTTCAGGAACCCCGTCGAGATAGTCTCGGCCTACTCACACGAGGAGGTGCGTCCCGCGCTCGGGCGTGTCGAGCGGGCCGCGGCCGAGGGTCTCTACGCGGTCGGGTTCGTCGCCCACGAGGCCGCGCCCGCGTTCGACCGCGCCCTCGCGGTGAAGCGACATGCGGACGATCTGCCGCTGCTCTGGTTCGGTCTCTTCGAGCGCCCTTCGAGACAGGAGCACGTCGCCGGAGAGTTTCAAGTCTCCGGGTGGACTCCCTCCATCACACGCGCCGAATACGAGCAGGGCGTCGAGGCCGTGCGCGAGGCCATCGCGCGCGGCGACACGTATCAAGTCAACTACACCTTTAGACTACGCGCGCGTTTTGAGGGCGACGACTTCGCCTTCTACGAGCGGCTGCGCGCGGCGCAGCGGACGCGCTTCGGCGCCTACGTCAACGCCGGCCGCTACCGCGTGCTCTCGGCCTCGCCCGAGCTGTTCTTCCGCCGCCGTGGACGCCGCGTCGAGACGCGCCCGATGAAGGGCACGGCCGCCCGCGGGCGTTGGAGGGAAGAGGATGAGGCGGCTGCCGCGCGGCTCAAGGCGTCGGAGAAGGAGCGGGCCGAGAACCTAATGATCGTTGACCTGCTGCGCAACGACCTCGGCCGCGTCGCCGAGACGGGCGCCGTGAAAGTCGAAGAACTCTTCAGGGTCGAGCGCTACCCGACCGTCTTGCAGATGACTTCGACCGTCGCGGCGACGCTGCGCGAGAACGTTACTTTAGAAGACCTGTTCGCCGCGCTCTTCCCCTGCGGCTCGGTGACCGGCGCGCCGAAGGTGAGCACTTCACGCTTCATCGCCGCGCACGAAGACTCGCCGCGCGGCGTCTACTGCGGCGCGGTCGGCTTCGTCGCGCCGGGCGGCGACGCGGCCTTCAACGTCGCCATCAGGACGGTCGTCGTCGATACGGAGACGGGAGAGGCGGTCTACGGCGTGGGCGGCGGCGTCACCTGGGACTCGACGCCGGGCGGCGAGTACGCGGAGGCGCTCGCGAAGACGAAGCTGTTGACCGAGGACGCGCCCGACTTCGAGTTGCTCGAAACGATGCGGCTCGACGAGTCTGGCTACCGCCTTCTCGAAGAGCACCTCGCGCGGCTCGAAGCGTCGGCCGAGTACTTCGACCTTCCCGTCAACCTCGCCGAGGTGCGCGAGGCGCTTGCCAAACACGCCGCAGAACAGCTCGGGGCGGCGCGCCGCGTGCGCCTGCTCGTCGCGCAGGACGGGCGCGCGCGGGTCGAGAGCGGGCCGCTCGGAGAGCTTCCCGCCGGCCCGCTGCGGGTCGCGCTCGCCGGCACCCCGGTGAAGAAGTCAGACCGCTTCCTCTGCCACAAGACGACGAACCGCGGGCAGTACGAGGCGCGGCGCGCCGAAGCAACGGGTCTGTTCGACGTGCTGCTGTGGAACGAGGAGGGCGAGCTGACGGAGTTCACCAACGGCAACCTCGTCGTGGAGCTGGAAGGGGAGTGCTGGACCCCGCCGCGCGCGTGCGGCCTGCTCCCCGGGACGTTCCGCGCGGAACTTCTGCGCGCGGGCGATGTCGCGGAGCGCATCTTGACGAAAGACGACCTCGCGCGCGCCGCGCGGGTCTGGTTCGTCAACGGCGTGCGCGGCCGGGTCGAGGTGGGCATGAAGGAGTAGATAGTAGCCAGTAGAAAACATCGGCGGGCGTTGAGGGTTAAAACCCGACGCCCGCCGATATTATTTCCCCTATTGACTACTGTCTACTCCATCAGAACTGGAGCTTGGCGCCGAACTGGATGATGCGCGCCGACTCGCCCGTCTGGATGACGTTCTGGGAGGTGGGCGGGGCGACGGTCGTGCAGCAAGTGCGGCCGAACTGCGACGAGCCGAGCGAGGGCGAGCCGACGGACGCCGAGCGCGGGTTGTCGAAGTTGGCGTGGTTGAAGGCATTGAACATCTCGGTGCGGAACTGGAAGCGGACGCGCTCGGTGATGCTGAACATCTTGACGATGCCGAGGTCTACGTTCCAGTAGCTCGGGCCGCGGAAGATGTTGCGCCCCGACCCGTTCGAGCCCGGCGGCGGGACGGCGAGCCCGTTCTGGTTCTCGAAGACTACCGGCCCGGTAACGTTCGGCAGTTCCGACAGGCGCGCGCGCAGCGTCGGGTCTGTGACCAGTGCGCGCGAGATGTGCGCCGAGTTGCTCGTGCGCTGGTTACTGTTGACCTGGAACGGCTCGCCCGTCATGTAGGTGTAGATCGTGTTGAGCGACCAGCCGCCGAGCAGGTGATTGACCGCGCCCGGCGCGCCGGTCAGGAAGTGGCGGCCGCGCCCGACGGGCACCTCCCAGACGGCGGCCGTCGTGAAGACGTGCGTGCGGTCGAAGTCGGAGACGGCCCACTCCTGTTCGAGGTGGCGGATGTCTGCGACGGCCCGCGAGGTCGTTGTCGAGAGCGCCCCGCCCGAGGTGGTGCCGACGGGGTCAACCGACTGATTGTCCATCGACTTCGAGAAGGTGTAGGCCATGTTCAGCCCCAGCCCCGAGGCGAAGCGGCGGCGCAGAGTGAACTGCGCGCCGTGGTAGACGGAGCTGCCGCTGTTGTCGATGTAGGTGATGGTGCGGAACTGCTGGTTGGGCCGGAGCTTGAAGGCGAGCGTCGTGTTCTCGATGCGCTCGGCGAAGGCGCCCGCGGCGTTCGAGGTCGTGGCGAGCTGGCCCTGCACGGTCGCGTTGTCCACGAAGGCCGCGTTGATGGCCGCCACGCCCGCGTTGAGGATCGGAATCTGCGAAGCCGCGAAGGCCGGCACGCAGGGCGACGGGGCGCCCGCGCGCGTCGCGCCGCTCGGCAGGCAGTTCGCGATGTTGTTGTTCGCCTGAAGCATCAGGAACGAGCCGAGGATCGGCGCCGCGTCGATCTGGTTGGCGTCGTAGGCCATCAGCAGGCGCAGGCCCCGCCGGCCGATGTAGGCCGTCTGCATGACGAAGCCGCCGGGCAGCTCGCGCTGGAAGCTCAGGTTCCACTGGTGCACGCTCGGGAGCTTGAGCGAGGGCGCGAACGTCGTGATGCTCGGGGCGTTCAGCACGAGCAGCAGCGGCGGCGTCAGGAACGACGAAGGCTTGATGGTCGGCGGGGCGAGCGACTGCGGGAAGCCGTTCGCGATGGTCGTGACGGGGACGGCCTGGCAGCCCGCGGTCGTCGTCCCGCCCACGGTCGAAGAGCAGCTCGTCCGCAGGCCCGGCACGCTCCCGGCGACGGCCGTCACCTGGAACGAGGAGATGGGGTCGAAGGCGAGCCCGTAGCCGGCGCGAACGACGCTGCGCCCCGCGTCGCCGAAGAGGCGATGGAAGAAGCCTTTGTTGTACTCGGGCGACCAGGCGACGCCGAGGCGCGGGCCGAGGGCGCCGACGTTAGTCCGGTCCCACCATTTGTCGGACTTGGCGAAGGTGACGGCGCCGGGGTTGTTGACGACCGGGTTGGCCGGCCCCGGCGTGCCCGCGATGGGCGTGGTCGGGACGAAGGTGAAGCCGGGCGTGTTCGCAGGCATGTTCAGCTCCCAGCGCATGCCGTAGTTGATGGTCACGTTGGGCCGCCACTTGTACTCGTCCTGCACGTAGAAGTTGTACTGGTTGAGGCGGGTCGTGATGGCCTGGAGCGAGACGACGCCGCCCGACTGGAACGGCAGGAAGGCGTCCTCGTTCAGGTTCCCGATGAACGCCTGGCTCAGGCGCGTGGGCAGGCCCCCCAGCTCGTTGATGTAGTTCTGGAGGCGCGTGGCGTCGGTCGAGTTGATGCCGGCGCGCGTGCTGCTCGCCGACGCGGGGATGACGAACCCGGAGGTCGTCGGGCTGCGGACGCTGGCGTCGAAGACGAGGCTCGGCGTGACGTTGGTGCCGCCGGGCTGGCCGCGCCGGTCGGCGTGGCGGTAGAAGCGGAAGTTGAGGCCCGTGCTGATCTGGTGCGCGCCGTGCGTGATGTGCAGGTTGTCGATGAACTGCGGGACGGTGACGGCGCGCTGCGTGCGCGGCGTGTTGAGGTAGGGATTCGAGACGTTGATGAACGAGAACGGGTTTGTGTCGGGGAAGGAGGGGTTGGCCTCGCCCTGCGTGAAGAGGAAGTTGAAGCGGCCGAAGCCCATCGTGAACTCGTTGACGAGGCGCGACGAGATCGTCCAGCGGTGGCCGAGCGCGAAGTTCTTCGTGTCGCGGAAGACCTCGCCCTGCGGCGGGAAGCCGGGGAAGACGACCGGTCGCCCGTTCAAGGGGTCGCCGCCCAGGGTGTTGTACGTGGCCTGGAGGTAGCGGCCGAAGATGCTCTGCGCCGCGGTGAGGTTGTGGTCGATGCGGACGTTGTAGGCCGGGCCTTTGTGCTGCGTCGGCGGGTCCCAGACGTAGCAGGCTGTGTTGAGGCCGTCGCCGCAGTCGTAGCGGTTGGGCGCCGGGTAGGACTTGAAGAAGGCGAGCATCTTCGGGTCGATGGGGACGCCCGCCGGGTTGAGCGCGGAGGAGTTGAAGCCGGCGGTGACGACGCAGTTGAGGTCCGCGCCGCTCGCGCAGTCGCGCACGCCGAGGTCGGTGCGCAGCGCGCCCGTCGTCGAGTTCACCAGTAGGACGTTGTTCTGCGTGATGGTGGTCGTGCCGATCTTGAAGCAGTTGGTGCCGGACGCCGTGCAGGCGGGGTCGGCGCGGAAGTAACGGTAGCTGCCCGTCAGCGCCGACGGCGTGTAGATGATGGGGATGCCGAAGGTCTCGGAGATGGGCGAAGAGAAGTCCACCTTCGTGTGCTGCCAACTCCCGAAGAAGAAGGTCTTGTTCTTGATGATGGGGCCGCTGATGTCGAAGCCCGGCTGGTCGAGCTTGACCTTGTGCCGCTCGACGCCGAGCGCGTTCGAGAAGAAGTCGTTGGCGTTGAGCTGGTCGTCGCGGAGGAAGTAGAAGACGTTGCCGTGCAGGTCGTTCGTCCCCGAGCGCGTGGCGACGGAGATCGACGCGCCCGAGTTGCGCCCCTCCTCGGCGGTGGCGTTGTTGGTCGTCACCTTGTACTCCTGCACGCTGTCGGGCGTCAGGCGGTACATGTTCGACGTGGGGTTCGGCGCCGAGGACTCGTTGGCGTCGATGCCGTCGATGGTGACGTTGAAGGCGCGGTCGCGCGAGCCGTTGACCGAGACGCCCGACCCGACCCCGCCCTGCGAGCGCTGCACGACGCCGGGCTCGTACGCGATGAGGTTGAGCGGGTTGCGGCCGTTCAAGGGGAGCTGCTCGATGGCCTTGTGCTCGACGACGTTGCCGATGGTGGCGTTGGCCGTCTGGAGCTGCTCCTCGCCGGCCTGCACGGTGACGACCTCCGAGACCTCACCGGCGGCGAGCGCGATGTCGATGGTCAGCGGCGTGTTGATCTCAAGCAGGTTGCCCGTTTGCTTCGCGGTCTTGAAGCCGGACTTCTCAACCGTGATTGAGTAAGCGCCGACGGGGAGCGAGGCGAACGAATAGAGCCCCGCGTCGGTCGTCGTCTGCGTCTGGGAGATGCCGGTGGCTTCGTTGAGCGCCGTGACGGTCGCGCCGGGGACGACCGCACCGGTCGAGTCGAAGACCGTGCCCGCGATGCGCGACGTGCTGGTCTGCGCGCTGGCTACGGCGGCCGATAGCAGCAGCAACAGGGCGACGAAGTGGAAGCGTGCGCGAAGGGACTGAGGCATGGGAAATCTCCTTTTCGGTAGGGTCGGGGGTATGCCGCCCCGTGCGGCGGATGTGTCACTGATACGGCTTGGAAGATTGCGAACGCTCCACGGCGGGGAATTCGCCGGTCCCTCAGACGCGCTCAGATGGTCGAGAAGTATAACCGCGCGCCCGCGCCAGTCAAGATTTTTATCCACTAATATTACTTATCTTACTAATAAAATCTTTTAGTTTGGATTATAGTCCACGTGGTCTTTACAATACGCGGCCAGTTCGCACAGGGGCCGTTTACGTCCGCCGCTCGCGCGGGCGCTTTGTCTTACCCATCCAAAGCTTAAACACGGAGAACGAGATGAACAGACGGAGTCTTTCCGCACTAGCCCTGATTGCCTCACTGCTTCTGACCATCGCCCCGGCCGCGCGCGCGCAGGGCACCACGTCGCGCGTGACCGGCGTCGTGCAGGACGCCACCGGCGCGGTAGTCGAAGGGGCGACCGTTACGCTGACCAACGAGGGGACGAACATCTCCCTCAACACCCAGACCACCTCGACGGGCTCTTACGTCTTCGACTCGGTGCAGGTCGGGACGTATACCGTGTCGGTCGAGAGGCAGGGCTTCAAGAAGTTCGTCTCGACCGGCAACCCCGTCAACGTCAACCAGCCCTCGACCGTCAACGTATCGCTCCAGCCGGGCGACATCGCCGAGAGCGTGACCGTGCAGGGCTCGGCCGAGCTGGTGCAGACCTCGTCCTCGGGCAACTTCGGCAACATCGTCGAGGAGCGGCCGCTGACGGCGCTGCCCATCGTTGGCAACCGCGGGCGCAACCCGCTCAACTTCATCCTCTTCCAGCCGGGGGTCGTCGACGGCGCGAACACGGGCGGCGGCTACCACGTCCACGGCGCGCGCGACCGCGCCTTCAACTTCACGCTCGACGGCATCGACATCAACGAGACGAGCGCCGGCGGGTCGAACTTCACGCCGATCCGCACCAACCCGGACTCGCTGACGCAGTTCCAGGTCATCACCTCGAACTTCACCGCCGACAACGGCCGCTCGTCGGGCGCGCAGGTTAACCTCGTGACCAAGTCGGGCACCAACGAGTTCCACGGCAACATGTTCGAGTTCTACCAGACGCCGCGCTTCCACGCGAACGAGTACGTGAACACCATCAACACGCGGCTCGTCAACGGCCAGCGCGTCGCGACCGACAAGCCGCAGTTCGTCCAGCACATCTTCGGCGGCAGCGTCGGCGGCCCCGTCTACCTGCCGAAGTTCGGCGAGGGCGGCGACGCCGTCTACAGCGGCAAGAACCGCACCTTCTTCTTCACCAACCTCCAACTGCTGCGCACGAGCCAGGCCTTCTTCGTCAACCGCACGGTCTACACGCCGCAGGCGCGCGCGGGTATCTTCCGCTACGCGGTCGGGCGCGCCAACGCGAACGCCACCGCCACCGGCAACAACCGCGTCATCGACGACGCGGGCAACCCGCTCTTCCCCGTCTGCTCGGCCTCGGTGACGACCAACTGCATCGGCTCCTTCGGCGTGGCGGGCAACGCGAACATCCCGCTCACGGCCGACCCGACCACCAACCGGCTCATCAACCTCGTCCCGCTGCCGAACAACTACACCGTCGGCGACGGCCTCAACACGGCCGGCTTCAGCTGGGTCGCGCCGCAGACCGAGCGGCAGTACGACTGGACGATGAAGATCGACCACAACTTTAACGAGCGCAACGCCGTCTACGTCCGCTACTCGCACGGCGCGCAGAACACGGTCTGCGACAACGCCAACGGCGGGCTGGCGAAGTTCCCCGGCCTCCCGTGCTTCGTGGACACCTTCCGCACGCCGCGCAACCTCGCCGTCAACTACCGCGCGACGCTCGCGCCGACGGTCGTCAACGAGTTCGTCGCCGGCTTCAACCGCTTCACCTTCAGCTTCAACAACCCCGACCCGAACTGGGCCGCGAACTCTTCGGTCATCCTCAACATCCCGACCGACCCGCTCAACGCCTCGCCCGGCGTCAACAACGCGCGCCGCCTCACCACCCAGCAGTACGTGGACAACCTCTCCTGGCAGCGGCAGTCGCACACCTTCAAGTTCGGCACCAACATCCGGCTCCAGGAGCACTTCGACGACCGCAGCTCGGTCGCGAGCCAGAACACGCGCGAGTCGATCACGCTCGGCACCGGCGACAACTCCGTGCCCTCTTCCTTCGGCACCACGTCCGCCTCTCTGTCGGGCATCGCCGCCGCCGACCGCTCGCGGCTCGACAGCTACATCAACGACTACTTCGGCCGCATCGGCCGCATCACGCAGGCGTTCGTCGCCGCCGACGACTCGACCTTCGCGCCGGCCGGCACGCGCTTCCTCTACACGGCGAAGTACCCCGAGTACGACTTCTACGGGCAGGACACCTGGAAGGCGCGGCCGAACCTGACCATCGACTACGGTCTGCGCTGGGAGGTGCGCCTCAGCCCGCGCGCCGACAATCTCGTCCTGCGCCCCAACACCCCGATCCGCGTCGGCGAGACGCCGTCGAACACCGTCCGCTTCGAGGAGGGCAAGCTCTACAACGACTCCTGGAAGCAGTTCGCGCCCACGGTCGGCTTCGCCTGGGATCCGTTCGGCGGCGGCAAGACGAGCGTGCGCGGCAACTACCGCCTGGCGTGGGACAGGACGAACACGTTCGTCTTTTCGTCCTTCATCTTCCAGAACGCGCCGGGGCTGACGCGCGCCATCACGCAGCTCGCCAACGGCTTCCCCGGCGGGCAGAACAACGCGCTGCTGCGCAACGGCCTGCCGACGCTCTCGGCCAACGACACGACGCCGCTGGCGTTCCGCACGCCGCCGGCCTACTCGGTCAACTCCATCAGCGTCGTCGATCCGGCCCTGACCTACCCGCGCACGCACCAGTACGGCGTGAGCGTGCAGCGCGAGGTCGGCTGGAAGTCTGTGCTTGAGGTCAACTATATCGGCCGCCTCGGGCGCAAGCTCTTCGGCTCCTACGACGTGAATCAGGTGGACATCAACAACAACGGCTTCCTCGGCGCCTTCAAACAGCTCCAGGGCCGCTCGGGCGCCTGCGACGCGCTCGTGCTCGACCCGAACTTCCTCATCAACCGGCTGCTCGTCAACGACTCGCGCCTCCAGAACACGACGACGTGCGGCGGCACGACGCGGCGCGAGACCGGAGCCGAGTTCCTCATCCGCCAGTCCACCGGCGGCAACGTTCGCCTCGCCAACGGCTCGGTCGCCACAAACATTGTCGATGCCGGCAGTGTCGCGCAGGCCGCCGCCCTCGTCACGACGGGCTTCCGCTCGGGCAACACCACGACGCCCAACTTCGCGCTCAACGGCTTCAGCCCCTTCTTCTTCCAGCCCTTCCCGCAGTTCGCGGGCGCCCTCAACGTCCTCGACAACAACGACCACTCGCGCTACAACGCGCTCGAAATTCAGCTCGCGCGGCGCTACTCCGGCGGCCTCTCCTTCCAGGCCAGCTACACGCTCTCGAAGTCCGAGGACACGCGCTCTTACGACCCTGCGCTCACGTTCCTGGGCCGAGCGGCGGCGGGGACGACGGCGACGTTCCTCGCCTCGAACACGCCCTACGATGTCCGCAACCGCGACGCCAACTGGGCGCCGTCGGACTTCGACCGGACGCACGCCATCCAGGGCTACTTCACGCTCGACCTGCCGTTCGGGCGCGGGCGCCGCTGGGGGGGCGACATGAACCCGGTGGCCAACCAGATCGTCGGCGGCTTCGAGCTGGCCGGCATCGTCCGCTGGTACTCGGGCCGCCCCCTGACGGTCTACTCGGGCGTCGCCACCGTCTCGCAGGTCGTGCAGTCGCCCGCGAGCTGCAACAGCTGCTCGCCCAACATGGGGAGTATCTTCCTCGAAGGCGGGCGCAACTTCTACTTCACGCAGGAGCAGCGGAACATGTTCTACGCGCCGGCCGCGGGCGAGCTGAGCAACCTCGGCCGCAACTACTTCCGCGGCCCGTCGCTCTTCCAGCTCGACATGACTCTCTCCAAGCGGTTCCGCTTCGACGAGAGTCGTAACCTTGAGCTGCGCGTCGAGGCGCAGAACTTGACGAACACGCCGTCCTTCGACTTCCCGACGGCCGTCATCTCGAACACCAACTTCGGGCTCGTCGGCGGGGCCGTGGTCAGCACCTCGCGCAAGGTGCAGCTCGCGGCCAAGTTCAACTTCTAACCGGCCGGTTGGAAATAACCCCTGGCGCCTTCGCGTGAATCAATCTCACGCGAAGGCGCCCGGCCGCTATTTATCCAAAAGTAATTCTTATCCCACTAATAAAATCTTTTAGCTTTGATTATTGCTGCCGCCTTCATTAGAATGGCCGGCATAGCTCGCGCAGCATTGTGGTCTTCCGACCTAATCCGATTTTAAAGGCTTCAGGCTGAGTTTTTTGACGCGACCCGGGGGAGGCTTAACCCCGGCGCGTGCGCCGCGCGCCCGGAAGCCGGGGCGCGGCCGTAGCCCCTCCCGACGAAATATGTGGCTCGCCAGAGTTTCGCGCCCCACCCTGCTACTGCCCGCCGCGGTCGCGCTGGCCGCGGTCTGCGTGTCGGCCGGCTGGCGGCGTGGAACGGTCGAGGCGGACGAGCGCCCCTTCGACCTCGTCATCACGAACGCGCGCGTCGTGGACGGGTCGGGCAATCCCTGGTTCCGCGCCGACGTGGGGATCAAGGGCGGGCGCATCGCGCGCGTCGGCCGCGTCGCGGCGGCCGAAGGGCAGCGCGTCATCGACGCGAAGGGCGCGGTGCTCGCCCCCGGCTTCATCGACGTGCACACGCACGTCGAGAACCTCTACGAGCTGCCCGAGGCCGAGAACTTCGTGCGCATGGGCGTGACGACGCTCGTGACGGGCAACTGCGGCGGGTCGGCCCTCGACGTGGCCCGCTTCCTGGGGCGCGTGAAGGAGACGCCGACGGCCGTCAACGTCGCGACGCTCGTCGGCCACAACTCGGTGCGCCACGCCGTCTTCGGCGACGCCGACCGGCAGCCGACGCCCGAGGAGCTTGAGAAGATGAAGGCGCTCGTCGAGCGCGCGATGCGCGACGGCGCGGTCGGGCTCTCGACGGGGCTCTTCTACGTGCCCGGGGCGTACGCGAAGACGGACGAGGTGGTCGAACTCGCGAAGGTGGCGGCGCGCTTCGGCGGCGTCTACGCCACGCACATGCGCGACGAGGGCGGCGGCGTCGCCGGCTCCATCCGCGAGAGCATCGAGATCGGCGAGAAGGCGGGGCTGCCCGTCGAAATCTCGCACTTCAAGATCAGCACCAAAAAATTGTGGGGGCAGAGCGACGCGACGCTCGGGCTCGTGCGCGACGCACGCCGCCGCGGCCTTTCAGTCACGGTAGACCAGTACGCCTACACGGCGAGCAGCACGTCTCTGGATTCACGCCTGCCCGACTGGGTCGAGGAGGGCGGCCGCGAAGAGGGGCGCAAGCGCCTCGCCGACCCCGTGCAGCACAAGCGCATCGTGCGGGAGATGAAGGACTCGCTCAGGAAGTCGGGTTTCACAGACTACTCCTTCGCGTACGTCGCGAGCTACCGGCCGCGGCCGGAGTACAACGGCAAGTCGATAGCCGAGGTGACCAAACTCGCGCGGCACAAGGCGGACGTTGAGAGCCAGGTCGAGCAGATGCTTGAGATGTACGCGGCGGGCGGCGCGGCGATGGTCTACCACTCGATGAGCGAGGAGGACGTGCGGCGCATCCTGCGCGAGCCGTTCACGATGGTCGCGTCGGACTCGGGCGTGCGCCGCTTCGGCGAGGGCGTGCCGCACCCGCGCGGCTACGGCAACAACGCGCGCGTGCTCGGCACCTACGTCCGCCAGCTCGGTCTCGTCACGCTCGAAGACGCCGTCCGCAAGATGACGAGCCTGCCGGCGCAGACCTTCGGCTTCCGCGACCGCGGCCTCGTCCGCGAGGGGATGGTCGCCGACCTCGTCATCTTCGACGACCAGGCGGTCGCAGACCCTTCGACCTTCGAGAGCCCGCACCAGTACGCCGCCGGCTTCAACTACGTGATCGTGGGCGGCGAGGCCGTGCTCGCCGAGGGCGTTTTGACGAAGGCGCGGCCCGGCGTGGCGCTGCGCGGCGCGGGGGCGGCCCAGTGACGTACGCGACGGCCCGACCGCCTTGCCCGGGGCCCGGGGCCGGGGTTATAAGGTTGGGTACCAAGGGGCCGCCTCAATCGTCAAGCAGTCAAGACAGTAAATGCAGTTCGCACTTCTAAGGCAAAAGTAATTTCACACCGCTCCGGACGCGCCGCGCGACGGTTCGGGTTCGGTCAGAATTTTCTCCGAGACGAAAAGGAAACACCCCATGAGACACCACCTGAAGGTCGCATTTCGGCTGACGGCGCTCGTGCTTGCGCTCTGCGCGGGCGCGGGCGTCGCCCCCGCGCAGGAGATCACGGGCGGCATCGTCGGCACGGTGACTGACGCAAACGGCGCGACCGTGAAGGGCGCGACCGTCACCGTGACCGACGCCGCGAAGAGGACCGTCGTCCGCACTGTGACAACCAACGACGACGGTCAGTTCGACGTGCGCGGCCTGACGGTCACTCAGTACGACGTCAGCGTCGAGGCGTCGAGTTTCAAGAAGCACGTCGAAAGCGGAGTGTCGGTGAACGTGGGCAAGCAGCGGCAACTCGACATCGTGCTGGAGGTGGGCGACGTGGCGGAGGTCGTGACCGTCGAGGCCGCGCCCTTGGCGGTGGAGCTGACGAACGCGAGCTCCTCGACCGTCATCACCGGCCAGCAGGTGCGCGAGCTGTCGCTGAACAACCGGAACTGGGTGCAGCTCATCACGCTCGCGCCCGGCGTCTCGAACGACCTCGCCGACCAGGTCTACGTCGGGACGACCAACCCGGCGGGCCAGGCGAACACGATGAACATCTCGGTCAACGGGGCGCGCAGCGCGCAGAACACCTACACGGTGGACGGCTCGGACGTGACCGACCGCGGCTCGAACATCACGATCCAGGCGTACCCGAGCGTGGACTCGATCCAGGAGTTCAGCGTCCAGCGGAGTCTCTTCCCCGCGGAGACGGGGCGCAGCGGCGGCGGGCAGATCAACGTCGTCACGCGCAGCGGCGGCGAGCAGTTCCACGGGACGATGTACGAGTTCCTGCGCAACGAGAAGCTCAACGCCAACGACTTCATCTCGAACCGCAACCCGAATCCGCCCTTCGGGCGCGACTCGAACGGCAAGGCCAAGCGCACCCCCTTCCGCTACAACGACTACGGCTTCACCGTCGGCGGCCCCGTCTACTTCCCGAACTTCGGCGAAGGCACCAAAGGCGGCGCGTTCAGGAAAATGAAGGGGACTTATTTCTTCTTCTCGGAGGAGCAGCGCAAGGACCGCCGCTACCCGCTGCTGAGCGGCACGGTACCCGACCTGAACATGCGGCAGGGCATCTTCCCGATAGACATCTGCCTGAGGGCCAACGCGCCCACGGCCGCCACGGCGGCCTGCCTGGACGTGCTGCCGGCGGGGACGCCGCTCTCCTCCCGCGCGAGCATCGACCCGGTGGCGCGGCAGTACCTCGACCTCGTCTACAGCAAGCTGCCCGCCCCGACCAACGCGCTCACGCGCGCCCTGGACTACCCCGCGAGCGGCATCTTCGACTTCCGCCAGGAGATTCTCAGGCTCGACCACCAGTTCACGAACTCGGCCTCGCTCTACTACCGCTTCGAGAAGGACACGATCCCGACCGTCGATCCGAACTCGCTCTTCGCTTCGGGGTCGGGTCTGCCTGGGGTCTCCACCAGCAAGACCGACTCGCCGGGCAAGACGCACACGCTCCAGTTTACCCAGGCCATCAACTCCAACCTCGTGGCCGTGGGCCGTTGGAACTACGGCTACGGCGCGATCCTGAGCAACACGACGGGGTCGCTCGCGCTCGCCAACTCGCCGATCACGCCGCCGCTGGCCTACGCCAACGAGCGGGACCCGGTGCCCATCATCTCCGGCAACGGCTTCAGCACCCTGACCGAGTTCGGCAACTACGACAACTTCTCCTACAAGCACAACTTCGCCGGCGACCTGACGTGGACGCGCAGCGGCCACACGATGAAGTTCGGCAGCCAGTACTCCTACTACCGGAAGAACGAGAACGCGCTGGCGGGTGTCAACCAGGGGCAGTACAGCGGGTTCCTCAACACGGTCCCGACCAGCGCCGTCCAGTCGAGTGTGCTCGCGCCCAACGCCACGACGCAGGAGACGAACTCGGCGCGGCGGACGAACTTCCAGAACTTCGCGAACTTCCTGCTCGGCAACAACGTCACCTTCACGCAGGCGCGCTTCGACTACACCGCCGACCTCCGCCAGAAGACCTGGGAGACCTACGCCCAGGACGAGTGGCGCGTGCGCCCCAACCTGACCCTCTACATCGGCCTGCGCCACTCCTACTTCGGCTCGCCCTACGACGTGAACGGGCGGTTGAGCAACTTCGACCCGGCGCTCTTCAACGCGGCCAACGCGCCGCAGGTGACGGGCGCGGGCAACCGCGTCATCGGCACCGGCAACTTCTGCAACGGCATGATCGTCAACTCGCAGAACGTCCAGACGGCGCCGAACGGCTGCGTGCCCGCCGCCTCGCCTTACGGCAAGTACGTCGTCAAGGCGCCGTGGGGCGACTTCCAGCCCCGCGTCGGCCTCGCCTGGGACCCGTTCGGGAAGGGCAAGACCTCGATCCGCATGGGCTACGGAATCTACTACGACCAGGTGCTCAACGGCACCTACGAGCAGAACATCGGCGTCAACCCGCCTTACCAGGAGACCTTCACGGTCAGCTCCAGCTCGCTGCCGGCGGGGACGACGCCGCCCAGCCTGAGCCGGCCCGTCCCGCCGGGCGTCGCCGTCGCCGCGGCCGCGTCCACCGCGGCCCTGAGCGTGCGCGCGATTCAGCCGAACTGGAAAGACCCGTACATGCAGCACTGGTCGGCGGAAGTCCAGCAGCAGCTCGGCGCCAAGACGATGCTCAGCGTCGGGTACTTCGGGTCGAAGGGGACGCACCTGATCGGCGCCTTCGAGCTGAACGAGCTGCCGCCGGGCCAGGCGCTCAACTCGCGCTGCGTGCCCGTCACCTCCACCAGCACCTTGCAGACCCCCGGCGTGACGACCGTCCCCTGCCAGGCGCCGGCGACCTACTTCGGCGGGACGGGCGGGGCCTCCTCCAACATCCTCGACCAGATCAGGCCATACCGCGGCTACCGCTCGATCAACATGATTACGCCGCAGTACAACTCGAACTACCACAGCCTCCAGACGTACCTGACGCAGAGGCTCAGCGGCGCGTCGCAGGTGAGCGTGGCCTACACGTGGTCGAAGAACATCACCGACAATATCAGTGACCGTAGCGACGCCCCCTCGAACTCGTACAACATCCGCCTCGACCGGGGGCGCGCCACGCTCGACCGGCGCCACATCTTCACCGCGAACTACATCTACGACATCCCGTTCTTCCAGAACCGGACCGACTACCTCGGGAACGTCCTGGGCGGTTGGGAGGTCACGGGGGTCGTCACCCTCCAGAGCGGTCTCGGGTACACGCCCACGACCAACTTCGACGCTTCGGGGCTCGGCAACGTGCCGGCCGCCATCGCCGGCAACCGCCCGAACCTGCTGTGCGACCCGAACGAGAACGCGCCGCACACGTTCGAGCAGTGGTTCAACGTCTCGTGCGTCCAGCCGAACCCGACGGCCGCGCCCTTCCCGAATTTTGTCGGCAACGCGGGCCGCGGCGTCATCGAGGGGCCACCGACGAAGCGGTTCGACTTCTCCCTGTTCAAGAACATCCGCATCAGCGAAGGCGTGCGGCTGCAACTCCGCGGCGAGGCTTTCAACATCTTCAACCACACGAACTTCAGAAGTCTCTCCAGCACCAGCAAGATCGCCGTCACCTCGGCGACCTTCGGGCAGGTCTTCGCGGTGCGAGACCCGCGCAACATCCAACTGGGCATCAAGCTCATCTACTGAGCACGCCCCAATCGTCCGAACGCGCGTGCCCGCAACGCTTCTTCAAGCGTTGCGGGCACACTCACACCGGGAAACGTCACGCGATGAGTAAAGAGGATTCGGCAGGCCGCGCGCTGCTCCTGAGGGGCGCGCGCGTCGTCCTGCCCGGCGAGGTGCTGGAAGGCGGGGCTGTCCTGGTCGAGGGCGGACGCATCGTCGAGGTCGCGCGCGGCGCGGCGGGGGGGGGTGGGGGGCGCCGCGAGATTGACCTCGGCGGAATGACGCTCTACCCCGGCTTCATCGACCTGCACATCCACGGCGCCGTCGGCGTGGACACGCTCGAAGCGGGCCGGGAAGACCTGCACCGCGTCGCGCTCTTCCTCGCGCGCGCGGGCGTCACCGCGTGGCTGCCGACGTTCGTCCCCGCGCCGGACGCAGACTACCGCCGGGCCGTCGCCGCCGTGGCGGAACTCATGGGCGCGCAGGACGAGGCGGAGCCCGCGGCGCGCGCCGTCGGGCTCCACTACGAAGGCCCGTTCGTTAACGAGCGGCAGTGCGGGGCGCTCCGCACCGCCTACTTCAAGACCTACGCGCGCGGCGACGAGTTGAACGAGTTACCGACTCTGGAGGTTGAAGGCGCGGCGCACATGATTACCGTCGCGCCCGAGGTCGAGGGCGGCATCCCTCTGGTCGCCGAACTCGTGCGGCGCGGCTGGGTCGTCTCCATCGGCCACACGCGCGCCAACGTCGAGACGTTGGAGGGCGCGCGCGCGGCGGGGGCGCGCCACATGACGCACTTCCTGAACGCGATGTCGCCGCTCCACCACCGCGAGCCGGGGCCAATCGGCTGGGGGCTCTTGCAGGACGACGTGACGGTCGATCTCATCGCCGACGGCGTCCACAGCGACCCGCTCATGCTCCGCCTCGTCCTGCGCTGTAAGACTGTGGCCGGCGTCTCGCTCATCAGCGACGCGGTCGCGCCCGCGGGGCTCGGGGACGGCGAGTACAAAGTCTGGGGCGAGACCATCAAGGTCGAGGGCGGGCGCACGCGCAACGAGCGCGGGAGCATTGCCGGCTCGGTCATCTCCATGCTCGACGCCGCGCGCAAGGTGCGCGCGCTCGGCCTCTCGGAGACAGAACTTGCCCGCGTCGCCTCGCTCAACCCCGCGCGACTCCTCAGCATCGACGGCGCGTGCGGCTCAATCGAGGAAGGGAAGCGCGCGGATTTGACCGCGCTCGACGCCGAAGGGAAGGTCAGGCTCACGCTCGTCGGCGGCCGCGTCGCCTTTGAAGACTTTTAAGTGTAGAACCCCGCGCGGCGGTACGACTCGTCGAGCAGCTCGACGGGGTGGACGACGCGGAGCCGCATTCCCACTAAGCGCGCGCCCGCGGCGAGCTGCATATGACAGCCGGGGTTGCCCGTCGCGAGTATCTCGGCGCCGGTCTCGCCGACGTGTCTCAGCTTCTCCGCGAGCACGCGCGACGAAAGCTCGGTCTCAAGCAGGTTGTAGACACCCGCGCCGCCGCAGCACACGTCCGCGCCTTCGAGCGGGACTAGCTTCAGCCCTCCGGCGCGCCCGAGCATCCGCAGCGGCTCGGCCTGCGCCCTCTGCCCGTGAAGCAGGTGGCACGAAGCGTCGTAGGTTGCCTTGACCTCATCAGCCGCAGACTCCGCGCGCTTCACCCCCGTCGCTTCCAACTGCTGGCTCACGTCGCGCACGCGCTGGCTGAACTCGCGCGCGCGCGCGGCGTACTCGGGGTCGTGTGCCAGCAGGTGCGCGTAAGAGACGAGCATCGCACCACAGCCGCCCGCGTTGGTGACTACGGGGGCGCGCCCTCCCTCTTCGAACGCCTCGACGTTGCGACGCGCGAGTGCGCGCGCGCCTTCGAGGTCGCCCGCGTGCGCGTGTAAGGCGCCGCAGCAGACCTGCCCGCGCGGCGAACGCGCTCCGCACCCGTTCGCCGCCAGCACGCGCGCCGTCGCGCGGTTCACACGCGCGAACAGCCCTTCAGTCACGCACCCTTCGAAGAGCAACACGTCCGTGCTTTTAACCGAAGCCGACGACGTTTGCGAGCCGCCGTGCAGGGCGGGACGTGAGCCTTCGAGCAGCGCGAGCGCAAGCTCGGCGCGTGCGGGGAGGAGCCGCGTCAGTTTCGTCGAGAGCAGCAGGTGCGGCAGGCGCGAGTCGCGCAGCAGGCGTGCGAGCGCGAAGGCCGCACGCAGGCGCGCGGGGCGCGACCAGACGTGGCGCAGCGCGAACCGCATCGCGCGCGAAGTCCAACCCTCCTTCCGCCCGCCCGCGGCGATGTCGGAGCGCGCCGCTTCGAGCAGCTGCCCGTACTCGACGCCGGCCGGGCACGCGCTCTCACACGCGCGGCAGCCCAGGCAGCGGTCGATGTGCCGCGTGAACGTGTCGGAGTCGAGTGCGAGCCGCCTCTCCTCGACCGCGCGCATCAGGTAGATGCGGCCGCGCGGGCCGTCGTTCTCGTCGCCGGTCTGGACGTAGGTCGGGCACGCCTCAAGGCACAGACCGCAGTGCACGCACGCGAGCAGTTTGCGCCCCTCCGCCGCGAGCGCGCCGGCCAACTGTGTCGAGTGTTCTGACATGAGAACGTTTCCGCTTTGAGTTGACGCCGGGTCTAACCGAAGAGACCGGGCGCGAAGGTGCCCGAAGGGTCGAGCTGCTCCTTGATGCGTTTCAAAAGGAGGGCGGCGGACTCCGACAGACCCCACGCGCCGAGTTTGCGCTTGAGCCCGTCAGGTGCGCGCTCGACGACGAGTGAGCCGCCCGCGCAGCGCGCCGCCTCGCGTATCGCTCGGAGGCTGACGGAGGCTTCATCATCATCCGGCGTGTCTAAGAAGACTCGCAGCCGGCCGTCTCCCGCGCCCGCATGCCACCTCAGCGCGCGGCCGTAGTCCCCGCCGAGCCGCGCCAGCAACGCGCCGAGCGCGGAAGGGAGGACGGACGCGCGCCAGACGAGCGGCAGCTCTCCACGCGGGAGAGTTGATGAAAGACGCGCCCAGAGGCCGTCGTCATCTTCGACCTGCTCGGCCGCGCCCTCCTTCAAGCAGTCTTCCACCAGCTCGGCGGCGCGGGCGAGCTGATACTCGACCGCGCCCTCCGTCCCCGCGAAGCGCGCAAGCAGACGGAATTCGCCCCCGCCGTCTTCAAACATTCCCACCTCTTCGGCCAGCGGCGGCGAGAGCAGCTCGACCGCGACGGGCAGGAGCTGCGAGCCGGCGAGCGCGCGCGCCGCTTCGACGAGTGCGCGCGGGTCGCGCGAGCCCGCGACGAGCGTCGCCTCGCGCCGCGGACGCGGGCGCAGCCGGTAGGTGATTTCGAGGATGACGCCGAGCGTGCCGTGGCTGCCCGTGAAGAGTTTGCAGAGATCGTAGCCGGCGACGTTCTTCACGACGCGCCCGCCGGCTCTTATCAATTGTCCGTCCGCCAACGCCACACGCATCCCGAGCACATGCGAGCGTGGCGCGCCGTACCCAAAGCACTGTGCCCCGGCCGTACCCGTCGCGACCACGCCGCCGAGCGTCGCCACGCCCGCGCCCGGCGGGTCGAGCGGGAGCCACTGGCCCGCGCGCCCCACCTGTTGATTGAAGTCCGCGAGGGTCAACCCCGCCTCGGCCGTCGCCACGAGGTCTGCGGGCTCGTGCTCGACGAGTCGAGCCATGCGCGTCGTCTTCAAGATGATGTTCGAAGGTTCGCCCGCCTCTCCCGCGCCGAGCCAGGTACACGCGCCGGCCGGCGAGACCGTCCAGCGCTCGCTCTCCGCGAGGCGCAAGACCTCGCAGACCTCTGCAAACATCGCGGGCTCCACGACGAGCGCGCCCGCATTATCGCCCGTCGTCAACACGCCGACGTGCTCTGGCCCCACCAAGCCCGCGAGCGCCGTCGAAGGGTCGAGCGGCCCGAGAGTCTTCTTCTTCACCTCCACGTGAGCGGCCGCCGTTTCCGGCTTGAGCTGCGCGGAGCTGTTGTGCGAGCCGTTGCCGCGGGCGGCGCTCTTTGCCTCAGCGACGGCGCGCGCCTCGCCGCAGCCCTTGAGCACCGGGATAATCTTGCCGGGGTTGCACAGACCTGCCGGGTCGAAGGCGGCGCGCACCTTCAGCATCGTGCGCATGTCCTCGTCCGAGAAGACGAGCGGCAGGTAGTCGCTCTTGTCCAGGCCCACTCCGTGCTCGCCCGTGATGGTGCCGCCCGCGCGCACACACGTCTCCATGATCTCGCGGCCGGCCTCGTGGACGCGTTCGACCTGCGCGGCGTCGCGCGAGTCGAAGCAGACGAGCGGGTGCAGGTTGCCGTCGCCCGCGTGGAAGACGTTCGCGACGCGCAGGCCGTGGCGCGCGCCGATCCGGTACGTCGCCGCGAGCACCTCGGGCAGGCGCGAGCGCGGGACGACGGCATCCTGGATGAGTATGTCGGGCGTGATGCGCCCCATCGCGCCGAAGGCGCCTTTGCGCGCGGCCCATAGTCGCTTGCGCTCGGCCTCGTCCGCGGCCAGACGCACCGAGCGCGCTCCGTTCCCCAGGCAGATGGCGCGGACGCGCTCGACCTCCGCGTCCATCCCCGCTTCGAGCCCATCCAGCTCGACGAGCAACGCGGCCTCCGCGTCCAGAGGCATCCCCGCGGCGAAGACGCTCGCCTCGACCGCGCGGATGGTCGCGCCGTCAACCATCTCAAGCCCGGCCGGGATGATGCCCGCGGCGATGACGGCCGAGACGGCGCGGCTCGCGTCGTCCAGTCTCAGGAAGTCGGCGAGCAGCGTCCGCACCGACGGCGGCACCGGGGTCAGGCGGACGGTCACCTCCGTGACGACGCCGAACGTGCCCTCGCTGCCGACGAAGAGGCCGAGCAGGTCGTAGCCGGGCGCCTCCGCGCCCGCGCCGCCCAAGCTCACCACGCGCCCCTCGGCCAGCACGACGCGCGCGCCTAAGACGTGGTCGGTCGTCGTGCCGTACTTCAGGCAGTGTATGCCGCCCGCGTTCTCGCCGACGTTGCCGCCGACGGTACAGCTCCCCTGGCTCGAAGGGTCGGGCACGTAGTGGAGGCCGTGGTGCGCGACTGCGCGCGAGACGTGCGCGTTGACGACGCCGGCCTGGACGACGGCCAGGCGGTTCTCCACGTCAACCTTCAAGACCCGCCGCATCCGCGCGAGTTCGATGCAGACGCCGCCGCCCACCGCGAGCGCGCCGCCCGACAGCCCCGTCCCCGCCCCGCGCGGCACTAGCGGCACGCGCTCGCGCGCGAGCAGCTTCAAGACCTCTGCGACCTCTTCGGTCGAAGCGGGGAAGACGACGGCGCGCGGCCTGTGCCGGTAGTGCGTCAACCCGTCGCACTCGTAGACGAGCAGCTCCCCCGGCTCCGAGATGACCTGCTCGGGCCGGAGCAGCGCGCGCAAGTTTTCGACGAGCTTATCCAAGGGAGTCTTAACAAAAGTTGCGTCGGAAAATTCTTGCCGGAAGGCGACGGCGCAATGATACACTACGCCTCCGTCGTTCAAGTAACACTACGCGCCCGGCCGTTTCCAACAGACACAGGAATCAACGCTTGATGAGAGCAGCCTTGGCCTCTGTCCTTCTCGCCTGTCTCATGCCGGCCTTCTTCAAACCTCCGGCGACCGAAGCTCAGAAGTTCGAGGCCGACCTCGTCATCCTCGACCGAGACATCTTCCGGATAGACCCGGCGGAGATTGAGAAGGTGAAGGTGAGGATGACCGTCATGGACGGCCGCGTCGTCTACGAGCAGAAGGATTAGCCGTCGAGCTTGATCAGAAGTTTCAACCTTGAAATTTCAAATCTCAAATTCTTAGGAGCGAGAGTCGTTGGAGTTCTCTGTCGAAGCAGGGTTGCAGACGGTCAAGTTCGACCTCGTCCTCTCGCTGGGGCTGGCGGCGCTGGTGCTGTTCGTGGGCTACTTCGTCCAGCGGCGCGTGCCCTTCCTGTCGCGGACGAACGTGCCGGCGGCGGCCGTGGGCGGGCTTCTGTTCGCGGGGCTGGTCTTCGCGCTTCACTCCTGGGGCGTGGCTGATCTCAAGCTCAACACGACGCTGCGGGCGCCGCTCCAGACGGCGTTCTTCACGACCATCGGGCTCGGCGCGACCCTCGGGCTGCTGCGGGTGGGCGGGTGGCGGATGGGCCTCTTCTGGCTGCTGGCGACCCTGACGGCCGTGGTGCAGAACGCGGTCGGGATGGCGCTGGCGGTCGCTCTGGGCGCACCGGCACTGCTCGGCATCATCTGCGGCTCGCTGACGCTGACGGGCGGGCCGGCCACAGGGCAGGCGTGGGAGGCGAGGTTCGCGGAGCTGGGCGTGGCGGGCGCGGGCTCGCTCATCATCGCGTCGGCGCTGTTCGGCATCTTCGTCTCAAGCCTCGTCGCCAACCCCGCGGTGACCGCGCTCATACGCCGCCGCAAGCTCGCACACGAAGGCGGAGGTGCGGAAGCCAGAAGTGAAGAGGACGAATTCTGGGCGCTGAGCCCGACGGTCGCGCCGGAGGAGTTTGATGAAGGGCAGCGGGAGCGGGCCTCGAAGAAGTCCGAGTCAGGGTCGGACGTGGGCGTCGTGTTACACAACCTGCTGCTCGTGCTGCTCGTGATGGGCGCGGGCGCGGCGCTGAGTCAACTCACAAGGAACCCGAGCTTCATCCTGCCCGACTACATCTGGGCGATGTTGCTCGCGGGCGTCGTGCGTAACGTGGACGACCGGACGGGCTGGTTCCGCCTGGACGCGCGCGCGGTGGGGGTCGTCGCGGGCGTCTCGCTGTCGCTCTTCCTGGCCATCGCGCTGATGAGTCTGGAACTGTGGAAGATCGCGGGGTTGGCGCTGCCGATGCTCGTCATCCTGTGCGCGCAGGTGCTGGTGATGCTCTTGTACGCGGTGCTCGTCACGTTCCCTTTGATGGGGCGCGACTACGAGGCGGCGGTGACGGCGGGCGGGCACGTCGGCTTCGGGCTCGGCATCACGGCCAACGCCGTCGCCAACATGGAGGCGCTCGTCGAGCGCTTCGCGCCGGCCCCGCGCAGCTTCCTCGTCGTGCCGGTCGTCGGTGCGTTCTTCAACGACTTCACAAACGCGCTGGTCATCAGCCTCTTCGTCAACCTCTACATCAACTTCGCCCGCTGAACTCAAATAAGAATGATGAGAAACAAGCTCTGCTACTTCGCGTGTATCGTGAGCGCGCTGGCCGGATTGACGGTGAAGACGGTCGCGCAGGATAAGGCGAGGCCGTTCGAGCCGGCGGCGTCGGCGCGTTTGCAGAAGGTGGTGGACGACGCGGCGCGGGTGGCGCTCGAAAGGTTCAAGGAGAAGGGCCTCGCGGAGAAGCATCTCGCCATCACGCTCATCGACCTGACCGACCCGGCGCACCCCGAGCGCGCGAGCTTCCGCGGCGCGGAGCCGATCTACCCGGCGAGCGTCGTGAAACTCTTCTACCTCGCGGCGGCGCACCGCTGGTTGGAGGACGGGCGTTTGAAGGAGTCGGAGGAGTTCACGCGCGGGCTGCACGACATGATCGTCGATTCGTCGAACGACGCGACGGCCTTCGTGCTCGACTCGCTGACCGGCGTGTCGAGCGGCGCGGAGCTGTCGCCGGCGGAGTTGAAGGCGTGGGGCGAGAAGCGGAACGTCGTCAACCGTTACTACGCCGCGCTCGGCTACGCGGTCGGGGCGGCCGGCATCAACGTCAACCAGAAGCCCTGGTGCGAAGGCCCCTACGGGCGCGAGCGGCAGTTCCTCGGCCCGAAGTTCGAGAACCGCAACAAGCTGACGACCGACGCCACGGCCCGCCTGCTCGCCGAGATCGTGACCGGCCGCGCCGTCACGCCCGAGCGCAGCCGGCGGATGATGGAGTTGTTGAAGCGCGACTTCGCGGGCAAGTCGGAAGACCCGGACGACCAGGCGCACGGCTTCACGGGGCTAGCACTTGAGCCGGGCACGCGCCTCTGGTCGAAGGCCGGCTGGACGAGCACCGCCCGCCACGACGCAGCCTACTTGGAACTGCCCGACGGTCGCCGCCTCGTCCTCGTCACCTTTACCACCGACTTCGCCAAGGAGCGAGAGATCATCCCGACGGTCGCTCGGGAAGTGATCAACGGCGTGAACCGTAAACCGTAAACCGTGACCAGAGGAAGGCAATCTCTTCTTGTCACGGTTCACGGCTCTTAGGGCTTTTGTGCGAGCACCAGCGATTTCGTCCAGCCGATGGGTTCGAGGGGGGGGAAGCGATGGTGTTCGAGGACGTGGAAGACTTTGCGCGTCTCCTCTTCGACCTCTTGAGGCGGGTGGGCTTTGAAGCGGAACATGACTTCGAGCAGGAGCGTCACGGGCGACGGGCGGACGGGGACGAAGAGGAGGTGGCCGCCGGGCGCGAGCACGCGCGCCAACTCGCCCAACCCCTCGCGCAGCGGAAGGTATTCGAGCACGCCGCTCGTCAGCACCAGGTCGAAGGTCTCGTCGGCGAAGGGGAGCGCGAGCGCGTTCGACTGCGCGAAGGCGACCCGGCGCCGCGTCCCCCGCGTGAGCTTCTGCGCCGCGCGGCGCGCCGTCTGGAGTGAGCGCAGAGAGAGGTCGATGGAGGCGATCTCGACCGGGCGTTCATGCACGCGCAGGAAGGCGAGCGTGAGCAGGCCCGTCCCGCAGCCCGCGTCGAGCACGCGCGCGCGCGCCGGCAGCGGCAGAGGGTTCTCGCGCAGGTAGCGCTCGACCGAGCGGCCGTAGCCGTTGACCCGGAACATCAGGTCGTAGAGGTTCGTGAAGCGGTCGTAGATTGAGCCCGGGCCGTCGGGCAGCCGGGTGGTTGTCGCCTCGCGCTGGCTCATGCGTCTCCTCTGGTCTCGGTCTGAATGGTTCGGGACTGCGCTCGTCAAAGTATCGCGGGGGCGGGCTCGCAAAAGTTAACACAAGTGTCAGGTTTTTCTAAGCGCCGGTTTCGACTGGCGAAGGCGCAAGTGTTACCATGTCGGCGTCTCGGAGGCGGCCCAGGCCCGCCCCGTAAAACATTTCCCGGACGGTAGCTGTCATAATGAGTCGCAACCCCAAGAACGTTCCCGCGAAGTCGAAAAGCCCGCTCCCCTTCGTCATCATCGGCGCCGTGCTCGTCGCCGTCACCGCCGCGGTCGTGCTGATGTCGCGCCCGTCGGCCAGCAACAGCAACGTGGCGCAGAACTCGCTGGCCACGAGCCCCGCGCAGAGGCAGGCCGTGCAGCCCGGCGCGGCCAACCCTTACACGCGCGGCATGCCCACGTCGCGCGTCACGGTCGAGGAGTTCAGCGACTTCCAGTGCCCGGCGTGCGGCGCGCTGGAGCCGGGGCTGCGCCGCGTGATGAAGGACTACGACGACCGCGTCCTCTTCGTCTTCCGCAACTTCCCGCTCCAGATGCACAAGTACGCCTTCCTCGCGGCGCGTGCCGCCGAGGCCGCCGGCCAGCAGGGCAAGTTCTGGGAGATGCACGACATGCTCTACGACAACCAGAAGGAGTGGAGCGAGGCGATGGAGCCGCGCGTGCCGTTCAGCTCGTACGCGACGCGGCTCGGGCTCGACGTGCAGCGCTTCAAGGCCGACATGGAGCGGCAGGATTTGGCCGAGCGCATCAACGCCGACCTGCAACGCGGCAACTCGGTCGGCGTGAAGGGCACGCCGACCGTCTACCTCAACGGGCGCGAGCTGGTGCCCGGCAAGCTCGTCACGGAGGACGACCTGCGGCGCGAGATCGACGCGGCGCTGGGGCAGGCGGGGAAGTGAGCCGGCCTTTGCCGACCCGTTCGGACGATGAGCAGTGAAGTAATTCATGAGGGCCCGGGCGGGCGCGGGTGGAACGCGGCCGTCGCGCTCGTCGCGCTCGCGGGGCTGGCGGACGCGCTCTACCTGACGGTCGAGCACCTGTCGGGCCGGAGCGTCCGCTGCATGGTTGTGTCCGGCTGCGACGAGGTCTTGCAGAGCAGCTATGCGACGGTCGCCGGCGGCGTGCCCGTCGCGGCCGTCGGCGCGCTGGCCTACTTCACGGTCTTCAGTCTGGCGACGCTCGCCGCCTTCGGCTACGACGGCGCGCGAAAGTTAATCACGCCCCTCGTCGTCGTCATGTTCCTCGCCACGCTCTGGTTCCTCTACCTGCAAGCCTTCGTCATCAAAGCCTTCTGCACCTACTGCCTCATCTCCGCCACCATCACGACCGTGCTCACGCTCCTCGTCCTCGCGCACCGGTTTCTGGGTTCGCGGCAACGTCTGGCGTAATTTCAAGCTCCCGCCCCGCGCAAGAAGTTCCGTCCCCCAACGTTCCGAAGGTGTAGAAGTCTGACCGGAGGAGGGTGCTTTATGTTCAGGGCGTTCGCGTTGGTCGGTTCATTCCTGCTGTTGGTCGGGGCGTCGCCGGCCGCGGCGCAGGAGAGGCGCGTGGCGCAGCCTTTCTACACTCCGTTCGGCGTGGAGGTGCTGGTGGACGGCTCGCCGCTCGAAGCCGATTACGGGCGCGGGCGGCGCTACGTCGAGGCGCGCGAGGGGGCCGAGTACGAGCTGCTCGTGCGCAACCCGCTGCCCGTGCGCGTGGCCGTCGCGCTCTCGGTGGACGGACTCAACACCATCGACGCGCGGCGCACGTCCGCGTGGGAGTCGAGCAAGTGGGTCATCGAGCCCTACGGCTCGATCCGCATCTCGGGCTGGCAGATGAGTTCGAGCCGCGCGCGCCGCTTCTACTTCACGACCGAGCGCGACTCCTACGCCGCGCGCCTCGGCCGCGCGTCAGACCTCGGCCTTATCACCGCCGTCTTCTTCCGCGAGAGTGCGCCGCGTCCCTACCCCGTCACGCCGCGCCCGTACGAAGACGACGAGTCCGTGCGGACGCGCGACCGTTCGGAGGCGCCGAAGGAGAACGAGTCGCGCGCGGATAGCGCCGGCCGTCGTGAGAAAGGGGGCGCGTCGGTGGCGGCCACCCCGCAAGGGGACGACGGTTACGCGGCGACCGGCATTGGCCGCTCGGTCGGGCACGATGTCACCTGGATACAGTTGCCGCTCGAACGCACGCCCGCGGCCGAGGTCACGGTGCGCTACGAGTACCGCGACGCACTCGTGCGGTTGGGGCTGTTGCCGCGCCCCTGGCGCGAAGATACGCTCCGACAGCGCGAACGCGCGCGCGGTTTCGAAGACCCGCGCTACAGCCCCGAACCTCCTCGCTGAGTCTTTAAATGGAAGAAAGAGTTCGGGCCTGCCAGTCCATAAAAGTTCGGGAACGGTTTGGAACGGCCGGCGTCTAAAGTGGCATACCCGCCGCCGGAGGAGGTCTGATGCCTGCTTACACGAACCCGCTCGAACACGTAAAGGTGGCCGCGCCGTGCCCGGCCGACTGGGGGAAGATGGTGGGCGACGAGCGCATGCGCTACTGCGACCGTTGCAGCCTGCACGTCTACAACCTCTCCGGGATGACGCGGCGCGAGGCCGAGGCGCTCGTCACCAACGCGGAGGGGCGTCTGTGCGTCCGCTTCTACCGGCGCCCCGACGGCACCATCCTGACGCAGAACTGCCCCGTCGGCCTGAGCGCGCTCAAGCGCCGCGCCGCGCACGCCGCGACCGCGGTGTTGACGGCCGTGCTCGGCTTCTTCGCCGCGCTCGGTCTCAACTTCGGCCTGGAGCGCGCGCTCTCGCCCTCCGTTATGGAAGAGTCGGCCGTGCCTGCGCCGCCGATTCCCAACGTTGACGCCCCGCCAGTCATCGTCGAAGAGCCGGAGGATCTCCTCGGCGAGATGATTCCGTTTCAAGGGCAGGCTGTGGTCGTCGAACACCCCCGGCGGGCGCGCTGACGTAAGCACTTCGACACAGAGGCACAGAGACACAGCTCGTTGAGTTATCAACTCAAAGCTGTGTCTCTGTGTCTCTGTGTTAAATCGGCAAACTCAGGAGGCGAGTGGGAGAGCTAACGCCGCGGCTTGAGGTCTTCGGTGTAGAGGAGTTTGTAGGCGCGGTAGTTGGCCATGACGCGGTTGACGTAGTCCTTCGACTCGTTGAAGCCGACCTCGGAGGTGAAGACGCCGGGGTCTTTGTGCACGGCGCGGACGACCCAGCGCGCGACGTTGTCCTCGCCGCCGTTGTAGGAGGCGGCGACCGCCTCGGGCAGATTCGGGAACATCCGGAACAACTCGCCGAGGTAGGCTGTGCCCACGAGGATGTTGACCTCGGGCTTGAACAGGTCGTCTTCGGTCACGTTCTGGAGCTTGACCAGGGGCGCGTACTTCGCCGCCTGGTCGGGCGTCATCTGGAGGAGCCCGCGCGCGCCAGCGGCGGACTTGGCGCGCGGCTTGTAGCCGCTCTCCTGCCGCATGATCGAGAGCACGAAGCGCGGGTCGATCTTCTGCTGCTTCGAGGCGCGCACCAGCACGTCCGCGTACGGGGCGGGGAAGTCGCCCGCCGCGCGCTTCACCTCCGACGCCACGCGCGCCTCGCGCGCCGCGGCCGCCGCCTTCGCTTCACCTCCCAACTTCTGCAAACGCGCGTTGGCCATCCAGCCGTAGTAAGAGCTGGCCGAGTCCGCGATGCCGAGATAGCCCTTGACCGCCTCGTCCTTCCGCCCGGACATCTCAAGGCTGAAGGCGCGCAGGTAGGCGACCTCGGGCGGCGTGGTGTTCGAGGCCTTCGGCAACGTCATTCCACTCAGCTCGTCGCCCGTCCGGAGCGCCGAAGCCCAGTCGTTGCGCGCCACGTCCAAGCGCAGGCGCGCGAAGAGCGCGGCCACGTCCGAGGCCGTCCCCTTGAAGCGCGCGCGCGTACGGTCTATCCAGGGCAGTGCCTCGTCGGGTCGCCCGGCCTCACGCAGAGAGTCGATGATGTTGAGGTAAGCGTTCTCGATGCGCTCGCCGTTGGGGAAGCGCTCGACGTACTCGGCGTAGCGCGCGGCCGCTTCGCCGGCCCGGCCGAGGCGCAGCTGGGTCGCAGCGACGTAGTAGAAGCCGTCCCGGCCGGCGGGCGTCGTCGAATACTTTTCGCCGAGCTGTTGGAAGACGGGCAGTGCCTCTTCGTAGCGCCGCTCCTGAAAGAGCGTGCGGCCGATGCCGAAGTACGCGGCCGGCACGTTGCCGTCCGTAGGGTAGCGCTCGATGAGCGCGCGCCAGTGAGCGCGCGCCTCCTCGAAGGCGCGGTTGGCGTGGTAGATGGCCGCGCGCCGCATGTGCTCGGAGGGCGTGAGCTGCGGGACTTCGCCGCCGCCGCCCGCGCGCGCCGCCTCGTCGGCCCGGCGGATGGTGTTGAGTGCGTCCTCGGTCTGGTCTTCGGGCGAGAGCATGACGGGCTCAGACGCCGAGAGCAGGGGCGCGTCGGGCGAGGCGAGGGCGGGGCCGTTCGCGTTGTTCGCGGATGGCTCGACGCGCGCGCACGAGGGCGCGAGCAGGAGCGAGGCCGCGCAGAGTAGAGCCTGTTGGATGAAGAGTGCCATTCTCAACCTTTGACCGGGGGCCGCGGATGACGTTTGATGAAAGTGTGCGTGACGAAGACCCGCGCGCCTGCCGTCACTCACCGTCTTCGATGATCTCATAGCTCGTCACGATCTCGACGCCGGGTCTGAGCGTCGCCGCGACGCTGCAATACTTCGTCTCGGACAGCTCGACGGCCTGCGCCACCGACTTCTCCGAGACGCCCTTACCGGTCACGACGTGCCGCACTTCCATGCGCGTGTAGGCGCGCGGGTACTCCTCGCGCCGCGTGCCGCTCACCTCGACGCGGTAGCCGGTCACCTGCTCACGCTTCTTCTTCAGGATGGAGACCACGTCCACCGCCGTGCAGCCGCCGAGCGCGAGCAGCAGTATCTCCATCGGCGTCGCGGCGCTGCCACGCTCGTGGCTCGTTTCAATCACCTGCGCGTGCCCGCTCGGCGAAATCCCGATGAAGAGACCGTCGCCCGCGGAGTGGATGACTGCCTTCGCCTCGCCGTTGTCCATGACGTTTAAGCCTCCTTTGCGGCAAGGATAACACGGCGCCCGCGGTTGTACGTTACCCGAACATCGGCGTCGGGTTCAGTACAGAAAAGCCGCGGAAAAAGGGCATATTTGCCGATAACTCGCAATATCGAGCGGTGCTCTTCGGGGCACGGTGGTTGCTTGGTTACAAGGCTGGTGAACCTTGCTCGAAGCGTATGACTCTCCGACTTCCAACGCTTCTCCCCGAACATTTGTGGAGCAGGGGGCGTCGCTGTCTTTCGGACGGCGCGGACGTCTCGCCTAACTTTCTATGCATTAAATTGTGGAGCAACATTTGGAGGGAAGAGCGATGAACAGAATAAGACAGACCATCTCCGTGGCGCTCGTCGCCGCGATGCTCAGCCTCGGGCTGGCCTCGGCGGCGCAGGCGCAGCGCCCGTACCGCATGAACGACCGGCAGGTCGAGAGCGCGCTGCGTCGCGTCGAGGCGGACGCCGACCGCTTCCGTTCGAGCTTCTCGACGGCGCTCGACCGCAGCCGTTGGAACGGGACGAGCACCGAAGACCAGCTCAACGGCTACGTGCAGAACTTCGAGACCGCGACCGACACGCTGCGCTCGCGTTTCAACTCGCGCAACGCGGCCGCCTCGGACGTGGAGAACGTCCTGCGGCAGGCGGCGTTCCTGAACGACTTCATGATGCGCAACCGGCTCGACATGCAGGCCATGAACGATTGGACGACGCTGCGCGCCGACCTCGACGCGCTCGCGCGCGTCTACAACGTGACGTGGGACTGGACGCGGCAGACGGGCTCGGGCTACGGCAACAACACGGGCTCTGGCTCGACGACGCAGTCGGGCGTCGCCTACCGCATCAACGACCGTCGGCTCGACGCCATCATCCGCCGCATCGAGAACGGCGCCGACCGCTTCCGCGCCGACATGGGCAACGCCCTCGACCGCAGCACCTACAACGGCACGCGCGCCGAGGACAATATCAACCAGTTCATGCGCGACTTTGAGAACGCGACCGACCAGTTGCGCTCGCGCTTCAACGGGAAGACTTCCGTGGCCGCGGACGTGGAGAACGTGCTGCGCCAGGCCACCTACATCGACGACTTCATGAACCGGCAGACGCTTTCGGCGAGAGCCGAGAACGACTGGACGGCGCTCAAGGGCGACCTGAACCAGCTCGCCTCGGCCTACAGCGTGGCGTGGAACTGGGACGTGCGCTCGATGCCCGGTTACGGCAACAACACGACGGCCGACACGAACGTCTTGGGCGACCAGCGCCGCGGCGGCAGCATGCGTGCCGCGAACCGCCTGACCGGCACGTTCCGCCTCGACACGACGCAGAGTGACAACGCGACGACCGTTGCCGAAACGGCCGTCCGCAACCTGCCCTACGCCGAGCGCGCGCGCGTGCGCGAACAGCTCATGCGCCGGCTCGAATCGCCGGAGATGCTCGCCATCGAGCGCAACGGTAACAGCGTGACCATCGCCAGCTCGCGCGCGCCGCAGACGACCTTTACGGCCAACGCGGGCGAGAGCCGCGAGCAGCTCCCCAACGGCAGCTACTCGCGCGTCGAGTCAACCATCGTCGGTGACAAACTCGTCGTCCGCTCGGCGGGCAACCGCGAGACCGACTTTACAGCGACGTTCGACCCGATTGAGGGCGGGCGCCGCCTGCGCGTCACGCGCGAAATCTGGAACGAACGTCTGGGCGTGAACCCCATCGTCGTGCAGAACGTCTATGAGCGCACGTCCGACGTGGCCGAGTGGAACGTCTACAATGGGACGACGCCCGGCTACAGCCAGTCCGGCACCATCTCGTCGGCCGCGGGCGACTACGTCGTGCCGGATGGGCAGATGTTAACGGCGAGGCTCGACACAGACCTCTCGACCCGCACGGCGCAGACGGGCGACCGCTTCACGATGACCGTGACCTCGCCCACGCAGTTCGAGGGCGCCGTCATCGAGGGTCACGTGGCGAGCGCCAGCCGCTCGGGCCGCGTCACGGGCCGCTCCGACATGTCGCTTAACTTCGACACGATCCGCTACCAGGGTCGCTCCTACCAGTTCGCGGGCTTCATCGACAGCGTCCGCGCGCAGGGCGGCAGCACCGTGCAGGTGGATAACGAGGGCACCGTGCGCGACGACGACAGCCGCGGCACGCAGACCGCGCAGCGCGCGGCCATCGGCACGGCGGTCGGCGCCATCATCGGCGCCATCGCGGGCGGCGGTAAGGGTGCGGCCATCGGCGCCATCGTCGGGGCCGGCGCCGGGGCGGGCTCCATCTACGTCCAGGGCCGCGGAGACCTCGACCTGCTGAGTGGCAGCGAGGTGAACATCCGCGCCAGTGCCCCGAACAACAGGTAAGGCGCACTACTAGACAGTACCGCGAGCGTTAAGCGAGCGGGTGCGGGTGACATCGGGAGTACCTTTGATGTTACCCGCACCCGCTCGCTTAACGCTCGCGGTACTGATTCAGTCATTAAAGTCGGGCAGCGGCCCGCCCTGGCCGTCCACAACATACCCGACCGCCCTTTCTATACTCTGCTCAGTCCATAAATATCGCCGGCTGCCGCCCTCCGACCAGGGGCTATGACGATACGCCCAGCAGCCGTGCTCCCGCATCCGTTGAGTCGCGTATGCCTTAAAATCTCGCAGCACCTTCTCGGGCCGGCAGCCGGCAGAGACTACCGTGTGTACGTGGTTTGTGCGGGCGTTGACGGCACGCAGCAGCCAGTTGCGAAACAGACACGTCTCCCTGAGAGCCGCTTCAACCGCAGTTCGCCGCGCGGCGTCAAGCTCGACGGGAGCATGTCTGAGAGCCTGCGTGTTGTGCTGCTCCCAACGCTCGTCAGGCGGAATCATCTCCGTCCCATAGACGTTATGCCGACGTTCAACAGAGCCGCGCTCGTCGCCGTGGAGCCATGTGCAATAACAGCGTAACGTGATGAGGTAGGCCAACGGGGCTACACTCATAAGTCTCCAATCAGTACCGCGAGCGTTAAGCGAGCGGGTC
>JBJMGP010000018.1:0-2368 GCA_045807865.1 Pyrinomonadaceae bacterium
GTCTTTCCGTCTTAACTGCCTACTGCCATCTGCCTACCGCCTACTTCCCAATCTCCCGCAGCAGCTTCTGATGGAGCGCGGCGTCGAGCGGCTTGAGGAGCGCGGCCTGCGCGAGCGCCTCGGCGCGTTCGCCGAGTTCGAGGTGGACTGCGCCGAGGTTGTAGTGAGCCTCGGCCAGGTCGGGCCGGAGGCCCACGGCGCGCTTGTAGGCTTCGAGCGCCTTGTAGTAGTTGCCGGCGTAGTAGTAGGCGTCGCCGAGCTTGTTGAGCGCCTCGTAGGAGTTGGGCCTCAGCTTCAAAGCCTGCTCGAAGGCGCGGATGGCGTCCTGATTCTTGCCCTGCTTGACCTTGCAGAAGCCGACCTGAATCCACGCGTCGGCGCGTTGCGGGTTCTTGTTCACCGCCGTCTCGAAGTAGCCGAGCGCGCTGTCGTAGTTGCCGAGCCAGAGCGAGTTCAAACCGTTGCGATACCACCAGTCGGCGATGCCGTCCGGCCTCTGCTCGTCGCCGGTGATGCGCGCCAGCTCTTCGAAGCTGATGAGGTGGTCGGCCGGCCTGAGCGAGTTGAAGCGCGGCGCGCCGAGCGCGAGGTTGATGTTCTGCCCGTTCATCACGCGGATGGTGACGACGCCGATCACCTGCCCCTTCATGTTGAAGACGGGACTGCCCGAGTTGCCGTGCGAGATCGGGGCCGTGATCTGCACGATGCGACCCAGACCCGGCACCTCGCGCACGGCCGAGACGATGCCGTCGGCCACAGACCCTTCGAGCCGCAGCGGGTTGCCGATGACGAAGACGCGCTCGCCCTCCTCGGGGACGGCCGAGGTCGTCTCGACGACGTTGGCGCGCTCCGTGGGCATCTCGACGCCGAGCACCGCGAGGTCGCCGTCCTCGTCCACGCTCGTCAGCCCGGTGACCTGATAGGTCTTGCCCTTGCCCTCGAACGTGCGCACCTCCGCGTGGTGCGCGCCCTCGACGACGTGGAGGTTCGTCAAGACCTGACCCGGCCGGATGAAGAAGCCGCTGCCCGTGAGCGCGACCTCGCCCTTCACATTGTAGGTGATGACGGAGACGACCGAGGGCTTGACGCGGCGGATGAGTTCGGGGAGCGCATCCCCTCCCTCGGCGCGCGACGCGGGGGCTCCGGCGAAGATGAACAGCGCGACGAGCGCCAGCCACGGGGGAAGCTTGCGAATCAACATCTCGGGGGCTTTCCTCAAAAAAGGATTCGGGGCCGGAGGCTTTCCAAGGCTCCGTCGGGGAGGGGTTCAACGGGCAAAACCCATTTGCTCGCGGCCGCGCCCTGCGGTGCGGCGTTCGGCCATTATGCCGGGATTCGCGCAGATGTCAACCGCTTTATGTCGAAATTGTGTCAGGGGCGATTTTGTAAGGGATTTCGCCAAAGGCGAAAAGGGAGAAGGCCGCTTCCGCAGAGGGAAGCGGCCTTCTCGTCCGTGTGGTCTGAATGTTTCCGTTTAGCGGATGACCGTGCCGACCACGTCGCCGGCGATGGCGTCGCCCTCCGGCTGGAGCGTGACGAGCAGGCCGAAGTCCGCGAGCGTCGTCTCGGACTTAATCTCGGCCTCGTTGCGCCGGCCCGTATTCACGATCTGGCCGAGCTTCGTGTACTTGTTGTCGGGCGAGACGGCCCAGAGCACGTAGACCTGGCCGGCGGGCGCCTCCTTCAACTCGTGGAAGCGCGCGACGACGGTGGTCGGGCCGTCCTTGCGCGGCGTGATCTGGAAGTTGACGCGCGAGCCGGTCAGGGCGCCGGCCAGCTTGACCTTCACGTCGGTCGTGTCGCCGCGGTCGTAGGTCGGGATGCCGAGCATCGGCGCCGTGTAGGCGGTCGTCATGCCGGCGGTCGAAGTCGCGGCGACGCGCTCGCCGGAGGCCGAAGTCATCGGCACGACGGCGAACCCTTCGGGCACGGCGCTGCGGAAGGCGTAGGCCGCCGTGGGCGTGTAGGTCGTCATCTCGGCCTCGGGCGAGAGCATGAGCATGAAGCGGTCGAGCGGCGTCACGTAGGTCTGCGTGGAGACGCCGTTCGTGAAGGCGACGGGGCCGAGCATCGTCACCTTGCCGAACGGGTCTACGGCGTAGAGGTTCATCGCCGCGGCGTCGGCCGGCAGCCCCGAAAGGTCGAGCGCGATGTGCGTGCCGTCGCTCATGCGCATGACCTTGGCGCGTCCGTGCGCGCTGGCGTAAGTGGTCGCGGGCGTCAGGTCGACAACGACCTCCTTGCCCGCAGGGTACTGGACGACCGTCCACGAGCCGTCCGGGTTCTGGACGGCCTGCGCGGTCTGCGTCGTCGTCACGGTTGTCGTCTGCGTCTGAGTCTGCGGTTGCGTCTGCGTGTCCTGTCCGAA
>JBJMGP010000019.1:0-24625 GCA_045807865.1 Pyrinomonadaceae bacterium
CAAGGCTCAGGCGTCGCTGACGCGACGCACATTGTTAACGTTCGGCGGCCCCGGCCTTGAAAGGCCGGGCTAAACTCAAGCGCCGCTGACGCGGCGGATTTTCGCGCGGGCTTCCCTCTTACTTGAGCGCGGCCTCGCCGTTGAGGCGCATGATCTCTAAGGTCATCTCGGCGGAGGCGTACATGTCTTTCACGTCGAGCCATTCTTTTACGGTGTGGATGGCGCGCATGCCGGTGCCGAGGTTGGCGCATTCGATGCCGCGCTGGTTGAAGATGTTGGCGTCGCAGCCGCCGCCCGAGGACATCGTCTCGACCTTGAGCCCCATGCGGGCGGCAGCCTCCTTGACGAGCCGCACGACGCGCGAGTCGTCGGACACGTCCATCGCGTGATACTCGCGCGAGACGTGCGGCTCGACGCGCGCCTTCGTGGTCACGCCGTCCACGGTCACCTCGTACCTGGCGGCCGCCTCTTCGAGGCATTTGATGATGTGCGCGGTCTGCGCGTCGAGCTTGGCGTCGTCGAGCGAGCGCGCCTCGCCGTGGAGTGTGACGAGGTTGGTGACGATGTTGGTCGCCTCGCCGCCGCGGATGACGCCGATGTTGGCGGTCGTCTCTTCGTCGATGCGGCCGAGTTTCATCGCGCTGATGGCCTCGGCGGCGATGCGGATGGCCGAGATGCCCTGCTCGGGCGCGACGCCCGCGTGCGATTCGAGCCCGTAAATATTGACCTCGAAGTGGTCGGCCGAAGGCCCCCTGGTGAAGAGAAAGCCGGGGTCGTCAGAGTCGAAGACGAGCCCGTAGCGGGCGCGCACCTTCGACATGTCGAGGTGCTTGGCGCCGAGCAGGCCCACCTCCTCGCAGATGGAGAAGACGGCGTCGATGGGCGCGTGCGGGATGTTCTGCTCTTGCAGGCAGCGGATGGTCTCGATGATGACGGAGCAGCCCGACTTGTCGTCGCCGCCCAGGACGGTGGAGCCGTCGGTGCGGATGATGTCGCCCTCCACTATCGGCTTGACGCCCCTGCCGGGGACGACCGTGTCCATGTGGGCGCTCATCATGATGGGCTCGGCCGCGGGGATGGTGCCGGGGAAGCGCGCGATGACGTTGCCGGTGTTGCCGCCCACCTGCTCGCCCGCGCCGTCGATGTAGACCTCGGCGCCCAGCTCCTCGCAGTAAGCCTTGAGGCGCCGGGCCACGTCGCGCTCCTCGCGCGAGACAGAATCGATCTGGACGAGTTCGAGCAGTAGGTTCTTGATGCGCTCCTGATTAATCATGCGGGTCTCCTCGGAGGAAAGATTTCACTCTCAGCCGGATTACTGCCGACGGATTACTTAACTGCTTGGGGCGGTGCGCCAATCCTACTACACGTCGGCGAGGCTGCGCCACGGCCGGCGCCGGCTCAGGGGCTGACCTCTTCGAGGGCGCGCTGCAACTCCGCGCGCCTGGCGTCCAAAGTCTCTTCGTCGGCTTCGGCCGGGACCTGGATGGGCGGGGCGAAGCGGACGCGGACACGCGAGAAGGGCTTCGGAATCTGCATCCTGTCCCAGCTCTTGAGAGACCAGAAGCGCTCGGCGTTGACGCCGAAGGGGAGCACGGCCTGACCGGTCTTCTTGGCGAGGAGGACGGCGCCCATCTTCGCGACGTGGCGCGGGCCGCGCGGGCCGTCGATGGAGAAGCCGGCGGGGCAGCCGCGGCGGACGAGCCTCGTCAGCTCGACGAGCGCGCCGACGCCGCCGCGCGTGGAGGAGCCGCGCACCGCGCCGTAGCCGAGGCGCTGGATGAAGCGCGCGATGTACTCGCCGTCGAAGCTCTGCGAGGTCATGATGACGATGCGGCGGTCGCGGAAGAAGTATGTGCCGGCAAAGATGCGGTCGTGCCAGAAGGTGTAGATGGGGAGGCGCCCCCCGCGCGCGGCCTCGTCCCAGTGCTCCTGTCCTTCGACGTTGAAGCGGAGAGTCGAGCCGACGGCGCGGATGAGGAGCGGGAAGAGGAATGCCGCCACGCGGACGGCGAGGCGCTGTTTGAAACTGTAGTCCGACAGGTCGGCGAAGCGGTACGCGCGCGCGACGCGCTCGTCCGCCTGACGCTCTGCTTTCGCGGCGGCGTGCATCAGCTAGAAGTTAACACAGAGACACGGAGACGCGGAGGCACAGCTCGAAGCCTTTAGCTGTGCCTCCGTGTCTCCGTGTCTCTGTGTTGAATCGCTTTCGGTCAGAGTTATAAGGTGGTATAAAAAACGCGTCTCGACTCATCCCTGTCCCGCAAAGAGTTCATAAAAGATGCTTCTGCGCACAAGGCTCGCGTTGACACTGCTGCTCGCGGCGGCGCTCTGCGCGTCGGCGGCGCTCGCCCCCACGGGGGCCGCGCGGCAGACCAGGCGCCAGGTCAGTCTGATCCTCACCAACGGCAAGGTCTACACCGCCGACGCCCGCGGCACGTTGGCCGAGGCCGTCGCCGTCGAAGGCAGCCGCATCGTCGCCGTCGGCACCTCGCGCGAGATCGCGGCCCGCTACGCGGCCGCACGCACCATCGACCTCAAGGGCCGTCTGGTCACGCCCGGCTTCAACGACGCGCACATACATTTCCTCGGCGGCGGCCTCTCACTTCTGCGCGTGAACCTCGTCGGCGCGAAGACGCTCGCCGAGGCGAAGGCGCGGGTGGCGGCGCGCGTGCGCGAGCTGCCCGCGGGCGCGTGGGTCACGGGGCGCGGCTGGGATCACACGCTCTGGGGCGGCGCCTGGCCGACGAAGAAGGAGCTGGACGAGGTCGCGCCGAACAACCCCGTCGTCCTCCAGCGCGTGGACGGGCACGTCGCCTGGGTCAACACGCTCGCCCTGAAGGCCGCGGGCGTCACGCGCGAGACGCGCGACCCGCAGGGCGGCGAAATCCTGCGCGACCCGAACGGAGAGCCGACCGGCATCCTGAAGGAGACGGCCGGCGGCCTCGTCTTCAACGTCGTGCCCGCGGCGACGCGCGGCGAGCAGTTGGAGGCCCTCACGCGCGCGCTCGCCGAGGCGCGCCGCTACGGGCTGACTTCGATCCAGACCAACGACGTGCCGAGCTTCGAGGCGACGCCGCTCTACCGCGAACTGCTCGCGCAGGGCAAGCTCACCGTGCGCGTCGCCGAGTGGCAGCAGTTCGACCGCACGGTCGAGGAGCTGAAGCGCGAGCGCGCCGAGTTCGAGTCGCACAAGGACGACCCCCTGCGGCTGCGCCTGACCGCGCTCAAGGGCTACGTGGACGGCACGCTCGGCTCGCGCACCGCGGCCATGCTCGCGCCCTTCGCCGACGACCCGCACAACAGCGGCATCCCGCGCATGCCGCCCGAGCAACTCACGCGCATGATCGTCGAGCGCGACGCCGCCGGCTTCCAGATCGCGCTCCACTGCATCGGTGACCGCGCCAACCACATGGCGCTCGACGGCTTCGAGAATGCTCGTAAGCAGAACGGCGAGCACCGCCTGCGCCACCGCGTCGAGCACGCGCAGGTCGTCTTCCCTCTGGACTTCGCGCGCTTCCGCGACCTTGGGGTCATCGCTTCGATGCAGCCTTCGCACGCTATCTCGGACAAGCGCTGGGCGCAGGACAGGCTCGGCGAGTACCGCGTGCTCGGCGCCTACAGCTGGCACACGTTCATGGCGCACGGCGTCCACGTCCCCTTCGGCACCGACTGGCCGGTCGAGCCGATCAACCCCTACCTCGGCCTCTACGCCGCGGTCACACGCCAGAGCACGGAGGGTGAACCCGTGGGCGGCTGGTGGCCCGAGGAGCGGCTCTCGATTGAGGACGCCGTCCGCAACTACACGGCCGAGAGCGCCTACGCCAGCTTCGAGGAGCGCGAGAAGGGTCAGGTCGCCGCGGGGATGCTCGCCGACCTCGTCGTCCACTCCAGAGACCTCCTGACCATCGCCCCCAGGGAAATCTTACAGACCGAGGCGGACATCACCGTCTTCGACGGAAAGGTCGTGTACGAGAGGAAAGAGCCGTGAACCGTAACCCGTGAACCGTGACGAGAGGAAGACAGGTATTATCTTGTCACGGTTCACGGTTCACCGTTTACGCTCTTCAAAGGAGGTTCCCATGCCCACTTGGATGAAGGTTCTGCTCATCGTCGGGGTGCTGCTGGTCGTGCTGCTGGTGGGGGCCGGGGTCGCGGCCTACTTCCTCGCGCGGACGTACGGGCCGGGGCTGGTGGAGGCGGGCAAACAGACCATGAACGAAGGCGTCGAGTACGGGCGGCGCACGGACAACGAGGGGTGTCTGAACGAGGCGGTCGCGAGGCAGGCGCGCACCGAGGGCTTCACCGACATGATTAAGAACAACGTCTTCATGCGCGCCTGCCTCGAAGCGAGCCGCCCGACGCCCGGCTTCTGCGACACGGTGCCGCGCCAGACCGAGTTCATGAAGGCCATCGCGTGGCAACAGCAGGAGTGCCGGCGCTACGGCCTCCCGCCCGAGAAGCAATGCAGCCAGCTCTTCCAGCAGGTGCAGCAGTTCTGCGAACACCGCCGCGAGCGCGGCGAGAACGGCAACGACGGCGCCAACGTTGAGACGGAGCCGCCGGCCCCGCCTCCGCCCCCGCCCCCTCCTGCCCCTCCACCTTCGAGACTACGCTGAGATGAACAGACCCCTTCGCCGCATCGGACGACTCGCCCTCGCCGCCCTCGGCTTCTGCCTGCTCCTGCGCGGTACGCAGGCGCGCGCGGCGTGGCGCGCGGCGGGCGACGTGAAGACCGTCACGCGCCAGGCGGACGGCGTCGTGCTCACGCTCACCTCGGGCGCGCGCGTCGCCGTCACCTTCCGCGACCTTGAGACGGTGCGCGTCCGCCTCGTTCCCTCGGGCACGTTCGAGCGCGACCTCTCCTACGCCGTCGAGTCGAAAGACCGCAAGACCGTCGCGGCGAAGGTCAGTGAGACCGGCGACGAGATCAGAATCTCGTCGCCGGGCGGCACGACCATCCTCATCGAACGCCGCCCCTTCCTCGTCAGCGTGCTCGACGCGTCGGGGGGGATAGTCGTCAAGGCCGACCCGGCCAAGGCCACCTCCTTCGACCCCGACACGGGAGCCGTCGAGACTTCGGTCAAGCGCGCCGGTTGGGAGACCTACTACGGCCTCGGCGAGAAGGCGGGCGCCACCATCTCGCGCGACACGCAGCAGTTCGTGATGTGGAACACGGACACCTACGGCTACCCGCGCGGCCTCGACCCCATCTATCAGTCCATCGGCTTCTACATCGCGCTGCGGCAGGAACTGTCGCCGCCGTTGTTGACGGCCGGCGGGTCCACCGTCGGCCCGCCGCGCGGCGTCGCCTACGGCCTCTTCCTCGACAACACTTCGCGCACATACTTCGACATGGGGAAGACCGACCCCGCGCGCGTAACCTTCGGCGCGGTGTCGGGAGAGTTGAACTACTACGTCTTCACGGGCGGCCGGGAGCACTCGCCCAAGAACGTCCTGCGCGACTACACCGAGCTGACGGGGCGCGCGCCGCTCCCGCCGCTGTGGGCGCTCGGCAACCAGCAGTCGCGCTGGTCTTACTACCCCGAGGCGCGCGTGCGCGAGGTCGCGCGCGGCTTCCGCGACTCTCAAATCCCCGCGGATGTCATCTACCTCGACATCGACTACATGGCCGGCTTCCGCGTCTTCACTTGGAACAGGGAGCGTTTCCCCGACCCGCCCAGGTTAATCTCGGACTTGCGCGCCGAGGGCTTTCGCACCGTCGTTATCATCGACCCCGGCATCAAGGTTGACCCGAACTACTCCGCTTATCAGGAGGGTCAGGCGGGCGGCCACTTCGTCAAGAACGACGACGGGAGCGAACTGCACGCGACCGTCTGGCCCGGCGTCTGCGCCTTCCCGGACTTCACCGACCCGCGGGCGCGCGAGTGGTTCGGCTCGCTCTACAGACAGAATCTGGACGAGGGCATCGCCGGCTTCTGGAACGACATGAACGAGCCCGGCGTCTTCCTCTCTGACCAGACGCCGAAGCCGGACATCTACCACCACCCGTCGAAGACGTTTCCGCTCGACGCGAAGCACGCGGGCGACGGACGGCCGGGCACGCACGCGCGCTACCACAACGTCTACGGGATGCAGATGGCGCGCTCGACCTTCGAGGGTTTAAAGAAGCTGCGGCCCGACGCCCGACCCTTCGTGCTGACGCGCGCGGGCTACGCCGGCGTGCAGCGCTACTCGGCCGTGTGGACGGGCGACAACGTCGCGAGCTGGGATCACCTGAGACTTTCCATCCCGATGCTCCTCAACATGGGGGTGTCGGGCGTGCCCTTCGTCGGCTCGGACGTGGGCGGCTTCTCCGGCAACCCGAGCCCCGAACTCTACGCGCGCTGGTTGCAGGCGGCCGCGCTCACGCCGTTCCTGCGCTCGCACTCCGAGGCCGGCTCCAACCCGCACGAGCCCTACTCCTTTGGCGCGGAGTTCACGAAGATCAACCGCGCGAGCGTCGAGCTGCGTTACCGCCTGCTGCCCTACCTCTACACGCTCTTCCGCGAGCACACCGAGACCGGCGCGCCCGTCATGCGCCCGCTCTGGTTCGAGTACCCGGACGACTCGCGCACGTACACGATTGAAGACGAGTACCTCGTCGGCCGCGACCTGCTCGTCGCGCCCGTCGTCCGTGAATCCGCCACGAGGCGCGGCGTCTACTTCCCCGCCGGCGACAACTGGGTTGACTGGTGGACGGGCAAGACTTACGAAGGCGGCAGGGACGCCGAGATAGAAGCGCCGCTCGACCGCCTGCCGCTCTTCGCGCGCGCCGGCTCCGTTATCCCCACGCAGCCGGTCGTCCAGCACACGGGGGAGATGGCCGGCCAGCCGCTCACGCTCCTCGTCGTTCCGGGCGCCGACGGCACGAGCAGTTTTTACGAGGACGCGGGCGACGGCTACGGCGAACGGCGCCTGACGACCGTCACGCGGCGCGGCGGCTCGCTCAAACTCTCGCACGCGGGCGCGTACGCGGCGCGCAAGGTCGGCGCGCTCGAATTCCTCCCCGGGCAACTGCCGCGCGAGGTGCGACAGGCCAAGGGCGTCGCGCTCCTGCCGTCGGCGCACCGTCTGGACGGTCACGTCTTCGTGCCGCTCCCTCCGTCGGAGGACGTTGAAGAGTTTACGTTCATCCCTTAGACCGTGATGCGCAAGGCTAAGAAAGGCTCGGAGAGAATGGAACACTACCCCGGCGCGCTCGACCGCCGCCGCTTCCTCTCGTCGGTCGGCAAGGGGCTCGGGCTGGCGGCGCTCTCTTCGTCCGCGGTCGCCTCTCTACTCAAGGACGTGCGCGCCGCCGCCCGGCGCGTCGCGCACCTCACGGCCGAGGAGGCCGCGCGCGACGAGGAGTTCTGGTTCGACATCCAGCAGTCCTTCTCCGTCACGCGCGGGATCGTGAATCTAAACAACGGCGGCGTCTCGCCCTCGCCGCGCATCGTCACCGAGGCGCTCGTCCGCTACCTCTGGCAGCAGGAAGACGCCACGGCCTACACGATGTGGGAGATTCTCGAACCGCAGTCCGAGACCATCCGGACGGGGCTCGCCGAAGCCTTCGGCTGCGACCGCGAGGAGGTCGCCATCACGCGCAACACCTCGGACTCGCTCGAAGCCCTACTCTTCGGCTTCGACCTGAAGCGCGGCGACGAGGTCTTGACGACGACGCAGGACTACCCGCGCATGCTGACCACGCTCCGGCAGCGCGAGCGGCGCGAGGGCATCCGTCTCAAGCTCGTGAAGATTCCCGTCCCGCCGAAAGACCCTTCCGAGATCACGGCCGCCTACGAGGCGGGCTTGACGCCGCGCACGCGGCTCGTCCTCGTCTCGCACATGATTAACCTGACGGGGCAGATCACGCCCGTCCGCGACATCTGCGAGCTGGCGCGCAGGCGCGGCGTCGAGACCGTCGTTGACGGCGCGCACTCCTTCGCGCAGTTCCAGTTCCGGCGCGACGACCTGGGTTGTGACTACTTCGGCACCTCTCTGCACAAGTGGCTGCACGCGCCGAAGGGAACGGGCATGCTCTACGTCAAGCGGGACAAAATCTCGAAGGTCTGGCCGCTCCTCGCCGCGGAGCAGTCGCAGGACGCCGACATCCGCAAGTTCGAGGAGACGGGCACGCGCTCGGCCGCGCAGCGGCTCGCCATCGGCGAGGCTCTGCTCTTTCATCAAGGCGTCGGCCCCGCGCGCAAGGAGGCGCGCCTCCGCCTGCTCGCGCGCCGCTGGATGAACCAGTTGAAGGGGGAGCCGAACGTGCGCTTCAACACCTCGTTCGACGACCGACAGTCCTGCGCGCTCGCCAACGTCCACGTCGAAGGCACCGAGCCCTACGCCCTCTGCGAACACCTCATGCGCCGCCACAAAATCTTCGCCACCCCCATCGTCCACGAAGAGTTCAAAGGCGTCCGCATCACCCCCAGCGTCTACACCACGCTCAAAGAACTCGACCGCTTCTCCGAAGTCATGTCAGCCGTCGCGCGCAAGGGTCTGCCGAAGGCTTGACGGCGCGTTTGCACCGCACCGAAAAGCCTTGCCAAAGCCGGGCGCCTCGTCTATTCTTGCGACACTCACGACAGTGAGGTGACAAGAAATGAGATTTCGCATCATCAGACTCGCCTAGGTAAGACCGCCGTAAACGACGCCCGTCGTTTCCTTTCTTTCCCTTCTAAACGGAAAGCGGTTGCCCGACCACCCAGAGGCCGGGAAGGTGTGTGAGTGATGTCGAATCTCGGGATAGAAGTCCGCAGCCTCTCTAAATCCTTCAGCAAGCGTAAGGGGTTGATGCGCACGCGCCGTTCGGTGACGCGCGCCCTCTCGGAGGTCTCCTTCGAGGTCGCCGTGGGCGAGACCTACGGGCTGCTCGGGCCGAACGGCTCGGGCAAGTCCACGCTCATCCGCGTGCTCTCGACGCTGCTCGTCCCAGATTCGGGAGAGGTGCGCATGCTCGGCTATCGCATCCCCGGCGAGGAGGCGGAAGTCAGACGCCGGGTCGGGCGCGTGAGCGTGGACGCGGCCTTCTACAAGAAACTCTCGGCGCGCGAGAACCTCCTCTACTCGGCCTTCCTCTACGGCATGGAGAAGGGCGCGGCCGAGCGGCGCGCGCTGGAGATTCTCGAAGCCTTGGGGATGGAGGGCGAGAAGTTCACCGACCCGCTCGAAGAGCTGAGCCGCGGGATGCAGCAGAAGGTCGCCATCACGCGCGCGCTCCTCGTCAACCCGCCGCTGCTGCTCCTGGACGAGCCGACGACGGGCCTCGACCCGAAGAGCCGGCGCGACGTGCAGACGTTCCTTGAGAACCTGCGGGGCGAGCACGGGACGACCATCCTCCTGACCTCGCACGACATGGCCGAGACCGAGCGGCTCTGCGCGCGCATCGGCTTCATCGCCGGCGGCCGCCTCATCGCCGAGGGCACGGCCGACGAGTTGAAGTGCGCCTCGGGCGCGGAGACCTTGGACGACGCCTTCATCGCGCTCGCCGGGCAGAAGCTCGACGAAGAGGGCGGCGGGAAGAAGCGCGAAGTGTTGCTGGCGGAGGTGTAGCAGATGGAACAGGTCTTAAGACAGACGTGGGCGTTCTTCTTCCGCGACTACCACCTGACGCGGCGTTACTTCTCGTGGGTCGTGGTCTTCACCTTCTACGCGGTGGTCAACTCGGCGACGGTCGTGCTGATCGGCGTGGCGGCCGGAGACCGCCGTCTGACGCTGACGCTGATGGTGGGCGTGATGCTATGGGGACTGCTCTCGGTCGTCTTCCAGGAGATCGCCAACTCGATCACGTACGAGCGCTGGGAGGGGACGCTCGAATACACCTTCATGGCGCCGGTCTCAAGGGTCGTGCACCTCGCGGGCGTGAGCATCTTCTCGACGGCCTACGCCGTCGTGCGGGCCGTCATCATCGTGGTGGGGATGCTCCTCTTCGTGGACATCGACCTGTCGCGCGCGAACTGGGCGGGGCTGGTCGTGGTGCTCGCGGTCTCAAGCGCGGCCTTCATCGGGCTGGGTCTGATGGCGGCGGTGCTGCCGGTCTTCAGCCCTGAGCGCGGGGCGGAGGCGACGAACATCTTCCAGGGCGTGCTGCTCCTCGTCTCGGGCGTCTACTACGACGTGTCGGTGCTGCCGCGCTGGCTCCAACCGCTCTCGGTCATCTCGCCGGCGACCTACGCCCTTTCGGCCTGCCGCAAGCTGGTCGGCATCGGCGCGGGCTCCGAGATGGTCGCGGGCGCGCCGCTCTCGGCCTGCACTTACGAGCTGACGGTGCTGACGCTGATGGGCATCGTCTTCATCCCCCTCGGCCTCTACGTCTTCGCACTGGTCGAGCGCTGGGCGAAGAGGACGGGGAAGCTGAAGAGGACGGGATGAGGAGACAGTAGGGAGTAGAAAAGAGAGGCGGCGCGTCCGGCTTATTGCCAAGACGCGCCGCTTTGTCTTCCTACTGTCTACTAGACCTTCAGTTCTCCTGCGGCGGCGCGAGCGGGGCCGCGGGGCGGCGCATCATGCGGCGGGTGCCGGGTGCCGGGTTCTCCTTGATCGTGTAGTCCGAGGGCACCTGGAAGAGCGTGGCTGCGGGCTCGGTGCGCGAGATGTTGGTCAGCCGGTAGGTCGTCTCGCCGGAGCGCGGGTCGCTGTGGCGCGTCATGACGACGACCTGAAGGTCGGGCGAGTACCAGTGCTCGTCCACGATCTGGATCGGCTGCTCGTTGCCGATCTCGCCGGCCGGGATGGTGACCGTCGTGCGCGTGCCCTCCGCCTGGACGCCGTCGAACGAGCGCGCTTCGAGCTTCTCGGTCTTCGCCTCGTGCTTCGAGCTGTGGCGCTCAAACGTCACGACGTCGGGCGAAGACGGCCCGGTGACGATGACGGCCGTGCCGCCCGCCTGCGCGTCGGGGCCGGGCACGCGCGTCGTGAAGGTGCGCTCGATCTCGATCTTCCGCTGAGCCTCCTGCACGGCCTTCCCGACCGCCACGTCGCCCTCGGTCTTGAAGCGCAACTCCATGCGCGGCATCTTGCGCGCGGTCTTCGAAGAGGGTTCGAGGATGTAGCTGAAGCCGGCGACCGGGTCGTTGATGAAGACCGTCTGCGTCTCCTCGCCCGAGGCGGCGTAGGGGCCGAAGTAGCCGACCGTCTGCTCGCGGCGCGTGCGCCCCTCGGCGTCGCGGTAGAGCTGCGCGGTGTTCTTGCGGACGATGCGGTTGCCGTCCGAGAGCGCCTGCACCGTCTCGGTCACGGCCTGCGCCGAGTAGGGCGCGCCCTTGACGAGTTTGCCGGCGAAGCTCATCTCGGTCGCCATGAAGATGAGGTTGTCGCCGCGAATCTCGACCGGCGGCGGCATCGGCGCGCCCGGCCCCTGCGCGATGAAGATCTCCTCCTGCTCGACGGGCTCGACGACGACCATCTTGCGCTCGCGCTCCTGCGCGGCCGCGCCGACCGTGTTGCCGAGCAGCGCCGCGGCAACCGAAAAGATGATTAACTTCCTCTGCATACTCTGACTCCTTTTCATTCCCGATTCATTAAGAGTTTGATAACCGGCCCGCGTTAGCGGACGAAGCGGATGGCGCGGGCGATGCCGTCCTGGCCCATGAGCACGTCGGCCTTGACGCTGCCGCCCGACGCCTCGGCGTTGACCGGCAGGCCGAAGGAGGCGAGGGCTGAGCGCGGCAGCTCGACGCGGACGAGGTGTCCCTCCTCGGTCTGTGTGTAAGGCCCCGCGTGGGCGAGCGGGATGAACTCCGTCGCAATCTCCTGCGCGGCCGCGGCCTGTGCCGGGCGCGAGCCAACGCCCCTGTTGTAAGAGATGTTCGTGGCGCGCGGCCGCGACGTGTAGACCGGGCGCGGCGGCACGGCTTTGCCCACTTCGGACGTGTGCTGTGGCTCGGAGACTTCCGGCAGATTGTGCTGCGGGACTGTCGGGGGGCCGCCGCTTGTGATGGGCGGCGGCTCGATCATCACGAGCGGCGCGGGTGCCGACCGCGGGGCCTCGGGCCTGACCAGCAAGAAGAGCGCGAGCGACGCCGCCGCGGCCATCGAAGCGACCGCGAACGTCTTCGCCCAGGACCAGCGCCGCGCCGGCGCGTGTCCAGACACGCGGATGATGTTCGATGCCGCGGCCGTGTCGCTCGACCCTTCGGCGGTGACGGAAGCCGCCCGCGTGCGGAAGGCCGCGAGCAGCGCCGTCTCGACACGCGCGGGCGCCTCCGCCGTCTTCATGCCTGCCGCTAACGCGCGCAAGCCCACGGACAGAGAGCGCTCGTCCGCCAGCCGCGTCGCGCAGGCCCGACAAGACTCCCCGTGCGCCTCGGCCCCGGCGCGCGTGCGCGCGTCTGCCAACGAGCCGCGCGCGAGGATTTCGACCTGGCTCTCGAATTCAAGACAGTTCATGCGAAACACCTTGCCGTCCTTAAAGCCTGACCCGACTCGGGGGCGTTGCCCCCTCCTTCAAACTGCGCCCCGCCGTCGCGCGCCTCCACACTCCGCCCGCGCAGCTTCTCCGCGAGCATCGCGCGCGCGCGGTGCAGGCGCGAGCGCACCGTCCCGACCGCGCATCCGAGCGCCCCGGCCGCCTCGACGTAGCTCATCTCGTGCAGCTCGCAGAGCACGACCGCCTCGCGGTAGTGCGCGGGCAGGGCGAGCACGGCCTGCCTCAACTTCTCGACCGACTCGGCGCGCGTCAGATCACCCAGGGGGTCGGGCCGCGCCACGAGGTTCTCGTGCGGGAGTTCTCCGCCCTCCTCCGCCTCGTCGTCGAAGCGGACGAGCGCGCGCTCGCGGTCGAAGGCGCGCAGGACGTGGTTGCGCGCGATGCCGTAGAGGTAGGCCGAGACGGAGCCGCGCCCCGCGTCGAAGTTGCCGCCGTCGCGCATCAAGACCATGAAGGTCTCCTGCACCACGTCCTCGGCCACCGCCTCGGAGCCGCTCATCTGCAAGGCGAAGCGGTAGACCCCGCCCTGCCGGCGCCGGTAGAGCGCCGTAAACGCCTCCTCGTCCCCGGCCAGCATCAGCCTGAGTAAATCCGCGTCCGTCTGTTGTTGGGAAACTGCCATCCTCGGCTCCGGAACTCCTCGTCTGCACCCACCGGACACTTCCATTTCGCCCGGGAGCGGGGGAAAGTTCCATGAAAAGCCGTGAATCGTAAATCGTAAATCGTGAATAGATAAGAACGGCTCCTTCTATTCACGATTTACGATTTACGATTCACGGCTCTCAAGGCATATAAGTCCGGTAATAGATGCACGAGGAGACGTTCATGCGGAGGGAGCGGCCGCCGGAGACATCGAGGAAGCGGATGCGCTCGGCCGTCTCTTCGGGCGGGCCGATGGAGAAGGAGCCGTTGGGGAGTGCGACGAGTTCCTGCTCGCCTTCGAGCCAGAGTTGGCCGCGGCGCACGACGATGCGGACGGAGCCGTACCAGGCGCTCTCGTGCCGGTAGCGGCCCGCGTAGGCGTCCCACTCCTTCGGATAGTCGAAGGCGCGCGGGCCTTTGTAATTTGAGTTCGTGTACCAGTCCGGGCCGTGGCTGAGTTCCGTCACCTTGCCGCCCTCGCGTGTGAAGATGAGGCGGAACAGCTCGAACTCCGGGTGCCTGACGATGAAGGAGTCCGGCCCGCCGGAGTGTTCAAGCGCGACGACGCGCCCCTTGTGCGCGAGCAGGAGCCTGTGGCCTTCGGCGCTCAAGACGAGCTGCCGGCCGCCGTGTGCCGTGTAGGTGCCCGCGTAGTCCGAAGCGTTCTTCACCTCGTCGGGCGGCGGAGGCGCGGCGGGCGGCGCGGGAAGCTCGCGCCCTTCGCGCTCGGCGTTCAAAAGTTCGAGCGCGTACTTCGTCACGGCGACGGGGCGGTAACCGCTGAGCGAGGCGTTGACCGAGGCGAAGGCCGCGAGGCCGTTCGTCAGGTCAACGTCCAGAGACGAGCTGAAGGCGACCATGCCGCCCGTGTGGCGGAGGTGCGTCGCGCCCTCCTTGTTCTGACTGACCCAGAGGCCGTAGGCGTAAGAAGCCTCCTCGCCGCGGAAGGGGGCCTTGACGACGGGCTTCGTCAAAAGCCCGAAGCTCAGCTCCGAGATGAGCCGTCGCGTGCCGGCCGCGCCGCGGTTCAAAAGCATCCGCAGGTAGGCGACCATGTCCGGGGCCGTCGAGGCGACGCCGCCCGCGGCCGTGTCCACCTCGATCCAGGCGGCCTCCGCCAGACGCCCGCGCAAAGGGTACGGGCGGTCTTCGAACTCCGGCGCGTAGCCGACGGCCATCCGGTCTCTTAAAGAGTTGGAGATGAGGGGCGAGCTGTTGTTCATCCCCAGAGGCTTGAGGACGCGCGCGGCGAGCGCGTCGGCGAAGGGACGGCGGTCGAGCGCCTCGATGAGCAGGCCGACCAGGAAGTAGCCGATGTTCGAGTAGACGAACTTCTCGCCGGGCTTGAAGAAGGTTTCGAGCCCGACGGCCACGCTCTCCGGCAGCAGCGGCGCGCCCGGCAGGCCCGACGTGTGGCTGAGCAGGTGGTGCGCCGTCACCGCGCCGTGCCCCTGTTCGAGCTTGAGCCAAGGCAGGTACTCGACCACCGGTCGGTGTAGATCAACGCGCCCCTCGTCGAGCATCTGTAGCAGCGCGACGGCCGCGAACGACTTCGAGATGGAGCCGACCTCGAACATCGTCCCCGGCGCCACGCGCGCGCCCGCCTTCGTGTCGGCGAAGCCGTAGGTCGAGACGCGCACCGGGCCGTTTCGCCCGGCGAGCGCCAGAGTCATCCCCGGCGCGCCCGCCTCGCGCATGTGGCGCTCGACATATTCATCAAGCCGCGCGAGCGCGCCCGTCTTCCGCGCCGCACCGCGTGGTGGGATGCGCGCGCGCTGCGCCTCGGCTTCTGTCGTCAACGAAGGCAAGACCGACAGCGCCGCGGCCGCCTTCGCGCCATGTTTTAGCAGCTCTCTGCGGGAGATGTTGGGGGACATGGTTCACTCCTTCGGAGTGAAGGAGGCAGGAGGCAGTAGACGGTAGACAGTAGGAAGAATGATTTTCTACTGCCTCCTGCCTCCCGTCTACTTCAAAGACGGTCGGGCATGTCGGCGACGACGTAGGCCATGACGGTCATCGCGGCGACGCAGGCGGCCAACTCCTGCGGGTTGACCTTGTCGAAGGTGTCGGCCGGCGTGTGGTGGATGTCGAAGTAGTGCGAGGCGTCCACGTTGAGCGAGGCGCCCGTCACGCCTTCGCGCATCATGGGGTCGATGTCCGTGCCCTCGCCGTCGGGGTCGATGTGGTCGGCGCGGAGGCCCGAAAGCAGTTTGGCGATCTCGACGAAGTCGGCGCGCGCCTGCGGGCTCGCCTTCTCCGAGAGGCCGAAGCCCGTCGGGCTGAAGACGCCGATGTCGGACTCGATGGCCAGGACGTGCTGGCCGGCCTCCGCTCTGTGCGCGTCGCGGTAGCCATTGCCGCCGCGCACGCCGTTCTCCTCGTTGGTGAAGAGCACGACGCGGATGGTGCGGCGCGGCCGCAGCTTCAGAGACTTCAAAAGCCGCGCCACCTCCCACGAGACGATGCAGCCGCCGCCGTCGTCGTGCGCCCCCTGACCCACGTCCCACGAGTCGATGTGCCCGCCGACGAGGACGACCTCGTCCGGCTTCTCAGTCCCCTTCAATTCGGCGATGACGTTGGCCGACTCGGCGTCGGGCAGGAAGTGCGCCTCCATCTTCAGACGCACCCTGGGGTGCTCGCCGCGGTCGTACATGCGCTGCAAAAGCTCCGCGCCCTCGATGGTGACGGCCGCGGCGGGGATGTGCTGCGTCTCGCCCTCGGCGTAGCGGAGCGCGCCGGTGTGCGGCGTCTGCAAACTGACCGGCGTGATGGAGCGGACGAGCGCCGCGACCGCGCCGTACTTCAGGGCGCGTGAAGCGCCCGCGCCGCGGTAGCCGACCGTCTGGCCGTAGGTGACGTAGGGCGCGTTGTAGAGCACTATCTTGCCCCGCGCCTTCTCGCCGAGCGCGTCCAGCTCGTCGAAGTTGCGGACGACGACGACCTCGGCGGTGATGCCCTCGGCCGGCGTGCCGACGCTGTTGCCGAGTCCCAGCATCGAGAGTTTGCGGCTCGCCGGCTCCAGCAGCTCAAGGCTCTCCTCGCCCCTGACCCAGTGCGGCACCATCACCTTCTCGGCGCGCACGTTGTCCAGCCCGTCGCGCTTCATCTCCGAGACCGCCCAGGCGATGGCGCGTTCGAGCGACTCCGAGCCGCTCAGGCGATTCCCGATGCGGTCTGTGAGCCACGCGAGCCTCCGGTAGGCCGTGTCGCTGGTGAGCGCCGCGCCGATGATGCGCGACGCGCGCTCGCGGTAATCTTCGACCTTCAAGCGGGGCGGCGGCAGGGACTTCGGCGCCGGGGTTATCTCACGCCGAGATGTCGGCGGAGGCGGCGGGGCCGGCTGCTGCGCCGGCGCCTGGATGATGACGAGCGCGATGACGAGAATCAGCGAGAAGGTGCGTCGCAAGGCTTTCCGATGGCCTCCTGTCATGTCTTTAAATCGAAAGGGTGGCGCCGCTGCTCTGAGGCGTACGGCAAAGATAACCTACGGGCGGAAGGTTTGACGAGGACATTTAAAAGTTCGACGAGCGGCGGGTGCCGCCGTCGGCCGTGCCGAAGAGGGGCGCGTACTCGCCGGTCTCCTCGGCCGACTTCAGTTCGCGCTTGAGCTGTGCGAACTGGCGCGAGACGGCGTCGAACTCGTCGGCGTCGAAGGACTCGGGCTCGCCGGTGAGTTTGAGCGCCCAGGACATGCGGCGCTCGGCGGCGGCCAGAGAGCGCGCGCTCAAACGCTTCTCGCGGACGGCGCGCGCCAGCTCGTCGCGCGAGGCCAGGACGTTCTCCTCGCGCTCGCAGATGAGCACCATGTCGGAGCCGGCCTCGACGGCGCGCAGGCACGCCTCGGGCACCGTCAAGGTCTGGACGACCGCGCCCATCTCCATGTCGTCGGTAATGACGAGGCCGTCGAACTTCAGGATGCGCCGCAGGAGCCGCGTGGTGACGTTGCCGCTGATGGTGGCCGGGAACTGGTGCAGGCCCTGGATGGTCGGCGGGTCTCCTTCCTGACGGAAGAGGTCTTGCAGGAACTCGGAGATGTCCGGGAAGGCGGCGTGGCTCACCATCACCGAGCGCAGGCGCTCGCCGGGGCGGTGGAACATCAAGTCCATGAAGGGCACGAGGTCTTTCTGAAAAATCTCCTGCCAGGTGTGCGTGACGACGGGCAGGTTGCGGTGCGAGTCAACCTTCGAGCCGCCCAGGCCCGGGAAGTGTTTGCCGCACCCGATGACCTGCCCGCGCTGCATGCCTTCGAGGTAGGCGCCGGTGAGCATCGAGACCGTCTCGGGGTTCAGGCCGAAGGTGCGCGCGCGCAGGCCGTTGTCGTCGTTGTCGCCGGAGAGGTCGAGCACGGGCGCGAAGTTGAGGTTGAAGCCCATCAGGCGCAGCGCGCGCGCCGTCAGGGAACCGAACTTCTCCGCGAGGTCTGCGCGGCCGGCGTTGCGGACGGCCTTGGCCGAGGGCATCGGCTCGCAGATGTCGCGGAAGCGGTCAACCAAACCGCCCTCCTGGTCAACCCCGATCAGGACTTCGCGGCCGGCGGCGTCGCGTATCTGCGCGTTGAGGAGCGCGACCTGCTCGGCCGACTCGACGTTGCGGCCGAAGAGGATGACGCCCCCCGGGCGCACCTCGCGCAGGAATTCGCGCCAGTGGCGGTCGAGCTTGGTGACGGGCAGGCCGACGAAAAGGAGCCGCCCGGCCTTCAATTCGAGCGACTCCCCGCTGCCTTCCGTCAACCCCTGCTTCGACATCGAACTCCCCCTCGCCCCGACGACACAGACCCGCGGTCGAACGCTCCGACTGACATTCTCCGCCGACGCTTTGTCGTGATGATGTTGATTGTAACACGCCCCTGCCGCGCCGGCAGTCGGGAGGCTCTGTTATAATTCTCTGGCGTTTTACGCAGATTCGTGATGAGCACCACGTTAGAGCAAGCGCACGCGCCCGCCCGACTCTCGCCCTCCGAACTGACGGCGGAGGTGAAGCGACGCGCGCGTGAGCTGGGGTTCGAGAAGGTCGGCGTGGCGCGCGCCGAAGCCTTGACGGAGGAGCGCGCGCGGCTCGAAGAGTGGCTGGCGCGCGGCCGTCACGCGACGATGGGTTGGATGGAGCGCGGCGTCGAGCGGCGCACAGACCCGCGCGAGCTTCTGCCCGGCGCGCTTTCGGTGGTCGCCGTCGCGCTCAACTACTACACGCCGCACGAGCACGCGCGGGAAGCAGGCCGGGGTAAGATTTCGCGCTACGCCTGGGGCGACGACTACCACGACGTGCTGGGCGAGAAGCTGAAGGCCCTGCTCGCGCACGTCAGGGAGATCGCGCCCGGCGTCGAAGGCAAGGTCTGCGTGGACGCACAGCCCGCGATGGACAAAGTTTGGGCCGTGCGCGCAGGGCTTGGCTGGATCGGCAAGCACACAAACCTCATCACGCGCGACTACGGCTCGTGGGTCTTCCTGGGAGAGTTGCTGTTAGACGCCGAGTTGGAGTACGACGCCGCGCGCGAGGAGGACCACTGCGGCACCTGCACGCTCTGCCTCGACTCGTGCCCGACGCAGGCCATCACGGAGCCCTACGTCGTCGACTCGAACCTCTGCATCTCGCACGCGACCATCGAGCTGCGCGACACGGAGCTGCCCGAGCCGGTGGCTCACAAACTCGACGGCTGGCTCTACGGCTGCGACGTGTGCCAGGATGTCTGCCCCTGGAACCGCTTCGAGCAGCCGACCACAGAAGCGCGCTTCGAGCCGCGCCCCGGCTCGGTCTCGCCCGACCTCGAAGAGATCGCCGCGCTCACGCACGAGTCTTACGTCGAGCGCTTCCGCCGCAGCCCGGTCAAACGCGCCAAGCTCTCCGGCCTCCAACGCAACGCGCGCACGCTCCTGAAGCTTTGAGATTCTTTCCAGTCATGCCCGGCTTCCGCACCATGCAGCTCGTCTTCGCCGCGCTCGTCTGCGTGACGGCGTCGGCGGGGGCATACGTGGTGTGGGTCGAGTACGACTCTTTCCCGCCGCACTTCCGCGGCTTCGGCGAGGTGACGCGCAAGGGCGAGGTCGCGGGCTGGGCCGTAGACGCCGCGCGGCCCGGCGCGCGCGTCGAGGTCGAGTTATACATCGACGGACGCTTCGTCGCTCATAGCATAGCCACGCTCCCGCGCCCGGACGTAGTGGCCGCCGGCCGCGCGACGGACGCCGACTGCGGCTACCGCTTCCCGCTGCCCGCTCTTGCCGAAGGCCCGCACGAGGCGCGCGTCTACGCCCTGCACGCCCCCGGCGCCGCCGACCTCCGCACCCTCAAACAGCTCGGCGACCCGCTCCGCTTCGACGCGGACGCCGACGGACGCCCGGTCACGCCCGCTCGCTAAAGAAGGAAGCGCTCATGAACCGTTCACACGCACGAGAGCGAAGACTCCCCGCGCTGCTCCGCCTTCTGACTATCGCACTCGCGTGCCTCTGCGCCTGCGGCGCGGCGCGCGCGCAGGCGCCGCAGGCCCGGCCCACGCCGCCCGCGGGCGAGGACGAAGACGCGACGGACTTCATCGTCCCCGCGCGGCCGACCGCCTCGAACCCGGCGGAGTTCCAGAGGCCGGGCGTGCTGCAACTCGAATACGGTTTCAACGCCAACTTGCAAGCACCGGGCGGCGCCTCCGCCGAGGACACCCCGCTCGCCCTGCGCTTCGCGTTGAGCCGCCGCGTGCTGCTTGAGTTCGACGGCGACTTGCTCGTCTCGCAGGCCGCCGGGGGGCTCAGAACGACGGGCGCGGGCGACACGCAGCTCGGCCTTCAACTCGTCCTGCAACACGAGGTCGCGTCGCGCCCGGGCGTCTCGCTCGCCTACTACGTCAAGCTCCCCACCGCGAGCGCGGACAGGGGCCTGGGCACGGGGCGCGTCGATCACAACCTGCTCGCGCTCGTCAGCAAGAAGGAGGGCGGGACTACCTTCGACTTCAACGCCGTCTACCTGCTCGCGGGGCGCACGACCAACGACGGCTACGCTTCAAGCGCGCAGGCGGCCTTCGCCGCGTCGCGCAACGTCACGCAGCGGGTCGGCTGGCAGGGCGAGGTGAGCGGCTACACGCGCAACGACGCGCAGCCGGGCGCGGCCTTCGGCCTCGGCGTCGTGACGTACCAACTCAACCGCCGCCTCGTCTTCGACTGCGGCCTCCGGCTCGGGCTCACGCGCGACGCCCCGCGCGTCGGCGCGGTCGCCGGCCTCACCGTCGGCGTCGCAGACCTCTACCGGAAGCACGGCGCGGGTCGTTGAAGGGCCGGCGACCTGTTAAAATAGTCGCCTTACTTCGCGGTCGGTTCGGGCATCAAAGTCTCTAATGTCGGAAGCCTTACTCAAAGATTCATACGGGCGTGCCATCCGCGACCTGCGCGTGTCGGTGACCGACCGGTGTAACTTCCGCTGCTTCTACTGCCTGCCGCACGGCGCGCCCGAGGAGACCGCGCCGAAGGCCGCGCTCCTGACCTATGAGGAGATCGAGCGGGCGGTCGAGGTCTTCGCTGCGCTCGGCGTCGAGAAGGTGCGTTTGACCGGCGGCGAGCCGATGCTCAGGCGGGACATCGAGACGCTCGTCGCTAAACTTGCACACGTCCCGGGGGTCAAAGACCTCGCGCTCACCACCAACGGCTTCAACCTCGCCGAGCGCGCCGCGGGCCTGAAGGCCGCCGGGCTCGACCGCATCACCGTCAGCCTCGACAGCTTGCGGCGCGCCTCGTTCACAGAGATGACGGGCGTGGACATGCTCTCGCGCGTGCTCGAAGGCATCCGCGCCGCCCAGCGCGTCGGGCTCAACCCCGTCAAGGTCAACGCCGTCGTCGTGCGCGGCCACAACGACGCGGAGGTCGCGGACTTCGCCGACTTCGCACGCTCTCACGCGGTGGACGTGCGCTTTATCGAGTACATGCCGCTCGACTCGGGCCACGACTGGTCGCGCGAGCGCGTCGTCTCGGGCGCCGAGATTCGGCAGGCCATCAACGAGCGATTCCCCCTGGTCGCGAAGCGCGTCGCGCGCGGCTCGGAGACGGCCACGCGCTACCGCTTCGCCGACGGCGCCCCCGGCGAGATCGGCATCATCGCCCCCGTCACCGAGCCCTTCTGCGGCGCCTGCTCGCGCGTCCGCCTCACCGCCGACGGCCAGATCAGGACGTGTCTCTTCTCCAAGGTCGAACATTCCCTGCGCGACGTGCTCCGCTCCGGCGCCACGGCGGCCGAGACGGCCGACTACATCAAGTCGGTCGTCCTTAAGAAGGAGCCGCGCCACTACATCAACGAGACCTACTTCGAACAGCCCGCACGCACGATGAGCCTCATTGGCGGTTAATGCCCTGACTCGACGAGGATTTGGTTATGAGCACGAAGACCGAAGCCACCATCGAAGACCTCTCCAAGGTTGACGGCAAGGCGGAACTCGTTGACGGGGAGATCGTCCACATGTCACCTACGGGCGGAAAGCCGAGCATGGCGGCGCGGGAGATTGCTTTCTCCCTGCGAGAATACGAGCGTCGCACAAAGAGCGGGTACGCCGTCACCGACAACGCGGCCTTCAGGGTGGACCTGCCCCGCCGCAAGTCGTTCAGTCCCGACGCCGCCTTCTACACGGGCGGCGAGCCCACGATGAAGTTCTTCGAGGGCGCGCCCGTCTTTGCCGCCGAGGTGCGGAGCGAGGGCGACTACGGCCCGAAGGCGGAGGAGACAATGGCGCGGAAGCGCGCGGACTATTTCGCCGCGGGGACGCAGGTCGTCTGGGACGTTGACCTTTTGAGCGAGACGCCCGTGCGCGTCTTCCGCGCGGGCGCCCCCGAGCACCCGACACTCTACCGGCGCGGCGAGTCGGCCGAGGCCGAGCCGGCACTTCCCGACTGGACGATGCCGGTGGACGACCTCTTCGTCTGAACACTCTCCCGAACTTTAAATTTAATCCTCGCAGTGTAGTCGAAAGGAAATAACCTCGCAGTGAACTCAGCAGGGAAGAGATAAAGGCAGCGGGGCTTTCATCGGTTGATGATGAAAGCCCCGCTGCCTGTTTTTCTACTGTCTACTGTCTACTTCTTCGGGATGCGCAGCGTCTGGCCCGGTTTGAGCTTGTCCGGGTCGTCACCGATCACGTCCTTGTTCGCCTCGTAGATGTCGCTCCAGGAGACGCCGTGATGCTTGCCGATGGCCGAGAGCGTGTCGCCGCCCTTGACGGTGTAGGTCTCCCCGCCCCCGCCGCCGCCGACCTCAAGGTTTAAGACGAGGTCGCCCGAGCGCATGTCTGGGTCGAGGCGGCCGTACTCGTCCCAGACCTTCTGCTTCGCCTCCTCGCTCGGCGCGGTGCCGGTGACGTGCAGCACGTCGCCCTCCTCAGACACCTGAAGGTTGTTGACGCCGCTCTGGTTGGCGAGGTCTATGAGCGATTGATACTTGTCCCTGACTGCCATAGTCCCTGCCCTCCTACTTCTTGTCGTTGAGTTGGTTGTTGACCTTCTTGGCGCCGGACTCGTTGGCGGCCTTCATCGCGTCCTGCCACTTCGCCTTGGGCACATCGCCCTTGAGCGTGACGACGCCCTCCTTGACCTCGACGGTCACGCCGGAGATTCCCGCCTTCGTGAGCGCGGCCTCCGTCTTGTTCTTGACGGCGTTGTCCTGCGAGACCGTAACCGGTGTCGGCGTCGCCGTCGCCACCGGAGTCGCCGTCGCCGCCGTGTTGGCGTTGTGGTTCGTGTTGTTCGCGTTCTCCTTATCGCCGCACGCGGTCGCGCCGAGTGCGAGGAAGAGGGTGAGCGCGCCGGCGGACAAGCCGCCTCTCACAGACCGAATCTTCATCAAGGTCGCTCCTTTCCCAAGTCAAATTTGGGCGTTTATAATTGTGCGAGGTCGCGATAGTGTTCGCCTGCGTTCATTAATTTGTCAACAGGTGACGCGGCGAGTAAACTTCGATCCGCGCCGAAACGGATCTTTGCGCCGAGGTGGCGCGCTCAGACATCACAGCGAAGCATGGACGGGGGAGCCGCGCGCGTGAGGCGGCTGAGAGTCGCCCGGGGAGGGCGAGACCCTTTGAACCTGATGCGGTTAGTACCGCCGAAGGGAGGCACGGTGAGGAGCCGTCCCTCTGTACGATGAGGGGCGGCCCTTCACGTTTGCGCGCCCGTCCGACCGGGGCGACGCGCTGAAAGCGAGATGAGTCCGATGAGTAAAGGTAACGGAAACGCCGCGGGGCAGAACGGCCACGCCGTGCGTGAGCAGGACGCGAACGGCGAGCGGCAGAGCGGGGACGTGCGCCTGCCGAACTCGCGCAGGGTCTACGTCGGGCGCGAAGGCTTGCGGGTGCCCTTCCGCGAGGTGAGCCTGCAACCGACGCGTCTGCCCGACGGGCGGGTCGAGGAGAACGAGCCCGTCCGCGTCTACGACACGTCCGGCCCCTGGGGCGACCCCGAGGTGCGCTGCGAAGTGAGCGCGGGGCTCCAGCCCTTGCGCCGCGAATGGATACTCGCGCGCGGCGACGTGGAAGAGTACGAGGGGCGCGACGTTCTGCCGCAGGACGACGGCTACCTGACCGCGGGCGCCGCCGAGTTCGCGCAGCACAAGGAGAAGGGCAAGCTCGAACACTTCCCCGGCTTGAAGCGCGCGCCGCTGCGCGCGCAGCCGGGCGCGTGCGTGACGCAGATGCACTACGCGCGCCGCGGCGTCGTGACGCCCGAGATGGAGTTCGTCGCGCTGCGCGAGAACATGGGGCGCGAGCAGGCGCTCCACGCGATGAGGGAGCACAGCAAGGAAGACCGCAGCTCCCTCTACCACCAGCACCGCGGCGAATCTTTCGGCGCGCGGCTGCCGGAGTTCGTTACGCCCGAGTTCGTCCGCGACGAGGTCGCGCGCGGCCGCGCCATCATCCCCGCGAACGTCAACCACCCGGAGTCCGAGCCGATGATCATCGGCCGCAACTTCCTCGTCAAAGTCAACGCCAACATCGGCAACTCGGCCGTCGCCTCTTCCATTGAAGAGGAGGTCGAGAAGATGCGCTGGTCGATCAAGTGGGGATCGGACACCGTGATGGACTTGTCCACGGGCAAGAACATCCACACCACGCGCGAGTGGATTCTGCGCAACTCGCCCGTGCCCATCGGGACGGTTCCGATCTATCAGGCGCTGGAGAAGGTCGGCGGCAAGGCCGAGGAGCTGACGTGGGAGGTCTTCCGCGACACGCTCGTCGAGCAGGCCGAGCAGGGCGTCGATTACTTCACCATCCACGCCGGCGTGCGGCTGCCTTACATCCCTCTGACCGCGCGGCGCACGACCGGCATCGTCTCGCGCGGCGGCTCGATCATGGCGAAGTGGTGCCTGGCGCACCATCAGGAGAGCTTCCTCTACACCCATTTCCACGAGATCTGCGAGATCATGGCCGCCTACGACGTGAGCTTCTCCCTCGGAGACGGCCTGCGCCCGGGCTGCATCGCCGACGCCAACGACGAGGCGCAGCTCGCCGAGCTGAAGACGCAGGGCGAGCTGACGCGGATCGCCTGGGAGCACGGCTGCCAGGTGATGAATGAGGGCCCCGGACACATCCCGATGCACATGATCCGGGTGAACGTCGAGAAG
>JBJMGP010000020.1:0-6106 GCA_045807865.1 Pyrinomonadaceae bacterium
GGCGGCTGCGTGCCGCGCTTCTCAATCGGGCAAGACTGCTTATAGCAGCGGTCGCCCTTCAGGAATAACTTTGCACCCTCGCGGCGGCACAGACGGCACACCGCGCTTCGATACCTAGCCACTTATTTTTCGCCTCCGGTCTAAATGTCAGACGGAAAAGTTTACAGACCACGCCACGCGCGCGGCCCTTCGTCCTTTAGGTCAGCGAATTTGCGATCTTAGATTTTTGATTTGCGGTCGGCAGATGACGGCTGCGCTGTCTTCAAATCAAAAATCTAAAATCGCAAATAAAAAATTTGCCTAAACTCTGCGCCGCTTCGGCGGGCGGCAGCCGTTGTGCGGGATGGGCGTCGTGTCGCGAATGGTCGTGACGCGGATGCCGGCGCTGTTGATGGCGCGTATCGCGGACTCGCGCCCGCCGCCCGGCCCCTTGACGTGCACCTCGGCCTGCTGCATCCCGACATCCTTGGCCTTGTTGGCGGCCTCGTATGCGGCCTGCTGCGCGGCGAAGGGCGTGCCCTTGCGCGAGCCGCGGAAGCCGCGCGCGCCCGAGCTGGACTGCGCGACCAGATTCCCCTCCGTGTCCGTGATCGAAATCAGCGTGTTGTTGAACGACGCCGAGATGTGCACGATCCCCACGGGGATGTTCTTCTTCTCCTTCTTGCGGAAGGTCTTCTTCTTGCCGGTTGTCGCTTTTGCCATAAAACAATAGTCAGTAGACAGTAGCCAGTAGTCAGTAGAAAACCTTTGGCGAAGGGCCTCCGGGACGACAGCGCCAGCGACTTTGAGGCGGGGCCTACTGTCTACTGACTACTGTCTACTGACTACTGTGGTTTACTTCTTGCCCGGCGCCTTCTTCTTGGCGACGGTGGCGCGGCGCGGCCCCTTGCGGGTGCGCGCGTTGGTGTGGGTGCGCTGGCCGCGCACGGGCAGCCCCCGCCGGTGGCGCAGGCCGCGGTAGCAGCCGATGTCCATCAGCCGCTTGATGTCCATCTGGACGCGCTTGCGGAGGTCTCCCTCGACCTCGCCCTGCGTCTCGATGACCTGGCGGATGCGCCCCAGCTGCGCCTCGTCGAGGTCGCGCACGCGGAGGTCGGGACTCACCTGCGCCTCCTGTAGGATGGAGGTCGCGCGCGAGCGGCCGATGCCGTAGATGTACGTCAGTCCGATCTCGATACGCTTGTTTACGGGTAGGTCAACGCCGACTACACGAGCCATTTCAGTTCAATCTCCGAATAGAACAGTGTTCGATGATTTCAAATTTGAAATCTCAAATCTGAAATTCCTTAAGTTACCCCTGGCGCTGCTTGTGCTTGGGGTTGGTGCAGATCACGCGCACCACGCCCTTGCGGTGGATGACCTTGCAGTTGTCGCACATCTTCTTGACCGAAGCCCTAACCTTCATCTCACTTCACCCCTTCCGGCGCCCCTCACTTGTATCGGTACGTGATGCGCCCTCGGTTCAGGTCGTACGGCGAAAGCTCGACCAGCACCCGGTCGCCCGGCAGAATGCGGATAAAGTTCTTGCGCATCTTGCCCGAGACGTGCGCGAGCACCTGGTGCTTACTGTCCTCCAACTCGACGCGAAACATGGCGTTCGGCAGCGTCTCCAGGACTTTCGCCATGACCTCTATCGCTTCTTCTTTCGCCATAGCCCTGCGAGTCTCTCTAGCTCAAAACCTGCCTAGGCTGGCAAACTGCGAATAATAACACACTTACCCCCCGCCTCCAAACCGCCGCGGGCTCCCTTGCTTTTTCAGGCGCTGACCGTCTCGGCTTGCGGCGGCGGCGGCGCCGCCTCGGCCAAACGAGTCAAAACCTCCGGCCCTTCCTCCGTGATGGCGACCGTGTGCTCGACGTGCGCCGAGGGGCGGCCGTCGAGCGTGACGACCGTCCAGCCGTCCTTGAGCGTCTTGGTCTTGTGCGTGCCCAGGTTGATCATGGGCTCAATGGCGAAGACGTAGCCGGAACGTATTTTGATGCCCGTCCCCGGCTTTCCGTAGTTCGGGATCTGCGGGTCTTCGTGCATCTTTCTGCCGATGCCGTGTCCGACGTAGTCGCGCACGATGCCGTAGCCGTGCGCCTCGGCCAGCTCCTGCACCGCCCAGCCGATGTCGCCCAGATGGTTCCCAGGCCAGCACTGCTGGATGGCGCGCTCCAGGCACTCCTCGGCGACGCGGATGAGCTTGAGGCGGTCTTCGTCCACCTGCCCCACGGGCACCGTGGTGGCCGTGTCGCCGACGAAGCCGCCGAGCGTGACGCCGCAGTCGAGCGAGAAGATGTCGCCCTCCTTCAACTCGTAGGCCGACGGGAAGCCGTGGACAACCTGCTCGTTGACCGACGCGCAGATTGAGAAGGGGAAGCCGTGGTAGCCCTTGAAGGTCGGGATGGCGCCGGCGTCGCGGATCATCTTCTCGGCCGCCATGTCGAGTTCGAGCGTAGTCACGCCGGGCTGAACCATCCGGCGCACCGCCTCGCGCACCTCGGCCACGAGCCGCCCGGCCGCCCGCATCTTCTCCAGTTCCCTCTTGGACTTCCCGATAATCAACTATTCACCGTTCACTTCTTTCTCAACGTCCGCATAGATGGCCTCGACATCGCGGTTGCCGTCAACGCGGCGGAGGCGTCCCGTCTGCTCGTAGTAGTCGAGGAGCGGGCGCGTGTCGCGCTCGAAGGTCTCGACGCGATCCCTGGCCGTCTCGGCGTTGTCGTCTGCGCGTTGGACGAGCCGCGCCTCCGGGTGGAGGTCGCAGAGTCCTTCGCGCACGGGCGGCTTGAAGTAGACGTTGTAAATCTCGCCGCAGACCGGGCAACTGCGCCGGCCCGTCATGCGCTTCTCAAGGATGCCGTACGGGACATCCACCAGCACCGCGAGGAGCGCGTGCCCCTGCTCGGCGGCCAGCCCTTCGAGCATCTCTGCCTGCGCGGTCGTGCGCGGGTAGCCGTCGAGGATGTATCCCGCGCGGCAGTCCGGCTGCGACGTGCGCTCGCGGACAACCCGCATCGTCAGCTCGTCCGGGACGAGCTTGCCCAGGGTAAGCAGCGGGCGCAGCTCCTCGGCGAGCGGCGTCTCCGTCTTCATGAGCGCGCGGAACATGTCGCCCGTCGAAATCTGCGGCAGCCCCCTCCGCTCTTGCAGCAGGCGCGCCTGCGTCCCCTTCCCCGCGCCCGGCGCACCCATGAGGACGATGATTTTCGACATATGACGGGTTCAGGGTTTCGGGCGTTAGGGGCTGGCGGAACCTAAAACCCGGGACCCAGCACCCAGCACCTGCTCTTAAGTTCGGCGGCCGCGCAGGCGGCTGCCCGGGCCGAAGAAGCCTTCGTAGTTGCGCATGACGAGCTGCGACTCGATCTGCGCGACGGTGTCCATGGCGACGCCGACGAGAATCAGGAGCGACGTGCCGCCGAAGTAGAACTGATAGCCCATGCCGTGCGGGATCCAGCCCAGGCCGGGCGTGCCCGTCACGAACTCCTCGACGCGCCCGCCGAAGAACGGCAGCCGCCCGACGTTGAAGCCCGAGAGCATCAGCTGCGGGATGAAGGCGACGAGCGCGAGGTAGAGCGCGCCGACCGTGGTCAGGCGCGTCAGGATCGTGTTCAGGAACTCGGCCGTGTTCCGGCCGGGGCGGATGCCGGGGATGAAGCCGCCGTGCTTGCGCAGGTTGTCCGACACCTCTTCCACGTTGAAGATGATCGTGATGTAGAAGAAGGTGAACAGGACGATGAGCGAAAGGTAGAACAGCTCGTAGTACGGGTCGCCGCCGTGGAAGCCCTGGAAGAAGCCGTGCAGCTTGAAGCGCCAGTCCTGCACGTTCGGGTCGAAGGAGACGAACTGCAAGACGGTCTGCGGGATGGCCAGCACCGACGAGGCGAAGATGACCGGGATGACGCCGCCCATGTTGAGCTTGATGGGCATGTGCGTCTGCTGCCCGCCGACGAGCTGGCGGCCGACGTGCCGCTTGGCGTAGGAGATGGGCACCTTGCGCCGCGCCGACTCGACGAAGACGACGAAGGCGATGAGGCCGACGAGCACGGCGGCCATCGCGATGACGCCGATGACGGCGAACGTGTCGCCGCTGCGCAGGCGCTCGACCACCTGCGGGACGCCGCGCGTCGGCAGGCCGATGACGATGCCGGCGAAGATGAGCAAGCTGACGCCGTTGCCGATGCCGCGCTCGGTGATCTGCTCGCCGAGCCACATCACGAAGATGGTGCCCGTCGTCAGGGTGATCATCGTCGTGGCGATGAAGCCGAACCCCGCCGCGCCGACGCCGTTGGCCTGAAGCCAGCGGGCGACGATGAAGGTCTGGAACATGCACAGGATGACCGTCAAATAACGGTTGTACTGGTTCAGCTTCTGGCGGCCCGCCTCGCCCTCCTCCTGCAAGCGCTTGAGCTGCGGGAAGACCGTCGTCATCAGCTGCGTGATGATGGTCGCGGTGATGTAGGGCGTCACGCCGAGGGCGAAGATCGAGATGGTCTGGAAGTTCCCCCCGGAGAAGAGGTCGAGCACGCCGAGGAGCGTCGAGCCGACCTCCTGCCAGACGCGGCGGAGCTGGTCGCGGTCGACGCCGGGCGCGGTGATGTGCGCGCCCAGGCGGTAGACGGCCAGCAGCCCGAGCGTAAACAGGATGCGCTTACGCAGGTCGGGCACGCTAAACATGTTGCGGACGGCGGCGAAGAACTTTTCCATGGCTTTATAGCTTTCAGCGGTCGGCGATCAGCGTTCGGCTTTCCGCACTCGTTCGTGTGTGATCTCGGTTCGAGCGGTCGGGCTCCCAGATATTAACAAAGCCGGCCGCCGAAAGCTGAATGCTGACGGCTTCTTTTAGCAAAACAACGCCGAAGACGCTCGGGGAGGGTGGCGGCCCTCTGCGGCGTCCTCAGCGTCTGCTTTCCGTCGGCCCGCGGCGGGTCGGCTTCCGGGCCGGCCTACTCGGAGACGGGCACGAGGGCGTCGGGCTTGTGGTGCGGCGTGATGACGTTGACGGTGCCGCCCGCGGCCTCGATCTTCTGGCGCGCGCCCTTCGTGAAGCGGTGCGCCGAGACGGTCAGAGCCCTGGTCAGCTCGCCGGTGCCGAGCACGACGATGTCGCGCTTGCCCTTGGCGATGACGCCGCGGCTGTGCATCGTCTCGGGCGTGATCTCGTCGCCGGCGGCGAACGACTGTTCGAGCGTGGCGAGCGTGACCTCGATCCACTGCTTCTTGAAGATGTTCGTAAAGCCGCGCTTCGGGAGCCGGCGCTGGAGGGGCATCTGGCCGCCCTCGAAGCCGACCTTGCCCGAGTAGCCCGAGCGGGACTTCTGACCCTTGTTGCCGCGCCCGGCCGTCTTGCCGAGCCCGGAGCCCGGGCCGCGCCCGACGCGCTTCTTCTTGTGCGTCGAGCCCGCGGCCGGCTTCAAATTATTCAGACCGATAGCCATTGTGAAACCTCGTGAGCCGTGAACCGTGAACCGTGACGAGATAAGTTCGTTCTTACTTGTCAGGGTTTACGGTTCACGGCTATTCAATAATCCGAATCAGGTGCGGGACTTTCTGCACGACGCCGCGCATCGAGGGCGTGTCGGGGCGCTCGACGATCTGGTTGAGCTTCGTGAACCCGACGCTGCGCACGACCTCTTTCTGCGTCTTCGGGAAGCCGATGGCGCTCCGGTAGTACTGGATGCGAATCTTCCCGCCTTCCTGCTGCTTGCTCTCTTCTGCCATTGCTAACCTCTACAGTTCTTCGACCTGCTTGCCGCGCAGGCGCGCCACCTCGAACGGGTCCTTCATGTTGAGCAGCCCGTCGAAGGTCGCGCGGACGACGTTGTGCGGGTTGCCGGAGCCGAGCACCTTGGTGCGCACGTCGTGGACGCCCGCGGCCTGCATGATCGCGCGCACCGCGCCGCCCGCGATGACGCCCGTGCCTTCGCTCGCCGGCTTCATCAGAACGCGCCCGGCGCCGAACTCGCCGATGATGGGGTGCGGCAGGGTGTTCTTGATGAGCGGCACGCGGATGAGGTTCTTCTTCGCCGCCTCGATGGCCTTCTTGATGGCGACGGGGACTTCGCGCGCCTTGCCCGTGCCGAAGCCGACGTGGCCGGCGCCGTCGCCGACGACGAC
>JBJMGP010000021.1:0-51884 GCA_045807865.1 Pyrinomonadaceae bacterium
ACTCGTCGATACGGTCGGCGAGGCGGTGAACGAGGCGGACGATAGCCTCAACACCTTGCGCGTAAATCTTTCGGATGTGAGCCTCGCTGAGCAGGTTCATTGCCGTAACCGGGAGCGAAGTAACAGATCGGAGGTGGGAAGGTAGGGGAAAAACGTAGCGTGAGGATGGAGCTTCTATACCCTTTAAGTGTCGCCGCTTAGCAAGGTACCTGAATAATTACCGAAGACACGAAACGTCCGATAATCAAAATTATGTGACCGGTAAGATGGAAAGATGAGAGCCGCACCGAGTGTTACAACCCGGTGCGGCTCTCATCTTTCACATCAGCTCGCTTACTGCTCGAACCTATTACTGTACTCCTCAGACGAAATGAAGGCCCTGACCATCTCGGCGCGGACGAAGTCGCCCCCGAACTGGTCGAGCTTCGCGAGCCAGTAGTCGTAGCCGTCGAAGTTCCAGTCCGGCGCGGCGTCGGGGTCGCGCCGCAGGTATCCGAAGTACTCCATCATGACGAAGGCGCGGTTAAACTCGCGGCCCCTCAATCCGGGATTCTCCGCCACCGCCCGCAAGACCTGCGCCCTGCTCTTCGCCCCGGCTTCGAGGTCGGCCGAGAGCGAGTCTCGCTCGGCGGGCGACAGGACGCGCCCCGCGTTGCGGTCGAGCGCCTCGACGAACTCGGCCCCGGTCATCCACTCGGGGTAGAGTTGGGCGAAGCGCGGGCCGGCGACCAGCGCGTCGAAGTAGGAGCGCTTGTTCTCTTCGAGCGCCCGCTCCCAGCCCGGCGCATTGACCACCACGCCCTGGCCGAGCGACTGCGTCTCAGTCAGGAACTCATCGAGGCGCACGGGCACGGGCGCGCCGGGCAGGTCGCCGAAGGCCGCCTTGTGCGCGCGGTAGACGAGGTAGCCGGTCTCCTGCGACTCGATGGAGAGGAAGAAGGCGGCCGAGACGTTGACCCGCTTCACCTCGCGGCAGAGCGCGTCCTCCCCGCACGACTCCAACTCAGACCTCCAGAAGTTGAGCCCGGCCGTGTCGGGCCCGCGCCCGAGGAAGTCGAGGTAGTGGCTGACCACGAAGCGCGTTGCCTCGGCCGAGGGGGTCGGCCCCGAGTCGCAGCCACCGCCCAGGCACGAGCCGTCGGATAGTTCCAGATAGCTGGTCGCCGACGCCGGCATGGGTATCGCTTTGCTCGGGCCAGTCATTTGGAAGTCGGCCGTGCGGTCGGTCGTGCAATCGAGGTACGTGCGCGTTGGGGGTGCGAAGCGCGAACTCGGGTGGCTGGCCTTCACGGTGTAGGAGCCGCCGGAAGGCAACCCCGCGAAAGCGTAGCGGCCCTGCCCGTCGGTCTGCGTCGTGGCGTTGGCATCTCCGGAGAGCATGATGGTCACGCCGGCCACGCCGCCGTTGGGGCCGCCCTTGGTCACGCGGCCCGAGATGGTCACCGAGCCCGGCGCGGGCGTCGGCGAAGGCGTCGGCGTCGGCGTCGGAGTGGCTTCCGGAGTCGGAGTCGGGGTCGCCTCGGGCGTCGGCGTCGGCGTGGCCTCGGGCGTCGGCGTGGGACTCGGCGAAGGCGTCGGTGACGGAGTCGGCGTCGCTTCGGGCGTCGGAGTCGGGCTCGGCTGGGCGTCGAGCAGAACGATGTCGCCGAACGATTGATCCTGACGGAGGTCGTTGACGGACTGGCTCGCGGGCGCGAACACGCCGCCGGCAAGGGTAGGCGTCGCCCTGTAGCTGCCGTCCGCGGGCAAGCCCTCGAAGCGGTACACGCCGCTCGCGTCGGTCACGGCCGTCTGTGTCTTCGTGCCGTCCAGCCCGACGTTGACTCCGGCGAGCCCCGCGCCCGCGGAGTTCAAGACGCGGCCCGTGAGCGTGTACGTGGGGGTCGGGACGAGTTGGCGCGTCGGGCGCAGCAGGTAGCCCGACGCGTTCTCGAAGCCCTCCTGGCCCTGGAAGGCGAGCACCTGCCCGCGGTCGTTCACGGCGACGGCGTGCGTGAGCCCCCAGTCCTGCGGCAGCTCGGCCGTCTGGTTGACGAGCGCGTCGAGGTTGAAGAGCACGCCCTTGTGGTAGAGGAACGCGTTGTTGCGGAAGTAGTGATTGGCCGTCGCCCCGACCACGAGGTCGTTGCGGTTGACGGCGTAGCCGTAGCCCGGCCCCGGCTCCGTGCCGTCGCAGCTCGCGCCGCTCAACAGCTCGACCGAGCCGTCCGGCGTGCGCAGGAAGGCCGTGCGCACAGGGCTCGGTGTGTCGTCGCCGCCGTTGCCGGTGATTGAACCCGTGCTGCTCAGTCCCTGCGCGAGGCCGTAGGGCGCGCCGTCGGGGATGGGGCCGAGGTCTTTCATCACGCCGCCCTCCCAGAGGAAGGCGCGCTGCTGGCCCGAGGCCGTCTCTGCGGTGCCCGTCACCTGCCCTGCGTTGTTGATGGCGGTCGCCTCGCTGTTCACGCCGCCGAGCGTGCCGAGGTCGGTCACCTGCCCGCCCTCGTAGAGGAACGCGCGCCGCTTGAAGACGCCGTTCTCCGTGAATTCCATCGTGCCGACGATCTGCGCGTCGGGCCGGCGGTCGTTGATGGCGACCGCCTCGGTCTTCCAGATGTCGCGCGCGCCGAAGTCGAGTTCGGAGAGCTGGCCGTCGCGCCAAAGGACCGCGCGCGGCTTCGCCTCGGCCGTGTCCCACGTCGCGCCGACGACCTCGCGCAGGTTGTTAATCCCGTTCGGCTCCCACTCGCCGATCTCGGTCGTCTGCCCGTTCTCGTAGATGAAGGCGAGACTCTGCACCTGCTGGTTCGGCGTGCGGTGGAAGGAGATGCCGACCACCGCATCCTGGTCGTTGAAGGCGTGCGGGATGAGACCCGTGGCGTCGCCCGGCAGGGGGATGCGCACGGGGTCGAACTTTGTCACGAAGGGGTCGGGCGGCGTCAGTGTGACGTTGAAGTTACCCTCGGCCTCGCCGCCATCAACTGCTATGAAGTAGGTCGTGCCCTTCGTCACCTCAATGTCCTGCCGATTCAGGCCGCTCTCCGGCACCGCGAAGCCGCTGCAGCCGACGCAGTCGAGGTGGTTGACCTCCTGCCCCGTGTAGACGGAGACGCGATAGAGCGAGTCGGCGCAGACGCGGACGGTGCTCGTGCCGCTCTCGGGGGCTGTCCAGCTGTACCAGACGGACGACTCGGCCGGGTGGCCGGAGTGCGCCGGCTCGCCGACTTCCCAGAGCGCGCCGGCGTTGCTGCCCGTGAACTCGTTCGCGTCCGGGGCGACGGGGAGCGCCGCGGCGAAGTCGTCGTTCGCAGGCGGCGGCGGCCCGACGAGGTAGGTGAGCGCGAACGCACCGCCCTGCGGGAGCGTCGCCCCGGTGTCACTCACGCGCTGCTTGGAGTCGACGGCGATGTAGTAGGTCTGATTCGCTTCGACGCGGAAGCGCACGCGGCTGCCGATCCCGCTCGGCGCGTCGTCGTTTTCGCGGACGAGAGTGAGCTGGTCAACGCTCGCGCCCTTGTAGACGGCGAGGAGCGTGTCGAGGTTGTCGGCCGTGTCGGTCGGGGAGACCTCAACCCTCAGCGTGCCGTCGGCCGGGGCCGTGTACCTGTACCACACGCTCGCGGAGCCGGGGTTGCCGCCGTGGTTGGGCTCGCCCGCCTCCTTGGTCCCGTTCCGGTTCGTCCCGGCGAGTGTCGTGCCGTCCCCGTTGATGGCGACGGCTCGGTTGAAGAAGTCGTTGGCCGGCCCCTGCTTGAACTCCCAACTCAGCCTGGCGAAGCCGCCCACGCCGGCCGCGCCGTCCACCGCGATCTTGTAGATGTCACCCGCGGCCACGGGGAAGCCGACGGTGCTCGTCGAGCCGCTCTTGGCGGAGGCGACCGAAGTGAGCGAGTTCAGGGCCGTGCCGGTGTAGACGCCGAGCAGCGTGTCGAAGTCGCTGCCCGTCGTGGTGAACGTGACGTAGCCGCTCGCGGGCGCCGTCCACATGTACCAGAGGGAACGCCCGCCCGCGTCGCCCGCGTGGTCGGGCTCGCCGGCCTCCTTCGTCGCGTTCTGGTTCGAGCCCGTGACCTGGCCGGTCGCCGTGGCGTTCGAGATGACGAACGGCTTCGCGAAGCTGTCGTTGGAGGGGGCGAAGTTGAACTGCCAGCCGAGCGTGTAGCTGCCGCCCGTCCCGCCCGCCGCGTCAACGGCGATCTTATAGCTCACGCCCGCGGCCACGGGGAAGTCGATGGTGGTGGACCTGCCGCTGGCGTTGGACTTGACGGGGGTCAGCGCATCGACGGCGGAACCGGTGTAGGCCGCGAGCAGCGTGTTGAAGCTGGTGCTCGCGGCGGTGAACTGGGCGCGGCCGCTCGACGTGGCCGTCCACGTGAACCAGACGGACTTGCCGCCCGCGAAGCCGGCGTGGTTCGGCTCGCCCGCCTCTTTGGTCGCGCCGGAGTTAGAGCCGCTGAAGTTGCCGGAGCCGTTCGAGAGCGTGGTCGCCTTGGCGAAGCTGTCGTTAACGGGCGTGGGCGTGGGCGCCGGCGTCGGCGTCGCCACGGGGCAGGACTGCGCCGCGGTGTTGTTCGCGAGGTCCTCGGTGACGACGACGTTGTCGATGGTCCCGTGCTTGAGCTGGTGCTTGGCGGAGGTCGTGTTGAGGATGGGGGTGAGGTCGGTGAGTCCGGACTTCGACGCGACGCTCAGTCTGTTGAGCGTGCTGCGGAGCCAGACGTCGAGCGTCGTCGGCGTCGTCTGTTCGAGCAGCGCGACCACGTCGCCGCACGGCGAGAAGAGCCAGAAGCCGCTGATGGCCCCCTGCAGTTCGTCCACGACGACGGACTTTGCCTCCAAGTTGACCGCGAAGAAGCGCGTCTGGTTCTGCGCCGTAACATGCTCGGCAGCGAAGGTGCGGTCGCGCGTGTCTGGCCCCCAACCCCACGAGACGCTGCCGAAGGTGTCTTCGGGCTCGCCCGGCGCCGACTTCGGCGCCAGCTCCGCGTGGTAGACCTCCGCGCCCGTCGCCGCGTCGAGGAAGAGCAACTGGTTCGTGGGCACGCCGCCGAGGTAGACGATGGCCGAGTAGAAGAGGTACCTGGCGTTGGGGCTGAATTGCACGATGGAGTTGGCGTCGTGGTACGAGACCTCGTTGAGCGCGAGGGCCTGGCCCGAGGTCACGTCCATCTTGTAGAGCCGAACGTAGTGGATGTCGTTGCTGATGTACTGGAGCACGAAGCGCTTGTCGTCCTGGCTGAAGCCCCACCTCACGTTGCCGGGGCCGGGCACCTCGGTCGTGAGGAGCGTGGTGCCGACGTCAGCTTTCTTGACGATGACACGGACGGTCGTGAGCTTCGGGTCGCTGCCGTTGAGGATCTGCGAGCTGACGACGTAGGTATCGCCCGGCGAGGTACCGTCCCACTTCACGGTGGGCTTCACGCCCTTTTGCGGCACCTGATATTCGCCGGTCAGGGTACAGCCGCAATCAACGCCCGAACCGAGGGCTGCCGCGGCGCTCGCTCTGCCGCCGAAGGTGTTAACGAACACGGCCGCGAAGAACGCGAACGACACGACCGCCAGAAGGGTGAGCGATGCATGGAGACCGCGAAGGCGCATCTTCGCCGGAGCACCTTGTCTGTTATGTCGTCGATGATATGTATTGAACATGCCTGCTTTGCGACCGCGGCGTGCGAACAGGAGCATCACGCGAGGTCTGCCTCCTCTATAAAATTTGTCAGCCCGCAGACCTCGCACGCGCACAGCGCTGGTGACCGGCCCCGGTTCGACTCGGCGCGGCCCAGAGACTCCGCGCTCGACTACACAACGCGCAAAGGTTGGCGAAGACGGATCAGGCAGTTTTTCTGTCGGGCCGACGGCGGGCAGCGTTCGGACTCTTGAGCGGAACCGTAAGGGAGTATTGGGCCGGCCCGTTTCCTTCAGCGGTGATCCTCTTTCCGAGTACTCTCCGCGTTATCGGGGTGAGCGCACGTCTGCACTCCGGCGGCGCAGTCATTCCGGCAGAGGCCACAGGGGCACTAAGTAGGAGAGGGGCGGGCGCCCCTCGCAAAGCGCCCGCCCCTCTTCGCATCTCTTCGCCGCCTAGTCAGTATTCGCTGAAGATCAGCAGCAGGGGAAATGCGGCGCGGACTCTATCACTTCAGCTCGAAGAAAGATAGGGGCGAGCCCCCGGAGAGACCCGCCCCACCCTTCTCACCGATTGGTACGTGTCAGACGCTGCCGTCGCCGAAGAGCACGGCGTCCACCTCGTGGATGACGATCAGGTAGTCGGAGGCCATCACGTCCTGCATCTTGCCGACGCGCGCCTTGCCGCCGTTAATGACGGGGTAGTGCGCGCCGGCGTGCCCGTTACACTGGAACCCGAGGACGCGCCCCTGCCTCGACTTCAACTCCTTGAACGTTTTGGCCGTGCCGTCGTTCACCGGCGTGAGCACGTCGGCGATCATCACGCGGCCTTCGACCATGTGCCCAAGCAGGAACGAGCGGAGCCGCGCGGGGTCTTTCTTCAGGGCGTCGAGCGCGCCCGGCGGCAGTTTGGCAAACGCCGCGTCGTTGGGGGCGAAGACGGTCTGGTAGTGCGGCCCGCCGCCCGGCCCGGCCTGCGCGGGGCTAAACTTGCCGCCCGCCGGCACGAGCCCCAGGTTCTTCAGTCCAGCCTGTTCGAGCAGGGAGAGGAAGGTGTTGAAGTTGCCCGCCGCCCTGAGCGTCTCGACGACGGTCCTGGTCGCGGGCGGGTTGGGGATGGGTCGGAACTCCTGCGCAATTGAGGCGCCCGACGCGGCGACCGCCAGCAGGGCGGCCGTGAAAAACCTTCTCATGGTCTAAGACTCCTTTAGGTTTGATCGGGTGATACGACACGGGCCGGTCATGGAAAGTATCATCCCGCCCGCCCGTTTCACAATCCCGCCCCCTTCCCTTCCTCAAGCCGCGTCTTTCATTCGGTGCGGGCAGGCGCCGCCCTCATTGTGCATCCGGTGGCGGATGACGCAGCGCACCTCCGGGGCGAACGACCACGCCCACGATGACGACGACCAAAAGAGAGGGACGAAGCCCATCCTTTGCCGCCTGCGTTATCGGACGGGTAGTTGAGGTCTAGGCGGGGATGGCCCACCAGCGGATTCTGTATGTCCGCGCGTTCGGGTCGAAGACCGCATCGTCCCCCGTTCCGGACGGGGCGAAGTCAACGGTCGGAGCGATCAAGCCGGGAGTCTCTTTCGTGCCGGACACGTCGGTCTCTTCGCGTGGGGCCGCCGTGTCGCTCGCGGCAAATTTAAGATCGCCCTCGTCGGCCAGTTTCACGCCCGCGTTGAAGCGCGAGTCCTGCCTGCGGTCTTTGAGGCTGATCTGAATTGCCTTCTGGCCGTAGTCCACCTCGGCCATCAGGAATGGCGCTTCGATGTCGAACTCTGTGACATCGCCGAACCTCGCGGCGGTGTTCAAGGCGCTCGACTTGACGCCACCCGCGCTGCGTATATCTTCCGCAACCTCCTGCGCGAGGATGACCGCGACCAGGGTCGAGTCCAACCTGTGCGCGATCAAAGTCGAGGTTCGCACCTCCTGCGGCAGGACGTTCTCAAAGATGAAGATGCCCGTGGCAATCACGGTGGTCTTGCCCCCGCCCTCCGCACTGATGATCAGCTCGTTGTCTGCGCCGCCGTTGGCAATCGTGACGTTAGCGCCGGGGGTCAGGGTGAACTGACCGCTCTCGTTCGGCGCGCGCCCGTTGATGTGCAGGTCGTGCGCGTGATCCTCGCGTGCGTACCGCTCAGACTTCCCGACCTGTTTCTTCCCGTTGACGCTGGTCAACAGTTTGGGCTCGTCGCCCGGGGCGACCTCGGCGCTCACCTTAATCGTCCGGGCCGCACCGTCCGACTCGACCTTGATGATGCCGCCCCCCTGGACGAGGTTTGCGTACACGTCCGCGCCGAAGTGGCTGCGCTCCACGACACCCTCGGCCAGGTCGTGCACGTGGTCTTCGGGCGCGTAGCTGCTCGACTCGCCGACCTTCTGTGCGCTGCCGACGCTCGTGACGCTCGCGGCGGGGTTCGTGCTGAGCGTGATCGTCTTCGCGCCGGCGTTCGGCTCGACCGTGACGGTCTTGCTCGACTGGATGAGGTGGTTAATCACGTCCTCGTTGAGGTGGGAGACCCTGACGGAGTTCCCCGCGAGGCCGAGTTCAATCTTTTTGGCGTTCTTGTCCGGCGTGATGCCGATGGTGTTGTCGGTCGAGCGCAGGTCTATGTTGGGGACGAAAGACCTGGTCGGGCTGTTGCCGACGCCGTTGACGCTTTGCAGCGCGCGCACCTGCTCGGCCGTAGTGTGGTGCGGGTTGTTAAAGTCCGTGAGGTGGTTGTAGAGCAGCGCGGCGTGGTCGCACAGCAGCTCGTGCAGCATCGAGTTGTTGTAGACGACCGAGCGGTATTTGGCCGTCTCCGTCTCGTCCACCTCGCCCTTCACCGGGTCGAGCGCGGCGAGGAAGACCAGCGGGTCGTCGCAGCCGGGGCAGGTCTTCAGATGCTCCTGGTAGTACTGCTCGGTGAGGGCGCGACAGACCGTCTCCGCGTCGGGCGTGGCCTCGCCGGACGCCGCCGCCCTGGGGGACGAAGCCGCGGGGGCGGCTTCGACGGCGGCGGGCGCCGTCCGGCTCGCCACGACCTCGAAGGTCTCCTGGATGCGGTTGTAGCAGCAGACCTCTTCGCAACTCGAACCGTTGGCGGCCAGCATGACGGGCTGCTTCGAGCACTCGGCATACTTGAGGTAGAGGTAGTTGAAACCCTTCAGGCCGAACTCGCCTTTGACCTCGGCCGTGCTGCTGCGACTGACGACGATCAGGTTGCCGCAGCAGTCGAGCGCGGCACCTTCGGCCAGCTCGACTGTCGGCCGCTCGGCGTTGAAGCCCGTGGGGATTGTGACCTGCAAGCCGCAGAGGACGCCCGCGCCGTGCACGAGCCGGTTGATGTAGCGGTGTTTGCCGATGAGGTAGCGCTGCTCGGCCTCAAAGTCCGAGACGGTCATCGGCTTGCCGTAGAAGTAACGGTTGCGCTCGAAGGTCTGGAGCGAGCAGCGCGTCTCTTCGACTTTCGTTTCTTGTGCCATCACAAAACGTCCTTCTTTCCCTGCGGCTCGCAGGCCCTACCGATCCGTTATCGGCGCCGGGGGCGAGTCTAAGACCGGTGGCGGAGGCGTGAAGTCGATGACGCCGAGGTCCTGGCCGGGCCTGTAGGCCCACCAGCGGACGCGGAAGGCGTCGGGGAGGAGATCGGCCTTCGGCGTGGCCTGCGCCCAAATCTCGAAGGTGGTATTCCTGAAGCCCTTGCCAATGGCCGTCGGCGGCAGGACGACCGCGCCGAGGAGAACTGACTGGAAGCGACGGAAGCCGCCGCCCTCCAGCATGGCCTCCTCGAACTGATCGACATCGCCGACGAAAGTGCCCTCGCCCTGCACTTCGGATTCGAGGCCGAGGACGACCGTGATCGTGCCGGCCCCGAGGCCCGGGTCGATGGGAAGACTCTTGATGTGCCGCTGTTGCCCCGCCTGCCTCATGCTGAAGGCGATGACGCCGGTCGCGACGTTCGTGCCCCACACGTCGGGCATGGCGTGCGTGTGGTCGCCGCGGGCCACCGTGTTCGACTTGCCGGGATTCGAAACCGCGCCGACGGGCTGCGCCGTGGCGTCTTCGAAGTTGACGTGCACCTCGTCCGGGTTGACCACGAGGCCGGGGCCGGCGACGATTGAGATGCCACCCGCGTTGTTGACGAGGCCGTCGCCCGCGGCGACCGTCCCGCCGCCCTTCGAGTCCACGTACTGCTTGGTGGCAAGGTGGCGCGGGTCGGTCGGCGGCTGCCCGAGCACAGGGAACTGGAAGTCTATCGTGTTGCCGCTCACAGGCCCGTTGACGCGCAACTGCGACCCACTGCCGGACGGCGAAGTGAAGAACTCAAGACCGCCCGCCGCGGCGAGCGGCAGCGCGTGCGTGTGGTCACTCTGCGCGGACTGCCGCGAGGAGCCCGCCGCCCCTGTCGTGCCGACGGGCGGCGGCACCGTGTTGCCGAAGCTGACCGAGACGGCGTCGGCCGTTACAGCCAGGCCCGTGCCCTGCCCGACGGCGAGGTCTGTGCCCTGCTGGATGAGGCCGTTGCCCGCACCGACCGAGGCCGGCGGGGCGAGGAACTGCACCCACTTCCCGTCGGCGTAGAGGTACGCGAGGTTCTCGTCGGCCACGAAGGCGGCCATGCCCTCAGACGGCGTGAGGAAATCCCACTTGCGTCCCGTCCAATTAGCGATGTTGTCCTGATGCCCCTCCCAATCGGTGCCGGCCGCAGGCTTCTCGAAGAGCAGATAGCGGTCACCCCTCTTCGGCTCGTCAGGCGGCTTCGAGAGGTCTTTGTCGAGCACGGTGCTCTGCCACGTCAGCCCGGCCACGAGGCCGTCCACGTACTGCTTCGTGGTGAGGTGGCGCGGCGCGACCGGGTCTTGGCCGAGCACAGGATAGAGGAAGTCGATGGCGTCGCCGCTGACGTTCCCGTTGACGCGCAGTTGCGTTCCGCCGCGGGGCAACGTCCCGTCGTCGCCTTCGACGATGGACTCCACCGCCTTGCCGTCTTGCTCCTTGCCGGCAACGAATTCAAGCCCGCCAGACTGTGCGAGCGGCAGCTCGTGCGTGTGGTCGCCGCGCGCGAGCGCGGGGGACGCGCCGGGAAAAGTCACAGGGCCGACCGGCGCGGGGTAGGCTTCGTGATAGACGACCTCCACGTCATCTTCGTTGACACGCAGCCCGCTCCCCTGCCCGACCGAGAGCCTCGCGCCGTCGGCATGGAGCCCCGCGCCGGCCGCCACCGAAGGCATCGCCATAAAGGGCGTCCACTTTTTGTCTACGAAGAGGTAGGCCGTATTCTCGTCCTCGACGAAGACGGCCATGCCCTCGTCTGCCTCGTTGAATGCCCACGCGCGGCCGTCCCACGTCGCGATGCTGTTCTCGTGCCCCGCCCAGGGATTCGCTGGGAGGGGCTTCGGGTCGGGCTCGGGTAAAGGCTTCGGCAACGGATCGGGATCCGGCGTAGGCGGCGGAATCGGGTCTGGCTCCGGCAGAGGCCCGCGGAAGCTCTCCGCGGCCGTTCCCGTTTTTAATGATTCGCTCGCGCCCCCTGTATCGCGCGGGCCACCTGAGATGACCGGGCCTGTACTCAAGACCAGATACCGCGCGCCCGCCGCCGGCTCGCTCGGGGGCGCGACGAGGTCCTTGTCGAGCACCGAGTTCTGCCAGTCGAGCCCCGCGGCGACACCGTCCACGTACTGCTTCGTGACGAGGTGGCCCGGCTCGGTCGGGCTCTTCCCCCAGACGGGGTGCAGGAAGTTTATGCTCGGGCCGCCGACGGGGCCGTCGATGTAGAGGCCGGCGCGGAGGTCTGGTTTATCCACCGCCGGCACAGGCCCCGGCTCCGACAGACGGCCGAAGGCCAGCCCGCCGTTGCGCGTGAGCGGCAGCTCGTGCGCGTGGTCGCCGCGGGCGGAGGTCGGTGCAGTGCCCGCGGACGGCGTCGGCCCGACCGGCTGCGGGAGCGTCGTCTCGAAGACCACCTCCACGTCGTTCGGGTTCACTTTGAGCCCCGGCCCCTTCCCGACGGAGATGACTGCGCCTTCGGCGCGCAGGCCGTCGCCGGCGGCCACCTCGGGCGTCGCCAGGAAGGGTATCCACTTCCCTTCGACGAAAAGGTAGGCGATGTTCTCGTCATCGACGAAGACGGCCGTGCCCTCGTCCGGGGTCGTGTACTCCCAGTCCTTCCCGGCCCACGTCGCGATCTCGCCGGGGTGCTTCGACCACGGGTTCTTCGGGATCGCTTTGGAAGGGTCGCCGGGGTTGCCCGGAATCAGATAGCGCTCGCCCTCCCTGTGCGCGGGCTCGGGCGCGGGCTGTGGGGGCGGCGGGGCGACGAGCCCTTTCGTCAAAACCGACTCCTGCCAGTCGAGCCCCGCGATCCTCGAATCGACGTAGTGTCTCGTCGTCAGGTGTTGCGGCTCGACCGGGTCTTGCCCCGAGACCGGTTTGAGGAAGTTGATCCGCTCGCCGCCGACGTTGCCTTCGATGCGAAGCTGGTTGCCGACGAATTGCAGGCCGCTGTCGTCGTAGAAGAGAAGGGCGTGGACGTGGTCGCCGCGCGGGACTGTCCAGGACTTGCCGTGATCGACCGCCGGGCCGACGGGCAGCAGGTCTGTGCGCTCAAGGTCTTTGAAGGTGATGAAGGCGTGGCCCGGGCGCGGGCTCTCGGCCTCGGCGCGCAGGCTCGCGCGCACGCAGTCGAGCAGTTCGGCAACGTTCGTGAGGCTGTATCTGAAGCGTGGCTGGTCGAGGATTTCAAGCTGCGTGAAGCCTGTCAACTTCTTGGCGTCGAAGGCGGCCTTCATCCGCGCGATGGGGACGCCCTTCTCGTCCGGGTCGGTGGGGCATGCGCCGAGGCGCCGCTCCTCGTCGCGCGTCTTCGCTGTCCCGTCTTCAATCACCTCTACTTGAATCGGCGGCGTGGGGACGCCCGCCCCTCCCGAGAGTTGGACGTTGCCCACGGCGTTCGGCGCCTGCACCTGATAGACGTAGATGAAGAACTCACCCTTGCGCAGGCTCAAGGGCGGCGTCGGGAACTGCGCCGGCGGCTGCGGGTTCGGCTCGATAAAGGAGCCGCCCGAGACTGCCTCGTTCAAGACGACGTTGTTCACGTCGTTGCGCGCGGTCACCTTCAGGGCGACCTCGAAGACATCGCCCTGGCGTACCCAGACGGGCGCGATGCGCTCCACGTCGAAGTTTGGGCTCTGGCGCGTGACGGTCTGGCGGTTGAGCCATTTCTCGCAGGGCCAGGGCGCCACGGCCTGCGGCGGCGCAAGTATCAGCGAGACCGTATAGGTCTCGCCCACGCGGTTCGACTCGCAAGACTCTTCGCAGGGCGAGCCCCCGAGCGATGGGACGGGCTCCTTCGGACACTCATGGTAGTTGAGGCAGACGAGCACGTTCACCTCGGCCGCCCCCACGGACGGCAGGCCCGCGGTCGCTTTGCTGACATCTACCCTGGAGAGGTCAACGCGCGCTCTTTCGAGCACGGTGATCTCGCGCCCCAGCGGGTCGAAGGCGAGGCCCGGCTGTATCTCGACGAGGGTCGCGTCTTCGGTGCCGCCGCCGACCGCCGCCGCCTCCAGCCCGCAGACGATCCCGCCGCCGAACAGGAGGCGGTTGATGAGCCACCGCTTGCTGTTGAAATACTCCTGCTCCCTTAAGAAGTCCCGCACCGTCATCAGCTTGCCGTAGAAGTAGCGGTTGCGGTCTACGCTGCGAGTCAGATAGTCCACCGCGGAAATGTCAGTCGCCATGATGTGCCTCCGTATCAACGCCGCTTAAGTGAGAGTGATGTCCACGTTCAGTCGCGATCTCCTCTCCAACTGCCCCGCCTCGTTGCGGTCGTCCAGCACTGTGTCGCGCGGGATGGCCGAGTTCAGTTCGAGCCGCGCGGACGGCTGCGAGAGGTACGTGTTCACTTCGAGGTATGTGTGCATGTCGAGATTGATCCAGGGCTGGAGCGCGAGCAGGCCGGCGCAGGTGTGCGCGGGCTTCTCGGCGTCCACGATGCGCCGGACGGCCTTCCGCTCCTCCTCGCTGAGGCGGCGGACGATCTTCTTCTCCCCCCGCGTCTCCGTGCGATAGGGCCAGAGCAGCACGCAGAAGCAGTAAGGGTCTGTGCCGTAGAGGTTCCGATAGATCTCTTCGAGGCTCTGAACTCTCTGCCCGCCGCCCTCATCCGTGCCGCGCTTCGCCGCCGCGGACTGCGCGCAGCCCGTCGTCTGGAAGTGCTCGACGACGAGCGGGCGCGTGCCGGTGAAGATTTCGATCATCGCTTCGAGCCCGTCGCGCGTGCCGCGCTGCCTGTAAAGCTCGGGCGCGCGCCTGACGAGTTCGCGCAGTTGCTCCTCGCTCCAGCTCTTGTCCTCCGAGATGGAGAGCCACGAGGCGAGCCAGCGCAGGAAGTCGCCGGTCGCCAGAGACGAGTCCACGTCGAAGTAGCGTGCGAGGTGGCCGATGCTCTCTTCGGTCTCCGAGAAGAAGGTCTCGAAGAGCGAGAGGAAGCGTTCGAGGAAGCCGCGGCTCTGCGCGTCCTCCTGGTAGACGGCCGGCAGGTAGCGCAGGTACGTGTCGCGCGGGAAGTCGAGGCGCAGGCTCCCGATGGACGGCGCGGCCTCCTCGCCGCCGATGAGGTCTACGCGCAGCCAGAGGTAGCGCCCGACGTTGTCGAGGACGAGCGCGTCGCCGGCGTTGACCGCCGGCACGGACCAGTCGAGCGCGTCGAGGTCGGCCGCCCGCTGCGCGCGCTCCTCCTCTTCGAGATTCGCAGCCTCTTCGATGTAGCGGTCGAGGTTGGCCGTGCTGCCCCTGACCGTGACCTGCTTGTCGTCGGCCGCGCGGTAGGAGATTTGCACCTGCGTGTTGGCGGGAAGCTCTGCGTCGAGCACGAACTTGTGCCACTCAGTCCCCTCCTCGGCGCTGTCGAGCGAGCGCGAGAAGTAGCGCCCCTTGACGAGCGAGCTGCCCGCGAGCCGCGTGTAACGGAGCGTGGGCTTGAGGACTGAAATCTTGCGTTCGGCCTCCTCCTCACCGTAGGCGTAAATCCAGTCCTCGCTGTCGAGCACCAGCTCCAGCGCCGAGCCGCGGAAGTCGCCCGCCTCGCCAAGGTACTGCCCCTCGGCGTCGAAGCGTCGGAGGAAACGGTCGTCCTCCTCGGTCGAAGCGACGGAGCGCCGCTCGCCGATGTAGATACGGCCGTGAGAGTCCACGGCGAAGCCCGAGGGTTGGAACTTCTGCGGCAGCTTCTGCCCGGTGATGAGCCCGTCGAAGTCGATGAGGTCGCCGCTGACGAGCGGGTCGTCGCCCTCGCCCTTCCCGACCACGCTCAGGTCGAACTTCCAGACGCGCTTCGCCTCCGGGTCGAGGACGTAGAGATAGCCCTCGTTCGAGAGCGCGAGCTTGCGCGGCCGGGCCGCGGCCAGCTCATCCTGGCCGAAGAGAGCCGCCTGGCGCCCGGCCACGTCGAACTTCACGATTGCCTTGTTCCCGCCGTCGAGCGCGTACAGCTCGCCCTCCGCGCTGACCGCGAGGTCGGCGGGAGTTAACGTCTTCGTCGAGTCGAGCCCCTGCGTTGAAGGATTCGCCGCCGCGTCCACCGCCCAACGAATCTGCCAGTTGATCTCGGCGAGGGCGACGACCCTCTGCCGCGCGACGGCGTCGGCCACGTAGAGCGTGCCGGGCGTGTAGGTGATGCTGGTCGGCTGTGAGAGGAGCGCGCCGGTGCAGGCCAGTTGCTCGACGGTCTTCTGGGAAGAGTCGTAGACCCAGAGACCAGGCACCTTCCTGTCGCCGCGCTGCTCGGCGCCGAGGATGTAGAGGAGGTGGCAGGGGCCGACGGCGAAGTCCGTGACGGTGACGCCGCCGAACAACTCCTCAAGCGTCGTCTCGGTGTCCAGCGTGTGCTCGTACTCCCGCCGCACCGCGAGCCGGTCGCCCGAGGTGTCGAGGTTGACTTGCAGGCCGCGCCCCCACGCCGAACGTTTGTTCAGCGTCAGGAAGCTTCCCTGTTGGGCTTTACAGGATGTCACGATCTCACCTGGCGCTCCTGCATTCGGACGTGGGCGCGACGATCTCAATGCTGTGCCCGGCCGGGTAGACGAGGCTCTGCGGCGGGATGAGGATGTTCCCCTCGACGCTGCGCGCGACGCCGACGCCCGTCGCGGCCAGCGTCACCTTCTCCACGCAATCGACGCCTTCGACCGACTCGATGAGCTGATAAATCTCCGAACGGAAGACCGTGCGCCCGAAGGGCCAGCCCTGTCCGACGGGGTCGTCGTCGGGCGGCAACGGGCGGAGGAAATCGTCCAGACTCTTCTGCACGCGCGCGAGCGTCTCCGACTGACCGAACTCGGCGTAGAGTTTGACGGTGGCACGTACGCTGACGCCGACGTACTCGGGGCCGATGACGTAGACGCGCGTCGTCAGCAGACGGTGGCGGTCGAGGTGCCTGCACACGGTGCGGACGAACCCCTCGCTCGGGAACGGGCGCAGCGAAGTGCTGTAGGGTACGACGACGACCGTGACGGACGCGGGCGCCTGCGCCTGCGGGTAGCCTCTGAGCCCCGGCGCGTAGAGCGGGATGGCGCGGGCGCGCGCGACGCGCAGGCCCGGTGTGTTGAGCGCGAGGTATTCCACGTCCGAGTCCGTCACGCCGCGGTACTGCGTCTTGAGGTCACGCCGTACGCGCGCCTCGGCGTCTTCGAGCGCCTCCCTGTCGAGTCCCCCGGCAGCCGCGGCGCGCTGTTCGATCCGGAGGTCGTAGAGCCGCTCGTCCGTCTTGAAGTGGAAAGGTTTGGCCAGACGGTCGAGCGAGAGGGCGGTAACGTTGCCGGCCGCGCCGCCACCCGTCTGGAAGGAGACGACGCGGACGTTCTCTTCCATCTCGGAGGCGGGCGCGGCGGGGATGTCGCCGTTGACGCCGTCGCCGAAACGTATCTGGCCCGCGCAGGGGTCGAGCACGAAGTGCGTGTCCTCGGGGCCGGAGGCATCGAAGTCTTCCACGCGCGTCCAGTCGCGCCAGCGCGACTGCTCTCGACGTGGTTCGTACTCGACGACCGAGGCGGGCGACTGCTCGACGATGGTCGGACAGGCCGAGGCCAGCGAGATGACGACCTCGCCATGGATGTTCCCGCCGCCCTCGCCGACCTCGACGTAGTATTCGCTCTCGACGACCTCGCCGGCCCGCAGACGCTCGAAGGAGAAGACGGCCAAGTCGTCTTTAAAAGTGACATCGCCACGCGCGCCGAGGTCGGGGCGGAACTTCAGCTCGCCGCGCAAACGCTCGCGCACCTCGACCATACATATCTCCTGTCTGGCTTCGAGCCTGAGCCTGATCTCGCACAGGTCAGCGCCGGCCTTCGACCAGACGGCGAACTCGCGCGCGCGCGCGAAGCGCAGCAGGCCCATGACATCTTTCGACTCCGTCGAGACCGTCTCGGCCCGCGCGCGCTCCGCGACCTGCACGACGAGCGTCTCGGGTACGACCGGCGTCTGCCGGAGCATGAAGGTCTGGCCCGGAAGCCCGTTGCTGCGGCCGAGCACGCGCGGCTCCTCGAAGGAGGGCAGGTACGAGACGAGCCGGACGACGCCCATGCCCTCGGGCGGTATCCTCCCGTGCTCGCCGTCGCCGAAAGAGACGACGGTCACGCCCGCCGGGCGGTCTTTGACAATGGAGTACTTCTCTTCGTTCGGCCCGAGGTTGGCAAAGTCTTCTGCGCTCTCGGCCTCCGCCCAGTCTTTCCAGCGCCCGTCGTGCTCGCGCACCTGCACGAGGTTGACGCCGCCGAGCGCGAGGTAGCTGTCGGTCTTGAAGACCTGCCGTGTGCTTCCGTCACTGTCGAACGTGACCGCTTCGCTCAACGTGTCGCGCTGCGCGGTCGAGACCGTGTTCAGCCGGATAGTCTCGATCTGCGGCGGCAGTTCGTAGGTGCCTTCGAGGATGGTGGCGCGCAGCCAGTAGAGGTCGTCTTCGAAAGGGTGGACGAGGCGCGGGGCCATCGTCGGCGGTGCGTTGAAGCGCAGCCGCCCGCTCTGTGAGAGCATCAGTGTCTCGTCGCCTTTGGAGAGCAGGAACGGCGAGTCGTAGAGGGCGCGGCGCAGGTCGCGCGCCGTGCCGGCCGCGCCGACCGCCGCGTCGAAGGCGTCGCGCGCCTCGGCCGAAAGGTGTTGGTAGGTAAAGGAGGGGCGGACGAGCTGGAGGAAGTCGTCTTTGTACTTGAAGCAGCCGGCGGCGGCCGACGACTCGTCGCCCACCGTCAGTCCGAGCGCACGTTCCACCTCCGCGACGATCTCCAACGGGCGCCAGTCTTCGCCGTCGTAGTACTCCCAGCCGACGAGCGCCGAGGGCACGACCGCAGCCTTCTCGTCGCCGTGGCTGCCGAGCGGGACCCTGTAGCCGTCGTAGAGCTTAACGGTAAGGAAGACCTCCTCGCGCGGCGGGAGCGCGCGGTCGAGCCCGACGTAGAGGCGGCGCCCCGCCGTGGCATCCTCGCCGAAAGCGTAGTAGGAGAGGCCGACGATACCGTTCGGCTCGGTGTTGTCCTTCAGCGTGCTCTTCGACGAGCTGAGCACCTTCGTCAGTTGGGCCGCGACGACGCGCAGCGCCTCCATAGTCTCGAACGTCACGCCCTCCGAGGTCATGACCTTCGCGCCGCGCGTGACGACGAGTGTGTCGTCGGTCGCGCCCGAGAAGGTCACGTCCGCCAGCGCCTGCGTCGAACCGCGGGGGCGTGTGCCGAGCAGCTTGAGGAACTTGAGGCGGCTCTCGTCGCCGACGCGGTTGAGATAGAACTGCTGCATCTCCGCGAGCCACGAGAAGAGCTCGACGAAAGTGATGCCCGGGTCATGCCGGTTGTGATCCGTCCACTCCGGCGCATGGCGCGGGATAAGCTTCGTCGCCTCCGCGACGAGGGCGGCGAAAGTCTTGTCGTCGAGATTTGGCTGACGCAGTGTCATGACTCTTCAGGCCAGCGCCTTCACGTCGAACTTATGCTCGCCGCTGTAGACGAGCGTGTAGACGGGGACGACCACGTCGAGCGGGCGGTCTTCCGAGACGACGCGGGGCTCGGCCGCCTTGACGCCGCCGGGTGTGACCGGGCTCAGCGTCATCCGCAGGTTCTCGATGTGATCCATGCCTGCGACGCCTTCGAGCAGGCGGTAGAAGTCGGAGAGGCACGGCAGCCTTCCGAACTCCCAGCCCGACTGGCTGTAGCCGCCCGTCAGCGGGTGCAGGAACGCTTCGAGCGCGGCGACGGCCGCCGCTTCGACCTGCGGCGCGAGGTCGATTGACTCGGCGTAGATGTCTGCATTGACCTTCACCTCGACGTAGGCGGGGCCGCTCACCTTCAACTGCTTCGGGAAGACGACGCTGCCCGCGGCGCGCTCGCGCAGGTACTGCTCGACGCGATAGCGGAGCTGGGGCGAGGGCGTCGGGCGTGCGTCGGCGCTGCCGGGGACGATGATGACCGTGACCCAGTTGGTCTCATACTCTCCGCGGTCGTTGAAGAGCGGCAGCGCCTTGACGCGCGCGACCCCCTGCGAAGCCTCAAGCGCCAGCTGCTCGAAGTCCTCGGCCGTGACGGCGCGCCCGCGGTGCCTGACGAAGCGCGGCCCGCGGACGAGGGCCGACTCGACCAGCTCTGTGTCCGAGCCGCCGCCGGCCGCCGCGGGGTTCAGAACGCTATCGACGAAGGGGATGGTGCTGCGCAGCGTCGTGATGAGCCCCGCCGCGACGTTGCCGCGCGAGCCGCCGCCCGCGCGGTAGGTGGCGATGATGTTGTCCTTGCCGATGGGCGGCACCGTGCCGTGCACGCCGTCGCCGAACTCCACCTGCCCGAAGGTGCGGTCGATGTCGTAGACGCGGTCGGCGGCACCTGCTTCGGCGAGGTCTTCCGTCGGGCTCCAGCGGATATAGAAGCGCGTCAGGTTGCCGGCGTCGTCCTTGACCTCGCGCACCTGCTCGGGCGTCTGCTCGCCGAGCGTCTTGCGCTCGCTCTCGGTGAGCGTGGCCAGCTCGTCCACCCAGACCTCTTCGGAGAAGACGGGGGACTTGGTGAGCGTGTACTTCTGGTCGGCGATGCCGTCGCTCGAACCGAGAATCTCGTCGCGGACGGTCTCGGACTGCACGCCCCAGGCCGTGTTGAGGTAGAGGCCGGTGAAGACGGGCGCGGGCGCGGTGCCCGCCAGGACGGAGCCGCTGACGAAGGGCAGGTCGAGCGTCTCAAGCGATTCGGAGCAGGGCTCGGCCTTGCAACCGCAAGGGTCTGCGGGCGTGGGCTCTGTGGTCGCCACGTCTTGCGTCGCCTGCTGAAGCGTCTCGCTCGACGGCAGCGTCGTCTTCGCCGCGAGCTGCGTCGAGTTCGGGCGGCCCCGGTCGCGCAACAGCGCGCTCAGGGCGAGACGCAGGCTCGCCTCTCTGCTCTTCGTGAGGGCCGTGCCCGCGGCCGCGCCGGCGAGCGCGAGCGAGTTGGCGGCCGCGTCTTCGAGCGGCGTGAACTTGTCCTCCACGTCCACGGCGCGAATCCAGTAGAGCGTCAGGCCGAAGAGCCTTCCGGGCGTGAAGTCCGACGGGCCGATGAACTCGACGACGCCGCTCTCGGTCAGGTTCTTCGTCCCGTCGGTGACGAGCAGGCGCGTCCATTCGCCCGCGGTCTCACCCGCCGGCAGGCGGAAGTATTCCCACTCGATGCGCGGCCGGTTCTCGTCCGAATACTCCTGCTCCTTGAGCGCGTAGAAGAGGCTGATGGGGCCTTTGAGTGGCGCCTGGTCGAAGCCGAGGTAGAGCGTCTGGTGGTCGTCTTCAAGCGCGGCGAAAGGTTTGAGAGTCGCACGCAGACCGCCCTGCTCCGCGTCCACAGGCACCGAGTCGTACTGGAGGTTGTTGAGCGTCAAGACGTAGTTCGGCGTCACGCCCGTGACGCTGTAGGAGACCTTCAGAGAGGTGAGACGCGGCGGCTGGATGCCCGACGTGTCGAAGACAACCGTCGGGCTCCCCGTCGGGTCTGTGACCGTGAACTTCTCCTGACCGTAGTCGTCGAAGGCGATGCGCGCGCGTATCCAGTAGTTCTCCTGGCCGAGGACTTTGGTGAGCGCCATGTCCTCGGGACAGGTGAAGATGAGCGCGCCCTGTGTGGTCAGCGCCGCCGTCCCGTCCAGCATGTCTCCGAGCGCGAGCCAGCCGCCGCCGTTCCAGTACTCCCAGGAGAGTTCGGGGACGGGGCGGTTCGGGTCGGGCTCGACCGTCGGGCCGGCGGTGACCACGCGGTCGAAGTAGTCCTTGGCGGCCGCCTCGCGCAGGTCTTTCGTCCACGCCAGATTAGGGCCGCGGTCTTGAATGACGCGTGCGGTCTCTTCGATTGAGAGCTTGAGCAGGTCGGCCGTCGTGTTGATGCCGGCCGCCTTAAGGCGGCCCGCGCGCGTGGGGCCGATGCCGAGCACGCGCTCCACGTCGCGCTCGACGGCACCCTCGGGTGGCGCGTTGATTTGCAGCGTGACCTTCGCACCCCGCTTCGAGAAAGCCTCCTGGCTGGCGAGGTAGAAGGTGTCGCCGGGCCGGGGCCGCGCGCCAGGGACGCCGGAGCGCGGCGGCGGGCCGAAGGGATAAAGCGGCTTCTCTTCCGACGCCGGCACCTTCAAGGGCAGGTCGTTGTAGAAGGCCGCGTCGGGGTCGATGCCGTTGGGCGCGGGTTGCGCGGACGGCTGTGCGAGCTGCGCCCCGGAGCCGGACGCGAACCGCGAGGCGGCGAGGGCCGCGGCGGGCGAGAGCTTGGCGGCGACGGCCGCCGACTCCTCCACGGCGAGGGGCGCCGATTTAATGCGGATGTCCGCGACGGTGAGCGCCGCGAGCGAATCAGTCTTGAGCAGAGGCACCTTGACCACGCACCTGATCCAGCGGCTCTTGATGTCGTTGACCTTGACCTTGTTCAGCTCGTCGTCGTTCTTCTTGACGAGCACCACGTTGCCGCGCGTGCCGCTCATCTCGTCGAACGGGCGCCAGTCGAGCGACTTCACGGGCACGCCGTCAACGATCTCCTCCTTCTCGCCGGCGCAGTATTCCCACGAGACGAGCGTGTCGCGCGAGAGGAGCAGCAGAGGCGTCTCGACGCTCAGTTGAATCTTGACGGCGCTCTTGATGTTGAAAAGCTCTTCGTGGCCGAGGTAAAGCTCGTGAGCTTGCAGGTTGTTGTCGCCGTCGGCGAACAGCTCGGTCGAAGTGCCACCCGTTAAGGCGGCGAGGTGTTCGAAGACGTGATCCTGCTTCGGCACGACGCTGTGGACGGAGAGCAGCGCGGCGGGCGTGGCGAGGATGGCCCGCTCGGTCTCGAAGACGATGGGGTCGCCGCCGTCGGTCGGCGCGGCCGCCGCCTGCGAGCGCGCGGGGACGGGGACGGCCTCCTTCGTCCCCTTGCTCAGGACGAAGGTGAGCGGCGCGCGCGCGGCCACGGCCGGCAAAAGCTTGACGCCGATCATCTCCAGGAAGGCGATGTAGTGCTTGAGCGGGGCGTCGTTCAGACGCCGGATGACGCCTTCGAGCAGGCGGGCGAAGATCTTCAGGAGCGCCGCCCCGCCCCCCGTCTCCTCTTCGGCCTTCCACTCCGGCGTGTAGAAGGGCGCCAGCGCCCGCGCCTCCCGCAGGACGGCGTCGCTGTTGCGGTCGTCGATTTTAGGCGCTGTCACCGCCACTTCAGGTCTGCTCCTTGAGGTAGAACGGAAAGACGAGGTTGAAGCGCGTGTTCGTCGCGCGCACACGGTAGTCGATGTTGATGAGCAGTTTTCCGAGTTCGGTCTGGTCGGGCTCGACGCTGACGGCCGTGACCTGCACGCGCGGCTCCCACTTGACGAGCGCGTCCTCGACCGCGCGCTGGACGCGCCCGAGGTTGGTCGAGTTCATCGAGGCGAAGACGAAGTCGTAGAGGCCCGCGCCGAAGTCCGGCTGCATCACGCGCTCGCCCTTCGAGGTCATGAGGATGATGCGGATGGCCTCGCGCACGTCGTCCTCGTACTCCGACAGAGCGATGCGCCCCGCCGCGTCCACCGCGACGGGAAACTTCCAGCCTCTGCCGAGAAAGTCTTTCATCCTCTTTTCACTTCACCCGATCATGACGGTCATCTCGCCTACGGCGATGGAGTTGGGCGGGCCGCTCTCGACGGTCATGTCGCCCACGCGCGCGGCCGGGAGGCCGCCGATGAGCACGGTCGCGCTCCCCATCGCCACCACGCCGCCGACGTGCGGCACGACGCCCGTCACGAGCGGGCAGGCATGAAAGTCCGCGGCCGCGCGCCAGGCGGGCATGCCCCCGATGAGAACCGTCGGGCAGCCCGGCCCCGGCCCGAGCGGAGTCCCGTGGCTGGTCGTGTCACCCATGCGTGCCGCCGGCGGCATATGCCTCCTCCTCCCACTCCCCTAGTTGATCTTGACGAGCGAGCCCTTGAGCGTGAGCATCGCGCTCGACTGGACTTTCAGGTCGGCGTCGGCCGTAATCTCGACCTGTGCCCCCTTCATCTTCAGCCCGGAGTCGGCCGTGATCTCGATGTCCGTCGCCTTGAGGCTGATCTTGGTCTGGGCCGTGATGGCGATGGAGTTGCCCGCCGTATCCAGCTCGATCTTGTTGTTGCCAGACTTGTCCACGATTGAGATCATCTCCGACCCCGAGGTGTCGTCGAGCAAAAGCTGGTGGCCTGCCTTCGTCTTGATCTCCACCTTCTCCTTCCCGTCCTCGTCGCCGAAGATGAGTTCGTGGCCGCTGCGCGACTTGATGACGCGCTCGTTGTTCTTGCCGTCGGCGTTGTCGCGCGGCGGCGCGTCCACCCCGTTCCAGAGCGCGCCGATGACGTATGGGAACTGCACGTCGCCGTGCTCGAAGGCCACGAGCACCTCGTCGCCCACCTCGGGGAGGAACCAGATGCCTCGGTCGTTGCCCGCCATCATCGTCGCCACCCGCGCCCAGTTGCTCTCGTCCGTGTCGTTGAGCCAGGGGAAGCGCACCTTGACGCGCCCCATCTTCTCCGGGTCCTGGTTGTTGGTGACGACGCCGACGACGACGCCGTAAATCTTCCCGAGGCGCGACTCAGACTCGGTCTCGGGGCAGAGCAGGTCGAGGATGTTCATCCGGTCGCGCTCCTTCCCACGGTGAACCGCGTCCGGTAACCCTTCGGCCCGACCTCGTGGGTCGAGGAGGTCACGTAGTAGAGGCCGCTGAAGCGCTTCCCCAGACCGTTCAGCTCGACGACCTCGCCGGCGCGGATGTCGGTGTTGCCGATGGCGGTGCCCTCGCCGGTGATGAAGTCCACGGCCATCTCGTTGAACCTGCCCTTGGCGATCTGCGACGCCTCGCCCTCGGTGAAGACCGGCCGGTTGACGACGAAGGCGGTGGCCTTGAAGAAGGTCTCTTTACTGATCGAAGCGCCGAGCTTGCTCCCGCCCATCTTGCTGTTCTCGTCGCCCGGCTGCGCCTTCCCCGAGATGGCCTCCTTCGTCTTCGGGTTCCAGCCCTGCACCACCACGTCGCTCACCTGGCTCAGGGTGTTCAGGCGCGGGTAGAAGGAGGTGAGCGTCAGCCCGAAGTCCAGAGAGACGAGCTTGTCCTTGTCGTTCGACTGCTTGCGGAAGTTGAGCGTCTTGTCCTTGACCGTCACCTCGTAGCCGATGCGGCGCGCGCGCACAAGCAGGAAGTCGATGTCGGTGAGGTTGTTCTGGAGGACGTACTCGTGCGTGATCTGCGTGTCGTCGAGCTGCGAGCGCAGGCCCAACTCGGTCGCGATCTTCTCGGCGATCTGGCTGTCCTTCATCTTGACGAACGAGCGCGTGTTGCGCCCCCGGCGGAAGCGGTGCAGAAGGTCGTAGCCGTGAATCTTCAAGGTCGGCGCCGCGCCGGCCGCGAACTCGGGTTCGAGCGCCGTGACCTCGCCCTTCATCATGCTCTTCTGGTCGTCCACGAAGCCGACCTTGACCTCGACCTCAGACCCTTCGGCGAGCAGGTCGCCGTCCACGTACTTGAACTCCTGCGTCTGCGAATTCCAGTTGTTGAAGGTGACGGTGAAGGAGCCGGCCCCCTCGACGTAGTCGCTCAGGCGCACTTCGAGGATGTCGAGCGCGGCCTCGTCGGGCAGCTCGCTCCCGCCGACGAGCACCTTGAAGGTCGGCGAGTCGCGCTCCTTCTGTAATGCGGGCTCTGGCATCCTTCGCTCCTCTCTGCTCTATTCGATGGCCGGGACGATCAAAGCCTGCCCGGGTTGCAGGACGCGCGGGTTCGAAATCTCGTTGGCGTCGGCCAGCACGCGCCACTTCGCCGGGTCGTTCCAGACGGCGGCCGCGATGCCGCTCAGCGTGTCGCCCTCGCGCACGGTGTAGGTCTGCGCCGGGTAGGAGCCGCGCCGCGGCTCCTTCTGCTGCTCCTCCTTCGGCTGCTCGTACTCCTTGAAGGCGACGCTGACCTTGGCGCGCACCGGCATCCCGTCGGAGGTGAAGAGCGTGAACTGCTGCTTCAGAGACTCCAGCACGCACTTGAAGGGGAAGCCGACGCTCGACTGCGCCTGCCCCCAGCTCAGCTCGACGACGGGCGGGCGCTTGCCGTTGTTCCCGCCGTCGGTCGTGACGACGAGGAGCTGCTGGAGCTTGCCCGTGTAGAGGCGCACGTCCTCCTTCACCTCGTAGGTGTCGTAGAACAGCTCCATCGAGAGCCGCTTGCGCTCGCCGCCCGTGTACTGGAGTTCGGGCCGCCGCCGGTTGCCCTCCTGCTCCTGCCACTTGCTGCTGTCCTCGAAGGTGTACTCGGTCGGGTTGAAGAGCACCTTGAACTCTTCCCCGTTGTCGAGGTTCTTGATCGACAGTTTGTTGAGCGAGTTGTCAGCCATGACCTCAACCCTAGAAGCGCCCGAGCCTCTCCTTCTCTATCAGCAGCCGCCTGACCAGCGTCGTGTAGACTTCGTCGGCGATGCCCGCCAGGTCGGCGCGCGTAGGCGCGGCCGGCGCGGGCGCGTTGGAGGTGAGCGAGCGCACCTCCCTGCGCACCACCTCGACGATCTCCGCGCGGCTCGCCTTCGTGATGACCTGCCGCTCTTCGAGCTGCGCGCGCGCCGGCTGCGTGTAGACGTAGCCGGGCTTGGGTAGTTGCAAGACCTCTTCGCGGCGTTGGCGAACCAGTTCCAGCGCCATGCCCTCGGGCCGCGCCGCGCGCGTCTCTCGCAACGCGCGCTCGGTCTCGGCGGCGGCCACCAGACGGAGCGCCGTCGCGGCCGTCGGCGTCAGCGCGCCCGCCTTTGACGCCCTCGTAGTTCTTCTCAACAGCTCTCTTGTGAAGATGAAAGTCCCCGCGCCCGGCGCGCCCTGTGTCGAGAAAAACGGCTGTGCAACTTTAGATAAAACCTGCGTCCCCGCATCGTGCGCCGGTGCTTCGACGCCGAACTCCGAGGTTGATGTGAGACGGACAAACTCGAACGTGCGATTGAACAGGACGCTCGAAGTCGCATGCTTCGGCGCCGCATCGCTTGCGGCGGCTCGTGGTTGAATGAGAACCCGCTCGAATCCGCGACGCGGCGCCGCCTCGAAGCCGGGCCGTGCGTAGAGAGTCGGGCGGCCTGTGTAGGTGTTGCCGTCGATAAACGAGTAGACGTGTCTGACGAACTTGCTGAGGGACGAGAGCGCCTCACGCGCACCTGTTTGCAGAGGCGGCGCAGTTCGAGCGAGGAGACGCGGGGCGTACACGGAGGCTGACGCTTCGCGCGTGCCCGGCCGCGCTCTGTGTGTGCGGACAAGTTGAAGCGACAGCGCTGAAGCAAATCTATCCAGTTGAAAAGTAGTTTGCCCGGCCCCTCCGGCGAGCAACGTCAGGGAAGTCCCCGACGGACTTGACCGTAAGGACGTGGGCGGAAGCACCTGCAACAAGGAGGGCCGAGAGTCGTGCGCCGTCGCGAGACCTTGCAACGTCTCAAGCGAGCGGGACTCTCTGTGTATCTCGGCGGCGACTCCCGGCCCCGCGTAGGTCCATGCCGCAGGTCGCCGCCCCCGTGTGCCCGGCGCGGGCGTGAAGCGTAGAGGCGTTTCGCCCTGTGCCGCCGCCCTTTCCTTTGTCGTATTCGACAAGCCCCTCTTCGTCGTCACGCTCAGGATTTCGCGCGACACGACGGCGGGAAGGTATGTGTTGAGAAGGAGGCTGACGAACGCCTGCCGCGGCGAGTGTATGACTGACGCCAGCAGGTCGAGGCCCGTGGTTCGGATGCTCGCGGGTGACGGCGCGACGGCCGAACGCCAGGTCTCAAGGGTCGGGCTCGTCGTCAGGTCGCCACGCGCCGCGAAACGTAACGGCTCAAAACCCTGCGCCGGTTGCGCGCGCTGGCCGCGAAGGTGGACGTAGCCGAACGCGGGCGGCACTCTCTCAACCATTGCCGGCGACACGTTCCAGGTCTGAACCGTCAACGATGTCCCGGCGACGGCCTCGCTCGTGTGGGACGAGAGATGCTCACGACCACCCGTGACGGTGTGCGAGAGCAGTGTCGTCTCTTTGAAAAACTGCGAGCCGGCGCCGCCGCCCACAACGTTGAGCAGGCTCAGGTCAAACTTCGGATGCACGCTCAAGTTCAGGCGCGTCTCCGAGACGAAGAGGCCGCCGCCGGCCGTGCGGTACACTTTGTCGAAGTCGAAGGCGCGCCCTTCGACGGCCGTGAACTTCCTCCCGTAGAGAGACTCGATGAAGGCGAGCGGGTCGGCCGCGGCCGTGCGGCATCGCGCACCGCGCGACAGCCCGCGGGCGAACGAGAGCCAGCGCGCGCCCGCGCGCACGAGCGGCGACAGCCCCACGTCCTCCCAGACTCTCTTCGTCTCGCGCCTCTTCAATTTCGCCTCCCGGCCTCTCCCTACAACCGTGCCTCAAGAGACCGACGCCAACTCGCGCCGCGCACGCTCCGCGCGCGGGCTGCCCGGCGGCTCAAGCTCGATCACCTCACGCAGCTCCGCCTCCGCCCTCTCCGCCTGACCCTTCCCCTGGTACGCCATCGCCAGGTTGAACCTGAGCGTCGGCTGCGCTGGCTCCTCCGCGACGAGCCTTTCGAAAATCTCGACGGCCTCGTCGTAGCGACCCATCGTCGTGTAGAGCACGCCGAGGTTGCTCGCCGCCTGCACGTTCTCGGGCGCGAGCGCCGCCACGCGCCCGAACTCTACGGCGGCGGCCGCGTGCTCGCCCCGCGCGGCCAGCGCCAGCCCGAGGTTGTAGCGCGCGAGCGTGAAGCCCTCGTCGGCTTCGAGCGCGCGCCGGTAGAGCGCGGCGGCTTCATCCCCCTCGCCGCGTGAGAAGTGCAGGAGGCCGAGATTGTTGAGCGCTTTCGTGTGGCGCGGGTCGTCGGCGAGCGCGCGCTCGTATTCCTCGATTGCCTCGTTGACACGCCCGGTCTCTTCGAGCATCACGCCGAGGTTGAAGTGCGCGTCGGCGTCCCGCGTCCCCACCGGCGCCAGGCGGAAGTAGCTGCGGCACTCCTCAATCGCCTGCCCGGTCTGGCCGAGCAGGCGGTAGGCGAGGGCGACGTTGCGGTGCGGCATCGCGTAGCCGGGGTCGAGCCTGATGGCCTCGCCGTATTCGGCAATCGCCTCGTTGACCTCGCCGCGCCTGAGCCGCGCGTTGCCGAGGTTGTTGCGCGGGAGGGCGTAGGAAGGGTTGAGCCTGACGGCGCGGTTGAAGCAGGCCATCGCCTCTTCGGTGCTGCCGTGCTGGAGCAGCAGGTAGCCCATGTTGGTCAGGGCGTACACGTTGTCGGGCTCAAGCCGCAGCGCCTTCTCGTACTCCGCCCAGGCTTCGACGAATCGCCCCTCAAGGTGCAGGTGCAGCGCGTGGCGGTTGTGCGCGTCCGAGGGCGGGAGCTCGCCGTCGAGCAGGTCGCGGAAGAGGCGCACGCCGGCGCCGCCGGTCGTCAGCCGCTGGACGCGCAAGACGGGATTGCCCTCGAAGTCGTCGGCGTCGTTCGAGTAGCGTTCGTGAAACTGGACGAGTATGCGCGCGCCGGGGACTTCAAACGTGTCGCCGACCGCGACGTGTACGTCACGCGCGACCAACTCGGCGGCGATGCGGTTGAGCAGCGCCCCGGCCTCCGGGCAAGTCTCGGCGGGCGACCAGTACCATTCGAGGTCGGGGCGGCCGAACTTCGCCATCCCGTGCGTGTGCACCCAGGCCGTGTTCGGCGCGAAGTCGGCCACGGCGTGGACTGTGATCTGCTCTACTACTTGCGCGCTCATAATTCGCTCCGGCTGTCGTGTCGTCCCCTACTTCGACCGCGCGGGCGGGTCGAAGACGTGTTCCAGGCTCTGCTTGTGCCCGTACTTGTAGACCGCGCCGCGCTCGTATCCGCCCGCGTTCTCGCGGAGCCACGCGCGCGCGCGCTCCGCCACACCCTTCTGCTCCCCGGCCGGTCTGAAAGGGTCGAGTCCGAACTCTTCGCCGGTGATGATCTGCAGTTCGGCCAACAGACGCCCACGTTCGTTCGGCTCGTCCGTCGCCAGCAGTTCGACGAAGTCGGCCAGGTCTATGGGCCGTCCCAGCCTGTAGCAGACGTGAGGGTCGAACTGCGCCTCGTGCTGTCTCCACCACTCGCGCAGCTCGGGGGGCTTGACGTTCCACTTGAAAGCCTCGCCGGTCAGGTCGCTCAGCCGGCCGACGGCGGCGTCGATCAGGTAGGGTGCTGAGTTGTCTCCGCCTTCCACGTAAGAGAGCAACTCCTCAATCGATTCGCGCAGGCCGAGGAGGAAGAGGGCCGCCAGGGCCTCTTGCCGCGCGTCGGTTGACTTGCGCCTGCGGGTCGCCCGTAGCACGGGGAAGAGGCCGCGGCCGACGACGTGCCTGAGCGCCTTGGCCCCTTCGTCTTTGACGGCGTGGTCGCGGTGGCGCGCGAGCGCGATGGCCGTCGCCGCCCCCTCCTGGTTGCCGAGCATGGCGAGGGCGACGACCGTCTGCCGGATGAGGGATGCGCTCTCCCTGTCCTTCCGGCCGCGCGCGACCCTTTGCAACGTGGCGAGCAGGTCGGGTACAGCCTGTTCGGCGCGCAGTCGCGCGAGGCCGAGCGCCGCCTGGCCGCGGGCGGCGGAGAACGCGTCCTCGTCTTTGAAAAGTTCGAGCAGCGGTTCGACGGCGCGCGCGTCGCCCGAACTCGCGAGGGCCTGCGCCGCGACCAGCGTCAGCATCGAGTCCGACTCTTTGAGCAGACCGGCCAGCGCGGGAGCCGTCTCTCGGCGGCCCATGCGCCGGATGGCGTCGCGCAGCGCCTCCGAGTACGGCGGCGACTGCCTGAGGGCCTCGACGACCGGCCCGAGCGCGGGCAGGCCGATCTCGGCCAGCCGCGCCGAGGCCGCGGCCGACTCCTCTCGCGTGCCGCGGGTGGCGGCCTCGATTAACTCGGGAATGTTCTGACGTTGTTCGCTCATTGTGCCGCTGCGGGGTTAGACGTGGGTGGTGCCGGCACGGGGTTGACCGGGATTGACTCTATCGCTTCGAGGCTCTGCTGCAAGAGCCGCTTGCGCGCCCCGAACCAGTTGGTGATGGGCGTGTGCTCGCCGTGCCTGATGAAGATGAGGTTGCTGTTGTCGTTCGGCCCGCTCCAGTCGATGGGCTTGATGTGGTGATTCTCCCAGCCGCCGAGGTTGAGGTCTATGGAGGGGAGGTTGTACTGCTTTTCGAGCATGTCCATCGCGATCTGGTCGATCAACTGGTCGAGGCTGGTGCCGTCCGTGATCTTCCCCGTCCACTGGGCGCTGCCCTGCAGCCCCGCGAGCCCCACGACGAGTGTCTTCTTCTTCTGCTCGTCCGCGTTCTTGTTCTCGTCCTTGTTCAGCTCGGCGCTCAGCCGGGAGTTGAGGTCGTTCTTCTTGTCCCGCCGCTTCGCGTTGAGGACGGTGTGCCACGCGTCGGTCTGCGTCTCGCGCTCGACCCCTTCGCCGATAGTGTAAGCGCCGGTCGGCTTCGGGATGGCGGGCCCGGACGGCATCCCGTACTCGATGTTGGCCGGGTGGATGGGCGGCACCGCCGTCGTGAAGTTATAGTCCGTCCAGTCGAACTTGCCGAAGGTGCCCGAGACCTTACCGCCCGCGAGCTTCGCGTCGTAGGGCTCAAGGTCTTTGACGGCCTTGTCCCGTTTCGCCTTGTCGGCCTCGGCCTTGGCCTTCGCCTTCGCCTCCTCCTTGGCCTTCGCCTTGTCCTCCTTCTCCTGCGCCTTGGCCTTGGCCTGCGCCTCCTTCTCCTCCTTGGTCGGCCCCTTCTTTTTCTGGCCGGGGCTGGCGACGTAGTCGTAGTCCCAGGACTTGTCGCCGTCCACGACCGTCAGCGACTTGAAGATGGGGTGGTCGTGCTTCACCTTCGCCGCGACCGTCTCGGCCTCCTCCTTCAGGATCTGGCCGTTCGACAGGTAGCGCGCCTGCTCGCGGTCGATGGCTTCGAGTCCGGCCTGCACCTTCGCGGTGTGCTCGGGGCCTTCGCCGCCCGCCGCGCCCGGCCCGCCGGCGCCGCCGGCAGCGGCCGCCCCGGGGCTCCCCTGCTGCGTCTTCGCGGGCGGTGCGCCGGGCGTGGGCGGGGCGGGCGCTTCGCCGGGCGCGCCGCCGGCCGGCTGCCCCTGCGCGCCCTCGGCCGTGAGCGTGCTCTTGTCGGGCACGGGCGGCTTCGGCGGCGCTGGGACGGGCGAGCCCGATTCGGGCATCGCGTCCTTGATGAACTTCTCGGGGTCTACCGACCCGGTCTCGAAGCTGATGTCAGGCGCGAAGTCTTCGCCGAGCGTGTAGCTGATGTTGGCGCGCAGCGCGAGGTTGAGCCCCGTGTTCCAGACCCACTCGGCCAGCGTCCAGTCCTTGCGCCAGACCGTCCCCTTGAAGAGCCAGACGCCCACGTCGATCTTGGCGAAGGCGTTGATGCCGAACTTCAACTGCGCGACGCCGGCAATCTCGGCCATGCCGCTGACGGTGTACTTGCCGCCCGCGTACCTGAAGTTCGGCCGCACGGTCAGCGCCGAGTAGAGGCCGGCGACGCCGACGGCCTCGATGCCGCCGGTGATGTCGGCGACGGCAAGCCCCAGCCCGATGCCGCCGCCGACGTTGGCGACGACCTCCGCCGCAGCCGGGAGGTAGAACTCGCCGCCGAGCCCGAACTCGGTCGCGGCCTCGGGGTCTGTGCCGAACTCGCCGGTCAGGGCGATGTCGCGCAGCACGCCCGGCCCGAACTTCGAGCGGAAGCCCGCGCTCGCGTGTACCTCGGCGAAGATGCCGACGTTCACGTCGATGACCGGGATGGTGATGCCCCAGATGGGAAACTTCTTCTCAAAGTTGAAGAAGCTCTTCTCGAACTTCTTCTCCGGGAAAAGCTCGACCTGTCCGGGCACGGAGAGCTTGCCCTTGACGCCGATGTTCTTCTTCTCGTCTACGGCGACCTCGACCTCGCCTTTGAGCCCCTTGAACAGCTCCATCTCCAGCATGCCGCTGCCGCTGATGAGCCCGGCCTCGGACATGATGACCTCGATGCCGCCCTTCATCTTCGAGCCTTCGTAGTTGGCCTTGCCCTTCCCCGAGTGCTTCTGGTCGGCATACTTGTACTTCAGGTTGCCGGTCACCTTGGGCAGCTCGAAGTCGATGCTCGCGTCGAAAGAGAAGTCTTTGTTGGTGACCGACACGTCCAGCTCGGTCTGCTTCAGACCCGGAATCTTGTTGCTGCTGAAGACAACATGTGCCGTGCCCGTGGCCTTGCCCTGCTTGTCCACATTGATCTGGCCCGTGCCTTCGAGCGGCGGCCGGTTGACGGCAATAGCGAGCGTGGCGCCGGTCGGCACCTTGGCATCGTCGAGGTCAAGGCTCGCCTCCGTCAGCTTGAACGAAGGGATGGCCGGCACCTTCTTCAAGTACTTGTCCGGCAAAGTGAGCTTGTTGCCGGGCACGGCTTTCTTCAGAAGGTCTTTGACGGGAAGCACGACGGTCGTGCCCGCGATCTGCACGGAGAAGTCGCCGGCTGCGGCCGCACTGTCTGCGCCGGCTGCGCCCGGCGCGCCACCCGGCGCAGGTGTTGCGGCAGGCGCCGCGCCGCCCGCCGCCTGCCGTTGGTAGACGTGCCCCGCCGAAGAGGTGAGCGCCGGGAACATCTCGCCGCGCATGACCGCCTCGCTGGCCGCATCGGCCTGCCGTTCGAGCGGGTCGGACGGGTGGCTGACGCTGAAGCCTTGCGGGCCGGCGCCGGCCGTCCCCTGGTTCTGCTGCGCGACGTGCGCCAGCTCGTGCGCGAGGAGTCTCTGACCCGTCTGTGAAGAGGGGTTGTACGCACCCTGGCTGAAGTATATGTCGCGGCCGGTGGTGAACGCCTCGGCGTTGAGAGACCTGGCCGCGCGGTGCGCCTCGCCGTCGTCGTGGACGCGCACGCCGCCGAAGTCCTGGCCGAAGCGCGAGCCCATCTGGTCGCGCGCGTCGGAGTCGAGCGGGCGGCCGGCGCTCTGTCCGAACTGCGGCGTTGCCGTCTCGTGCCCGTCAGACGCGCCCTGCGCCTCCTGCCTCTGCACTATCGTCGAAGCGTCCGAACTCGGCGGCTCCTGCGCGCCGCCGGAGAGCACGCGCTGCACGTAGCGGTTGCCGTACTGCTGCTGCAAGGCGGTGAGGGCGCGCGCCTTCTGCTCGTCGTTGACGGGGTGTGCGAACTCTGCCTTTCGAAAGATGGGGGTGAGCTTCTCGGGGGGCGGCTCCTGCCCGCCGCCCGCGGCCGTCAGCTCGCGCGCGAGCGTGTAGGCCCCGCCGTGCGCGGCGCTGCTGTGCGCGCTGCCCTGCTTCGGCGCGGGCTCGGCCTGCCCTTTGGCGGCCGGCTCCTGCGCCTGCGGCGCGGCCCCTTTGTCCTTGACCGTCTCCGGCATCAGTCACCCCGGCCCGGGTCATGCATGAGTCCCGGGCCTTCCCCGTCCGACTTCAAGCGCTGGCGGTTTGCGCGGGCGTCCTCGTCAACTGATAGAGGGTCTGGCCCTCCTCTGCGGCGGCGCGCTGCGGGAAGAGTTTTTCGAGGTCGGGGCTGACGACCCTGTTCTCAAAGTCTTCCCAGATGCGCTTGTCCTTGCGGCAGTCGTAGGCGCGGCAGACGACGGGGCGGTTCGCGTAGACCTGGCAGCGCTTCGACGTGCGCTCGACGTGGTGGCAGTAGCCGTCCTCGTCGTGGCGGATCATGTACGGCCTCCCCAAGTCCCACTTGACGCGCCCCTCCTCCAGATCCTGCACGGTGAGCGCGAAGCTCAGGCGACAGCAGGCGCCGCGACAGAGCGCGATGCGTCTCTCGCAGTCGATCTCGACGCCGCCCTCGTAAGCGTACTTGTCCTGCTCGTCGTTGGTGAGCGCGACGCCCATCCCCTTCTCCATGAACTTCTCGGCGAGCCGCTGGCCGACCTGCTTCTTGCGCTCGTCCAACTCCTCGACCGAGATGAGACCGCGCTCCATCAGCAGCTCGATGAGCGCGTAGGAGAAGGATGCGACTTCGAGCACCCTGCTCGTGTTGGCGTTCTCTCGGCCGTGCGCGTACATCAGACCCGCGGCCACGTCGTTGCGCAGCTTCTCGAACCGAGAGTCGGCGGCGGTCTTCGGCTCGGAGTCCGAGATGTCTGTGGGGGCGGGCGCCCCCTCCTGTTCGGGGAAGGACTGCGGCGGCGCGAAGTGGCTCGCCGTTTCGTCGAACTCGATAACTTGACTCATCGCTCTGCTCCTTCTTTGATCCAGGCGGCTCCCTGCTAGTGGATGAAGGTGACCGGTGTTCCGTTGACGATGATGATGACGGGGTTGCCGCTCATGCTGAAGACGACCGTCCGCGTCCGCGCGGGCGCCATCGTCCCGCGCGCCGAGTCGGAGACGACCTGCGCGTTCCTCGACGGCGAGACGCTCATGCCCTGCGGGCCGCTCAGCGTCAGCCGTTGGGTGGAGCGGTCGTAGGTGTACGTGACCCCGCCCCCCAGCGTGCCGTGCGGCTGGTGGTCGAGGTTGATTCCGCTGGGCGCCTGCTTATCCTTCGTGCCCCCGCGCTCCTCTCGCTGGTAGGCGGGCGCGGCGCTCCGTTCGAGGACGGTCGCGTGCCCGCCGCTTAAGACTTCGCGCGCGGCGCGCTCGGCCTCCTCTTCGTGCCTGTCGCCCGCGCGACTGACCGAGCCGGCCGACTTGGCCGAAGTGTCGCCGCCCTGCTGCACGACGTGCGCGAGTTCGTGCGCGAGCAGCGCGCGCCCCTCATTCGTCGAAGGGTCGTACTCGCCGCGGTCGAAGTAGACGTCACGGCCGCGCGTCACGGCGCGCGCGCCCAGCTCATCGTTCATCCGCTCGGCCTCGCCGCCGGTGTGGACGCGCACGTCGCCGAAGCTCTCGCCGAAGGCCGACTCCATCTGGCTCCGCGTCCCCGCGTCGAGGCTCTGCGCGACCGAAGGCGTGCGCGACTCGGCGGCGGGCGTCGCCTCCGGTGGCTTCTCGCCGCCGGCCTCGGAGACGACGCGCTGGACATAGGCGTTGCCGTGGCTGTGCTGCAAATGGCTCAGGAGTTCCGCGAGCGGCTCGGCGTTCGCAGGGTGCGCGAGCCGCCGGTCGCGCAGGATGTCCGGGTGCGCCGCGACGTGTGCGTCAACGTGTGTGTGGGCGCGTTCGTGCTCGCCGCCTGCCTGGGCCTTCTGCGGCGGCTGACCCTGCGCGCCGTCCTTCTGCGTCTCCTGGTCGTGGTCTCTCATCACATCGCCTCCGCGCTGCCGACGAGGTCGAAGTACTCGTCGAAGTCGGCCCTGACGAGCAGGCGCCCCATCTTCTGAAATTCACGCTTGGCCGCGCAGACGACGTGGCCCATCTGCACCCGCCCGCCATTGCCCGCGGCGAGGAAGGCGGCGCCCAGCGCGATGTTGCGTATGTTGCCGCCCGACAGCTTCAGCTTGTGCGCGAGGAAGTCGAAGTCGATGTCCTCGCCGAGCGGCGTGTGCTCGGGGAAGACCTTCCCCCAGATGCGCCGGCGGTAGTCGTCGTCGGGGAACGGAAACTCGACGATGAAGCGGATGCGGCGGGTGAACGCCTCGTCGATGTTCTTCTGGTAGTTGCTGGCGAGGATGACGACGCCCTCGTACTCCTCCATCCGCTGCAAGAGGTAGTTGACCTCGATGTTCGCGTAGCGGTCGTGGCTGTCTTTGACTTCACTCCGCTTGCCGAAGACCGAGTCGGCCTCGTCGAAGAAGAGGATGGCGTTCGACTGCTCGGCCTCCTCGAAGACGCGGCTCAGGTTCTTCTCCGTCTCGCCGATGTACTTGCTCACCAGGCAGGAGAGGTCGATCTTGAAGAGGTCGAGCCCGAGCTCACCCGCGATGACCTCGGCCGCCATCGTCTTGCCCGTGCCCGACGGGCCGACGAAGAGCGCGCTCAAGCCCTTGCCGAGTGAAATCTTCCCGCCGAAGCCCCACTCGGCGAAGACGCGCTGGCGGTGCTTGACGTGCGCACAGACTTCGCGCAGGTGCTCCAACTGGTCGGGCGGCAGGATGATGTCCGCCCACGTGTAGAGCGGCGTGATCTTGCGCGCCAGCGCCATGAGCTTTTTGCTCGACTGGGCGCGGCACGAGTGGTAGAGGTCTGCGGTCGTAATCCTGAACCCGGCGCCTTCGCGCAGCAGCGCGCGCTGACGCGCCTCGGCGACGGCGTCGCGAATGCGGCCGGCCGTGAAGCCGAACTTGTCGGCCAGCGCCTCGACTTCAATCTCGTCTGAGGCCGCGGCGCCTTCGCGCGCGAGGAGCCTTTGCCAGAGTTGCAGGCGCGCCTCGTAGTCGGGCGCGGGGAGCGTGACGTGGAAGAAGCGCCCCGCCGGCGCGCCTTCGGAAGGATGCCAGGGCTCACGACTTCCGATGACGGCGACGCCTTCGAACTCGTCCAGGGCGGCGAGCAGCGTGCGGCGCGCGGCCGTCTCGTGCTCGCCCTCGCCGAGCACAGACTCCGCGCGGTCGAGATAGACGGCGGCGCGGCGCAGACGCGCCTCGCGGAAGAGTCGGGCGAGCAGGCGCGCGAAGCTCGTGCCCGCCGTCGCCAACGCATGCACGTCCGCAACCAGCAGCTCGCAGCCCGCGTCGTGACACAGAGCCTCGGACGCGAACTCCTTCCCCGCCCCGGCCGGGCCGTCGAAGATGAACGCGAGCGCGCCGCCCCCCCCTTCGGCCGTGGCCGCGTGCGCCGCGCGGAAGAGGCGCGCGAGCCCTTCGATCATCCCGGCCGGGAGCAGCAGCTCGTCCAATCCCGCGGACGGCTTTAAGACCTTCACGAACGGGGCGAGGCGCGCGTCCGGCGCATTCACGTCGAGCAGATAGTTGAGGACGCGCTCGTCCAACAGCAGGGCGCGTGTCAGGAGCGGCGCCGCCGCGTCGTCGTGCTCGTCGCCGGCGTAGCGTATGAGCTGGTGCTTGACGAGCGGCGCATCCCCCGTGAGTCGCGTCCGCGCGTCGAGCTTCTCTTCGAGCGAGCGGCAGTAGAGGTTGAGGACGAGGTCGGCGGTCGGCGCCTTGCGCGTCACGTCGTTCTGCAAGTAGGCGTAGAGCTTCCCGTAGCGGACGTGCAGCTCGGGGGCGAGGCAGACGAGGAGCGCGTCCAGGTCGAAGCCGGAGAGGCGGAACAGATGCGCGAGCCTTTCGAGCGCGAGGCTCACCCCGCGCCGCGCGGCCTCTTCGACGGCCGCCGCCGTGCGTTGCAACGCGTGCTCGATGGCCTCCTGCAACTTCAAAGTCTCACTCTCTTCCGGCGGCACTTGCCCCGCCGGCCGCGCGCCCGCCAGCAGGTTGTCGATCTCGTCCTCGGAGATGAAGAGCCCGCGGAACTCGTTGAAGCCGGCCAGCGTCGGGTCGTGCCGCTGCCGCGCGACCGCCAGGTTGAGCACGAGGTCGAGGCGGCGCAGCTCTTCGAAGAGGTGTTCGCGGCTGTTGCGGTAAGCGGTCATTCGTTCAGCTCTGCGTAAGGTCGAAGATCGGCTGCGAGACGCGCGTGGCCGGCCGTTCGTTGGCCGAGTCGATCAGAACCATCCGCACCTCGTAGCAGGCGGAGAGGCGGTAGGGCTGTCCCAGCGCGTTCCAGACCTGCGTCTGCTGTTCGAGCGTCATGTGGCAGAGATCGACCTTCAGCTCCTCGGCCGTGTTCTCAAGCCCGCCACGCAGCGCCGCGGCCGGGATGATGGAGTTCTCGTAGAGCACGCGCAGCGCCTCGCCGAAGACGCGCTGCTCGTCGAGCTTGTTCTCGGCGTAGGGCGTCAGCACGTAGGTCAGGTTGAGCGCGAGCGGCGGGTAGCGGAGCGTGTCGGCCGTGACGGGCTGCCAGTCCTGATTCTTGGCGAACGGGTTCTCGCTCACGCGGAAGAGGAAGAGGTTGACCTTCGGCTTCATCGAGGGCGACACGTTCTCGTCGGCCGGCGACTTGAGCGACACGTCGAAGGAGTTCTTCGGGAGCTGCCCGTCGACCAGTAGCTCCTCCAGGGTCTGTGTCACGTCGCTGATGACAGACGAGCTGCTCATAAGGGGAAGACCTGCCGGCCGGAATCCTTTGCACCGCCCTTAAATTTGAATGCCCTCGTGCGCGAGTTCGAGCGACTCGATGGCGACCTCGCTGGCCGAAGCCTTGAGGTCGGGGCCGATCCACTTGACCGGGAAGGCGCGGATGAGGTTCCAGCGCCTCACGTCCTCGCCCTTCTCGTTCAGGAGCACGATGGCGATGCTCGGGCTGCTGGCCCGGCTGTTCTTGCCGAAGGTGCCGGAGACCACGTCGAGCTGCCACTCGATCAGCTCGTTGGAGTTGGTCACGCCGCGCTTGAGGGTGACGTTGCCGAAGGTGGAGGGCTCCGGGAATTTGAGGGTCGTCGCGTTGTTGCCGCCCTCCTTATACTCGAAGACCTTCGTCTCGATGTTGAGCCCCGTGCACTCGGCGAAGCCGGCGACCTCCACGTCGCCCAGCTCCAGCTTGAAGCGGAAGTTGCCGAACGGGTCCTGCTCTCTCCTCGGCATCCGCCCTACCGCCTCTCGCGCACCGAGACGGCCTCGGTCGTGCGCACGATGGTGACGTAGATGAACTCGGCCGGCCGCGCCGGGGCGAAGCCGATCTCCGTCACCGCCTGACCCGCGGCCACCACGTCGGGCGTGTTGGTCTCGGCGTCGCACTTGACGAAGAAGGACTGCTCCGGCTTTGCCCCCGCCAGGTCGCCCCGCCGAAAGAGGTCGCGCAGGTAGGTCGTGAGCGCGGCGACGATCTTGCGCCAGAGCGCCGCGTCGTTCGGCTCGAAGACCGTCCAGCGCAGGTTGACGAGAATCTGCTTGACGACGGCCAGCGAGAGCCGTCGGACGTTGACGTGGCGCCACAGAGGGTCGGGGCTCAGCGTGCGCGCGCCCCACACGAGCAGGCCGCGGCCGGGGAAGCTGCGCAGGCAGTTGACGCCCTTCGGGTTGAGGACAGACTGCGCGCCGTCCGTCAAACAGAACTCGAACTCGACGACGCCGTCCAAGGGCTCGTTGGCCGGCGCGCGCCCGACGCCCTCGCGGTTCTCGACGCGCGCGTAGACGCCCGCGACGTGGCCGCTCGGCGGCACGAACAGGTCGCGGCCCGAGAAGTCGGCCGCCTTCTCGCGCAGCCAGGGGTAGTAGAGCGCGCCGTACTTTGCATAAGGCGCGAGGCGAAAGTTGTCGGGCCACTCCTCGATGCGGTTCGCGCCCCTGCCCGTCTCCGCGCCGCGCGGCGAGTCGAGGATGGCGAAGCGCTCGCCCATCTTCTGGCAGTGCGAGAGCAGGCCGCCCTGCCCGGTCTTCAGGTTCGGGAGCTTGTCGGGCGTGAGCCCGGCGACCGGGAGCCGGCTGAAGATGATGCCGCTCTCGGAGATTTGCGTCGGCGTGATGAGCCGGTAGAAGTCCGGGATGATGAGGTCGGGGATGGCGACCGAGCCGATCTCCTCCACGGCCTCGAAGACGGCCAGCCCGAAGAGTCTTTCCGCTATCTCCGCCAACTCCTGCGTGCTCGCGCCGGGCGGCTGCGGGCGGAAGTAGGCGCCGCCCGTGTCGCCCGTGAAGTAACGCGCGTCGAGTTTGGCGGGGTCGTCGCCGCCGCCCGAACGCGGCTGCGCGTCTTCGTCATTCTCCTCGACGCTCCTGAGGCGCGGGCTCGCGGTGCCCTTCCCACTGCTCAGGTCTTCGACCCGCATCAGGATGGACTGCCCCGCCCTGATCCTCTGCGCGTAGTCACTCTCCACCGGGTCGCCGTTGACGACCGTGACGAAGTAGCGCTCGTGCTCTTCGCTCAGGGAGAGGTTGTCGAAGACCTCCTCGCGCATGAGCACCCCGTCCGGCCGGTAGCGGAAGACCAGCTTGAAGCCGCGCCCCACCACGCCGCTGTCTTTGGGAAAGCCCGAGTCACTCGTGACGGGCGAGCCGAACTTGACCTGCCCCGTCTTATAGTCGATTGACTTGATGTCGAGCTTCTCGCGGACGGGGTCGCGCTTGTGGACGAGAGTCACCGAATCGGGCTCGTCCTCGGGCCGCGAGCCGACGCCCGAAAGTCCCGCCACCGACTTGAAGGTCGCCGCGGTGTCGCCCTTCTTCACGTCGGCCGCAAGCTGCGTCAGCACCAGCTCGCGGCTCGAACTCTCGCCGACCTCGACGGTGAGCGAGTTGCCCCACGCGCCCTCGTTGATGGCCGAGACTTTGACCGCCGCGACGCCGTCGCGGCCCGTGAGTCTGGTGGAGGCGCGCGTCGAGTCCTCGTGCGCCACGCGCACGACGTAGCAGCGCACGCCGCCGTTGCGGAAGAAGCCGAAGACGCTGTAGGCCAGATAGCTGTAGCCGTTGAAGTCGCCGAAGATGTCCCGGAACTGCCCCCAGCTCGTCAAAGGCTGCGGGTAGTTCAAGGGGCCGCGCTCCGCCTGGCCGACGAAGCCGGCCACGTCCATCCGCACGGCCGGCGGCGGCGCGACCTCGACCTCCCTGATGTAGACGCCCGGCGTGGTTAGGTTCAGCATGACCTTGGACGGGGACGGCCGCATCCCTCGGCTGCCCCTGCGCTGTTACTGCGCATCTATTACTCGGGGGCGGACTCGTTGATCTCCCGGTTGATGCGCGAAATCTCCTCGACCCACCGGTGGCGTTCGAGGTGGGGCATCCGCTCGATCTCTTCCTTCGGCCAGTGGAAGTGGTAGGCGATGTAAGCTACCTCCTGGGCCAGTTGGCCCAGGGGGTAGCGGGCTATCCCTCCGGGGGTTCGCCTCCCAGGAGCGCCGACTCCTCGACCTCGAACGTGCCCTCGCACTCCGGGCAGGTGAGCTTCACGCGCGAGTGGCCGTTCGAGTTGATGCGCCTGTACAGGTCTTGCAGGTAGGCCAGGTCGGCGGAGAAGAGGTTCTCGACGACGCCCGGGTTCACGTCCGACAACTCGCCGAGCTTGGTGACGACCCGCGAGAGCAGGATGACGACGAGGTAGGCCTGGTTGCGCTGCACGCGCGGGTCTTGCAGCGGCGCGATCTCGTCCTTGGCGTTGGCGAGACGCATGACGCCCTGCCGGTGCAGGTTGCCATCCTTGTCGATGTAGCCCTTCGGCAGCGTGAACGCGTACTCTGTTTGTAGCATCAGGCCCTCTCCACGCCCTCATGGGTCAGCTCGATGGACTCGATGGCCATCTCGTTGGCGTTGGCCTTCAAGTCGGGGCCGACGTACTTGCTCGGCCAGGCGTTGACCAGGTTCCAGCGCACGACCTCCTCGTGCTTCTCGTTGTGGAGCACGATGGAGGCGTTGCGCCGCTCGATGTCGCCGTCGGTGACGGTCTTGCGCCAGTTGTAGACCGAGAGGTCTGGGCTGATGCCGCGCTTCATGGTGATGTTGCCGAACTTGTTCAGGCCGGGCAGCTTGCGCGGCGTGATCGGCTCCTGCCCCTCGCGGTAGTCGATGACGTTCGACTCCTGGTTGAGCCCGGTCACCTCCGAGAACCCCGCGACGGTGATGCCCTCGATCTCCAGCTTGAAGTTGAACGAAGCAAACGGGTCGGTCGCTCTCCTTGCCATACGCTTTTCTCCTCGTCTGTGGTGGGGGCGCGCCGGCCGAGGTGTCAGCCGGCGCGCCCGCCGCGAACGCTCCGCCGGGCGGCTCTCGCGCTCCTTACTCCTCGGCCGCGCCGCCGGCGCGGGTCTGCCTGATGCGGAAGATGACGAACTCGGCCGGCTTCGAAGGCGCCACCCCGATGAGCGTGACGACCTGCCCGGCGTCCACGATCTCGGGCGGGTTGGTCTCCTCGTCGCACTTGACGAAGAAAGCCTTCTCCGGCTTGTCGCCGACCAGCTTCCCTTCCATCCACTGAATCTTGAGGAAGGCCCCCACGTCGCGGATGATGCGCTTCCAGAGACTCTTGTCGTTCGGCTCGAAGACGAGCCCCTGCGTCCCCTTCAGGATCGACTCTTCAAGGAAGTTGAAGAGTCGGCGCACGTTGACGTAGCGCCACTCGGGGTCGCTCGACACGGTGCGCGCGCCCCAGATCAGGACGCCCGCGTCGGGGAACTTGCGGATGACGTTGACGCCCTCCGGGTTCAAGGTGTCCTGCTCGCCCTTCGTGACGATGCGCTCGATGTCGGCCGCCGCGTTGAGAAAGCCGTCCTCGGTGCCGGCCGGGGCCTTATGCACGCCGACGCGCACGTCGGCCGCCGAGTAAGAGCCGGCGACGGCGCCCGACGGCGGCAGGGTCTTCCGCTTGCCGGTGATGGGGTCGGTCGCCCGTATCCAGGGGTAGTAGAGCGCCGCGAACTTCGTGTTGAAGGCGGTGCCCGAAGGCATCGGCGCCACGCCGCGCTTCCACGCCAGCGCGTTCTGCGGCGAGAGGCCGCTCGGCGTGTCGGCCACGAAGAAGCAGTCCTTGCGGTTCGTGCAGTAGGTCATGGCCAGCAGCGTCCCGTCGCGCGCGTCGGCGGCGGTGAAGCCGGGGTTCACGAGGTCGGGGATGGCGACGATGTTGATGTCGTCCACGGCGTCGAAGGCGTTCAGTCCCGAGGCCGGGTCGGTCGCGGTGGCGACGGCGCCGATGAGGTCGGCCGGCTTGAAGTTCGCGGCGGCCGAGCCGAGCGCCGCGCCGTCCGAGCCGCCGGCGAGCGCGACGGCCGCCGTGGGGAAGAAGGGCGGCGTGATCTTGGTGCGGTCGTCGGTGGCGTCGATGACGGCGATGTACTTGGAGACGCCGTTGATTCGAACCTCGACGTGGTCGGGGTTCGGGAAGTCGGTGGCGCCGTCGAACTCGTTCATGGACAACTGGTCGAAGACCTCGACGGGCGTGGGCTCGTCGTCGAGGAAGACGCTCAGCTTGAAGCGCGGGTCGGCCGGGTCGGCGTCGGGGCTGAAGCCGGGCGTCGAGGCCAGGACTGAGATGCGGTCGCCCCACGCGCCTTCGCTGCTGGCGAGCAGGCTCATGACGAGGTCGCCGGTGTTGCCCGTGAGCGTGAACAGATCGGCGCGCGAGACATCGGGCGTCGGGTCGCTCACGGTCGGCGGGCCGCTCGGCTTGAAGGCGCGCACGACGTAGCAGCGCGTGCCGCCTTCGATGAAGAAGTGCTGCACGCCGTAGGCGAGGAACGCCTTCGGTATGAAATTGCCGAAGACATCGCCGAACTGGGTCAGGTTGGTGATGAGTTGCGGGCTGTTGACTGGCCCTCGCTCGGCGATGCCGACGAAGGCGCCGGTCGAGGTGCCGACGCCCTGGATCGGCTTCGGGCCGGCGAGTTCCTCAATGTAGACTCCTGGCGACAAGTATTCAGGCATGACCTACGACCTCCATATCGTCTCGGATTCGGTTGCGCTCATTCGGTCGGCGTGGACGGCCCCGACCCTCCCCCTGCGTCGGCGCGGGATCGCCCCCCGCCCCTCTCGGTACGTCCCCCCCCGGCCCGCGCCCCCGGTATGACCGCGATCCGCCTGTCCCGAAGGTGTCTTTGAATCTCGTCGGAGTCGAACTCCACGTCGGAGATGTCGGCCGTCTCGCGCGGCCCCAGCGACAGCGGGTCCTTCTCAGCCCGCGCGATGCTGAGGTGCCCGTAGCTCAAGTTTTTTACGGTTGGCATGCTTTACTCCTTAGCTTCTCTCCAGAGAGATGTCGGCTCGGTTGCGCCCGCCTATGACGACGGCGACGTTCTTATTCTTCGTCTTGTAGTTCGTCAGGCTGGCCGAGAGCGTCACGGCGGTGATGTCGCCCCGGTTGAAGTAGAGGCAGAAGTCCCCCTTGCTGTTGGTGACGGCCTTCACGTCGCCGTCCGTGCCGAGGACGACCTTCTTCCCGGCGATCTCCACGGTGGCCACGCTCACGCCGGCCACCCCCGCCGTCTGCACGTTCGTGCCGTTGACCTTACTCAGGCGGACTTGCGCGCCCGGCAGGGCCAGCCCCGGGATGTCCTTGTGCTCCACGCGCCCGACGATGAACGTCCACCCGGGCGGGGTCTGCCAGTAAGGGTCGAACTTCATGCGGATGGCGAGCCCGCGGATCAGCCTCAGCACCGCGCCCACGTTCAAGCCCTGCACGCTCTCCAGCTTGGCGCCCGAGACCTTGCCCGGCTCCAGCGCCGCGGCGAGCTTCGAAGTGAAGCCGGCGGCGCGCGCCGAGGCGCCGGCGCGGACGGCCTTCCTGATGTTGACGGGGTCGAAGGTGATCTTGCCGTCGGGGGCGCTGACCGTCTTGACGACGACGATCAGGTCATCGTCTCCCGCGCGGCCGAGGAGCGGGGCGGCGAGCGGCACGGTGACGTTGAACTCCTGCGGCTGAAGCCGCTCGCCCGAGATGTGCACGCGGTACTGACCCGCGGGGAGTTCGTTGAAGGCGAAGAACCCGCCCTCCTTGTACCAGGCCGTCCGGTCGAGGCCGACCAGCTCGACGCGCAGGCGCTGCGGGTCTACCCCATCGTGGCTCAAGTCCTCGATCACCTGCCCCATCAGCGACGCCTTTTTCGCGATCTGTTCGGCCATCTGTGTCTGAGGATTGCGGCGTCAGAGCGGCGGCGCACGGCCCATCGGGCCGCGGGTTCATTCGCCGACGACGAGACGCTCCACCGGGACGATTAGGAACTGGCGCACCTGTTCGACCTCGACGACGGCGAACGCTTCTTTCAGCTCGCCACTGTCTGACAGGTCGACGACGCGACCTTCGAGCAGGTCGTTGCCGTGCAGTTCATACAGCACAACGAGAGGGTGGGGCGTGTGGATGTCGGCGACTTTGAACCGGACTTGTTGATCTATTAAATCCACAATTTTCGTTAACCGCTTCCGGTCGCAGTTGCCCTTTTATCGCCAGCTCTCGCGGCGGCACGCCGCAACAGACATGCCAACAGCCGCGCCCGACTTTCGGCCCTAAATGGTCGCGTGGATGCGTCCGCCCACGCCCCCCGTGCGCGTGACTTGCCGGAATAAATTTTCCGGGTGCGGAACGAATTTTCCGGGGACGTGCGAAGCAGGACTCGCGTCAGTGCAGGTTGTGTTTGCGGACTTTGTTGTAGACGCTGCGGGCGGTGATGCCGAGGAGTTTGGCGGTCTGCGTCTGGTTGCCGTCGGCGCGTTGGAGCGCGGACTCTAAGAGAAGCCGCTCGCAGTATTCGAGCGAGCGCGTGAGGTTCCAGCCGTTCTCGTCGAGCACGCGCGCCAGTTGCGCGCGCAACTCCTCGGCTGAGGTCGGAGGTGGCTCATCCGCCCCGGGAGTTTCTGCCTTTGACTCGCCGCCCGCGAGTTCGCGCCAAGCGCCGGCGGGCAGGTCGAGGAGGCCGAGCGGCTCGGCCGTCTCCCTGTCACCGACGACGCGCGCGACGAGGTGCTCCAGCTCGCGCGCGTTGCCCGGCAGCCTCAACAGCTTGAGCGCGTCGATGAACTCCGGGCCGGCGCTGAGCGCCTGTCCGTCTCGACCCGGCGGACGATGCTTGTCGAGGAAGTGTTCGACCAGCGGCTCGATGTCCTCCGTCCGCTGTCGCAACGGCGGGAGGCGAACGTTGAGCGTGTTGAGTCGGTGAAAGAGGTCTTCGCGGAAGCGGCCCTGTCGCACAAGCTCTTCAAGGTCTCGGTTGGTTGCGGCGATGATGCGGACGTGCACGTCCACTTCGCGTTCGTCGCCCACGCCGAGCACGCGCCGCTCCTGTATGACACGCAGTAGCTTCGCCTGTAGTTGCGGGTCGAGGTCGCCGACCTCATCCAGAAAGAGCACGCCGCCTTCGGCCGAGCGGATCAGACCTTTGCGGCCGACCTCGGCCCCCGTGAAGGCGCCGCGCCGGTGGCCGAACAGCTCGCTCTCGGCCAGGTTCGGGTTGATGGCGCTGCAGTTCAGCGCGACGAATGGCCCGTGGCAGCGCTTCTCGTCAAGGCGGTGCAGCGCGTTGACGAGCACTTCCTTGCCCGTCCCCGTCTCGCCCGTGACAAGCGACGGCAGGTCGCTGAGCGCCGCGACCCGCACGACCCAGCGGAAGACGGCGAGCATCTCGCGGCTCCGACCGACCACGCCCAGCCGCTTCATCACGCCCCGAATCTTCTCGTTCTCGACGCGCCCGTGAGCCTCCGCGCTCACGAGCCGCGTGAGCGTGCGCGCGAGCTCGCGTGGGAATTCCGCCGGCGCGCTGTCGAGTACGTCGAGGGCGCCGGCCAGCAGGAATTGGCAACGACGGCCGAGCGGCCACAGACGTATGCCGTCACCATAACAGACGACGATGCATCCGACGCGTCTGAGCGCGCCGATCTCTCCCGCGAGCGGTGCGCCCGGCTCCGTGCATTCGTCCAGGGCGACCAGAATGATGCGACCCGCCTGCGCCTGCCCTCCTCCAGCCGCCGCAAAACTGCCGGCGTCGTAGAGCCTCGCCCCGCACTCCTCGACCACGCGTGAAACCGTTTCCAGGCGCGCGCCACGGCGCTCACACAACAGCCCAACCGACGCCGGGCCGCAGTCCCGCCTCGCGCGGTCGCCAGACTCTTCCAGGACTGCCAGTCCCGTTGAGAGCATACGACTTTCCTATTGGCGCAGTCGCCTGTGCGAATCCGCCTCTCACTCACGACCGGCCCTGGCAAAAGTGGCTCAAACGACAGCGTGGCGTGAGACTCTGCGGCAGGCGCGGTTGTACATGCCTGAAGTACTTGTGACGGCCTCCGTTGAGGAGAGACCGGTTGGGCGTTTCTCGCGACCCGGGCAAGTGTCACGAGAACTGACGGGGCGGCTAAGCTTCGCGTGCGGACGACCCGACGCGGCTGGTGGATCCTGTGTCGAACCCTGGTACTTAAAGTGAGCGCGAAGGCTGATACATGGACGAGAGCAGAACTATCAATCTCACCTTAGGAAATGCAGCTGATGAAATCGTGTCGAGGCCGCTTATATATCGGAGACTCATCGCTTGTCAATAATTCTGTTGAGTCGCTGGCGTGGAACGTGGCGGCGAGCGCGGAGGTTAGAGCCTCACCGCACGTCATCCCTTGAATAAATACCGACACCAATCAGCCTGGGACGCGACGGCGCTGCATGTTACTGAGTCGGGTCGGCCAGCGGCTTAAGTTTTTCGTGCCGGCACCTGACCACCCCTCTGTCGAACCCTTCCGGGTAATACATCCCTGTGCCAAAGCAGTCGGGACAGTTCTTTGCATCCGCTTTAGGCGCGTTGCCTGGAACAGCCGATTCCTCCGTGTTGGCTATCAATTGTTTCTTGTCGGTCTTCCAAAGCCTGCGGCGCAGGTGTTCTGCCAGGAAGGCCGGGACGCTTGAGATGGTTGTGCGGCCCGCGGCGATTCTCAGTTCCGTGATAAGAACTTCCCAGATTTCGGCCCACTTGTCCGCAGGCATATTCTTACCGGTTAGTTCCCTCTCCGCTTCGGCGAGCGGGCGCGGCACGCGCTCATCATCATCAATATTTATATAGTCTTTAATAAAAGTCTTAGGAGACTCGGAAACTGTTGATTCTAAAGGCTCGGAACCTACGCCACGCACCCCACTTTCTACGGGGGGTACGGGGGGTAGTTCCACCCGTGCGTGGCGTGGGGTGCGTGGCGTGGGTGGGGTGGGTGGCGTGGGTGGGGTACGTAGTCCCGCCTCTTCGGGCGTGAAAACTTCATAGGTATTCCCCTCGTGGCGGCCGTCCGTGTAGCTTACGCGCACCAGTCCGATGGCCTTCAGGTGCGCCAGATTCTTGAGCAGAGTTCGCTCCGAGCCGATGCCGCTCGCGTCCATCAGGTCTGGCTTGGAGATCGCCACCCTGCGGTTCGGCACGATGGCCCCGCGCGTCCTTTGATAGAGGCAATCGTAGAGTTGTTTCGACTTGCCGACGAAATGGCCGGCCGGCACCACGTCGCGCGAGACGGAGTTGGGCACCTTCGTAAAGTCCCGCTCAGGGGAGATGGGGTGCGTGGCGTCCGTGCGTGGCGTGGGTGGGGTGCGTGGCGTGGGTGGGGTGGGTTCCGATTGCGCAGCAATCGCCGGCCCGACCAGGTTGAAGATCGGGTGGTCGTTCGGCGGCTGCGTATACTGCTGGACAAGCGGTTTGGCAGGCTCGCGGGTCTGTAACTTCGACGGCTTAGGCTTGGGTTTGGTGTCTTTCATCCGTTATGTACCACGCTCAAGCGGGGCGCGTTGGCCGCCATGCCGATACGCTCAAGTATCTCGTCCGTCAGCTCGGCGTACTGCTGTGCGCCGCGCGTGTTGGGGGCGTAGACCTGTATGGGCTGGTGAACGAAAGGGGACTCTTCGAGCTTTGCCTGCGAGTGGATGACGGTGTTGAAGACCAAATCTCCCGACTTCTCCTTCAACTCCAGAAGGGAAGCCCCCGAGACGTTCATCCGCTTATCAAACATCGTGCAGAGCGTGCCGAGTATGTGCAGGTTTTCGTTCAGGCTCCTCGCGCCACTGATCGCGTCCATCAGGTCGTCATAGCCGAACAGGGCGAAAGGTGCCGCTTTTACTGGAATAATCACATAATCTGCGGCCGTCAGCGTCGCCGTCAGCAGCAGCCCGAGGTTCGGCGGGGTGTCGATGATGGCGAAGTCGTAACGGCCTGAGACGGACTTGAGCGCGCTCCGCAGCTTCGTGATCGCGAGCGGGCTTTCGCGTTCGAACTTCGCCAGGTTGATAGTCGAGGCTACCATGTCGAGCTTCGGGATAGCCGTCGTCAACCCCTTCTCAATCAAAGAAGCGGCCGGCTCCGAACTGCCGCCGATGAGCACGTCCGAGAGCGTAGAGGTGACCTGCTCGGGTGAGAAAAATATCTGCGTGGCATTGCCCTGCGGGTCGGCGTCGATCAGGAGGGTCTCGTACTCGCGGATTGCCAACTCGGTCGCGACCGTCGCCGCCGTCGTGGACTTTCCTACGCCGCCTTTCTGGTTAGCGACTGCGATCGTAAGCACTAGGCGGCCTCCTTCCTCGTCCGCATCTCGACCAGCTCGAAGGCCAGTTCGACCGTTTTCGGGATGGGGTGCACGCCTCGTTCGTACCGCGAGACGGTAATCGAGTCGAGCCCGAGCTCGCGGGCGAGCTGCGCCTGTGTAAACCCCAACGCCTCACGGCGCCGCTTCATATCTTCCGGTTTCATAAGCTTGGAGACTAGGCGAGACGCCTACATTTTGTCAACGAAATTCTCCGCGGGGAGGTGAATTCAAGCAAATCCTTCCGTTTCCGCCAGACCCTGCCGGGAGTAGTGGGCCGGCTAAATCTTAAGTATTTTCGCCTGCTCTCGCTCTTTCCGCCTCGCAATCCTCTGTAGAGTCAGCGTGATCCGGTCTACGGCCGGCATGATCTCTGAGAGGTCTTCGTCCGTCACCTCTTCCGGCCCAATCTCCCGTAGCGCCCTGGAGATCATTCTTAATTCCTCGAAAAACAGGTGGTTGGCGTCGAGCGGGTCGGCCTCCAGCAACTCATCCGCCTTCTCGACTGCAAGCACCTCGGTCTCTGTCGAATCCGGCTCTCGCGCCTCTCCGAGCATCTCCTTAACCCTTGCCCGCAGCAGCGTTCCAGACCCTTGCGCCAGCAGGTGCGCCTCCAGCAGCTTCTTCCTAACGACACGTGCCTCCCCGTCTGTCCCGCCCAACTTCCTGGGTGTCAGCCTCGCGAGCTGGTGGGCCTCGAAGAGGTTTATGTCTCCTCGCTCCAAAGCCTCTCTGACATCCCGCGGGAATTCTAAAATCGGTAAATACTGTCCGACGAAGCTTCGGACGGAGAGCCTTGTTTCACGCGAGAGCAGGTCACGCAACTGCGAGTCAACGCTCAGTAGTTGCTCCCGCGTATAGCGCGGTGGCCGCCCTCGCTTGGTCTCCGTGGGCTGTCGCATGTAGAGTCCGCGTACGGAGTTGAGCAACGAAGATAAGTTCTTATGAGATTTCGGGATGAGGTCGGGCAGGGAAGCGCGCAGTGAATCGAGTAAGGTCTTGATGGCCGCGGCCGACCCGAGCGGGTCGGGGCGTCTCGTACGTCGTCTGTTAGCTTTCAAGAGGGCTCCTCCGAATCAGGTTGGTGGCCGAGGTGGCAGTACGACCGTGAAACATGGTTCGCTATTATCATTACCATATAAAGGAAGCAAATGCCCATCTTTACCATTCTACTTCCACTACGAAGACAATTGTGGAACCATCAGGGGCGTTAATTCGGAGCGCGAATCTGCACCAAGGGAAACACGGTGAAGCCGGTGGTTGAAGGGCGATGCCTGACCCTACTTCCGTTCGAGCGGGCTCCTGACCCCGCGCCCGCCCCGGTTGAGTACGTGCGTGTAAATTTGCGTCGTCCGCACGTCGGAGTGTCCGAGCAGCTCTTGGATCGTCCGCAGGTCGTAGCCGTCTTCCAGCAGGTGGGTGGCGAAAGAGTGTCTGAGCGTGTGGCAGCCGCCGCGCTTCGTGATCCCGGTCGCCCGGAGCGCCTGTTTTACCTCGCGCTGCATGCTGTCGGCCGAGGCGTGGTGGCGGCGCGTCACCCCCGACCGCGGGTCAACGGAGAGTCTGGCCGACGGGAAGACGTACTGCCACGCCCACTCCCGCGCCGCCGAAGGGTATTTGCGTGCCAGGGCGTAGGGCAGGTAGACCTCCCCATACCCCTCACCTAGGTCCTTCTCATGTAGTAACTTGACCCGCTCCAGTTGACGCCCGAGCGGCTCTACAAGGGGGCGTGGCAGGATCGTACGGCGGTCTTTCGCGCCCTTGCCGTCACGGACCAGGATCTCCCCGCCGGCGAAGTCGAGGTCCTTCACCCGCAGCCGCACGGCCTCCATCAGCCGCAGCCCCGACCCGTAGAGCAGGTCGGCGATGAGTCGGTAAGTGCTGGGGAGGTGGGAACACAGGGCCTCGACCTCCTCGCGGTTGAAGACGACGGGGACTCGCGCCGGGCGCCTGGCCCTCAGGACGCCGCCGACGTGAGGCAGGTCGACGCCGAGCACGTCGCGGTAGAGGAAGAGCAAGGCGCAGAGCGCCACGTTCTGCGTCGAGGCGGCCACCTTACCTTCGACGGCGAGGTGCGAGAGGAACTGGCCCACCTCTTCGGCGCCCATCTCCGAAGGGTGGCGCTTGCGGTGGAAGAGGATGAAGCGACGGATCCAGTCCGCATAGGCCTGCTCGGTGCGCAGGGAGAGGTGGCGGACCCGTGCGACGGCGCGGACGCGGTCCAGGAGCTTAGGTTTGTGCATGGCCTCAGGGTGTCGGGAGAAAGGTGTTGAAAGCGCTGGCGGGCGGGGGCATTATACACGCGCGGGGCGCGCCGGGAAGAGAAAGATTCGGCTTTTGCCGCGCCATTACGGAGTTAGGCCGAACGATTCGGCTTTTGCAGCCCCATTACGGAGTTCGACCGAATCGTTCGGCTTTTTACGCGCCCTTGCGGAGTTCGACCGAATCATTCGGTACAATTTATAGTTCGGCTGCTCGGGTTCTTTGAAATCCATGACGGAGGCTTGCGGCCGGCCACGGCGCGCGGCTCTCTCTCAGTGCAGCGCCCGACTCTTCCTCGCAGAGGCCGCGCTTCATCTTACCTTTCATGGGGCGTGGCGAGAGGCGCGGGCTTCGAGTATCGTGGGCCGCGGCAGGCGTGTACTACCTCGGTCGCGCACCCGAACAAGCCAATGCACCCGACCGCCGACACGCTGCCTGTCATCTTCGACCAGCTCGTGGGGCGGCGGGTGATTGGCGGGCGTTATGTGCTTCTATTCGTGTTTCGTTACAATGCCTATTCATGCCGACTATCTTACGAACAGGGCCGTATCGCTTCTACTTTTACAGCCATGAGCCGAATGAGCCGCCTCATGTACACGTTGACCGAGATACCCTGTCCGCGAAATTTTGGATAAATCCTGTAGGCTTGGCGCGTAATCTCGGCTTTAACGCGCGCGAGTTGCGTCGGTTACAATCTCTGGTGGTTGAACAT
>JBJMGP010000022.1:0-28205 GCA_045807865.1 Pyrinomonadaceae bacterium
CTAGGTTCTGTTGACATTGTTAGCGCAGCCAGATGAGTGCGCTGACGAAACTCAGGAATCCCAAGTAGTTCTTTGACAACTTCTCGAAGCGTGAGAAGACTCTGCGATAGTGCTTGATCTTGCCGATGAAGCATTCGACCAGATGTCTCTCACGATACAGATGCCGGTCATATTCACGCATCTGTATGCGGTTCTTCTTTGGCGGAATCACGGCTTCGATGCCTTTAGCCGTGACGGCCTGAAGCAAAGCGTCCGAGTCATAACCTTTATCGGCGATCAGGGCTTGCGGCTCATACCCTTCGATCAAGGCCGCCGCCAGCGGGCTGTCATGGCGCTGGCCTGCGGTCAGGAGCAAGCGCAGCGGGTTGCCCAAAGCATCGACGGCGATGTGAATCTTAGTAGAGAACCCGCCGCGGCTTCTGCCTAACGCCTGGCTCTCCTGACCGCCGCTTTTTTTGACGCGCCTGCCGCGCACGCATGCGCGCGAATGATGGTCGAGTCAATGAGCAGATGCTCCATATCGGCATCACCAGCAAAGGACTGATGCAGTTGCTCGAAGACGCCTTGCCGACACCAACGCGAGAATCGTTTATAAACTGTGTTCCAGTCACCATACTCGGCAGGCAGGAGTCGCCACTGTGCGCCGCTGCGGGTGATCCACAAGACAGCTTCGAGGAACTGACGGCAATCCTGCTCCCGCCCGACATAAGCGTTCGGGTGCGAGCGTAAGAATGGCAGTATCTTCTGCCACTGTTCGTCGGAGAGTGTGACCGTTGCCATTCAAAGAGCTTAACTCAAATGTCAACAGAGCCTAGAAAAACCTGGATTCTGTTTCTGGCGGTCTCCGCCTCGACCTTCGCCCTCCTCGCCGCCGGCCGGCTCTTCGGCTTCGACGGCGAGTGGCTCGGCGCCGTGCTGCAGCGCGCGGGCGCGTGGGCGCCTGTCCTCTTCGTCCTCTGCTACGCGGTGGGAGTCTCGCTGCTCCTGCCCGCGACCCCGCTCAACCTGCTCGCCGGCGCGGTCTTCGGCCCTGTGGCCGGAACCCTCCTGACCAGCGCGGGTGCGCTCGTCGGCGCGGTCGTGAACTTCGCCCTGGCCCGTTCGGTCGGGCGCCGCGGCGGGGCCGACCGGCTGACGCAGAAGTGGCCGACGGTCGGGGGGGAGCTGCGGCGCGGCGGCGCCTGGTACGTCTTCGCCATGCGGCTCCTGCCCGTCATCCCGTACGGGGTCGTCAGCTACGCGGCCGGGGTCTCCCCGATCCGTTTCCGGGACTACTTCTGGTCTTCGCTGCCGGGGACGGTCTTGGGCATCCTGCCCTTCGTGCTGATCGGCAGCTCGGGCGTGAGGGTTTTGCAGCGTGGGAGCGTCCTGCCCCTGGTCGCATCACTGGGCGCGGCCGGAACTCTGGTGCTGGCGGCGAGACTCTACCGGCGTTGGCGCGCCTCTTCGGCGGAGCGCCTCGAAGAGAGCTGTTAGCGTTCTTCCCGGCCTCGCGTTGATGCGGCGACAAAGAGTGCTGCGCCCCGAAGAAGAAGAAGACGGACTCTCCCCGCGCTTCCACGCATCTCACGCACCGCCTATCCCTCCGCCTCACAATCACAGACACGAGTCGGTCCAACTCGGCCCCCACACCCGCTCGCATCACAGAGATCGAGAGCGGCCCTCTTCGAAGCGCCTCCGGTGGTGTATGCGTCTGCGCGCGCCTTCTAGCTCAAAGGTCTGCAAAAACTGTTGCCTTCTCGGCCGGATGAGGTTAATCTTCCGGCCGCGGGCGTGACCTCCGCTTTCCGCCGCCCGCGAGACACACTACTACCTAGCCGCCACTAGGCAGCCTAACAACGATATGAACTAAGAAGGGCTGTCCCCACATGGCTTTAGCAGACGAACGCCTGAAGGAACTGGATAATCCTTCATTAACCGAGGGTGAGCGCGTCATGCTTCGCTGCGCCGTCGTCTCAGAACTCATCCTCAAAGGGCAGTATGAGGCCGCCTGTGGGGCTCTCGGCGAGTTATGGCCGGGCGTGGGTGAAAAGCCCGATGTAAAGGGACTGCCGCCGGCTCTGGCGGCCGAAGTGCTACTCCGGTGCGGAGTCCTCACGGGCTGGCTCGGTCGCGCTCGAAGCGTCGAGGGCGCACAGGAGAAGGCCCAAGAACTGATCGCCGAAGCCTTCCGCGAGTTTCAAGCACAAGGCAGGAATGAGAAAGTATCCGAGGCTCAATACGAGCTAGGACTCTGTCGATGGCGACTTGGCGCTTACGAAGAGTCCCGCGTGATAATGCGGGAGGCGCTGAAGTCCCTCCCGGATGCGGCGGTAGAGTTAAAGGCGAAAATCCTGATCAGGCGCACGATAGTCGAATTGTGTGAGAACAGATTTTATGAAGCCCGCGACATCTTATACGAAGCGCGGCCCGTCTTTGACTCGGCCAACGACGCGCTCAAAGGCCGGTGGCACGGGCAGATGGGTTTAGTCCTGGCCAGACTCGCCGACGCAGAAGAAAAGGCCGCTTATACGGACATGGCGGTCGTAGAGTTTACGACCGCCATCGCTCATTACGAGAGGGCGGGGGATGAAAGACACAGCGCCGTCAACCGCAACAACATCGCGATGCTGCGCTACAGGCTGGGGCAGTACCGGGACGCGCACGAGCACCTCGACCGGGCGGGCGCAATCCTGTTGAAGCTGAAGGACGCGGGGCTGCTCGGGCAATTGGACGAGACGCGGGCGCGGGTCTTCCTCGCGGAGAAGAAGTACGGCGAGGCCGACAGGGTTATTACGCGCGCCGTCCGGACGCTGGAGAAGGGAGGCGCGTCCGCATACCTGTCGGACGCGCTCGCCGTGCAGGGCGTCGCGCGGGCGCGGCTCGGGGCGGGCGAGGAGTCCATCCAGCTTCTGCGTCGGGCCATGAGCGTGGCGGAAGGGTCAGGCGCACTCACGAACGCGGGCCTCGCCGCGCTCGCTCTGATCGAGGAGCACGGGGCGCGGCGCGTGCTGGCACGCGCGGAGCTACACGGGCTATTCCTCCGCGCGGAAAAGCTCCTGAAGGGCACGCAGGACGCGGAGGATAAAGCGAGGCTGCTAAAGTGCTCCCGCGTGGTGATGCGGCGTCTTGCCGACGTGAACCTGCACGATAAGAACTTCTCCTTCTTCAGCGCCGTGCAGGAGTTCGAGGAGAAGATCATCGAGCAGGCCCTGGCTGAGTCGGGCGGCAGCGTGACGCGCGCGGCGAAGCTGCTCGGCCTGACGCACCAGACGTTAACCAGCATGCTGAAGAGAAGGCACAAGGCGCTTCAGTTGAAGAGGACGCCGCCCGAGAAGCGACTGCGGAGCATCATCAAAAAGGATATTTAGGGAGTATACGGCGACCAGGGTAGGAGGACTCTGGCCGGCGGGGGCGGAAAGCCGCGGCGTGTGTACGCACCGTGTCCGAGAATTTGATGTATCCTTACCCCATGAAGGTGAGAAGGGCGGTCATCACGGCGGCGGCGCGGAATCAGCGGACGATACCTTTGCAGATGATGGTCGATAGGGACGGCCGTCAGAAGCCGGTCATCAACATCATCATCGAGGAGACGCTGAGCGCGGGGGTGGAGGACATCGCCGTCGTCGTCCTTCCCGAGGACGAGGCGGCGTACAGGGAGGCGGCCGGGGAGCACTCGGGCCGCCTCAGTTTTTTTCACCAGCGTGAGCCTTTGGGCTACGGCCACGCCGTCTACTGCGCGCGGGAGTTCGCCGGGGAGGAGCCCTTTCTCCACCTGATTAGTGACCACGTGTATGTGAGCAGCGGCGGCGCCGCGGGCTGCGCGCGGCAGTTGGTCGAGGCGGCCGAGGCCCGCGCCTGTTCGGTCTCGGGAGTGCAGGCCACGCGCGAGAACCTTCTGCCCTACTTCGGCGCGGTCGGGGGCCGACGTGTGGCGGGGACGAAGGAGCTGTACCAGATCGAGCAGGTGGTCGAGAAGCCGACGCCCACGGAGGCCGAGCAGATGCTGGCCGTGCCGGGCCTGCGCGCGGGACACTACCTCTGCTTCTTCGGGATGCACGTGCTCACGCCGACGGTGATGGAGATTCTGGGGCGGCACGTGGAAGGGCGGGGCGACCGAACCGTCCTGCTCTCGCCCGTCCTGGACGAGCTGGCCCGTCGGGAGCAGTACCTCGCGCTTGAGGCGCGGGGGCGGCGGTACCCGGTCGATGTCCGGTACGGGCTCCTTTACGCGCAGCTGGCGATGGCCCTCTCCGGCCGCGACCGCGAAGAGGTCTTGGCGGGAGTCTGTGAGCTGCTGGCGCAGCGCGAGTCGGCGCGCACGGACGAGGGCTAGAGGCGATGGAGAGTTTAATCGACGTCATCACCTCGGCCGACCCGCGGGTGCGTAACAGGTCTCTGGACGAGTATTGCCGACGGGCTTCGCTCTCGGAGCTGGAGGGGCAGTGTGCCCAGCTCGAACGCTTCCGCCACGCGAGCGGTAATCTGCTGGAGCGTGTGCGGGCCTGCTTCTTCCTCTACGCGATACACCGGTTCCACATACCCACAAAGTCCGGACTCCCGGCGGGGGGGCGCATCCCTTACGAGGGGTACCTGCACCTCCTCGGGCGGCGCTTCGAGGAGGCCGTCGAGCAGTTCCTCAACTCCCAGGCGGAAGAGGGGCCGAGCGACGCGCTGTCGAGCGCGCTGGCCGCCACCTACCACAAGCTCGCGTTTCAGAACCTCGCCGACCAGGTGCGCCGGAGCGTCCGCTCCGCCCGCGGCAACCAGTGGATGTTCCGCGTGGGACACCCGCTCGACCAGGCCCTGCGCGTGCGGCCCGAGTTGCTGCGGCGACCGTCGAACGAAGCCCCTTTCCCCGTGCTCAGGGAGGCGACCCCGGTTCGGATGGATCTCACGCACAGCGCGTGGAGCGACATCTTCTTTCTCGGGATGGACTACCCGGAGGGCGCGCGCGTCCTGAACGTCTCCATCGACCTCGGTGTGCGCGGGCGCGATGCCGTGCCCCGGCCGCCGGTGGAGGCCTACCTGCGCGTCATCGACGAGCCCGTGCTGAGGCTCGCCAGCGTTGACCTTTCCACGACGACCGATGTCTCCGAGCTGGACGAGGTCTTCGACTTCGCGCGCGACTACCTCGGACTTCTGAAGGCGGCGCTCATCGCCTCGGGGCTGGTGCCGCCGGGGCTCGAAGGCTCCGGGCAGAGTCTCTCGGAACTGCTCGCGCGGCTGGTGGGGCAGGGGCACGGGCTTGAGCTGGTAAGCAACGTCAACGGCATCCCGAAGGGCTCACGCCTCGCCGTCTCGACCAACCTCCTCGCCTCGCTCATCAGCGTCTGCATGCGCGCCACCTGCCAGATACGGAACGTCGAAGGCCCTCTGACGGAGCAGGACCGCCGTCTGGTCGCGGCGCGGGCCATCCTCGGCGAATGGCTCGCGGGGTCGGGGGGCGGCTGGCAGGACTCGGGCGGCGTCTGGCCCGGCCTCAAGCTCATCGAGGGGCAGGAGGCGACGGAGGGCGACCCGGAGTACGGGAGCACACGCGGCCGTCTGCTCCCGACCCACCACATTCTGAATCTGGAGGACGCCCCGCTTGAGAGCCGGCGGCGTTTGCAGGAGAGCCTCGTGCTGGTGCACGGCGGGATGGCGCAGAACGTGGGGCCGATTCTGGAGATGGTCACGGAGAAGCACCTGCTGCGCTCACGACAGGAGTGGGAGGCGCGGCTGGAGGCGGGCAAGATTCTTGATGACATCCTCGGTCATCTTAGACAGGGCGACATCGCCGCCATCGGCGCGGCCACGACGCGGAACTTCTTCGGCCCTCTGCAGACGATCATCCCCTGGGTCAGCAACCTCTATACGGAGAGTCTCATCGCGGAGGTGCGCGGGCGTTTCGCGGAAGACTTCCGCGGCTTCTGGATGCTCGGCGGGATGTCGGGCGGGGGGATGGGCTTCATCTTCGAGCCCGGCCGCAAGGCGGAGGCGCAGGAGCGTTTGCAGGAGATCATGTCGCGGACGAAGAGGCGTCTCGAAAACGCCCTGCCGTTCGCGATGGAGCCGGTCGTCTACGACTTCTCCATCAACGAGCGCGGCACGGTCGCCGAGTTGATGCCTTCGGAGGCGGCGCTGCTGCCGGCGGGCTACTACCTGTTGATCGCCCCGCACCTCGTCAGGCTCAACCCGCACGAACTGACCGCCTCGCGCCGCGCAGACCTCGACGCCTTCGGCATCGCCAGCCACGAGCGGCCGGAACTCAAAGGCGTGGTGCAGGCCCTCTTCGACCGCCTCCTGCCGCGCACGCGGCGAGAGGAGGGAGGCGGGCGTGGGCTCTTCGAGCTGCTCGAAGAGTACGGGTTCGACCGCGTGCAGCACGAGCAGATTCGGGCGAACCTGAAGAGCGGCCGCATCGGGCTGGCCCAGAACCGTCTGCCCATCGCTACGGAGATCAGTGACGTCGGGCCGGGCGACGTGCACGACGCGCTCCACGGCCTGACTCCCGAGATGCGACGGCTCGGCGCGGAGGCTCTGGCCGGGGGCCGCGTGGCCGTCGTGTCGATGGCGGGCGGGGTCGGGAGCCGTTGGACGCAGGGGGCGGGCGTGGTCAAGGCGCTCCACCCCTTCGCCAAGTTGGGCGGCCGGCACCGCACCTTCGTGGAGGTGCACCTGGCCAAGAGCCGCCGGACGGGAAGGCTCTCGGGCCGTGCGCTCCCGCACGTCTTCACCACGAGCTACCTCACCCACGGGCCAATCGAAGAGTACCTCGGGGCGGAGAAGGGCTACGGCTACACGGGGCCTCTGATCCTGTCGCCCGGCCGTTCGATAGGCTTGCGCCTGGTGCCGACGGTGCGCGACCTGCGCTTCTCCTGGGAGGAGACGGCGCATCAGGTGCTCGACGAGCGAGCACAGAAGATGCGCCTCGGTCTGCACGCCGCTCTGATCGACTGGGCGCACGGCCGCGGGGAGGCGAGCGATTACACGGACAACGTGCCGAGCCAGTGCCTGCACCCGGTGGGCCACTGGTACGAGATACCCAACATGTTGAAGAACGGCACGCTCGCGCGCCTGCTCGCGGAGAGGCCGGAGCTCGAATATCTGTTGGTGCATAACATCGACACGGTCGGGGCCGACGTAGACCCCGCGCTGCTCGGGCTGCACATCGGCCGGGCGGCGGCGATGACCTTCGAGGTCATCCCGAGGCGCGTGGAGGACAGGGGCGGCGGACTCGCGCGGGTGGACGGGCGGCTCAGACTCGTCGAAGGCTTGGCCATGCCCAGAGAAGAGAAGGAGTTCGAACTCTCCTACTACAACTCGCTGACGACCTGGGTGAGCATAGACCCTCTGCTCAACGTCTTCGGCCTGACGCGCGACGCGCTCCGCGACGAGGCGGCGGTGGCCGAGGCCGTCCGCGGCGTGGGCAACCGGATGCCGACCTACATCACGCTGAAGGACGTGAAGAAGCGTTGGGGCTACGGGCAGGAGGATGTCTTCCCCGTCGCGCAGTTCGAGAAACTGTGGGGCGACATGACGGCGCTCTCAGACCTTAAATGTGAGTTCGTGGCCGTGGGTCGAATGCGCGGGCAGCAGCTTAAGGAGCAGTCGCAGCTCGACGGCTGGCTGCGCGACGGCTCCGCCCGGTACGTGGAATCACTCTGCGAGTGGCAGTGAGCAGAGCAGCCCGCCGCCCGGGCTCGGATGTTATACTGTGCAGAGCCTTGAGCAGTTCAACGTCACCCGACTCCACAGGCACACACGCTAAGGATTTTACGGGGCGGCCCACGCCGCCCGGGACGGAACGTCTTCCATATGAGGACTGATGAGACTGACGGTCGGCCGACGGGGCCGTACCAGGGGATGCTACTCGCCGACCGCTACCTGCTCGAACGCGAGCTGGGGCGCGGCGGCATCGGGGTGGTCTACCTCGCGCGCGACCGGCACCTGCTGAACAAGCCCGTCGTCGTCAAGATTCTGCTCGACCTCGTGCTCGACGCGGCGGCCGACGAGTGGGTGAAGAAGAAATTCCGGCAGGAGGTGGAGGCGCTCGCGCGCATCGACCACCCCGGCGTCGTCGGCGTCTTGCAGGCGGGCGAGCTGGCCGACGGGAAGCCCTACCTCGTCATCCAGTACGTCGAGGGCGAGACCCTCCGCTCGGTGATGAGGGCGGAGGGGATGGGGCTGTCGCGGGTCGCGCACATCGTGCGGCAGATCGGGCACGCGCTCTCCGGCGCGCACGACCGCGGCATCTACCACCGCGACCTCAAGCCCGAGAACATCATGCTCCAATCGCTCGGCGAGGACGAGGAGCACGTCAAGCTCATCGACTTCGGCATCGCGACCGTCAGGGACTCGCAGGCGGCGGCCGGCGAGGCGGCGGCGACGACGATGTTCTCGGGCACGCCCGGCTACATGGCCCCCGAACAACTGCTCGGCAAGCCGACGGCGGCCAGCGACATCTACGCGCTCGGCGTCATCGCCCACGAGATGTTGACGGGACGGCGCCCCTACCAGCCCGACTCTCCCTATCACCTGATGGAGTTGCAGCGCCAGGGCGTCAAGGTCAAGCCGCGCGAGCTGCGGCCGGACCTGCCGGAGCGTGCGCAGGCCTTGATCCTCAAGGCGCTCTCCTTCGAGCAGGCCGAACGGCCCGCGCGTGCGCGCACCTTCGGCGACGAGCTGGCGCGCGCGCTCCTCGACGTGGCGGTGCACACGGCCGCGCCCGCCGCCCCGATTGCGGACGCCTCTTCCACGGTCGTCGAGATGCGCCCGACCGCCGCCCCCAGGGGCGCGGGTACGGCCGTCGGGGTCTCCCGCATCGCCCTGCTCTACAAGCGCAATGCGCAGCCGGACGAGCAGGTGCTGCGCATGCTCGAAGCGGAGTTGAAGGCGCAGGGGCACGAGGTCTTCATCGACCGCCACACGGGCGTGGGCGTCGAGTGGGCGAAGGAGATCGAGCAGCAGGTGCGCACGGCCGACGCCGTGATCCCGCTCGTCTCGGCCGCCTCGGTCTCAAGTGAGATGCTCGCCTACGAGGTGCAGATCGCGCACGAGGCGGCGCAGCAGCAGAATGGTCGGCCCCGCCTCCTGCCCGTCCGCGTCGAATACGACGGCGCCGTCCCGGACCCCCTGTCGAACTTCCTCGCCCGCAGCCGCTTCGCGCTCTGGGACGGCCCGCAGGACGACGACCGGCTCGTCGAAGAGCTGCGCGGCTCGCTCCAGGCGACCGAGCCCCCGAAGGCCGTGACCGTCGTCGAGCCGCCCGGCGGCGCCGTACCCTTAGACTCGATGTTCTACCTCGTCCGCCCGACCGACGAGCAGTTCCTCGAAGCCATCCGGCGGCAGGACAGCATCGTCCTCGTCAAGGGGGCGCGGCAGATGGGCAAGACCTCGCTCCTCGCGCGCGGTCTGCAACAGGCGCGGGCGGCCGGCACGCGGGTCATCACCACCGACTTCCAGAAGCTCAACGCGACCCACCTTGAGAATATCGAGTCGCTCTTCATGACGCTCGGCGAGCTGGTCGCGGATCAGCTCGACCTGGACGTCTACCCCGAGGACGTCTGGAAGCCGCGGCGCGCCCCGAGCATCAACTTCGAGCGCTACATCCGCCGCGAGGTCTTAGAGAAATTGTCGGAGCCGCTCGTCTGGGGGCTCGACGAGGTGGACAGGCTCTTCACCTGCCCGTACGCGAGCGAGGTCTTCGGCCTCTTCCGCACGTGGCACAACGAGCGCGCCGTAGACCCTTCGGCCCCCTGGGGGCGGCTGACGCTGGCCATCGTCTACGCGACCGAGGCGCACCTCTTCATCACGGATCAGAACCAGTCGCCCTTCAACGTCGGCACGCGCCTTGAGCTGAGGGACTTCGACCCGGCGCAGGTGGCCGAGCTGAACGAGCGCTACGGGGCGCCGCTCAAGGGGGCGGGCGAGCTGTCGCGCTACTACCAGCTCGTCGGCGGGCACCCGTACCTCGTGCGGCGCGGGCTGCACGAGATGGCCACGGGCAACATGAGTCTCGACGCCTTCGAGGCGGTCGCAGACCACGACGAGGGGCCGTTCGGCGACCACCTCCGCCGCATCCTTGTGCTGCTGGCGCGCGACCCCGCCCTCGGCGAGGTCGTGCGCCGCGTGCTGCGCGGCGAGCCCTGCCCGACGACGGAGGACTTCTACCGGCTGCGCAGCGCGGGCGTCATGGCGGGCGACTCGGCCCGTGACGTGAGGCCGCGCTGCCGGCTCTACGAGACCTACCTCAAGCGCCACCTGCTCTAGCCGCCCCTCTTAGGGGCGGCGCCCTTCGACTAAAGAGATGGCTACCAACACCCCCGCCCCGTTCTACGTCATCGGCGGCACGCTCCAGCGCAACGCCCCCTCCTACGTCCCGCGCCAGGCCGACAAAGACCTGTCCGAGTGGCTCGCCGAGGGGAAGTTCTGCTACGTGCTCACGTCGCGCCAGATGGGCAAGTCCAGCCTGATGGTGCGCACGGCCGCGCGCCTGCGCGAGGAGGGCGCGGCCGTCGCCGTCCTCGACCTGACGGCCATCGGGCAGAACCTCTCGGCCGAGCAGTGGTACGACGGGCTCCTCAGCCGCACGGGGCAGCAGCTCGACCTGGAGGACGAGCTCGAAGACTTCTGGGCCGACCACGAGCGGCTCGGCGCCATGCAGCGCTGGATGCGCGCCGTCCGCGAGGTGGTGCTCGCGCGCTACGAGGGGCGCGTCTGTATCTTCCTCGACGAGATAGACGCCGTGCGCAGCCTCCCCTTCTCGACCGACGAGTTCTTCGCCGGCATCCGCGAGTTCTACAACCGCCGCACCGAAGACCCCGAACTCGAACGCCTGACCTTCTGCCTCCTCGGCGTCGCGACCCCTTCGGACCTGATCCGCGACACACGCACGACCCCCTTCAACATCGGCCGCCGCGTCGAGCTGAGAGACTTCGACGAGCGCGAGGCCGCCCCGCTCGCCGAAGGCTTCGGGCGGGGCGCCCAGGTGGGGGGCGCGCTGCTCAGGCGTGTTCTGTACTGGACGGGCGGACACCCTTACCTCACGCAGCGCCTCTGCCAGGCGGTGGCAGAAGACGCGGGCGTCACGTCGGCCGCGGGCGTCGATAAGCTCTGCGAGGAGATGTTCCTCTCCGCGCGCGCGCGCGAGCGCGACGACAACCTGCTCTTCGTCCGCGAGCGCATCCTCCGGAGCGAGGCCGACCGCGCCGCCCTGCTCGACCTCTACGCGAAGGTGCGCGGGGGCAAGCGCGTCGCCGACGACGACGGCGACCGCGTGGTCGGCATCCTGCGCCTCTCAGGCATCGTCACCACCGACGGGGGACGCCTGCGCGTCCGCAACCGCATCTACGAGCGCGTCTTCGACGGCGGCTGGATCGTCGCCAACATGCCGGACGCGGAGCTGCTCCGGCAGCGCGCGGCCTACCGCCGGGGCGCCCTGCGCGCCGGGGCGGTCGCCGCGGTCATCCTGGTGCTCGTGGCCGGCCTCGCCATCGCCGCCGTGCAGGGGCGCAACCGCGCCGTCGAGGAGGCCCGCCGCGCCGACCGCAACGCGCGTGACCGCGAGCAGGCGCTCGCAGACCTGCGGGCGGCGCTCGCCGCGGCCGAGCGCGAGCGCGAGAATGCCGACCAGCAGAAGCAGATCGCCGAGCAGCAGCGCGCCGAGGCCGAGCGCCTACAAGGCATCGCGCAGGAGAAGAGCCGGCAGGCCGTCGAGCAGCAGCGGATCGCGGCCGCGGGCCGGCGGGAGGCGGAGGAGGCGCGCGCCCGCGCGCTCCTCTCGCAGAAGATGGCCGAGGGGCAGCGGCTCATCGCCTCCGACCGCGCGGCCGAGGCCGAGCGGCAGCGGCTCCGCGCCGAGGAGCAGACGAAGCTCGCCACCTCCACGCTCTTCAAGGTCACGCGCTTCCTCGACGAGTCGAACGAGAAGGGGAGGGCGGTCGAGTACTACGACCAGCTGGCGCGCATCTACCACGAGGTCGGCGACCGCGGCAACGAGGTCGAGACGCTGCTCACCACGGGCGGCATCTACGTCAAGCTCAAGGACGAGGGGAAGGCCGACGAATACTTCAGCCGCGCGCAGGGCGTCTACCGTGACGCGGGCGAGGCGGCCGAGGTGGGCAACACGCTGACCAAGATCGGCGACCTCTACAACACCTCCGGCAACCGGCAGAAGGCCAACGGCTACTACGAGCGTTCGCTTGAGCAGCTCCGGCGGGTGCTGCCGGAGCTGCGGGCCGGGACGGATCGTAAGAAAGAGGCGTACGCCTTCTACTACACCTCGCTCGCCTACCAGGCGCTCGGCGACACGCGGAAGGCGCTCGACTTCTGCAACCAGGCGCTGCCGCTCTTCCGTTCCCTGCGCGACGACGTGATGTCGGACGTCGTCGGCACACGCATCGAGGAGCTTTCGCAGTCGCTCAAGGAGAAAGAGTGAGCCGGCCGCGGCGAGGCAATTGACTTGGCGACCGGGCTTCAATAAGCTGAGACTGCCTTCCGAAAATGTCTCCGGCCGGGGCCGCCCCGCCGTCTGCCAGAGAGGGTGCGTCGATGAACAGTGGTCTCCGTCCCCGCGCCGTCGTGCCGCGGTCTCTATTCGCGTTCCTCCTTCTACTCCTCCTCTCGTCGGCCGGCGCAGGGGTTGAGGCGCAGACGGAGGGGCGCCCGCAGACGCCGTCGCAGGCCGCGGCCCGCCCCGGAGTCGGAGCCCTCCTGCCGGCGAGGGCGCCGGCGGACGACCGCCTCGTCCTGCTGCGACTGGCGGACGCCCCCAAAGGCGCGCGCGTCACGGTCGCCTCCGACGCACCCTTGGACGACTACAGCACGCGCTTCGAGGGCGACAAGTTCTTCCTCCTGATTCCACACTCCCGCGCCACGGGGGCGCAGGGCCGGCTCAGCGGGAGCGGGTTCACGGGCGCTCTGCTCGAACAGCGCGACGGCGACGTGCTGCTCTCGCTGCGGGTGCAGGCCGGCGCGAGCATGCGGATCAGCAAGGGCTTCAACCGGCTGGAGCTGGACTTCAGCGCGGCCCCCGCGGCGCGGGCCGAGGGAGACGAGGCGGGCGAGGCGATCAGCCAGATGCGCGCGCAGATCGCCGACCTTGAGGCGAGGCTCCGCGAACTCGAAGCGCGGCAGGCGCAGGGCACAGCAGGCGCCGGGGCGCAGACCGTGCAGGCCGCGCCGGCACCCGCGACCCTCGCCGCGAGCGCGGCGGAGCCGGCCGGTCACGCCGCGGCCCAACACGACGGCGACCACGAGCAGATGCCGGGCGGCCCGCCCCGCATGGAGATACAGGGCTTCGCCGACGTGAACTTCCACGCGAGCAACCAGAAGGGGACGACGAACTCCTTCTCGCTCGGCCAGCTCGACCTCTTCATGACCTCGCGCCTCTCGGAGAAGTTCAGCGTCCTCGGGGAGTTGATAGTCGAGGCGGGGCAGGACAACAGGTTCACCTTCGAGATTCACCGGCTGCTGCTGCGCTACGCGCCGAACGACTACCTCAACCTGAGTGCCGGGCGCTACCACACGGCGATAGGCTTCTACAACACCGCCTACCACCACGGCTCCTGGTTCCAGACCGCCGTCAACCGCCCCTTCATCTTCGCCTTCGAGAGCAAGGGGGGCATCCTGCCGCTCCACAACGTCGGGGTCTCGGCCACGGGGCGCATCCCCTCGGGCTCGCTCGGCCTGCACTACATCGCCGAGGTCGGCAACGGGCGCGCGTCGCGCTCGCGGCTCGACCAGGCCGTGCAGACGGCCGTCGATGAGAACAACGGCAAGAGCTTCAACCTCGGCCTCTTCTCAAGGCCCAAATCTCTCCCGGGGTTCCAGACCGGGTTCTCGTTCTACCGCGACAGCCTCACGCCCGCGGGGGCGCCGAGGGTCGGGCAGAGCATCATGGCCGGACACGTCGTCTACCAGAACAGGCTCTACGAGGTGCTCAACGAGGCCGTCGTCGTCCGCCACGAGAGGGAGGGGAGGGTCTTCTACACCCCCGGCCTCTACACGCAGTTCTCGCGGCGCTTCGGCGACCTGCGCCCCTACGCCCGCTACCAGTACGTCAACGTGCCGAGCGACGACCCCATCTACCCGGATGTCGGGCGTCGCAACGGGCCTTCGGTCGGCCTGCGCTACGACGTGAGCGAGTTCGCCGCCTTCAAGGCCCAGTACGACCACACGCAGCGCCGGCGGCAGAGCCCCATCGACGAGCTTCTGCTCCAGTTCGCCTTCACGTTCTAGGAGGGAGAGTGGCGACGAGAAGAGCAGCCCTGTTTGCGGCAGTCCTGGCGACCCTCCTCCTGGCGGGGGCGTCGGAGGCGCCGCGCGCCCGCGGCGCACGCCCCGCCGCGCCCGCGGCGCCGGCACGCGCGGGGGTCGAGCTGGCCATCATCGTCAACAAGTCGAACCCCAACGACAACCTCTCCTTCTCGGAGCTGCGCGAGTATTTCATGGCCGAGCGGGGCAACTGGCCGGGCGGCGCGGGCAAGGTTCGGGTCGTCATGCGCGAGCCGGGGGTGGGCGAGCGCGAGGCCGTGCTGCGCCTCGTCTACGACATGGACGAGAAGGGCTTCAACAGCTACTTCCTGGGGAAGAAGTTCAGGGGCGAGATTCTGGAGGAGCCGCGGCTGCGCTCCTCGACGCCCGACATGATCAAGACCGTCGCCAACCTGCCGGGCGCCATCGGCTACGTGCGCTCCGAAGAGGTTGACGCCTCCGTGAAGGTTCTCCGCGTTGACGGCCTCGCACCCGGCGACGCCGGCTACAGGATCAGGCAGTAGGCGCTTGCGGCCCTTTCAAGCGCTGCGCCCTCTGACGCGGCCTCGCCCGCCCGCGAAAACTGTTGCGTTCTCCGCCGGGCGGGGTTAATCTCGCAACTGTGGGCGTCACCTCCGCATTCCGGCGACCGCTAGACACACTAACACCCAGCCGCCACCAGGGGCAGTTCAATCGGGCAGATAGTCGCGTGGATACTTTTTAGAGCAGCGTCAGCAGGCTATTGAAGGCGCTCAACGCTGCCGAAGCAAGTACGTCGGCGTCACCAGCGGTCGTGTCGGCCGTCGAGTCTGTCGCATCCGCGTTAGTCGAGCCGTCGCCGGGCTGAGCGGCGGTCGATTGGGACGCACTCGGCGGGTCCGTAGGGTCACCGGGGGCGATGGGCGGGCTGCCCATATCGCCGGCCAGGGCGGAACCGCAGAGTACCAGCGTCAGGGCACAGGCGCAGAAAATCTTTCGCATCTTCTTTTCCTTATGGAGTTTGTAGCCGGACTGACCGTCACATCCCGCCGCGGGGGAACGGTCTTTTCGTGCCCGCCAGGTTTGTGGCGGGCGCACAGGAAAGGCTGACCTCACATGAATTTAGCAGATGAACGTCTCAAGCAACTAGATTACACTTTACTCAGTCCTGACGACCGGGCGCTGCTACATTGCCGCGCCTCCGGCGACCTCGCCAGCAACGGGCAATATGAGGCCGCGAGTGAGGCCCTGGGTGAGCTATGGCGTGGGATAGGCCAGCGCCCCGCCGTTCAAGGGCTGGGGGAAGCGGCGACCGCCGAGGTGCTGCTACAGGCCGGCATTGTTTCAGGCTGGAGAGGCGCGAGCCAACAGGTACGTGGGGCGCAGGCGGCCGCCAAGGACCTCATCAGCGAAAGCGCCTCACGTTTTGAAGCGCTCGGCGAGACGGAGCGAGCCGCCATCACGCGCAGTGAACTCGCACTCTGCTACTGGCGCGAAGGTTCTTACGACGAAGCGCGTGTGCTCCTGGCCGGCGCCCTCGAAGTTATAAAGGAAGTGATGGGGCGGGCGAAAGCCCTGTTGCGACTCGCGACCGTAGAGTTCTACGCGGGCCGCTACAACGACTCCCTCACCATCTTGCGGGACAACGCGCACGTCTTCGACGAGCGGGTGACTCACACCCTCCGCGGCAGCTTCCATAACACGCTGGCGCTGACGTTGAAGCAATTGGGCCTCATGGGAGGGCGACCCGATTGCCTCGACCAGGCCATCATCGAACACACCGCGGCCATCTACCACTATGAACAGGCCGGGCATGATCGTTACCGTGGGGTCAACGAGAACAACCTCGCGAACCTGCTGCGCAAGGTCGGGCGCTACCGGGAGGCACACGGCCACCTCGACCGGGCGGGCGCGATCTACCGGAGGTTAAAAGACGTAGGGTCGCTCGCGCAGGTGGACGAGACGCGGGCGCGCGTCTTCATGGAGGAGCGGAAGTACGGCGAGGCCGACAGGGTCATCACGCGCGCCGTCGAGATGCTGGCGGGGGGCGGCGCGGCCGCATTGCTCTCCGAGGCGCTGACGACGCAGGGCCTGGTCTTGGCGCGGCTGGGCAGGAACGAGGCGTCCATCAACGCCCTGCGTCGGGCCGTGCAGGTGGCCGAGGAGGCGGGGGCGTCGTGCAATGCCGGGCTCGCGGCGCTGACGCTGATCGAGGAGCACGGGGGCTTGCGCGGGCTCTCGCCCGAGGAGGTGTATGAACTCTACCTGCGCGCCGACCGGCTGCTGAAGGACGCGCAGCACCCGGAGGCCTTCACGCGGCTGAGGGAGTGCGCGCGCATCGCCATGGGCCGGCTCGCGGGCGTGCAGTTCGGCGATAAGAACTTCACGATCTTCAACGCCGTGCACGAGCTGGAGGCCAAGCTCATCGTGCATGCTCTGGACAGGGCGGGCGGGAGCGTGACCCGGGCCGCCAAGCTGCTCGGCATCCGGCACCAGACGTTCCTCTCGATGCTGAACCTCAGGCACCGTAAGCTCCTGGAGAAGCGGAGGCCGCCCGAAAAGCGTCTGAAGAGCATCATCAAGAAGGACAGGTAGAAACGTTACGGCCGACCGCCCTGCCGTACGTCCGACCCGGCCTCTCGCATCCTCACCATCTTTCAAAATCTTTCAAGCAGGGGAGCCCGCGGGCTCCCCTCTGCCGGAGAGGTCGGCTTCAAGTCTACTCTCCCACACTCGCAACGCGTCGGGGCGGAAGTCGCCGGCGATGAGCGCGTCTCCGGACGCCTCGGCCGGAAGAGTTGGCGCACGCCGGCCGTCGCGCGTAGAGTATAGTTGAGCGCGGCCGGGTCTCGACGGCGGGCTCGTCGGTCGGCATCATCAAGGGGAGTGAAAGGCGGGCGGTGCGTTGAATGAGGAGCAACTAGAGTTTGTGAAGGTCGGGTTCGTCTTCTCCGCGGCCCTCAACCTTCTGTGCTGGACTATCGCCCCGGACCCTCTGCGCTGGGAGGTTCTCGGTGCCACCGGCGTCTACCCGCTCGGCCTCGGCTTCTTCTTCTGGCCGGCGGTCGGCTACCTGCTCGCGGGCGCGAGGTCGGACTTCGCCGCCAGCGCGTGCCTCGGCGCGGTGACCTTCTACGACTACTGGGTGACGGAGCGGCTGACCGCCACCTGGGACGGCGTGCCGGCCCTGTTAGATCGTCTGTGGGCCGGCAACAAGCTCGGGCTCGCGGCCGTGGCCATGCTCTACGTCGGCGGCCAGCTGGCGCTCGTGCTCCCGAAGGCGTGGGAGCGCAGACGCCGCGGGGCTCCTGCCTGCTGACCTGTTTGTCTGTATCCACTGATGAGCAAGTTCGGAAAGACTTTATTCGGCGGCAGCAGGTTTATCTTCCGGGCGCTCGCCCCCGTCCTGCTCTTCTGCGCGGTGGTGCTGCCCTTCCTCGTCGCGGAATGGACGGCGTGGGGAGTCCTTTTTGTCTCGCTCGTTGAAGCGCTGCTCCTCTGCTTCATGCTGGGGCTGTACGACCCTCAACGTTTCAGGTGGGCCACGCGGTGTGTGACGGCGGTCGTCTTCTGCGCGTACCTCGCTTACGCGGTCGAAAGCGTCTTTCTCGGCGGTGAGGGCGCGGGGGGCGCGGGCGGCGGACGCTCCGGGACATCTCCGCAGAACGCGGTCGCGGGGTTCATCGCTATTGGCCTGCCGTGCCTGTGGTACACGATCCGCGGGCGGTTCACCCTGAGTGATAGAGGACATAACCCGGAGAGCGGGCCGGAGTTGTCGGACAAGGTTGACGCAATAGACATCTGACGCGGCACGCACTCGATACTTGAACTGAAGAAGGTTTAAGCGCGGAGGATTGAACGGATGAGGGTCTTAGCGGTTGACCACGTACAGCTCGCCATGCCGGCGGGGGAAGAGGAGCGGGCGCGCTCCTTTTATCGAGGGGTCTTGGGGATTACAGAGACGCCGAAGCCGCCGCACCTGGCCGTGCGCGGCGGCGTGTGGTTCGAGGAGGGCGCGCTCAAGCTACACCTCGGGGTCGAGAAGGGGTTCCGCCCGGCGAAGAAGGCACACCCGGCGCTGCTCGTCGAGGGCTTGAGCGAGCTGGTCGAGAAGTGTCGGGCCGCCGGCTACGAGGTGGTCTCGGACGAGCCGCTGGAAGGCTACCAGCGTGTTTACGTGAGCGACCCCTTCGGCAACAGAATCGAATTGATGGAGCCCGCATAATTAAGGGCGGCCCGCCCTTTGAATGAGAGCCTCCTACGAATCATTCCTGCTTCCTCTCGTAGCACGCCTCGACTTCTAAAACACGCACCTTCGGCCTCTTCGACGAACGCATCGCCGCCGTCGGCGGGGGTGTCCGCAGCCGCGGCCGGCGGCGGGGCGGTGCGGCGAAGAGGCGGAGCAGGGCGGAGCGCGTCATCGGCAATCGTCCTATGGAACAGACAGGTTAAGGCGGCGGCGGACGACTCCCCCGAAGCGCCGGGGAAGTCGCGCGAAGGGACAGATGATTCTAAGGGCAAGGGGCTTCAAATTTAAAGTTTTCCAGGCGTCTAGCGTTCCGGCCCGAAGCGGCGTGTGAGTGGAAGCCGACCCGCATTAAGCCTCTCTATTTGAGAGTAAGGCGAAGCTTTTACTTCAACACGCCGGCGCCCGGACTGAAGTCGCCGCCGCGTCCGCCCGCGTCATGGGGCGGGGAGGAGAAGGACGTTGGTAGGCAAAGAGATTCTCACGGCCTGGTCTGACGAGGCGGCGCGCGACGACGACCCCGTGCTGGCGGCGCTCCTGCTGCAACTGGCCGCGCTCAGGGATCGCTCCGACCACTGGAGCATCGAGATGCTGAAGCGAATCGCCGACCTCAAGGTGAGCGAGTCCGCGGCGGCGGCCGGCAGGGCCAACGGCGAAGACTGGCCGGAGTACATCGACGAGTGAGTCCGAACGCCGCGCGCGAGTCTGCTTCAGGTGTCGTCGCCCCTCATAACTCTTCTTCCCTCCGAGTGCATTTCGTTCCCGCCTGCTGAAGCGACTAACCCGATCCAAAGTCTCCACCCCTCGGAAATTTTTCTGGTGCTCCTCGAAGCTGAAGAGGCATCGGTCTGCGCGGAGGTTCTAGACAAGCCTCGGGGAAAAACGGTAAGAAGTGGCATGCATGTTTCTGTGAGTCTGTCGGGAGGGAGGCGTGGCAGATGAGTAACGGCGCGCGGCACTGGCCGCACTCTTGGGATCCGGAGCCGCGCTGGCCGGCCCTGGTCGCCGTCCTCTCCGTCGGCGGCATCTACGCGGCGCTGCCGCACTACCTCGTCCTCGGGCCGCGCTGGCTCTTCCCCGGCATCGTCTTCGGCCTCCTCGTCCCAACCGTCATCACGCACATCCACGGCCACCACTTTCTCAACCGCTTCTTCGGCTTCACGGTCAACGGCGCCGTGACCACGTGCCTTATCATCTCGGTCGCCCTCCTCATCGAGGAGTTGCCCGCGCACAGAGAGTCCCCGACGAAACTCCTGCTTTCGGCCGCGTCACTCTGGGCCTCGAACGTGCTCGTCTTCGCCCTCTGGTACTGGCGGCTCGACGCCGGCGGCCCGCACGGCCGCGAGTCGCGCCCCGGCCACACCGACGGCGCCTTCCTCTTTCCGCAGATGACGCTCCAGCCGCCGCCCGGCGCCGACGAGACCGCGCGGCTCTGGTCGCCCAACTTCGTCGATTACCTCTTCCTCGCCTTCAACACGAGCACCGCCTTTTCGCCGACCGACGCGCCCGTGCTCGCGCGCTGGGCCAAGGCGCTCATGATGCTCCAGTCGCTCATCTCGCTGACGGTGCTCGCCCTCCTCGCCGCAAGGGCCGTCAACATCCTCTAGCGCCGTCACGGCGACCTGCGCGCCGGGACTTGTCGCATCCGCCCGGTTAGGGCAACATACGGTGCCCGGCGGCAGACGTTGTTCAGAAGCTCGGGCGGGAGGTCGTGCGGGTGATTAAAGTCGAGAACCTTGTGAAGCGGTTCGGAGAGCTGGCGGCCGTCGATGACGTGTCGTTCGAGGTCAAGCGCGGCGAGGTCTTCGCTTTCCTCGGGCCGAACGGGGCGGGGAAGACGACGACGATCAAGATGCTGACGACCCTGCTCCGGCCGACGAGCGGCCGTGTCGAGCTGGACGGGCTCGACCCCGTGGCGAAGCGCGACGAGGTGCGGAAGCGTTTCGGCGTGGTCTTCCAGGACCCGAGCCTCGATCAGGAGTTGACGGCGTGGGAGAACATGGAGATTCACGGCGTGCTCTACGGCGTGCCGCGGAAGGTGAGGCGGGAGCGGGCCGAAGAACTCCTCAAGCTCTTCGAGCTGTGGGAGCGGCGCGACGCCCTGGTGAAGACCTTCTCGGGCGGGATGCGGCGTCGCTTAGAGATCGCGCGCGGGCTCCTGCACACGCCGAAGGTGCTCTTCCTCGACGAGCCGACGCTGGGCTTAGACCCGCAGAGCCGCAACCAGATGTGGACGCACGTGAAGAAGCTGAACGAGTCCGATCAGGTGACGGTCTTCCTCACGACGCACTACATGGACGAGGCGGAGCGCGTGGCCGACCGCATCAGTGTCATCGACCACGGCCGCATCGTCGCCACGGGCTCGCCGCAGGAGCTTAAGGAGCGGACGCAGACGGACTCGCTCGAAGGCGCGTTCCTCGCGCTGACGGGCACGACCATCAGGGACGAGGCCGCGGGCTCCGCCGACCAGATGCGGCAGATGGCGCGGATGTGGAGCGGCAGAAACCGATGAGAGTCATCTACATCCTCTGGCTGCGCGAGGTGAAGAAGTACCTGCGCTCGCGGACGCAGATCGTCGCGTCTCTGGGCTCGCCGATCATGTACCTCGGCGTGCTCGGCTTCGGGCTGGGGCCGGTCTTCCAGCGCGCGGGTGAGGGGAGCTACCTGCAGTTCATGGCGCCGGGCGTGATCGGGATGACGGTGCTCTTCTCGTCGATGTTCTCCGGCATCGCGCTCTTGTGGGACAGGCAGTTCGGGTTTCTGAAGGAGACGCTCGTCGCGCCGGTCCCGCGCCTCTGGATCATGGCGGGCCGCACGCTCGGCGGCGCGACGGTGGCGACGTTGCAAGGGCTGCTCATCTTCCTCGTCAGCCTCGTCGCGGGCTTCCGCCCAGTGAACTGGTTGGCGCTCCCCCTCGCGCTGGCCGTGTTGGTCATGACGGCCGTCGTCTTCGCGGCGCTGGGGACGGCCATCGGCTCGACGCTGAAGGACATGCAGGGCTTCCAGCTCGTGATGAACTTCATGGTGATGCCGATCTTCTTCCTCTCGGGCGCGCTCTACCCGCTGGCGAACCTGCCGAAGGCGCTCGCGGTGCTCACGCGCATCGACCCGCTCACCTACGGCGTGGACGGCGTGCGCGGCGTTCTGAGCGGCGTGACGCACTTCGGCGTCGCCTTTGACGTGCTCGCGCTCGCGGGCGTCGCCGTCATGCTTCTGGCCTTCGGCGCGTGGCGCTTCTCGAAGATTGAGATATAAGTAAGCTCAAGGTCTCGGCACGGAAGGGGGCAAGTCGGTGGCTGAATATTCGGATGCGTTCGTCTTCTTCGGGGCGACGGGCGACCTCGCCTACAAGCAGATCTTCCCGGCGCTGCAGGCGCTCACCAGGCGCGGCAAGTTGGACATGCCGGTCGTCGGCGTGGCGAAGTCCGGATGGACGCTGGAACAGTTGCGGGAGCGCGCGCGCGCCTCCTTGCAGGAGCACGGCGGCGTAGACGAGGAGGCGTTCAAGCAGCTCGCCTCGAACCTGCGGTACGTGGACGGCGACTACCGCGACCCGGCGACCTTCGCGCAGCTGCGGAAAGAGTTGGGCGACGCGCAGCGTCCGCTCCACTACCTCGCCATCCCGCCGAGCCTGTTCACGACGGTCGCCGAGGGGCTCGCCAAGTCCGGCTGCGCCGGGGAGGGGGGCGGGCGCATCGTCGTCGAGAAGCCCTTCGGGCGCGACCTCGCCTCGGCGCAGGAACTCGACCACTCCATCCACCAGTACTTCCCCGAGCACTCGGTCTTCCGCATCGACCACTACCTCGGCAAGGAGCCCGTCCAGAACCTCCTCTACTTCCGCTTCGCCAACTCCTTCCTGGAGCCGGTCTGGAACTGCCACTACGTCGAGAGCGTGCAGATCACGATGGCCGAGGCGTTCGGCGTCGAGGGGCGCGGCAAGTTCTACGACGAGGTCGGCGCCATCCGCGACGTGGTGCAGAACCACCTGCTTCAGGTCGCGGTGCTGCTCGCGATGGAGCCGCCCTCCTCCTACGAGACCGAGGCCGTGCGCGACTGCAAGATCGCGGCCCTGCGCGCGATGCGGCCGCTCGACAGGCAGTCGGTCGTGCGCGGGCAGTTCAAGGGCTACCGCGACGAGCCGGGCGTGGCGCACCGCTCGCAGGTCGAGACGTTCGCGGCGCTGCGCCTGCACGTGGACAACTGGCGCTGGGCGGGCGTGCCCTTCTGTATCCGCGCGGGCAAGCGCATGCCCGTGACGGCGACCGAAGTGCTCGTGACGATGAAGCGCCCGCCGATGTCCATGTTCGGCGAGGTCGTCTCGCCGCACTCGAACTACTTCCGCTTCAGACTCAGTCCCGAGATCGTCATCAGCTTGGGCGCGCGCACGAAGGTCGAGGGCGAGGTCATGGCCGGCGAGGACATCGAGCTGGTCGCGCACGAAGACCCCGGCGACGACACGCCGCCTTACGAGCGCCTGCTGCGCGACGCGATGAAGGGCGACTCCTCGCTCTTCACGCGCGAGGACGCGGTCGAGGCTTCGTGGCGCGTCGTGGACACCGTGCTCGGCGACGTAACCCCCGTCCACGAGTACGAGCCCGGCACCTGGGGGCCGCGCGAGGCCGACGAGCTGACCGCCGACATCGGCGGCTGGCACGACCCCGCCGGCTCGACCCCGAACGCCTGAGCGCGCGAGCCATTCGTGACTTCTCGATTTAAGCGGGCATGCGTAGGCGAGCCATGACGTAGGCGTCTACGTAGCGGCCGTCGCGGTAGGCGTGTTGACGCAGCAGGCCCTCGCGCTCGAAGCCGAAGCGCTCGTAGAGGCGGATGGCCGGTTCGTTGTCCGTGTAGACTTCCAGCTCAAGGCGCCTGAGGTTGAGCCAGTTGTCCGCGAGGTCTACACCGGCGCGCATCAGTGCGGTGCCGACGCCCTTGCCGTGCCAGTCTTCGTGCACGCTCATCCCGATTGAACCGGCGTGTTGCCTGCGCGGCCTGTGCGGGAAGGTTCGGAGGCCGAACATCCCCACGACCTTGTTGCCGACGACGGCCGCGAGGTTGTGCGCGCCGTCGCCGGGGTCGGCGAGCCTTTGCCGCCACGCCTCGCGCGAAGGGTAGGGCAACTGCATGGTGTTCGCGTAGAGCTTCGGGCTGGTGAATATCTCGTAGAGCGCCGAACAGTCGTCGGGCTCCGCGCGCCGTATCGTCAGACCTTCAACCTGCATCGACTGACCTCCTTCCGCGCGTATTGTATCGCCCCGCCCACGTTTGCTCCACACTTTCGTTGAGCCGGCCGAAGTGACGTGTTGTAGAATGCGCCGCGGAGGGCAGACCCTTGTTGAGGAGTCGGTCTTAAATATGCCGAGGCCGGACGCGACACACGTTTCACGCAGGGCGTTTCTGAGAGAGTTGACGGCGGGCGCTTGCGCCGCGGGCGCGCTCATCCGCGTGGGCGTCGTCGGGGCCGAGGCGGCCGGCGCGGCTCGCGCGCCGAAGACGTACACGAACCCGGTCTACGCGGGCTCGATGCCCGACCCCTTCGTGCTCCGCCATCGGGGCGTCTACTACGCCTTCGGCACGACGGGCGGCGAGCGCAAGTCGGACGGCCGCATCTTCACGCTGCTCCGCTCGGACGACCTCGTCAACTGGCGGGAACTCGGCGGCGCTCTCACGGAGCCGACCGCGGACAGGGCTTACCAGTTCTGGGCGCCGGAGGTCGCGTACGAGGGCGGCACCTTCTACCTCTACTACGCGATGGGTGGCAAGGAGGAGGAGAAGTTCGAGTTGCGCGTCGCCACGAGCCAACGGCCCGAGGGGCCTTACAAGGACGCGGGCGTGAAGCTCCTGGACTGCGAGAACAACCGCTTCACGATAGACGCGCACCCCTTCAAAGACACGGACGGCCGCTGGTACATGTTCTACGCGCGCAACTTCCCCGACACCGAAGGCGGCGCGCACCCCGGCACCGCCATCGTCGTGGACAGGCTCGACGGGATGACGAAGCTCGCGGGCGAGTGCAAGGTCGTCCTGCGCGCGCGCTACCCCTGGACGCTCTACGAGGCGAACCGCCGGATGGAGGTCTACGGCCAGACCTTCGACTGGCACACCATCGAAGGCCCGTTCGTGCGCGAGCACGGCGGGCGCTACTACTGCTTCTACAGCGGCTCGAACTGGCAGACGCCCAACTACGGCGTGGACTACGCCGTCTCCGACACGGTGACGGGGCCTTACACGGGGCAGGGCGCGGAGGCGCGTGTCCTCAAAGGTGTCCCCGGCCACGTGCGCGGCCCCGGCCACCACTGCATCGTCCGGGGGCCGGACGGCCAGACCGACTACTTCGTCTACCACGCCTGGGACGCGTCGATGAAGGTGCGGCAACTCTGCATCGACCGCCTCGACTGGACGCCGCAAGGCCCGCGACTCCGCGGCCCCACCTACACCCCGCAGCCCGCCCCGAAACGCTGACGGCCGTGTCGCTTCGCCACGCGCGTTGACTGCGCGCGCACCTGCGTCTATCATGCGGGCTTCGCGGCGCCCGCGGACGACCTTGTTGAAGTCCGAAGGGACGGCGCGGGCCTGACAGAACCTTTCGGAAGTTTTCACCCGCCAGCGTCAGAATCTTCGCGCGCCGCCGAGTGAGTCCAAGGGGCGGCCGCCTCGCCGCCGCCGTAGCAGTAAAACCCCCATGAGCAAGTCCAGGCAGTTGTTAGCCGCACTCTTTCTCGCAGCACTCCTCCCGGCCGCTGCGTCCGCGCAGTCGCAGGACGGCCGCGCGGACGCGGTCTCTTACGCGCGCTCGTTCGCGAACGGGGTCGAACAGTTCGACGCCGGCCGTTATGAAGAGGCTCTGGAGTCCTTCCTCGCCGCGGTCGTCGCCAACCCCCGAGACGCCGACGCCCTCTTCGACGTGGGCGCGACCTACGAGAAATTGGGAAGGCAGGCGGAGGCTTCGGCCGCATACAGGAGCGCGCTGGAATTGCGCCCCGCTTACGCGAAGGCGCGGGCGCGGCTCTGCAAGTCGCTCGTCGCTTCGAGTCAGTTCTGGGAGGGCGTCGGGGCTTGCAGCCGCGCGCTCCGCGCCGACGGCACAGACCCCGGACTCTTCGCCGCCTACGGGCGCGCGTTCGAGGGCGCGGGGCTCTACGACCAGGCGGCCGAGGCTTACAGGATGGCGATCCGCCTGCGACCCCGGGCGGCCGAGTACCACCTCGCGCGCGGCCGCGCGCACGAGCGGCTGGGCGAGTACCGCGACGCCCGCGACTCGCGGGCGCGCGCGGCGCGGCTCGCGCCCGACTCGAACGAGGCGCGGGCGGAGTTCGCGCGCGTCACGGCGGAACTCTCCGACCTCGAACGCGGGCTCGAAGGCGTCGGCGGTTACGAACGACTGTTGAACGTCGGGCACGCCTACCGCTTAAAGGGCTGGTACGCGAATGCGGTGGCCGTCTACGCGCTGGCGGCCGCACGGAGGCCCGGTGACGCGGTGCCGGTCTACTACCTCGGGCTCGCGTACTACTCGATGAACCAGTACCAGCGCGCGCTCGCCTCGTACAAACGCGCGCTCGCACTCGACCCGAAGATGGAGGAGGCGCGGCGCGACTACGAGTGGCTGTCGGCCTACCTGTCCGGCGGGGCGCGTGGCGGGGGGAAGAAGGCGGCCGCCGCTGCGGGAGGCGTGAAGGCCGTCCCCGCGTCGGGCGTGAAGGAGAGTGGAAGCATTGTCCTCGTCCGTCCGAAGTAACCGCGGGGACTCCGTCGCGCGCGTCGAGGCGCCGGTCGAGGGTCGCGCGGGCGTCCTGGCGAGAGGACTTTCGGTCATCATCTTCGCAGGGCTCGTCGCCATCGTCCCGCTCTCGTCTGTCCCTTATGGTTCGGTCGAGCCGCTCTGGATGGCGCTGTTCGAGGTGTTGGTCTTCCTCCTCGCCGCGCTCTGGGCCCTGGAGGGCGCGCTCTCCGGGGGCTGGGTGTCGCGTGCGCACACGTTGGCGCTGCCCGGACTCGCGCTCGTCGTCTACGCCCTGCTCCAGTCGCTCGACCTCGGCGGTGGCGCCGTCAGCTATGACCCTTACGAGACGCGCCTCGTCGCGCTCTTACTCTTCACGTACGCCACATACCTCGCGCTCCTCCTACGCTACGCCGAGACCGAGCGGCGTCTGCACGCGCTCCTCTACGCGGTGGTGGCGGCGGGGCTGGCCTCGGCGCTCTTCGGCATCGTCCGGCAGACGGCGCAGCGCGGCGAGGCAGGCTTCCTGCTCGAATCCCTGCGGCCAAACACAGGCTACGCGCAGTTCATCAACAAGAACCACTTCGCCTACCTGGCGGAGATGGCGTTGGGCGTGCTGCTCGGGCTCGTCGCGGGGCGCGGCGTCGCGCGGGCGAAGGCGCTCGTGCCGCTCGCGCTCGCACTTCCTCTCTGGGCGGCGCTCGTCCTCTCCAACTCGCGCGGCGGCATCCTCGCGATGCTCTGCCAGGTCATCTTCCTCGGCGCCACCTTCGGCGTGACGAAAGCGCGCGCCTTGAATGGAACCAGTCCCACGAGGCGCCTGGAAACGAGCCCTTCGACGCTCGACCGCATCGCGGGTTCGAAGGCGGCGCGCGCAGTGCTCGTCCTCGCGCTGCTCTTGACGATCATCGTCGGGATGGTCTGGCTGGGCGGAGATACGGTCGCCGACCGAGTGGCGTCGGTCGGCGAGGAGGTGACGACCGGGACGACGGACGCGACTCACTCGGGGCGGAGGGACATCTGGGCGGCGACGTGGCGAACGTTCGCGGCGCACCCGCTCCTGGGCGTCGGCTTCGGCGGCTACTGGGTCGCCGTCAGCGGGCAGCACGAGGGCTCCGGCGGCCTCGTCCCGCAGCAGGCACACAACGACTACCTTGAGGTACTCGCCTCGGGCGGGGTCTTCGGCGCCGCCGCCGTGTTCACCTTCCTCCTGCTGCTCGTCAGGCAGTCTGCCCCGCGCCTGCGTGAGGGGAGCCCCTTCGCGCGCGCCGCTTGCCTGGGCGCGCTGACGGGGCTCTGCGGCGTCGCCGTCCACAGCCTCGTCGAGTTCGGACTTCACGTGCCCTCGAACGCCTTCGCGGCGCTGGCGCTCGCGGCCGCCGCGGCCGCCTCACGCCCCCTTAAGTGGCCAAAAAACTAGACCTTATGAGTATTGACCCTGACCGGGCGAGCGTCTAGACTCGATGCGTTTTAGCCTCGGGCGTCAGTGTCTGAACTGCTCGCGGCCGTTAAAGTTTTCGAAGCCTCGACAGGACAAACATCATGGGTACCGTCAAGAGCAGGATCGTAAAGGCAACTGCCTTCGCACTCGTGCTGTCCGTCACGCACCTCTGCCTGAGTGCGGAGTTGGTGCGCGCGGCCACGGCGCGTCTCGTCGCGAAGGCGACCACCGCGGCGCCGCAGGGTGCTGCGCAGGGGCGTCTGACGACGCGCGGCAACAACGCCGTCACGGTCAACGGCAACAGCGCCAAGTCTGGCGAGACGATCTTCACGGGGCAGTCGATCCAGACGCCGGCGGGGGTGGGCGCGACGGTCAACCTGCCGGGCATCGGCCACGCGGACATCGCGCCGAACTCGAACCTGACGCTCTCGTTCGAGTCGGGGAAGGTCAACGTCACGCTCGCCTCGGGCTGCGTCATCCTGACGGCCAACCGCGGCAACGTCGGCAGCGTGGAGGTTGGCGGAACGACGCAGAGGACGGAGGGCGACCAGGGCGGCGTGATCGATGCCTGCTCCTCGACGACCCCGGGCGCCGCGCCCCTCGTC